>CAYNLK010000017.1:27895-112649 GCA_964398055.1 uncultured Caldilineaceae bacterium
CGGGTTTGACAATCTCGTTGTAGAGATTGGCGTAGGCTTCTTGGATGGCGATGGTCTGGCGGTGATGGTTGGTCATTGATCGATTTGACCGCCCTCAGGCTGCCGGTCAGGTGTAAAAGTCACCGGTACTTTTCGTTAAAATGAAGAAACAGTCTTCAAGACGAGTGTTTAACTGGAATGTTTAAGTGCCGGTCACTTCATCACTAAATTATGGAATCCTGCTTGACAAAAGATACGCTTTTTGTTATCATTACAAATGTGTAGGAAAAAGCGCCAGGGCGCACCTTCCCCTTCCCCAGATGAAGGGGCTACTGCATCGGCGGGACTGGCACTCCCACCGTTCATCTCAATTATCGGCAAGACATCGCAAAGGAGTTGTTGGCAGCAACTCCTTTTTGCGTTATAGAGACGTTGGCTGCGCCTCTACTCATTGCTGGACTCAGCAAGCCGCTGCGGCCCAATTGGCTGTCGAGCCACAGGCCCTATATTTAGGGTGTGAATGGCTGATAAACCACTATATCTTGCGATCCATCCATCTTACATTATAGTGCAGGATAGATAGTGAGTCAACAACCCCCGTTCTTGCAGACGCGTCCAGAATTTTGATCAGAAAGGGTGACTGGCGCTTTCAGAGCGCCGGTCACTTAAAAATTTCAAGCCACTACCTCATCATCAACGTCTTCCGGCATAGCTACCGAATCCCACAACCCGCCGTTGTGGGCCAGGGGGGGGAGCAAATCCTGCGATTGCTGGCTGCCCCTGGGGGTGGTTTCCCAGCCCGATAGAACAGTGGGCTGAAGCTGGTAGCGGTGGTGGTGGCTGGTGCGGCTCTGGCCCAAAGCTTTGGTCCATTGCCGGTTGACCAATAAGGCCGTCAGCAGGACGGCGCTGCCAAACAGGAAGGCCCCCAACAAAAACATGCTCAATAGCCGGGCGCTTTCGCTGCTGTAAAGCGCGTAAACCAGACCGCCGCCCACAGCCAGGCCAAAAGCCAGTCCTCCTACGCCCATAAAAGTTCTCATGCTCGCATCTCCTGCGCTTTGAGCCGCCGCCAATACTTAATCCGCTGCTTGAGCAGGGTGGCATAATCTCTTACTCGCATAGCCCCAGTCGTACCGCCGCCGAATTGCTCGCGGATGGCCGTGGCGCTGCTTTTGATGACCAGGGCGTAAGCCAGCCGGTCCGGGTCGATCTGCCAACCCTGGTTCGATGAGTCAAAGGCCGCGTCGCCGGCGAGTTGTTCGGGCGGGGGCGGCGCCGGTTCAAGCTCGGTTTGCGGCAGGGCCAGGTAATCGGCTTCCGTGGGCCAGGCCGCCCGGAAACGGGTAACTCGACCATTGCTGACGGCCAGCCCATCACCGTTGCCGCCCAGCTTGTCCGTAAATTGCCCCTCCACGCCGGTGGCCAGGTAAGCCTGTTCGCGGGGCAACTGAAAAACGATCCGGCTGCCAAAGTTGGCTTTGGCCAGCGAGCCGGTTCCCCCAAAGACGCTGGGATTGGCCGCCTGCGAGGCAACCACCAGATTAATGTTCAGGCCGCCGGCTAACTGGCTGAGCTGGGTCATCATCGGGCCGGTCTCCGGGTTGACCTGGGTGAGTTGAGCAATCTCATCAATGATCACCACCAGCCGCCGCCGGGTCAACCAGTTGTCCTGCCGGCGACATTCCATCTCGGCCAGGGCGAAACGCAGCAGGTCGGCGCATTCGTCGTAGCTGGCGGCGACCGGCGCAGCCAGGTGAATCAGCCGGTTGAAAGGGCGCAGGGCCGGATCGTTCTTGGGATTGAGGATCAGAAACTGGTAGTCGTCCGGCTGGTGGGTGCGGGCCAGGCTGATAATCAGATCGGCCAGGCAGGTGGTCTTGCCGGAACGAGTTGAGCCAAAAATGGCCTTGTGCGGCGTCGACCAATCAACCCGGGCCGGCGGCCCCAGCGCCTTCTGGCCGATGGTGGCCAGGCCGGGCCGGTGATTCAGTTTCGACAGGATGACCTCCTGCCATTGGGACTTGGGCAGGGTGAATTCCACCCGCACCACGGCCAGGTCCCGGTAAATCCGGGCAAATTGGGAACCGGCAGCCAGCGCCAGGCGGTCGCTTAACCCCAATACCGTCTTGAGGTCCTCATCCCGAATCTGGAGCGTCACGGTCACGCACTGTGGCCCGACCACGGGCGGCCCCAGAAAGCGAAACGGCACCCCCCCGGCCAACCTGACCCGGCGACCAAAGGGCGGCCGCCGTTGGCTGGCGTCGCTATGGCGCAGAACATAAGCGATGGCTTGCAGGTAGACTCGCTGGTTCATGGGCTACTCCCTACTCGACCCTCCCATTGGCCGGAATCAACCGATATTTGCCGGGGGCGGGGCGGTAGAGTAGGCCGGGTAGGTTTCCTACTCCACAGTCAGGCCGGGCCGGTGACCGTTTTGGGAGCGGTTGACCGGCTCGACCAGGCTCGCCGATGCCGGTTGCGCTCCGATTGGTGACCTGGCCACATCCCGCGGAACCGATTGATGATTGGTTCGGCTAGTTGCGGTCACAATTTCGGGCCACAACTTCCGCTTCAGCCGGCGGCCCAGGCTGTCTGACCGGCCTAGCCGACGGCCCAACTCAGCCCCGCTGAGTTCCTGACCGGCGGCGTACCGTTCCGCCAAAATGGCCCGGGCCTGGGCCTCGATGGCCGGGCTGGTGGCCGCGCCGACCGGCCGTTTCAATTGAGTTAAATCCCGTTTTTCCTGGCGCAAGGCGGCCAGTTCCGCTTGCAGGCGATCGGCCTGGCCGGTCAAATCTTCGACCAGCGCGCTGTGCCGTGCGTGCTGCTGTTCCAGTTGGTTCCGCCGGGCGGTCAGCTCGGCCAGACCGGTTATGAGTCTGACTCGCTCCAGCACCCGCCGCAGCAGGCGGACCAGCAGGTGCAGGGCAAATGCGGCAGCGATGGGCGGCAGGATGCCGACAAAGGCTGATACGAGCGCCGGGGCCAGGGAGTGCAGTGCCAGCAACCGGTCGAGGTTGGCATGGGCGGCGTTGAAAAGCACCGACAACAGGGTGAAAGCAATCACCAAAGCCCAGGCATACCGGTCTCGCTCCTGGCGCAGCTCGGCCCAAAGCACGTTTAGTGAGGCGACTACGGCCAGGGCATCCAGGGTCAGGGGCCACAGCCAGGTCAGCACCGGGTTGATCGACCCGGCCGCCTGGGCCAGCTCCCACAGGGCATCATAGCTGAGGACGATCCCGGCCACAGTAACAAACAGCACGCCCAGCCCGGCGGCAGCGGTGGTACTCAGGTCGATCAGGTTGTCGGTGGTGAGCCGCCGGCTGGGCCGGGTTGATAGAGTCGATTTTGTGATCATGCTGCACCTCGTGATGTTAAGGAATTGGGAGATTAGGATACTGTTGGCCGGGAATCTCCAATCCCCCAATCTTCAGTCTCCTCATAAAAAAGATCAAATTCGGTCGATTTGAATGGGGGGGCCACTTTGTTCTTTTTGATCGTAGCCCGGATGCGCACGCCGATGACCTGGCCGCCCGATTTGATGGCCTGCACCCGGCGCAGATCGATGCTGACCGAGGCGTGAAAACGGAGAGCCAGGCCACCGGTGGGCTGCTGCGACCCTTGGGGGCCGAACAGGATATCCGGTTGGCAGCGCAGTTGGTTGGTAAAGATCAACAGAGCGTGGTGTTGCCGGATTGGACCCGCCAGCTTGCGCAGAGCCTGGCTCATCAGCCGGGCCTGCAAGCCGGCGTGGTTGTCGCCCATCTCCCCTTCCAGCTCGGCCCGGGGCAGCAAAGCGGCGGCGCTGTCAATGACGACTACCTCGACGCCGGCCCGCACCAGGGCCTCGGCAATTTCCAGGGCTTCCTCGGCGGTGGCCGGCTGGGCCAGGTAGAGACGATTCAAATCTACGCCGCAGTTGACGGCGTGGCCAGGGTCGAGGGCATGTTCGGTATCGATGAAGGCGCACCCCCCTCCAACTCCCCCCCTATCAGGGGAGGGAGGGTGTGCCTGCGCTTGAGCAATGACGTGCAGGCAGAGGGTGGTTTTGCCGGAACCTTCAGGGCCGTAGATGTCGATGATGCGGCCGCGGGGCAGGCCGCCGACGCCGAGGGCCAGGTCCAGGCTGGGGAAACCGGTTGGAATCGTCTCTGGTCGGAGCGGCGCGGCCTGGCCCAATTTTACGACCGCGCCCGGGCCAAAGCGGCGGCAGATTTCATCGAGCGCCAGATGCAAAGCTGGATCGCAGCCGTTGCGACCGTTCAGAGTAAGGGTGAGTTGTCCGCGCGTTGCCTGGCGCATGGCTCACCTCCTGGAACGGGCCGTTTCAGCCGGAGAAAGGGGCTGACCCGCACCCCAACTCAGAGGTAGAGGCGTTTTCCAGAGCGTTGGTCGAGCTAATGGGGACGGGGCGGCCGGGGCCGGTTGCCTCAAAAGGGTAATCTGTGGTAAAATAGAAATACGCATGATACCTCCTGGTGTCGTGTGGGGGCCGCCGCCGGAACCGGGCGCCAACCTTATACCGGCGGCGGTCTTTTTTATCGTATCTATCCCTCTAATTATTACTCATCGCCTTGATGAGCCTCACGTTGCGTTTTTAAGTTCAAGACACTCGATTTGCTAATGGCCCACTGTTTGCCCAACAACTTGCCCTCAATTTGACCACTTTCAGCCAGGCGGATCACTTGTCGCTTGCTGAGGCCCAAGATTTCAGCGGCCTCTTGCGCTGCGATGACATCTTCAAGTGAGCCTACCCGATTCGAGTGTCCTGTACGGGACATTTTATCATGCATTTATAGATCGTGTCAAGTACGGGACATCAACTTATTTGGGTGTTCCAAAATTTAGTTTTAGCGAGTCGCCTGTCGTTAGGATGGCTACTGTAGTAGCCGTGACTACTAACGAACACCTCCATAATACACGAATTTTGACCCATTGTCAAAGGCTATAAGGTGAAAAATAGCCATTTTGGTTGAATTTTAGGGTAATTTAGGCTATAATTGAGTATCTGCCAGAAATATTTGGCTACTACAGTAGCCAAACGATAGCAATATTGTTGACAGGGTGCTTCTTTTCAACTATGATGTCTCGCGTAGATGGCAAGAGTAACCGGCACTTTTGGCTATAAAGAGGGATATTGAGTTGAAGCGTTCAAGCGCCGGTCACTGTAGTTACCACGCTGAGAGGATGAGTCGGTGAGCCAACTGGCGGCTTTGTTAAAAGAATACCTGGAACGGTCGGCTTATCAGAGCGTCAGCGATCTGACCCAGGCGGCGCAGCATTACACGCCGATGAGCAAGTCGTACGTGGCCCACATTCTGCGGGGCGTGCGCCAGAATCCGGCCTATGACAAGCTGATGGCGATTGCCCGCGCCCTCAACCTGAATGTCGAGGAGACGAATCGGCTGTTGGAGGCGGCCGGGCTGCCGGCCATTCGGCCGCAAGAGCCACAGGTCCAGCGGGTGGTCGAAGCGCTACACCAACTGGCCGAGTCGCCGGGTGTTTCACCGGCGGCTCTGCGCACACTGGTGGACGGCATCGTGCTGATGATCGACGGGACTCGGATGAGTCTGGGGGCCGGTCCCCTTCCGCCCAAAGCAGCCAAAGCGGCGACCTTGCAGTTGCCCCAGCCGCCAACCGTTTCGCTGACGCCGGAAGAGGGCTTGATCGACGATTTGTTGGGTGAGATTCTGGCCCGCGGCGAGGAACACCCGCTCGATGCCCTGTTCGACTCGCTGGCCGAGGCAGCCCGGGGCGAGCAGTGGGAGGTCAAGCGCCGGGTGGCCGAAGCTTTGCCCCGGCTGGTCCAGTTGCAGCCGGAAGCAACGTTGCGGCTGGCGACGATTCTACGCCAGGATTACCATCCCGATTACCGGGCCGATATCCGCCGCCGCGTCGTTGAGGCGGTACCGCGGCTTTACCCCTACCACCCCGACGAGGCGCTGGCCCTGCTGGCCTACCGGGAGCAGGATGAACTGTATATAGCTATGGCCGCCGTGGAAGTTTTGCACGATTTGGAAAAAGGCGGTTTAATTAACGCAGCAGATGCTGCTGTTCATTTTGAAAGGCTGCGGCTGGCCGATCGTCTGCCGCTGGAGCAGGAGGTGATCGCTTTTCTGCGCCGGTTGTTGCAGGAAGTGGACCGCGCCCCGGACACGGCCCTGGCCAGCCTGACTGCCCAGCGGAGTCACCCGGAGCGCCTTTTCCGGATTGTGGTGATGCGGGTAACGCCCCGGCTGCTGGCCGGCCGGCCTGATCAGGCGCTCGATTTGATGCTCTATTTCTTGCGGCGGGATGAGGTGGGGCAACCGGCCGAGCACCAAAATCTGCGCCGGCCGGTCTCAAAGGCGTTGCCGGATATCCTGGCCTTGTTGGTCCGGGGGCAGCCTCAGACGCAGGCGCAGCGCCGCAAGATCGAGCAGATGCTGCAGTTGCTGGCCAGCGACCCGGATATCCACGTGCGCCGGGCGTTGGGCGACGCGCTGGATCGGCTGGTGGAGGCCGACGTTGAGTTAGGGCTGGCAACGCTGGATATCCTGATCGAAGATCGGGATCCGTACGTACGGCAGCGGGCCTGGCGGGCAGCGCTGCGCCTGACCGATTTGTACCCGGATCAGGCGGCCAACTATTATGCGCAACTATTGACTCGGCCGGGATAGTTTAGTCGAGTGTCCATGCAAAGATTGGTGCAGGATATTGAAACTGAGGAAAAAATATGCCTCCGGTCTCCCATCCCTTCAAAAAAGGCGCTCTGGTTATTTTAATGAATTACAGCGATCATGCTCCACCCCACGTTCACGTAAAATATCAGGGTGATGTCCGCAGCTATCGAATTGAAATCAGCACTCGAGCCTGGTTGAAGCCCGGTAAAGAGTTACCCTCTACCTTGAGAAAAGTTGGTCGAAATGTGGGTGGAGGCGCACGAAGAAGAACTGCTTGAACAATGAGAGAATGCCAAAAATAATCAGCCAGTGATGATTGTGGGGTAATTATGAAGTGGGAAGAATGGTATAAATTAGCCGACGACGAAAAATATTGGCATAATCACCTGGAAAAAGGGTTACTGAAGGCAGAATATGTGAGGGATTATCTCTTGCGGCTATGGTTTGAGGAAGATTTGGACGTTTCGATTTATGAACTGGATTTTTATCCTTTGTTGGTGACAGAGAATCCGGGGGGTGTCTTTCTTCCGTTAAAAGACCAGACCAGGTTTCGTTTAGTGGCAGGGGATTACGCCTTGATTTGGCTGAATCCGGCTACCGGGGCGTATGATGAACAGGCCATCGATATTGCGCCGGAGTGTGTGCGATTTTTCTGTGAGAAGTATGGGCGGCGTTTGAAGTCGCCTGAAAAAGCAATACCTGCTTGAGGGCTGCGTCTTGTGGTTTAGGGGGGCGGCAATGATAATGAATGATCTGGTAGTTTTTATTCTGGAAGGTTACAATCGCTATTCGGTGGCGGCGCTGGCCGGGATTCTGGACCAGGAACTGCCCCAATTGCCGGTGATGTTTTTGCAGAGCCGGGTGGATTTGCGGGGCCAACTGGAAAAACTGGCCCGGCAGCACCGGCGAGTGGTGGCCGCTTTCTCGTTTATGAGTCCGCAGTTGCCCCAACTGCTGCCGATTCTGCTCGATTTGCAGACCCGCCCTCCTGCGGAGAATCTAACCCTGGTGGCCGGCGGACCCCATGCCAGCGGTGAGCCGGCCGGAACGCTGCGACTTGGCTTCGACGTGGTGGTGTTGGGCGAGGGCGAAGTGACCTTTCCGGCGTTGCTGCGGCGTATTTTGGCGGGCGAGAGTTACCACGACCTGCCCGGCATCGCTTACCTGGACGGCGACGGCAAGCTGGTCCGCAACCGCCGCGCCCTCTGGGTCGATTTGAATGAGTATCCCCCCTTCTCGATCAAACACAACAAGCTGGCCGCCATCGAAATTACGCGGGGCTGCCCGTGGGGCTGCACTTTCTGCCAGACCACCTTTTTTCTGGGCGGCCGGATGCGCTACCGCAACGTCGACCAGGTGGTACACTGGTTGAAGCTGGCCCGGCAGCAGGTGGACATGCGTTTTGCCCGCTTCATTTCGGCCGACTGTTTCAATTACGGCTCACCGGATGGCCGCCACCCCGATTTGGATGAGGTGGAGAAACTGCTGCACGCCGTGTCGGCTCTGATGGGACAAGAGAATACCTTTTTTGGCTCGTTCCCGTCGGAGGTGCGGCCGGAGTCGGTCAGTCGCGAGGCAGTGACGCTGGTGAAAAAATATGCGGTCAACGACAATATTGTGATCGGGGCGCAGTCCGGCTCGCCGCGCATGCTCGACGCCATTCATCGCGGTCACACCGTGGAGGATGTGTTTCAGGCGGCGGAGATCATTGTCGGGGCCGGGTTGAAATGTCTGGTCGATTTCATCTTTGGGCTGCCCGGCGAAACCGCGGCGGATCGAGATTTGACCCTGGCCGCCATTCGCCGCCTGACCAAAATGGGGGCCACGATCAACAGCCACTTCTTCTATCCCCTGCCCGGCACGCCGCTGGCCCACAGCGTGGCCGGCGAGCCGGATGCCGAGACGTTGCGCTTTTTAGAGCAGTTGACCCTGCAAAAATTGGAAACCGGCCGCTGGAAAGGGCGCTTGAAAACGGTCGACGCGATGCAGATGCTGCCGTTGGTAGGCTGAGCGGCGATTTCTCCGCAAAAAATGTCATTTCGACCCCCGGAGGGGGGAGGAATCCCTGCAAAGTTCCAGTTTAAACTTACATGGGGCGGAAAAAAGAGAGATTTATATCTCTGTCTGTCACCTTAAAGGTTAAGCAACGTAATTAGGGACTCCTCACTCCACTACGTTCCGTTCGGAGTGACATGAGGGGAATTTCTTCTTACTGTTCATCCCCAATTGAGATTGTCAAGTTCCATAACCAGCTTGCGTAGGGCCCCAGGGCAATCTCAACCAGTTTGGCGCAGTCAACGATCTCCGGGCGATCCGCCGGGGTATGGGTGACATAAGTTGACAGCTCCATCAATCGATCCGAGGTAATGGCCATAGCCGGCCGACCCTGTTGGATGAAGATCGAATGGTCGCTTTGGTACCACGGCTCCCCTTCGACCAGATCCGGCCGGGTTGCCAACACCCTGTGGATGGCCGCGGCCAGCTCCGGCAGGCAATTGTACAGCGAGTAGGTGGTTTGGCCTTGGGCGTAACCGGCCGCGTCGAGGTTGATGGCCAGCACGATCTCATCAAAGCGGCCGGCGTTCTGGCTAACGTATTGGATTTGCCCGGAGGCGGCGTAATAATCCTCGCGGTTGAGGGCCACAATTTCCAGCCCCAGTTTCCCCCTATAGTCAGCTAACAGTTCGGCCAGCAGCAGCAGGACGACCACGCCGGCAGCGTTGTCAATAGCGCCGGGTGTATCGATTTTGGCGTCGATGTGGGCGCAGACCACCAGCCGGCGGCCTGGCTCCTGGCCGGCGCGAGCGATAACGTTGCAGCCGGTGGCCGGGATTCGCTCAGCGTCGATGTTCAGTGAGACGACTTGACCGGCATATTGGGCCAAGCGGCTGCCCTCCTCGGCGGTCAAGTAGACCGAAGGGATATCGAAATCGCCGTCCTCGATGAGGGGGAAGGGGTAGCGACCGCCGGCCAGCTCCGGATTCCGGCCAGTGGCGGCGACGATGGCCCGGGGTCGCTTTGTTTCCAGCAGGTGGATGATGTGGCGGTGGCGGTCCGGATTGTAGAACGGGAAGTTTTTGGGCATCAACTGCTCTTGGGTCAGCTCACCGGCCAGCAGGATGATTTTGTGAGCCACGCCTGTAGCTTCCAGTTCTTCAATAGTAGAGACCACCGCCAGCGGAGCGCGGAACTGGCCGCCCAAAGAGTAAGGGCCGGCGAACACCTCAAAAGATTCCTCGGCAGTGGTGAGCCGGACGCCGCCGTTGCGCCAATCCATGCAGTCAAATTCCGGGCAGTCGACGGCAAAGCCAAATGAGGCGACCGTTTGGGCAAAGTAATCCGTGGCCTGCCGATTCCCCTCACTACCAACGCGCCGGTTGGGAATGTGGAGGCACAGTTCGGTTAGATAGCCCTCAGCTCTGGGGAGTAATTCAGATTTTTGCCGGTTAAAATTCTGGTTAGACATTAAGAATTTATCTCCTGAATTAGGATTCGGAAACAGTCAGTATCAGTAGATCCAATTTTTAGCTCACGCCAGGACGCAAAGGTGCAAAAAACAAGGAAAAACTGTAGGGGTCAGGATGATATTGAACAGTTGGAGTTGAGGCTTTAGCCGGTAATTTAGCCCTGGAACCGGCTGAAGCCTCGACTCCAGTGGTATACATTTTTCCCCGGTGTTCAAAATGTTATTGACCCTTACAAAAAACAAGAAAAAACTTGCCGTTCTTGGCGGCTTTGCGAGAGAATTTGGATCTGCTGAGTATAATTTTATGGCAGTTAGATTTTTGGGAAGAGAATTTGCTGGTTACACAGCTTCGTTGAATTTATCCCGATATTTGGCCACGCCTGACATCCCGGCCATAGCCGCCTCATCCAGGATCATCACCATAAAGGCTTCGTCCGGTACGCCGGCCCATTTACATGTAAGCCCATAGTTCGAAGCCCGCTCAAACCCAAACCGGGGATAATAGCTTTGGTGTCCCAGCACGATGACATAAGGACAAGTTGAGGTTTTGATCATGCTCAGAGCTGTGGTCATGAGCTTTGAGCCAATACCCCGGCCTTGATATTCGGGCAACACTGCCACCGGGGCCAGGCCCAGGCCCTGAATCGAACCATGTTCGCCCTCAATTGTAGCTGGGCTAAAAAGAACGTGTCCCACAATCTGATCGTCAACCGTTGCCACCAGGGAAAGCAACTCTGTACCGGAGTGACGCAATTTTTCGATGACTCTACCCTCGGGGGTTGACCAAAGGCTTGATCGTTGACGGCTCGAATCGCAGCCGCATCCTGTGGCTGTTCCAGGCGGATTGCCACAGCCAATTGGTTCTTGAACAAATCTGAAGTCATCATGAACACCGTTCTTCAGCGGTTAAAAAGGGAATGATCTGGTTGGTCGTGTTGATCAGCGCATGGCCGGCCCCTGGAATAACGATGGCGGTAAGTTGAGGCAGCAGCTTTTCCAGGCGGGCAACAATTTTTCGGCCATCTCGCAAGGCGTCGTGGCTGCCTACCAGCAGCAATACCGGCATCGTCAAGCGCTGGAGTTCCTCATCGGTAAAGCGGGGCAGCACCCCCACCCGCGGCTTGAAATGGGTCGTCATCAGGATCAAGACCTCATCGACGCCGTCGGGGACCGGCTGGTTGGCAAAGAGGATCCGGTTGAGACGACGCAGTCCCCAGCGACCCAGCAGCATCAGTCCCATCGCTCGGAATAGAAACGACATTTTGTCGGGGGTGATCCCGCCCGGAGTCAACAAAACCAATTTGTTAACCCGGTCCGGTTGGGCCGTGGCAAATTTAAGGGCCGTCCAGCCGCCCTGTGACAGCCCGACCAGGCTGACCTGGTCAATTGCCAGAGCCGCCAGGACATCCTCCAGCCACTCGGTATAAGCCGGACCAGCCCAGGGCGGGCGGTTGGGAGCGCTCTTGCCCGGTTCGCCCGGCAAATCGACCGCATAGACCCGGTAATCTTGGCTATAGGCGGCGACATCTCCGCCCCACATGGCGGAGTTGGTGCCGGCGCCGTGCAGAAGTAGCAGCGGTGGGGCAGTTGCTGGCCCACTGGCAATCACAAAGGTCTGGCCGTGCCGGGTAGGAATATGGAAGGTTTCGGATGGCACGGGCCATTGGGCCAGCAGCGAGTCATAGAGGGCCAGCACAGCCTGCTCCCCTGCGGTGGACTTGTAGATGGATTGAGTAGTCATAACGTTTTGTCTAACATCCTTTGAATTTGAGCCACCACCATTTCGATGGCCTTGATATTCTGCCCGCCGCGGGGAATGATTACATCCGCATACATTTTACTCGGCTCCACAAATTCCAGGTGCATGGGCCTGACCGTTTGCAGATATTGGTCGATCACGTTTTCAACCGTGCGGCCCCGTTCGGACAAGTCGCGCATCAGCCGCCGGATGAAGCGCAGATCGGCCGGAGCATCGACATAGATCTTGATGTCCATCATCTCCCGCAACGCTTTGTTGACAAAGATCAGGATGCCGGCCACCAGGATGACCCGTTTGGGTTCGATCCGTTCCAGCCGGTCCGTCCGCACGTAATTGGCAAAATCGTAGACTGGAATCTGCACCGGCTGACCTTGCAGCAAGGTTTCCAGGTGGGCGATGAGGAGTTCATCTTCCAGCGCGTCGGGGTGGTCAAAGTTGAAGTCGCGGCGCTGTTCCAGGGGTAGATGGCTGAGATCGCGATAGTAGGCGTCGTGCTCGATGTAGGCCAGCCGTTCCGGCCCAATCTGCTCCACGATTTTTTTTGAGACGGTGGTCTTCCCGGAAGCCGTGCCCCCGGCCACGCCGATGATGATGGGTCTGTCCATAAGCGGTATCGATTGTAGCACGCCGGGCCGTCTCTGGACAAGTTTGCCGGTTGGGCTTGCATCGACCATCAAGCCGGGTGGCTGATTTTCACCAAATTCTGTAGTAGTCAGAGACATTTTGAACAGTTGGAGTCGAGGCTTCAGCCGGTTTTTTACCCCCAACTACCGGCTAAAGCCTCGACTCCAGAGGGATACATTGCAGCTTCCCGGTGTTCAACATCTTGTTGACTACTACAGATTTTCACCAAATTCCGCCAGAGTGTGCTATAATGCCAACACTTTTGGCTGGAGGGAGGAACTTCATCTTGGACTGGTACATCTATCCCGCAATCATCGCCGCCGGCTTCATTGCCGGCTTCATTAACACCCTGGCCGGCAGCGGCTCGCTGGTCACGCTGCCGCTGCTCATCTTTTTGGGTATGCCGGCCAACGTGGCTAACGGCACCAACCGGATCGGGGTGCTGCTGCAAAATGTGGTGGCGGTTGGCAGTTTCCACGACCAGCAGGTGATGGATTGGCGTCGCGGCCTGATCCTGTCGATACCGGCCATTGTCGGTTCAATCGTCGGGGCGCAAATCGCCGTCAATCTGGATGAGACGATGATGCGCCGGACCATTGGGGCGTTGATGGTGGTGATGCTGGTGGTTATTTGGGTTCGACCCCAACACTGGCTGGAAGGGCGGCCGGAGCTGGCCGACAAACCGTTTGGCTGGGTGCAGTGGTTGATCTTCTTTGCGATTGGCGTTTATGGCGGTTTTATCCAGGTCGGGGTTGGCATCTTTTTGCTGGCGGCGCTGGTGTTGAGCGCCGGGTATGACCTGGTGCGGGCCAACGCAGTCAAGGTGTTGATCGTGCTGCTCTTCACCATCTCGGCCCTGGGCGTTTTCATATTCAATGACCAGGTGGTTTGGGGGGTCGGTTTGATCCTGGCGGTGGGCCAGATGGTGGGGGCCTGGGTAGCTGCCCGCATGGCGGTGAAGCGGGGGGCGGCCTTTGTGCGCTGGCTGCTGATCGCGGTGATTGTGGTATCGGCAGCGCAGTTGTTGGGAGTGTTCGATCTGGTGGCTCAGTTGTTCAGTTAAAAATTTCCAAAATCGGCCGGCCATCCCAGTTCTCAGGAATGGGCAGATCTAAGGCATATAGAACCGTGGCCGCCGTATCATAGGTGTCAATATGACTGGTCAGGATGACGCCTGACCGCACCCCCGGTCCCACGGCCAGCCATGGAATCGTCCGGTCTTCCGGCGTGTCGTCCCCGTGGCCGTGGTCGTGGCCACCGTGGTCGGATGTAATAATGAACAGAGTACTGTTCAGATAACCGCCGTTTTCGAGCGCGGCGACCAGCTCGCCAATCAAACCATCGACAAAAGTGACAGACTGCAACTGGTTTGGCGACAACCAACCGAAAGTATGGCCGACCCGGTCCGTATCGGCAAAGTGAACAAAGAGGATGTTGGGCAAGCCGGCTTCGATGAACTTGACCGCCCGTTCCTTGACCTCTCTATCGCCCACATCGGCCCCAAAAAGCTGGTCGACCGAGTTCGGTAAAACCAGGTAATTCAACTTCTCTTTGCCAAACACCATCGCCGTGCTTAAGCCGGCATTATGAGCCAGGCTGAACAGGGTTGGACCGTTCATACCCGGCCAACCGATGTAGGGGACGCCCCAGAGAATGCCATGTTTCTCGGGGAGCATGCCGCTCAACATGGAGGCATGGCTGGGCAGGGTGATACTGAGCGACACCGTTTGGGCCCGGGGGGAGTAAGCCCCCGTGGCTCTTAGCTGATCCAGCGTGGGCGTATCGGTTAAATCCAGGGCGTCGGGGCGCAAACCATCGATGCTGATAATGACCACGTGTTTGATGGTGGGTTGGACCGTTGGTTCTTCGGTTGGGAGGGCGATAGCAGCCGTCGGCGGCAGCCTGGTTGCCGTTGGCGTCTCGGTCGGGAGTGGGGTCGGAGTCTTGGTTGCAGTGGCGACGTAGAAAACCACGCGGGTCGCTGTGGCGGTTGGGGGGGGAGTAAGCGCCGCTTCCGGCAAAAGTAGCCTGCCCGGAGCCGAGGCGCTTGATAGTGGTTCGGAGGCATGGCCTTGACTGCTGAGTAGACCCCAGAAAAGTGAAAAGGTGACCAGATTGGCGCAGATCAAAATCGCGACAATGAGCCAGGGCAAGGGGGATCGACTATTAAAGCCTCTAATCGCTTAATCTCCCAATGTCATTAAATAGCACGAGGCTAACCCACAGGATGCTGCGCTTAAGCCGTCGTGCTGACACCTGCATCCGAAGGACGGCGCAGGTGCAAGTGCAGAGCCAAGCCCTACGGGCTAAAATAGGGCGCTTTAGCGTCCTTCGCTCTCTGAGGGCGATGGCTTTAGCCTCGCCCACAAACTGTTAGTATCTTTACATAAAGTATTGATCTTGTCAAATGGGGGGAACTATGCCAAGTAGTGTATCATCTTTTAAAGCCACCCTCATCGGCGGGACGGCGGTGTTGCTGTGGGCTACACTGGCCCTGTTGACTACTCTGAGCGGCAATACGCCGCCCTTTCAATTGACGGCGATGGCCTTTTCAATCGCCTTTCTGATCGGCCTGAGCCTGTGGCGACGCCAGGGCGGCCCGATCTGGCGGCATTTGCGGCTGCCAGGTCGAGTTTGGGCGCTGGGCATTTTTGGCCTGTTTGGCTACCACTTCTTCTATTTTATGGCTTTGCGCAACGCTCCGGCGGTCGAGGCCAGCCTGATTGCCTACCTGTGGCCGCTGTTGATTGTATTTTTTTCAGCCTTGCTGCCGGGTGAAAAGCTGCGCTGGTTTCACCTGGTTGGGGCTTTGATCGCCTTTGCCGGGGCCGCCCTGCTGGTGACAAAGGGGCAGGGTCTCTCGTTTGAGGCCCGGTATGGCCTGGGCTACCTGGCCGCCCTGGTCTGCGCTCTAACCTGGTCCAGTTATTCCCTGTTGTCGCGGCGCTTTGGGGCGATTCCGACCAATGCCGTCGGCGGCTTTTGCGGAGCTACCGCCGCGCTGGCTTGGCTGTGCCACCTGCTGTTCGAGCAGACCGTCTGGCCGGGCGGGGTCGAATGGCTGGCGATTCTGCTGTTGGGTTTGGGGCCGGTAGGGGTGGCCTTCTTTACATGGGATTACGGGGTCAAACGGGGCAACATTAAAGTTTTGGGCGCCTTTTCTTACGCCGCGCCGCTGCTGTCCACGCTGCTACTCATCGGCTTTGGCCTGGCCGAGCCAAGCTGGCTGCTGGCCCTGGCCTGTGTTTTCATCGTTGGCGGGGCAGTGCTGGCTGCGGGCGATTTCTTCAGGGTTTCTTCCTCTGCCCCGATGGAGCAGCAATCGCCGGAGTGGCTATAGCTGGCCGCAGTCGGCGGCAGCGACGCGAAGTGTGACGCAAAGCGTGTCATTGCGAGCGTCGAAGGAGCGAAGCAATCCCCTACGCCCAATCAGGCGGGAGATTGCTTCACCATCCGGGACGGCTCGCAGTGACACAACTGCCTTTATTTTCAGGGGAGGTTTTCAACCCGCATGGCGTTGTACCTGACTGAGACAGACCAACAACTTTATGACGGTAAGCGCGGCCCGGCAGCGCAGATGGCGATGTCGATTATTGTGCGCATGGCCCAGGTCTACCGAGCCGAGCGGCTGCTCGATATCAGCCTGGCCCACATCGACAGCGCCCTCTACATGGGCCAGGCCACCCTGGAGTTTGCCGAACGGCTGGCCGGTCTGGGGGCCAAAGTGGTGGTGCCGACCAGCCTGAATGTCAGCGGCGTCGATGAGCGCCACTGGCAGGAGTGGGCCGTACCGCCGGAGTGGGCCGAGCCGGCCCGCCGCCAGATGATTGCCTACCAGCAGATGGGCTGCCGGCCCACCTGGACCTGTGCTCCCTACCAGAGCGAACTGCGGCCCCAATTCGGCCAGCAGATTGCCTGGGGCGAATCGAACGCCATTGCTTTTGCCAACTCGGTCATTGGCGCCCGCACCGAACGCTACCCCGACCTGCTGGATATTTGCGCGGCCATTACCGGTCGGGTCCCGGCGGTCGGGCTGCACCTGACCGAGAATCGAGCCGGGCAGATTTTATTGCGCTTGCAGGGGATTTCAGCCGAATTGCAGGCGGACGATTCATTTTACCCGGTGCTGGGCCATCTGCTGGGTCAGGTCGCCGGTGACCAGATCCCGGTGATCGAAGGGTTGAAAGTCGATCCAACCGAGGATCAACTCAAAGCGTTAGGCGCGGCCGCAGCTTCTTCCGGCGCAGTGGCTTTGTTTCACCTGGTCGGGATCACCCCGGAAGCGCCCACGTTAGCCGCGGCTTTTCAGGGCCGCCAGCCCCGCCGAGTCGTTGAGGTAACGCTGGCCGACTTGCGCCGGGCCAGGGCGGAGTTGACGACCGCCGCCGGCCATAAGCTGGACATGGTGGTGCTGGGCAGCCCCCATTTCTCGCTGGCTGAGTTCAAACAGTTGGCCCCGTTGCTGGCCGGCCGGCGGCGTCACCCGGCGGTGCAATTTCTGGTGACCTCCAGCCGGGCGATGGCTGCTCTGGCCGACCGGGCTGGCTATCTGGAACCGTTGCGGCAGTTCGGCGGTAAGATCACCGTCGATACCTGTATCCTGACCACGCCGATGCTGCCGCCGGAGGTCAAAATTTTGATGACCAACTCGGCCAAGTATGCCTATTATTCGCCCGGCATGCTCAAAACGCAGGTGGTCTTTGGCAGCCTGGCCGATTGCGTCAACTCAGCCGTGGCCGGCCGGGTAGTCAGAGACGAGACGTTGTGGCGGGAGTCCTGATCCAAACAAGTTGCCTGCGACCAAATGACAGTCAGAAGCACGAGGCTGACCCACAGGGTGCTGCGCTTAAGCCATCGTGCTGAAAGAACAAAGCCCAATTGGGCTAAAACCGGCTTTTTTAGGGCGCTTCAGCGTCCTTTGCCCTCTCAGCCTGATGCTTCAGCGTCAGGCTACAGCGGCCGTACATTAGCTCGTTGAAATCCATTGTGAGTCTTTCTTTTTATCTGTGGTAATCTGTGTAATCTGTGGACATATTTTTCTCAACAGTTGTACAAGGTGCAATGAAAAGAGTAATTCAAGGCGAGCCGATTGTGGCCGGCGCAGCCCAGGGAGAGGCGCTGGTCAGCGATGAGCCGCTCAGCTTCTGGGGCGGCTACGATTACCAGAGCGGTGAGATCATTGACCGCCGCCATCCGCTGTCGGGCCAGGTGGCCGCCGGGCGAATATTGGCGGTGCCCTTTAGCCGCGGCTCCAGCACTACCACCGCGGTGCTGCTGGAGGCGGTCCGGGCCGGCACCGCGCCGGCGGCGATTCTGACCACCGGCCGGGACCACTTTTTTGCCCTGGCCTCGATTGTAGCCGGTGAGATGTACGCCCAACCGATCCCGGTGGTGGCTCTTACCGTTGCTGATTTTGCTACGCTGCAAAGCGATCAATGGGTCGAAGTCCACTCTGATGGGACGGTAGTGGCCCGGGCCACGCGGCCGATGGGTTGAGCAAACTCTAACTATGGTCTAATGTTCTTGTTATTGTAGATGGGCTGACCATTCCCCTTACCAGAAATTTGGGCCGAACCTGACCCAGTGCTCATTATTACCAAATTTGTGCTATAATGAGAGTATTATGGTTCTTTCAAATCGACAGCCAGCTTCCTTGTTCCAACCTTCTCAGTCAATAATCAATCCTGTTTGAACTAACAATTGAATACAGTCCGGGCAGGCAAAGGAACATACCCCAATGAAAAAGCAATTGACTTTTGTCGTTTTGATCATGGTGTTGTTACTTGCGTCAGGTTGCGCCAGTCCTGGCTCGGCTAAAGTAGCTGAACCACCGGCTGGTTCGGCTACTCCGACGACTGCGCTCGCGACTGTACCTGCCAACCCGGTCGAGCCAACCGCAGATTTAACCGCGGTAGTATCCGAATTCCCCCTTACTGCTGAACCAGCGGGCCTGTACTGGCCCACGCAGGCTTGGCGCAGCTCTACCCCCGAAGCGCAGGGTATGGATTCGGACCGGTTGGCGCAGATGTTCGCGGCGATTGAATCTCAGAATTTAAACCTGCACAGCCTGTTGGTTAGCCGCCACGGTTACATCGTCACTGAGGCTTATTTTTGGCCCCACCAACCGGACACCAAGCATGAGGTTCAATCGATTACTAAGAGTATTGTGTCGGCCCTGGTGGGCATTGCCATTGATCAGGGTTATATCGGCAGCGTGAATGACGCCGTACTGGACTATTTCCCCGACCGAATTATCGCTCAGCGCGATCCACGCAAGGAGGCGGTCACCCTGGAGCATCTGCTGACGATGACCTCCGGCTTGGCCGGAGACGAGGGCATGGCCGAAAGCAGAAATTGGGTGCAGTATATGCTCGATAGACCGGTGGTGGAGGAGCCGGGAACCAAATTCCAGTACAACTCCGGCAACATTCACCTGCTCTCGGCGATTATCCAGGCCGCCAGCAGTACAAACACGTGGAGTTTTGCTTACAAAAACCTGTTCAAACCGCTCGGCATCGACCTGGCTGATATGTACTGGGAATCCGACCCAAACAATATTCCCAGCGGCGGCTGGGGGCTGTGGCTGAGGCCGGGCGATCTGGCCAAGATTGGCTATCTCTATTTGCATGAGGGTGCCTGGGACGGCCAACAGCTTGTGCCGGTCGATTGGGTCAGGACCTCGACCCAGCCGCACATTCAGGTTGACGAACCGCTTGAACCGTGGGATTTGCAGCTGGGCTACTGCTGGTGGCTGCACCAACCCGGCTTCTATGGCGCTCATGGCGCGGGTGGGCAGTTCATCTTTGTCATCCCGGAGCAGCAGATGGTGGTTGTTTTTACCAGTGGGCTTAAGGAGTCGGAGTTTATTCAGCCCGAGTTGTTGGTGAGGGACTTCATTATGCCGGCCGCGGTCTCAACTGCGCCCCTGCCGGAGAATCCCAGTGGTGTAGCCCGGCTCGAAGCTGAGATCAACAAGGTCGAGCAGCCCGAAGCCAAAGCGGCGCCGCCGTTGCCGCAAATCGCTCAAGAAATATCCGGCCAAACCTATGTTATGGAACCTAATCCCGGTAATATCCGGACGATTTCTTTGACTTTTCAGGCCACGGAAGCAGTGTTGACCGTGCAGACCGCGGGTAGCCAGCGCATTATGACGGCGGGGTTAGATGATGTTTTTCGTCTGACTGCCGATGACTCATATCCCCCGGTAACCGAGCTAGCCGCACAAGGGTTCTGGCAGGACGATCAGACATTTGTCTTAAATTATCAGCCCGTGGGCGCCTCCCTCTGGTTCCAATACAGCTTTCATTTTGAGGAGGACAAGGTGAAGGTGCATGGGGTTAGCTCATTATTTAACATTGATGATACCCTTCAGGGTCAGCGCCAAGGCTGAAAGTGCGGTCAGCCGTATTGCCAGAAGCCTGATTTTCTGGTATGACATCACGATCACGATGACTCTGGAGGGAACCGAGATTTGAACACCTTGATCAAAGATGCGGCCTCGCCCGGCTTGCTGCCGGCGCTCGAGGCCAATATGGTTGAATTTTGGAAGAATTATGGTCGCGCCCCGGGCCGGGAGCTGGTTGAGGGCGGCGACCTCACCCGGGTGATGACCGGCTTGCCGTTCCCGCTGTTGAACGGCGTTTTCCAGGCCCACCTTGGCGCTGAAACGCTTGAGCCGGCGATTCAGGCCACGTTGACTGCCGTCGACTCGTGGCAGGCGCCGCTCTTCTGGTGGGTTGGCCCAACCGCCCAACCGGACGATTTGGGTCGCCATCTGCAAGCGCACGGCTTTGCCCACGCCGGCGACACGCCGGGCATGGCGGTCGATTTGCTGGCTTTGCCGGATGACCAACCGCTACCGCCGGATTTCACGATCAGGCCGGTTGAGGATGACGCGACTTTGGAGACGTGGGCGCGCGTAGCCGCCATCGGTACGGGTTTTCCCGCCTCGATTCTGGAAGAGTTTGTGCAGCTCGAACTCGGGGTTGGGTTTGGCCGGGGCACGGCGCTGCGCCGTTATCTTGGTTTCCAGGGAGGGATTCCGGTAACCTCCTCGGCGCTGGTTTTAGATGCCGGGGTGGCCGGCATTTATGCCGTGGCCACCCTCCCGGCAGCCCGGCGACAGGGTCTCGGCGCGGCGATGACGCTGGCGCCTTTGCGGGAGGCCCGGGCGCAAGGTTATCAAGTCGGCGCGCTGCAAGCCAGCGAGCTGGGCTACCCGATTTATCGCCGTCTCGGCTTCCAGGACGTCTGCCGGTTCGCCCTCTACTTTATTGAGCCTGCCAGTCGGTCATGAATTGCTGGTCTTTGGCCTGAGTGGCCGCGCCCAACATGGGATGCAGCTCCATAGCCGGCGAATATTTGCTGGCCGGGACGGTCTTGCCCAGGGCTTCGGCCATCGCCCGGACGTAGTGGGGCGCGCCGCCGCAGCAAACGCCGATGTAATTCACCCCCATTTCCCTGGCGATCCGGGCAAAATTGGCCATCTCAAAGCGGGTGAGTAGAAACGGCTCCAGGGCAATCGGAAAGGCCTGGGCTTCGCCGGGTCGCCGTAACGACTCAAACGTGGGCTGCTCCGGGGTGGTGCGGTAGGGTACCGGCTGGGCGGCGACGTAACCGCTGACCCCATCCCGAATCTTCTGCAAGAGCGGCAGCATGGTGGCCGGCCCCCGGTCGCAGTTGAGACCGACCACATCGGCGCCGTTGTCGGCCAGGATTTTGCAAGCCTCTTCATAGCGGTAGCCATCGCGGGTCCGCTCCGGCTGGACGGTGGCCAAAGTGACCATGGCCGGCAGATCGAACTCTTTGATGACTTCCAGCCCGATCAAGGCTTCGCCCAAATAGTCGTTGGTCTCGGCAATGACCATGTCAATGCCTTCCTCCACCGCCCAGCCCAATTGCTCACGATACATCGCCCGGACCAACTGGCCGGTTCGGTCGGGATCGTCCGGGTCATACACCCAGGTGTTGCAAATATTGCCGGCTACCAGGGCGTCGCTTTCCCGGGCAACATGACGAGCCAGCCGGACAGCCTGTCGATTCATCGCCTCCAAATCGTTTTCCCGGCCCACGTCTTTCAGCTTTTCCCGATGGGCGTAGTAGGTCAAGGCGACCATGACCTCGCTGCCGGCCCGCAAATATTCCCGGTGCAGTTGGCTGAGCGCCTCAGGAAAGTCCAGCACCACTTCCGGCACATACGGCCCGGCCTTGATGTAGCCGCGCCGCTCCAACTCAAAAACGTAACCTTCGGCGCCCAGAACCACATCGTTTGCCAATCTTTCTAAGAGTCCCCTTTTGTTTGGCATCGGTCTACCTCCTCGAAAATGGTTGGTTTGTTGGTCAGGTGGTTAGTTGGTTAGTTTGTTCGATAGTTGGTTATCCAGCCAACTAACCAACTATCAAACCAACTCATCATTCCCGTTGTCGTCCCATTGAGACTATCGCACTCGCTGGCTCTTCCCCCGCCAGGTCGCGGACGGCCCGCCAGACCGGTTGGTCGCGATAGTCGTAATATTTGGTCCGCAGTAAAACCAAACTGCCCGGCGACATCAACCCGCCGGGCAGCCGGCCCTGGTGCAGCCGAATCGATTCGTAAAAATCCGGCGACATCTGCACCGCCTGGGCATGTTTTTGATTCCTGGCCCAGTGCTGGATCCCCTGAGGGTGGCTGAACAGGACCAGGTTACAGGCATCGCCGTTGTCCAGTTGGAGCGTACTGTAGCTGAGCAAATCGCCAAAGTCGGGCAGTTCGGCGATCAGTTCTCTATCCAGCTCATTCAGGATATCACGATTAACGTGCGGACGCTTTTGACCACAAAATCCAACCACGGTCAGGTCGCCCGGTTGGCCCATGGCCGCCGGGTTTACCAGGGCGATCCGGTGGAGGCGCCCGCCAGTCTCTTCCAGATACAGGATGATAGGACGGGGCTGATCCGGGACAGGCGCCGCCGCTTGCACAAACTGGCGTAAGGTCTGGGCCATATGTTGCAGTGTGCGGGCGTCGGCCAGGCTGCGGGCCGGCCCGGTAAAGGGCCGATCTTCAACCATTTCTGAAGGTCCCAGGCGGATAAGCTGATTTGACACAGACGCTCCACCTCCTGTTGAAGCTACCAGCTTGCTGGAGAGAAATTGCCATAGGTTCAAAAGAGCCGGTGTCGAGGCTTTAGCCGGTGAAAAATACGGCATTTTCCGGCTAAAGCCTTGATTCCAGAACACTCTCCGACAGCCTGTTGGGGTAAGGCGTTAAACCCAGGGCGAATGGCTGTTTGAACTGCCGAAGGTTTTGCCCGCGGCAAAACGGTTGAGAGCAAACGGTTTCAACTCCGTGACCTCCTCCCCTTGCAGATAGCGGGCGACCAGCTTGCCGGCGCCGGTCATCTTAAAGCCGTGGTTGCTGTCGGCGATCATGTAGACATTGGGCAGCACCCAGTCAAAAATGGGCACGTTATCCGGGGTAAAGGCGCCGATGCCGCCGTTGCGCCGTTCGCGGAAGTTGGGCCGGCAGCCCTCAAAGCGGGCCATCGTCTGGGCCATGGCCGCGCACAAGTAATCGGCAAACTCCGGCTCAGCCTGGTAGGCGTCGTTGGCGTGACCGTAGGGGTCGGTGACCGCCTCCGGCCCAAGTTTGACTGGGGTAGTGCCGCCCTGCAAGCCAGGCCGGTCCATCCGCTCGTTGCCGTTTTTGAAGTAGACGTAGGTATAATCGGCTAACTGCTGATCGGTCCTTTCGTCAAATACCGGCGTGTTCATCAGTTCCACGTGCAGCACCGGCGGATTCAGGCCGGCCGGGGTCACATAGGGTTGGGCGTGGTACACCTCGCCCTCCAGCAGCCGCCAGTAGGTCCACATATCCTTAACCTCGCTGGTGCCGTCGGCGTAGCGACAATCCAGTGTCAGCGGCTGCTGGAGCATAGTCCAATGTTTGGGTGTCCAGGCCCCTAATCCCCAGACCACCAAATCGCATTTGATGGCGCCCTGGTTGGTCTCCACGGCGATAACCTGGCCGGCCTGCACCGTATACCCGGTCACCTCGACGCCGGTTAGAATGCGGACGTTGTGCTCGGCGCATTTGCGGGCCAGCCCTTGCAAGGCCTGGCGGGTGCCGGCATAGCCGCTAACCTGCTCGTGAATGACCACGTCGACCTTGTCTGTTTTGAAGTCGGGCCAGATTGTTTTGAGAAATTGGCGGGCTTCCAGACCCACGTACAGGTCCGAAGTGTAATCGACCGAGTTCTGACTGCGCTGGATGCGCTCGTAGTCGGGAATCTGGTTGGCTTCACCGCAGGAAATGTAGCCCACCTGCTGAAAGCCAAAGGCGACCGGGTCGGACATCCACACGTCAACGCTGTGACGCAAAATGGCGTGGAGCGGCTCGGTCATATAAAAATTGCGCACGCAGCCGCAGGCAATGCCTGAGGCGCCCGCGCCGACGCCGCCTTTGTCGAGCACCACGATATCCTGGCCGCTCCCCCGGCCTCTGGCCTCAAGCTCCATGGCCAGGTGCCAGGCTGTGCTCAGGCCGTGGATGCCGGCCCCAATGATGACATATTGGCAAGAATCTGGAATTTTACCCATTGAGCATCCCCCCTTGAATATGATGGATCATCAATATTTAAACATTGTCGCTTGAACTCAACGGAACACGCACTACGAAACGTGTTGTGTGTTTCGTGGTGCGTTTGTCCTAACCGCTTTCATTTATTTTCCGAGAATTCTCTACTCATTGGTCGGGACGCGACCAAGCTGCCGTGAGATGTTACCGGCCGTTTGCCGGACCGCGGCCGCAACTTGCTCAACTTCGTCCGGCCCAATCCGGTAGGTGGGGCCGGAGACCACCAGGGCGGCGACTACCCGGCCGGTGTGGTCAAAAAGGGGCGCGGCCACGGTGCTCAAACCTTCCTGGTGTTCTTGATGGGTGACGGCGTAACCCTGCTGGCGGATTTGAACCAGAGTTTGGGCCAGAAGCTGGTGATCGACGACGGTCTGGCCGGTATAACGAGGCAATTCCGCCGGTAGAATCGCCTCCCTTGCCTCTGGCGGCAGATAGGCTAACAAAACCTTACCCGCCGACGTGCAGTGCAGCGGCGTCCGCCGGCCAATTCGGCCGACATATTGAATCGGCCGGGGGCTGGGCGCGCCGGCGATATTCATACATTCGTGCTCGCTCAAAATGGCCAGGTTGACGGTTTCTTGGGTGCGCTCGGCCAGCTCGTTCAGGTAGGGTTGGGCTAACTCGCGTAAATCGAGCCGGTCGAGCACGATGCCGGCCAGCGTCACCAGGGTCATACCCAGGTGATATTTGCCGGTCTCCGGATTCTGCTCAACAAAGCCTTCTTGCTGCAACGTGGACAACAGCCGCGAGACCGTGCTTTTGTGCAAACCCAGTTGTTGGCTCAGGGCGGTGACGCCCTGCTCAGCATCGGTGGTGGTGAAGCAACGCAAAATTGCCGCTGCCCGCTGCACGGATTGAATCCCGGCGTCTGAAGCCTGCTTCTTTGTCATCACGGGTATCGTCTTGGGTCGGGCTGGCAATGTTGACGGAGATGGTGTTGCGTATGATGCAACACTGTTCCCCCATTAAGCATTTCTATTATACTACACCTGTGCGGCGCTGTCAACGGGTTTTTTGCCGGCCGGGGTACATCCAGAATCTTAGGCCACTCAGGTAGCCGGCGCTGGCTACTACAATTTGGGCAGCTACGGGGATCACATTGGGGTCGTATTGGGATCGTATTAAGACCCCATTAGAGCGCCATTAAGCGCCGGAGTATTAGCCTTAAAGCGCTGGGCGCTTAACCGGGCCGCCGCGCCCCGCTAATGCGCTAACACTGGAATTTTCGGAGGGAATGTGGTAATATGAGGCCAGCCGATAATCCAAGGCGCGGGTTTGCCGCTAATTCAAGGTTGGGCGCACTCTTTTCGCGATCGATTCAAAGATTGAGAAAACGTATACTCACTTCCAGGAAACTTCCTCTATGAAAAACTTCATTGCAGATGATAAACAAACGTGGTCACTTTTGTATTTCGCGGTTATCTTGGCGCTGCTCGGTAGTTGCGCCGGCCCGGTCTCGACAAACAGCCCTGGGCCGGGTGAAACTACCACCCCCAAGTCGACGGTCTCGGTGCCGACGGTCACCGCCGCCAGCCTGCCGACAAACACCCCAGAGGAGCGCCTGTCACAACCGGGTAACTACGAGGGCTATTCTCAACCGCTGTATCACCAAAGAAGTTCATCATCGCAGTACATCCCAATGCGAGATGGAACAAAATTGGCGGCGCTCATCCTCCGGCCGGCTCAGGATGGCAAGACGGTGACCACGCCCTTGCCGGTGATCTGGACCCACAACCGCTATCATCGCGAGGGGATATTCAATTGGCATTACCTGCAAACTGTATTGAAGTATGGCTATGTGATTGTCTCGGTGGATGTGCGCGGCACCGGGGCTTCATTTGGCACTTATCGAGATCTATTCTCGCCAGAAGAAACCCGCGACGCCTATGACATCACCGAGTGGCTGGCGGTACAACCCTGGTCTGATGGGAATATTGGCATGTTTGGCCGGTCATATTTGGGCATCACCCAATTCATGGCGGCCAGCACCGCGCCGCCTCACTTGAAGGCGATTTTTCCCGAAATGTCTGAGTTTGATCGTTATTCCTTTATATATCCGGGCGGCGTGTTCCATGACGATTTCTTCCGCCAGTGGGGAAATATGATCAACAGGTTAGATGCTGACGGTTCGGCTGTAGATGAAGATCTGGATAGGATCATGCTCCAGGAAGCCTTGAAGGAACATGCGGGCAATATGGATGTGTTTGATGCGTATGCGCATTTGCCTTATCGAGATAGCGTGTCTGCCCTGACTGGCATGCAGCCCTATATCACCAACAACCCGGCGAATTACCTGAAAGAGATCCGGAGTTCCGGTATACCCGTGTACCATTGGGCGGGCTGGTATGACATGTTCCCTAAGCATGCGCTCTTGTGGTACAGCAACCTGACGAACCCTCAAAAAATCGTGATTGGCCCCTGGGCGCATCCGCAATTGGGGTACCTCGATCTGGCCATAGAAGAAGTGCGCTGGTATGACTACTGGCTCAAAGGGATTGACAATGGGGTGATGAGCGAAGCACCCATTTATTACTACACCATGGGAGAGGGGAAGAATTCTGGTTGGCATTCAGCCTGGCAGTGGCCATTGCCCAATCAAAAGCTCACCAACTATTATTTCGATGGCACAAAATCAGGCAGCGTAGACTCTGTAAATGACGGGAGTCTCAGCCTGGATTTGCCTGTAACGACGACCGGCGTAGATGAGTATCTTGTGGATTACTCTACGACTTCCGGCACGGCCACCCGTTGGACAGCCGGATACGATGTCATGTCGCCTGTTTATCCCAACACGATGATGTTCAATGATGAGAAAGGGTTGACCTATACGACCCCGCCTTTACCGGCTGAGGTCGAGGTCACCGGCCACCCGGTTGTCCATCTTTGGGTCACCTCTTCCGCCAAGGACGGAGATTTCTTTGTGTATCTGGAAGATATTTCTGCAGCCCGCTATTCAAAATTCGTCACTGAGGGTAATCTACGCGCCTCCCACAGAGCCATTTCCACAGCGCCTTATGAGAATCTGGGACTGCCTTATCATCGCAGCTATGCCGAAGATATCGCCGATTTGCCCGATCAGCCGGTTGAACTGGTTTTCGATTTGTTGCCCACATCTTATGTCTTTGCTGCCGGCCACCGGATTCGGGTAACGATCACCTGTGCGGATAAAGATACTGCCCTGACGCCGCAGTTGGATCCTCCTCCCACGGTTCATCTATATCGTGAGGCCGATCATGCCTCGTACATTGTGCTGCCCATTATTCCCAACCCGTGACGTTGACCTGGTGTTTCGTGGCCTAAGTAAGCCCACAGTTATGGTTAGGACACGAAACACTTAGGCAGTTGGGCATGAAGGGCAACATTACTATGGGGCTATTTGCGCCCAACTGCACTAGAGTTGGAGAAAGATTGGTTGCTGAGTAGCGGCGACAGACACCACAACGAAAAGGAGATTCAAAATGAAAAACTTGCAAAAAATGGGCGGCTTTGCCGCGCTATACCTGGCAATAGCATACTTGACAGGTATTGTGTTGTTTCTGTTTGTGTTGGACTACCCCAGTATTGTCGAACCTGCTCAGAAGGTAGCTTTACTCGTAGACAAGCAGATGGTCATCTACATAACGAACTTGTTAATGTATGTGATATTCGGCGTCTTTCTGGTTGTCTTGACTCTGGCGCTCTACGAGCGCTTGAATACCGCCTCGCCAGCAATAATTCGGACGGCGACTGCCATTGGGATTATTTGGGCGGGCGCGCTGATTGCCAGTGGTATGGTAGCCAATGCTGGTATTGCTCCCACCGTCGCGCTCTATGATAAAGACCCTACTCAAGCCGCATTGACCTGGTTGGCGATTGAATCTGTAGCAAACGGGTTGGGCGGCGCAAATGGTGAGATTTTAGGCGGCTTATGGACACTTCTTGTAAGTTGGGCTGCTTTGCAAGTGAGTGGGCTTCCCAAGTGGTTGAACTATCTTGGCATATTGGTTGGCGTGATAGGCATCATTTCAACTGTCCCAGGTCTTAGCGACCTGGCAGGGCTGTTTGGAATGAGCCAAATCCTGTGGTTCGTCTGGCTAGGGATTGTCCTGTTGCGTCGGAGTCCAAGCGCGGCAGTGTAAAACAATAGACGCAATAACAATACCGCCGTACTCCTATAGCTGAATTAAAACAATATGTCAACGACATAACTGAGCCTGTTGAGACTGGGCGAAAATTAAACACCCTTCGTACGCCCAATATGCCAGCCGTCTAACGAGTGGTTGTAGCCGACGTGAAGCGCGACTGAAGTGGGCGTTGGGTGGCAGCATTATTCTCCAAATAGAGTAATGGGACGATGAAAGATTATCCAAAACGGCGCTCTATTTCCCGGCCACACCGGCCCCATAGCTGATCGATGAGCCATGCCAACCAACCTGCCGCCGGAATATTTTGAGGTCGAAAAACGATACAAAGCCGCCGAGTCGCCGGCCGAAAAGGCGGCGGCGCTGGAAGAGCTGATCGGCACCATCCCCAAACACAAGGGCACCGACAAACTGCGGGCCGATCTGCGCCGGCGGCTGTCGAAGCTGAAAAGCTCGGCCCAGACCAGCAGAGGAACCGGCCGCCATACCTCGGCCTACCGGATCGATCGCGAAGGCGCCGGGCAGGCCGTGCTGGTCGGCCCGACCAACGTCGGCAAATCGGCCCTGGTGGCGATGCTGACCAACGCCGCCCCGGAGGTCGGGCCGGCCCCCTACACCACCTGGCAGCCGACCCCCGGCATGATGCCCTACGAAAATGTCCAGATTCAACTGATCGACACCCCGGCCCTGAATCGAGACTACGTGGAGCCGGAGTTATGGCATTTACTGCGGCAGACCGACGTGGTGCTGCTGGTGGTCGATTTGCAGGCCGACCCGGTGGCCCAGTTGGCTGAGACCACTGCCTTGCTGGCCGAACACCGCATTGTGCCCGACCAGTGGCACGATCGTTACGCCGACGAGGAGCAGCGCCGCCTCTTCTTCAGCCAGATGCTGGTGCTGGCCAACAAATATGACGACGCCGCGGCCGACGAGAATTTTGACATCTTCTGCGAGCTGCTCGACGTTGAGACCGACTGGCCGCCGCCGATAGTGCCGGTGTCGGCCCGAACCGGTCGCAACCTGGAGCAGTTCAAGCGTGAGTTGTTCAGCCGGCTCGACGCCATCCGCATCTACTCCAAACCGCCGGGCCAAGAGCCTGATTTCAGCACCCCGTTTGTGCTGGAAAAAGGCAGCACCGTAGCCGACTTTGCCCGAAAGGTGCATAAAGATTTCTACGAAAAGCTAAAGTCGGCCCGGCTGTGGGGCAGCGCTCTCCACGCCGGCCAGATGGTCAGCCGCGACTACGTGCTGCAAGATGGCGACGTGGTCGAGCTGCACCTTTGAATTTGGCTTACTCCGCCAGCAGCTTGAAAGCCAGGCGGCGGCCATACCCTTGCCCCAAGGCCAGGGCAAACCACAGTTTGGCCAGGTTATCGACCACTTCGACTTGGGTCAGATCGCCCACGTAGATCGGCCTAAGACCGATGTCGGCAATCAGCCGCTCCACCACCGGCCGGGCGTCGCCGGGGTCACCGCAGAAGAACAGGTCGACCTGGCTGCCGCCAAGCTGCGGATTGTCAAAATTCTCCCAACCGAGCGAGTTGAAAGCCCGGTATAGCCTGGCCGAGGGAACCTTCTCCGTAATAAAGCGCAGGCTGTTCATCTCGGCCTGGCCGATTCTGTTGGTCGTGTCGATGATAATTTTGCCGGCCAAGGCGTCGCCGGCGGCCTCAATGATCGACGCTACCGCGCTGCCGGGGACGGCCAGGACCACCACCTCGCCGAAATTGGCGGCCTCGGCCGGCGTGGCGACCGTTATATCACCTCCACCGCCGCCGATGAGAGCTTGGTGTTTGGGATCCGCCACATCCCGCACTCCAAATTTGATGGTGTGACCTTGATTGGCCCACTTGCGGCCAAGCGTGCCGCCAATGTTACCGCTGCCAAGTATGCTGATTTTCAATTTTGATCTCCTTATCTGCCCAAAATTCTGGGCGCATCCAAATCTAACCGGCCAACCTGGAAATTTTAGAATATCTGGTATAATAATCAGCCAACGATTGGTAATCAAATATTGAAACCCATCCTAAACAAAAGCGGGGGAACTATGTCGAATAAATTAGAAACTGCTACGCTCGGCGGCGGCTGCTTCTGGTGTGTCGAGGCGATCTATCAGGATGTCAAAGGGGTGCAGCAGGTGGTCTCCGGCTATGCCGGCGGCGCGGTCAAGAATCCGTCGTACCGCGAGGTCTGCACCGGAGCCACCGGCCACGCCGAAGTGACTCAGATCACCTTTGATCCCGACATCATTTCTTACGAAGATTTGCTGTACATCTTCTGGCGCACCCACGATCCGACCACGTTGAATCGACAGGGCGCGGACACCGGCACCCAGTACCGTTCCATCATTCTCTATCACAATGATATGCAGAAAGCCATTGCCGAAAAATCCAAACAGGAAACCGACGCCTCCGGCTTATGGCCCAACCCCATCGTTACCGAGATTGCGCCGCTGACCGATTTCTACCCGGCTGAGGCTTATCACCAAAATTATTACCGCAGCAATCCTATGCAGCCCTATTGTCAGGTGGTCATCGATCCCAAAGTCCAGAAGTTTAGAAAAGCGTTTCAAGACAAGCTAAAGGTTTAGAGAAGGGCAAAAGTGACCGGCACTTGAATGTTTAAGTGCCGGTCACTTGTACTTAATTTATGGGTGACGAGCGCAATCAGTTCATCATATCGGTGATGTCGCGCGACCGGGTGGGCATTGTCTACGAGGTCTCCAGGGCCATCAGCGAGCTGGCCGGCGACATTGCCGACATTCGCCAGCAGGTATTGCGCGGCTATTTCACTATGATTCTCTACGCCTCCTTTCCGGCTGCGGTTACAGCCGACGATATCCGGCGCAAACTGGCCGAGGTCGATGCCCAGAGTGTGACCTCATTGGAGGTAGGCGTCAAACCGGTCAAAGAGCCGGCTGACCCGGTAGCCGAAGCGGCTCTTCTGGCTAACGCCTACGTGCTGACCGCCAGCGGCCCGGACCGGATCGGTTTTGTGGCTACGGTAGCCAAATTCTGCGCTGAAAATAATCTCAACATCCTCGATTTATCGACTACGGTTACTGATGGCTCCTATATTATGATCCTGCTGATCGACTTGAGCCGGTCTGACCATTTAGATGATCTGCGGGACAGACTTAAACGTTTCAGCCAGACGGCCGGTTTGAAACTGGTCCTGCAACATTATGATATTTTCAAAGCGACCAACGAGATCAAAATGGTATGATTCGCTCTGACCAAATTCTCAACACGGTTGATATGATCCAGAAGGAAAATCTGGATGTGCGAGCGGTGACGCTGGGTATCGACCTGCTCGACTGCCGCGGCGACGATGTCGCCGAAACCTGCCGCCGGATCAAGGCCAAGATCGAGCGGTATGCGGCCAAGCTGGTGCCGGTGTGCGAAGCTGTCAGCGAACGATACGGCGTGCCGGTGGTCAACAAGCGTTTGGCCGTTACACCCATCGCCAGCGTCGGCGCCGGCTTTGACCGGCCCGATTTTGCCAGGCTGGCGGCTGCGCTCGACGAAGCGGCCTTTGCCGTCAAGGTCGATTTCATCGGCGGCTTTTCGGCCAATGTCGAAAACGGTATGAGCCAGGCCGACCGGGCCTTGATTGCCGCTATACCTGAAGCCCTATCGAGTACGGCCAAGGTCTGCGCCTCGATCAACGTTGGCTCCACCCGCCATGGCATCAATATGGATGCGGTCGTCCTGCTGGGGCAAACGGTCAAAGCGGTGGCCGAGCGCAGCGCCGGGCAGGGCGGTTTTGCCGCGGCCAAGCTGGTCGTCTTTACCAACCAGCCGGGTGACAACCCCTTTATGGCCGGGGCGATTCATGGCCTGGGCCAGCACGAAGTGATGATCAATGTCGGCGTCAGCGGGCCGGGCGTGATTGCCCGGGCGTTGGAGCGGCGGCTGGCTCAGGCCGGCGGTGAGGCGCTGGGGTTGCACGATCTGGCCGATGAGATCAAGCAGACCGCCTTTCGGGTGACTCGCTGCGGGGAGTTGATCGGCCGGCGGGTAGCCCAGGAATTGAACGTTCCTTTTGGCGTGGTCGATGTCTCGCTGGCCCCCACACCCAATGTGGGCGACAGCGTCGGTGAGATTCTCAAGATTCTGGGCGTCGATGAGATCGGCGCGCCCGGCTCCACGGCCATTGTGGCCCTGCTCAACGACGCGGTCAAAAAGGGCGGTACCTTTGCCAGCCAGAGCGTCGGCGGCTTGAGCGGGGCTTTCATCCCGGTGTGTGAGGATCGGGAGCTGGCCGCGGCCGTCGGCGCGGGCAGCCTGGTCCTGGAGAAATTAGAAGCCATGACCAGCGTCTGCTCGGTCGGGCTGGATATGATCGCCATTCCCGGCTCGGTCGATGCGGCTACCATTGCCGCCATCATCGCCGACGAGATGGCTATCGGCATGGTCAACGGCAAAACCACGGCCGTGCGCCTGATCCCCGTACCCGGCAAAGAGGCTGGCGACTTTGTCTCCTTTGGCGGCCTCTTTGGCGAAAGCGCCATTTTGCCGGTCCGCAATGTCGGTAAGTCGGCCCGTTTTGTGCAGTTCGGCGGCAAAATCCCGGCCCCCATTCACAGTCTGCGCAATTGACATGTAAACCCGCGCCGCCGATTCCGCCCTTTTCAATTGCCTTTCCCTAAACTGGACAAACCACCCTCGGCCAAATCAGTTCAAATAGACCACAAAGGAACACAAAGGGACACTAAAATTCTTTAAAATTACCTTTGTGTCTCTTCGTGTCCTTCGTGGTAAAAATTTCTTGCTCAATCTGCCAGCATTTGACTCGCGAGGTCTACTGCGTCTGCGCCCTTCTGAGAGGTTGAATCAGTTGAAACTTTGCCGGTTTATTTGGCTGCTGGCAGAGTGAGGTCAAAAAATGAATAACTTATTCATCGTGACTGTAAAAACTCGTCAAATTGCCTCAGAGTAATTGAAAAACCAGCTTGAAGACAGGTGTAAGACAGGTTAAGCACAGCTTTAAGCCACCTTTGGGCCAGTGATAAGGACAGCTTTGGGCCAGCCATAAAGCTGGCCTTATTCAGAAAAAGGGGCAAAATCGTCGGGTATCTCCAATTTCCAGGTGGCCTTCAAGCTGCGAGTCGGTGATTTGAACTCGTATAGTTCTACCTGGGCGGCCTGCCAGGCGTTGTACAGCGCCACAATAGCCGCCTCGACGATATCGGCCTGGCTGACGTCCTCGGCTTCGGCCATCTGGCGCACCAACTCTTGCCGGTCGACCGGAATGTTGTAAGTGGCTTTGGCCCGGCCGGTCTTGTCGGTGCCTCGCTGGCCGGCGTGACCAACCCGGCCTCGCCCATCCGTTTGTTGATTGGCCTGAGCTTGCTGCCGCAGCTCGGCCTTTTTGACTAAGCGACTGACTACCGAACGCTGGTTCTTCAGGCCAGAGCGTCGTTCTTGGCTAGATTCCAACACGTTGCATAACCTCCTTAAGTACGGCGGCGTAATCCAGAGCCGCTTCAGAGTTGGGCGCATAGCGCCAGATGGGCCGGCCGGAGCGAGGCGCTTCGGCCAGGGCAATCAGGCGGCGCACCGGCGGCAGGACCAAGCCCGGAAAGGCGGCCTGCAATTCGAGGATGGTCTGGCGATGTTCCCGGCTGCGAGCATCGACCAAAACCGGCAGAATGCCCAGCAGGTCGAGGTTAGCGCCATCACTTTTGAGTTCATCAATGGTGGCGATCAGGGCGCTGAGGCCGACTTCCGAGGCGAATTCGGGGCAGGTGGGGATAATCAGCCAATCGGCCGCGTAGAGGGCAGCCAGTTGGACGCTGCTCAGGCCGGGCGCTGTGTCCAAAATCACCACAGTTTGAGGGGTGGCCAGAAATGGTTGCAGCGCCGCTCGCAGGGCGGTGGCCGGTTGAAGCAGGGGACTGGTTCTGAGCAAAGTCTCCAAATCAACCGTGGTGCTGTCCCCGGCTACCAGACTCAGGCCTGGATAACCTGACCGGGCCAGCCGTTGAGCGGCTTTTTCAAGCGGGCGTTGTTCGACCAGCAATTCGTACAGCCCCGGCGCAGGCTCCCGGCCCAGAAAAGCGGCCACATTCCCCTGCGGGTCGCCATCGACCAGCAGGGTCTGGTAACCAAGCTCGGCCAGACCGGTGGCCAGGCTGATGGCCGTGGTCGTTTTGCCGACGCCGCCTTTCTGATTGGCAATGGCAATGGTTGGCATAGGTCCGGCCTATTCCCCAGCCTCATTGTTCGCGGGGGGTGACATGTTGTCGTCGACCTGTCTGGAAGCGGCTGCCAGAATCGTGTCGATTTGCTGGCGCAGATTGCGCAGATCGATCATCAGGTCGGCAAAATCCTCCTGTTCCAGGGCCTGGGTCAGGTCAGCCCGGTCATGGGGTTTCAGTCGATTCAGAAAATCCAGAGTCTGGCGGATCTTGGCCTGGAATCGTATCACCGGCGCCGACGACACGGCCCGGCTAACTTTGAGCGGGCGGCTCTCGCTGCGGGACTCTTCAGCCAGCAACTGGTCGACCAGCGCGGCCACCGCGCCCACAATCGAGCGGCTGCCGCCCTCTTCTTCCTCGTCCCCGGCCTGCCAATCGACCAGTTGCCGCAGGGCCTTGAGCTGCAACTCCGGTTTGGCTTTGAGTTTCTGCACAATTGGCCGGATGGTCCGTTCGGCCAGATTGTGTTGGGCCGCAAGCGCCAGCGCCTCTGGAGATAGGTTCAACACAGAGGTGGCAAAGATGCGATATCGTTTGGAGATGCCCAGGGTGGCCTCTACCTGCGTCCAGGGGACTAAGGCTTGCTCGCCGCCTGGAGGAGGTGAACCATGGTTCACCTCAGCGGTGTCATCCGTTTCAGGTGAACCATAGTTCACCCCCGGTTCGGCCTCGGCCACACCCGATAGCTCGTAGCGGAGCGCCCACATCCCCCGCGCTTTTTCTACAGCGTTGATGTCTTCCCGCAGCAGATTCTCGATGAGTTGGTGCGCCCTGACCGTTACCCCCGGCGGGGCGATGGTGGCTTTGATCTGGCTCGGATCGGTCAGCTCGTCGCCTTCTTGAATCTGTTCACCCAAACCGGCCAGGTAGAGCTGGGCCCAGTAGCGCCGCTCGCCCGTAACGATCAAATATTCAACCCCGGCCGGGGCGCTTTCATCGGATCGTAATTGGCGGACGGAAATCGGGCTGATCAAACCGTGCTGCCTGATGCTGTCGGCCAGTCGTTTCAACTCGCGGACATTGTGCCGCAGGGCCTCATCAGCTTCCTCCGCTTCAGCCCGGCTGACCCACTGCTGGACCGCCTCAAGCGGAGCCAGATCGCCCTGGTTGACGGCCTCGGCCAGCTCGGCCGGCAATAACCGGCGCGGTTGGCCGGGATCAGGCCGGATCGAGGCCAGCGGCAGTTTATCGACCAGCTTGGGTTCGTGGTCCAGTTTGGCCTGAGTCTCGTCGCTCATAAAGGCGACCACGGTGCTGAGGGTGGGTTTCCTTTTAGCCACGATTGATCACCTCCCGGGCCAGGGCGGCGAACGCCTCAGCGGCTTCACCCACCTCAAAGCCAAAGATGTCGGTTTGGGCGGCGTGGGCATTGCGAATGGCCACCCGGTTGGGGATGGGCGGCATAATTTTGTTGCCGAACATCTGTTGCAGCGCCTCGGCCGTCTCGCGGGCTTCGATGGTCCGGTTGACCATGGTGGGGATTACGCCCAGTACCTTTAAGTTGTTGATCCGGGCCACATCGTTGATGGTATCGTGCAGCAGCCCCAGGCCGATCAGGGGAAAGTAGCCCGGCTCGACCGGGATCAGGACCTGCTGCGCGGCCATCAAGCCGTTGAGGGTCAACATCCCCAGCGAGGGGGGACAGTCGATAATGACGTAGTCGTAAAGCCCGTCGTTGAGTGACCGGATGGCGCTGGCCAGCCGGTCCTCCCGGCGCAACACGCCGATCAATTCCAACTCGGCTCGGGCCAGCCGGATGTGAGCCGGCAGCAGATCCAGGCGCGCCGCCGGATAGTCGCCGTTGGCGGCCAGGGCGACCGTCTGGATGCCCTGGCGAATCGGCGCCTCCTTCACCACCACCTCATAGGTGGTGACGATCTGGTCGGTCAACGGCCCCAGCGTAAATTTGGCCGTCAAGAAGACGGCGCTGGCGTTGGCCTGTGGATCGGCGTCAACCAGCAGCACCCGAAACGGTTGCAGTGAACGACCGTTGGCCGCCAGGCAGCCGACTCCCCGGGCCAACGCTCCGGCCAGGTTCACGGCAATGGTTGATTTGCCGACCCCACCCTTCTGATTAGAAATAGCGATTACCCGCATCATCTCGTCACCTCATCTGGCTAATTGACAATAAGATTATACCAGATTATGTTAATTTAGGATAGTCTCTGGAGTGAAATTAAGCGGAAACCCTACAAGTATTTCGTGTAGCAATCGATATTTATCAATGAGGACTGGCCGCTATTAGAATTTGGGAAGCTGTGGTAAACTCCTCAGCTTACGGAGGTAATCTGACGATGCTCGGTTGGGAATTAGGGGCGATTGGGTATGGGCTGGCCTCGGCTGTGAGCTGGGGGGCCGGCGATTTTAGCGGTGGTTGGGCCAGCAAACATAATCACGTCTATGGCGTGGTGCTGCTGTCGCAAATGGTCGGCGCTCTATTTTTGGTGGGGGTAGCCTTGCTCCTGGCCGAGCCATTCCCGCGGCCGCTTGACCTGGCTTATGGCGGGGTTGCCGGTATTGGCGGTACCATTGGCCTGGCGGCGTTGTACCGGGGCCTGGCCGGGGGACGGATGGGTATGGTGGCCCCGGTGGCCGCAGTGGTGACGGCAATCCTGCCGGTAATAGTCAGCATCTTGGTTGAAGGCGCGCCGGCTATTTTACAACTGGTTGGCTTTGGCCTGGCCCTGGTCGGGGTCTGGCTCATCTCGGCCCGGCATGGCAAGAGCGAGGAAATTCGGCCAGGGGAGTTGGGGTTGGCTCTGCTTGCCGGTATCGGCTTTGGCATCTTTCTGATCCTGATCGACCGGGTCAGCGCCGGGGCGATTCTGTGGCCGCTGGTGGCGGCCAGAGTCGCTTCCATCAGCCTGCTGGTGATCGTCGTCGCGGTCACCTCTCCGCTCAAAAAGCTACCGACTGCGGCGGGATTGCCGGTAATCATTCTGGCCGGCCTGTTTGATACCGGTGGGAACACTTTTTTTGCCCTGGCCACTCAGACCGGGCGGCTGGATGTAGCCGCCATTCTCTCGTCACTCTACCCGGCGGTGACCATTGCCCTGGCCTGGCTCATCTTAAAGGAGCGACTGCTGCCGCAGCAATGGGGTGGGGTGGCCGCGGCGTTGCTGGCGATTGCGCTGATCTCTATCTAACCAAAAAAAGTTCATTATTGACAAAAAAATGAGCCTGCACTACAATAGTTTTACTTCAGGCAAAGTTATGAATAAGACAATTCGGGTTGTGGGGCAGCGAATCAAAGAGCTTCGCTTGCAAAAAAACCTGACGATCGAAGAGGTTGCTGAAAAAAGCGGCTGTACCCCCGGCTTTCTATCGCAGGTTGAACGTAACAAAGCTGTTCCCTCCATCGCGCTGTTGTATTCGATTGCCAAAGCCTTAGGGACCAGAGTGGTCGATTTTTTCCCCGAGACGGTCAATGTGGCCAAGGTGGTGCGTCATGACGACCCGACTTCCTTTCGCCTGGACGGCTCTCCTTTTATTTATTCTTTGAGGTCAACCAAATTTCCATCGGCGGCGATTGAAGCTTTTCTCATAACTGTCATCCCGGCCAGAGAAGCCTTACCAACCGAGCAAGACAGTATCCACAATAACGAGGAATTTGGTTATGTGCTCCAGGGCGTCTTACGGTTTTGGTTTGGCGATAGTTACTACGATCTTTATCCGGGCGACAGCATCCATTATCGAGCCACCACCAGGCATCGCCTGGAAAACCGCGGCGACCAGCCGGTGGTGATACTCTGGCTAATGTCGCCGGCAATCTTTTGATAAAGTGACCGGCATTTTTTGCTGATAATGTTTAAGGGCCGGCCGCTTGTATTTGATAAGAGCGATCGAGGTGCCATCATTACCAATCTTGGCGAGCGTATCAAGAGTCTACGCCAACAGAAGAAATTAACCCTGGCCGAGTTGGCCGAAGTGAGTAACCTGTCCGCCGGTCATCTCTCCCAGATTGAGCAAAATAAGAAGATGCCATCTTTGCTAGCCCTGACCAGTATTGCCGAAGTACTGGAAGTTAATCCGCGCTACCTGCTCGAATCCGAAGAAAACCAGGTTACGATTGTCAGGGCTAATTTAAGGCCGGAAAACCACCAGCCTGTCCCGCCGCTGATGAGTACTGAATTGACCTCGGCTGAGAGTGGCTCTGATTTGCAGGTACATCGATTGGTGCTGCAGCCGTCGGCCCCGGCTCTGGAATTTGAACCTCATCCCGGAGAAATAATCTGTTTTGTTTTAGCAGGACGGCTGACGATCATAATCGAAGAGCAGCAGATTGAATTGGAAGCAGGGGATAGCATCCACTACGAAGCCAACCAACATTACTGCCTGAGTTGCCAGGGTGATGAACCATGTGCGGTTGTCTGGGCCAGCTCACCGCCCTGGAACGACCTGGAGCAAAAAATAGCGGCAGTTTTGAGCGATATCGTTGATACTGCCAGTGTGGTACAGCCTGTTTAGACCGAAAGGAGGTGAGGTGTCACATCCATCCAAAAAAGGGAACGGCTGCCTGTCGATTATTATTCGGTTCATTCAATCCTTAGCAAACGGAGGAGAAAAATGGTCAGTCTGCTCAAAAAAGGAAATTTGCTTTTGATCGCATTGTTGGTGGTGGTTTGGTTTGTTACCGCCTGCGCCGCCACGCCCGCGCCGGTGACACAACCCCAAGAACAACCCAAGGCAGAAGAGCCGGCGGCCACTGAAGCGCCGGCCGCGGTTGAGGCAACTGCTCCGCCTGAAGAAGCCGCCGCGCCAGAACCGGCCGCAGAGGCAGACCAGCGAGTGTTGCGTGTCTCTTTTGCCTGGCCCACTTTTATCGATCCGGCCCTGGGTTCCGACTATGCCAGCTCGACCGCTTTAGCCAATCTGTACGATACCCTGGTTTTTCCCAACACCGAGGGTGGGGTTGATCCCTGGCTGGCCGAAAGCTGGGCAGCCTCTGACGATGGTCTGACCTGGACCTTCAAGTTGAAGCAGGGTATTAAATTCCACGATGGCAGCGAAGTGCAGGCCAGCGATGTGGTTTACAGTATGAAGCGCTTCCTGACGATTGGCGAAGGTTTTGCTTACCTGTTCGTGGACATCGTGGAGGATGTATCCGCTCCTGACGACGACACCGTCCAGTTCAAGCTCAAGCAGCCCAGCGGCTTGTTCCTGCCCAGCCTGATCCGGCTGTATGTACTCAACGAGGATTTGGTGCGAGCCAACACCAAGGCCACCGGGCCTTATGGCGAAGAGGGCGACTATGGCCAGGAGTATCTGCTGACCAACGACGCCGGTTCGGGCGCTTATAAGATTGTCGAGTTTCCCCTGGAACAGTATGTCTTAATGGAGAAATTTGCTGATTGGTGGGGCGAGTTTGTGGAGAATGCGCCCGACCAGTTTCGCATGATCGGCACCACTGAAGCAGCCACGATTCGCACCCTGATGTCCAACAGGGAGTTGGAAATTTCTGACCAGTGGCAGACCATTGAGGCTGCCCAGGCCCTGGATAAGATCGAAGGGGTTGACGTCGCCGCGTTCTCCAATCTGACTGCCTTTTATTTTATGTTGAATACCACTCTGCCGCCGCTGGATGATCTGCATTGCCGCCGGGCCGTGTCTTACGCCTTTGATTACGACACTGCCGTCAGCCTGGAATGGCCCGGCACCACGCCAATGGTTGGGCCGGTGCCGCAAGCCCTGGGTGGGCACAATCCGGATGTAACCGTTTACACTCGAGATTTGGACAAAGCCAGGGAAGAATTGGGCCAGTGCCAGTACGCCGACACAATTGACCAGTATCCAATTGAATTTGTCTGGATTTCTGAGGTGCCGGATGAGGAGAAGTTCGCTTTGCTCTTCCAGGCAAATATGGCCGAAATCGGGATACCGGTCGAGATTGTTTCGACGCCCTGGCTGTCGGTGGTTGAAAACACCTCCAAGCAAGAAACCAGCCCCCATCTGGTTAGCATCTACGTTACGGCTGACCTGCCTGAAGCCGGACCGATGCTCAAGCAACGCTACCATTCCAGTTCCGCAGCCACCTGGTCGCAGAATGAATGGTTGCTGGATGAGGAGCTTGACGCCGCCATCGATGACGCGTTGACCACCATCGATCCGGCAGAACGTTTTGAGAAGTACCAGGTTATCCAGGCTCAATTGGCCGATCTTGCCCCCTCGATCTTCGTTTACGACCAGGTTGAAAAGCACGCCTACCAAACTTACGTCGATTGGCCGACCGCCAGGGGTGAGATTATCCCGGCCCAGGGTTACAATATCTTTGCCGCCCGGATCGGGATCAATAAATAGGGAGTAAGGATTAAGAAGTAGGGAGTAGGGATTATTTGGAGTTGGGGACAGGAGTTTGGAGAGATTGGGAAGAACTTGTTCCCTACTCCTGCTCCCTACTCCCTGGTATTCCCCCAGAGAGCTGGTTATGCAGATTGTAACTTTTATAGCGCGCCGGGCCGTTCACTCAATTTTCGTTTTGCTCGGTTTGTCGATTGTAATCTTTATCATTTCGCGGGTGCTGCCCGGAGACCCGGCCCGCATGGCCGCCGGTGCCAGGGCGCCTGAGTGGGTGGTCGAAAATTTACGGGCGCAGATGCATTTGACTGAGCCGCTGCCGGTGCAGTACGGTTATTGGCTGGCCAATGCCTTTCAGGGTGATTTTGGCCTGTCGTTGGTGACCCGGCGCAACGTCGCGGCCGACATTCGGGAATTTTTTCCGGCCACCTTTGAATTGGCCCTCTATGCCGGCATCATTATGGCCGTGTTGGGGATTACCCTGGGGGCTGTTTCGGCCCGGCACAAGGACAAATGGATCGATAACCTGGTGCGGGTTATTTCTTACCTGGGCGTCGTCACCCCTTCCTTTGTCTTTGCCATAATCTTTGTGCTGATTTTTGGGTATGCCCTGAGCTGGCTGCCAACGATTGGCCGGTTAAGCGCAGGAGTTCAGGCCCCGCCAACCGTGACCGGCCTGTACACCATCGATGCTTTGTTAGGGGGCGATTTGTCCACTTGCTGGGACGCCTTCCAACATCTGATCTTGCCGGCCCTGGCCCTGGCCATGGGCTCGATGGCCCAGCAGGCTCGGATCACCCGATCCTCCATGTCCGACAATCTGACCCAAGATTACATCGCCGCCGAACGGGCTTTGGGGATTCCGGAGCGGACGATTATGGGCAAATTTTTGCTGAAACCGTCGCTCATCCCCACTATTTCGATTCTGGGGTTGGACTTTGCCGGCACCATGAGTAACGCCTTTCTGGTTGAATTGATTTTCAACTGGCCCGGCATCTCCCGGTATGGCATCAACGCCATGCTGCGTAAGGACCTGAACGCCATTGCGGCCGTGATTCTGGTGTTGGGGGTCGTCTTTATCGTGGTCAACATTATCGTTGATATTGTGGTGGCGGAATTGGATCCCCGTATCCGGCTGGCCGCCGGCAGGAGTGACTAGGATGGCTGAACAAGCCGGATCATTGGGGCCAACAACCATTACCCTCGAAACCTGGAAACAGATGGAGCGCCGCAGCCGCCGGGAGAACTGGGGACGGGCCTGGTATAAATTTACTCGCAATCCCCTCTCCGTGGTGGGCTTGTTGACGGTGGGGCTGGTAATTTTTCTGGCTATTTTTGCCCCCTACGTAACGCCGTACCCCCAACACGCCGGCCCGTTCACCGACTTTGCCAATGCCAAACAACCGCCTAACCTGGAGTATCTCTTTGGAACCGATACGATCGGCCGCGACGTGTTCAGCCGGACCATCTTTGGTTTTCGTTCTTCGCTATTAATGGGGGTGATGGTTTTGGCGTTGGTGGTGCCTCCGGGGGTGCTGCTGGGCCTTGTGGCCGGCTATTACCACGGCACCTGGACCGATACAGTGGTGATGCGCATCACCGATATTTTTCTGGCAGTGCCGCCCCTGATCCTGGCGCTGGCCATCGCCTCGATGTTAAAACCAAACTTGATGAACTCGATGATGGCCGTTTCGTTAATGTGGTGGCCCTGGTACACCCGCCTGGTCTACGGTCTGGCCACCCAGTTGCGCAACGAGTATTTCATCAAGTCGGCTGAAACGCTGGGGGCCAGCAAGAGTCATATTCTCTTTAAGGAGATTTTGCCCAACTGTGTCTCGCCCATCTTTACCAAGATGAGTCTGGATATGGGCTGGGTCATCTTGATTGGCTCGGCCTTGAGCTTTGTGGGCCTCGGCGTTCAACCGCCTGAACCCGGTCTGGGTACAATGGTGGCCGATGGAGCTCGCTATCTGCCTGACCTGTGGTGGATCCCTGTTTTTCCGGCTTTGGCCATTGTGGTGATCGTGCTGGGCTTTAATTTACTGGGCGACGGGTTACGTGACCTGTTTGCCGCGGAAGAAGTGTAGTGACAACGCAACTGCTCCTCGACATCAAAGACCTGCGGGTCAATTACAAAGTCTATGGCGGCGTTTTGCAGGTGCTCGACGGCCTGAACTTTGTGGTCTATGCCGGTGAGAAAGTTGGCCTGGTGGGTGAAACCGGTTGCGGCAAAACGAGCACCATGAAGGCCATCTTGCGCATCTTGCCAATGCCGCCGGCCCAAATCGCCGGGGGTGAGATTTACTTTAAAGGCAAAAACGTCCTGACCATGGGCCAGAATGAGCTTGCTCGCGTCCGGGGCAACGGTATTTCGATGATTTTCCAGGACCCGACCGCGGCGCTCAATCCGGTCTTTACCGTGGGCCAGCAGATGGAGGCCGTGCTCAAGAGCGCCGCCTTTAACGGCAAGAAACTGAGCAACCGGCAGGTTAAAACGGCCGCGGTTACGGCCCTCAAAGAGGTGGCCCTGGCCGACCCGGAGCGGTTGCTCAAAAGCTACCCGGTCCAATTGAGCGGTGGGATGCGCCAGCGGGTCTGCATTGCCATGGCCCTGTCGACCAAGCCGGAACTACTGATTGCCGATGAGCCAGGCACTTCTCTGGACGTAACCATTCAGGATCAGGTGTTGCGGCTGTTGCACAATCTGGTGGAGGAAAAGAACACCTCGGTCATTCTGATCACTCACACTCTGGGTGTGGTACGGCAAGTGACCGATCGGGTTTATGTGATGTATGCCGGCAATATGGTTGAGTCGGCGCCTACTCCCCAACTTTTTGCCGACCCGCGCCATCCCTACACCCAGGGACTGATGGAAGCCGTGCCCCGCCTGTCCGGCGGCGGCGTGGCCGACGGCATCCCGGGGCGTATCCCTAACTATCTCAACCCACCGCTTGGCTGCCGCTTCCACCCGCGCTGTCCGCAGGTGATGGATATCTGCCGCCGGGAAAAGCCGCTAGCCTATCCGGTGGCTGCCGGGCATCAAGTGGCATGTTTTTTATATGAGACGAAGGAAGTAAAGGGCGAGTAAGGAGTAGGGAGTAATGCCTGCCTGCTTTCTACTCAGCCTCCCCCAAAAAAGATGAAACCGATCCTGACTTACCAAAACCTGAAGAAATATTTTGTAGTGGGGCATAAAGACCTGCTGAAGCGGGAGCCGATCACCGTTAAAGCAGTGGATGGCGTCTCTTTTGATGTCATCGAGGGTGAGGTTTTTGGTTTGGTGGGCGAGTCGGGTTCGGGCAAAAGTACGGTGGCCTATACCACCATCGGTATGTATACGCCCACTTCCGGCCGGATCGAGTTTAGAGGTGAGAGTTTATTCAGCCAAAACGGCGAACGGCCGAATCATATCAAGAAAGAGATTCAGATTGTCTTTCAAGACCCCGGTTCATCGCTAAACCCGCGCCACAACATCAAGCAAATCCTGGAACTACCGCTCAGAATCCACCGTCCCAATGTCAATCGGCTGGAGGAAGTGGCCCGGCTGCTGGAGATGGTCGAACTGCCGCTGGAACTGATGCACAAATATCCGCGGGTGTTGAGCGGCGGCGAGAAGCAGATTGTGGCCATTGCCCGCGCCCTGGCCACGGATCCCTCATTTATCATCCTGGATGAGCCGACTTCAGCCCTGGACGTATCGATTCAGGGCAAGATCATCAACCTGTTGATTCGCTTGCAAAAGGAGTTCAACCTCTCCTACCTGTTCATCACCCACGACTTGAGTTTGATGCGGAACGTGGCTTCGCGGGTGGCGATTATGTACCTGGGCAAAATTTGTGAGGTGGCTGAAGCCGGTGAATTCTTCCAGAATCCCAAGCATCCGTACACTCAAATGTTACTCTCCTCTATCCCGGTGATCTCGGAGGAAGAAGAGCGATTGAAGCCGGAAAAGGTAGTCTCGACCGGCGAGATTCCCAGTCCGGTCAATATTCCCAGTGGCTGTAGTTTTCATTCACGCTGCCCCTATAAAATGGATATTTGTATCCAAATTGACCCCGAGATGGTTGATACCGGTGGCCAACATTCCGTGCGTTGTCATTTGTTTCCAGCCGAGTAGGGCCTAATAAGGAACCCGTGCTATGCGAGTAGCCACTGACGTAGGCGGCACCTTTACCGACCTGGTTTACCTGGATGAAACCTCCGGGCAACTGGGGACAGCCAAAACGTCAACTACCCCGGCCAATTTTGCCGAGGGCATTTTGGAAACCCTGCGCAAGTCAACTCTAATGATCGCTGCGACGCGCTTTTTTGTGCACGGCTCGACCATCATCATCAATGCCCTCACCGAGCGCAAAGGAGCCAAAACCGCGCTCATCACCACTGCGGGTTTCCGCGATGTCCTGGAAATCGGCCGGGCCAACCGGCCCGACCTGTACAATCTGTATTACACCAAGCCAAAACCCTTTGTGCCCCGCTATCTGCGCCTGGAAGTGCGGGGTCGGATGAACTACAAAGGGGAAGAGTTGGAACCGCTGAATGAAGCTGATGTGCGCCAGGCGGTTGAAGTTTGCCGTAAAGAAGGCGTGGAGGCCATTGCCGTGTGTTTGCTCCACTCCTACGCCAACGCCGACCACGAAGTTCGTTGCCGGAAGCTGATTCGTGAACTGGCGCCCGAAATTCCCGTTACCGCTTCCTTTGAAATTACCCAGGAGTGGCGGGAATACGAGCGCACCAATACCGCCGTTCTGAACAGCTACGTGCTGCCTATCGCTCAATCTTACCTGAGTAACCTGGAGCAAAAACTAACCAACTTGGGCATGGCGAAAGTCTATTACCTGATGCAATCAAACGGCGGTACGGCCACTTTCGAGATGGGCAAAAAAGCGCCGATCAACGCCGTTGAATCCGGCCCGGTGGCCGGGGTCATCGGCGCGGCGGCTATCGGTAAGCTCATTGGCGAGCCGAACATCATCTCCCTCGACGTGGGCGGCACCACGGCCAAAACCTCGCTGGTTAAGAACGGGGTACCCCGCATCACTACCGACTATAAAATTGAGCGGCGCACCGGCTATGCCGGTTATCCTGTTCTGTCGCCCACTATCGACATTGTGGAAATTGGCGCGGGCGGCGGCTCGATTGCCTGGGTGGACCAGGCCGGCGCGCTGCGGATTGGCCCGGTCAGCGCCGGCGCCGACCCCGGCCCGGCCTGTTACGGCCAGGGCGGCGATCAACCGACCGTCACCGATGCCAATGTGCTGGCCGGCCGGATCAACCCCGACTATTTTCTGGGCGGCGAGATCAGGCTAGATGTGACCAGCACCAGGCAGGCTATGCAGCCCCTGGCCGACCACTTTGGCCTTAGCCCGGAAGAGGCGGCCATGGGGGTTATTCGCCTGGCCGACGCCAACATGGTCAATGCCATCAAGCTGGTGTCGGTGCGCCGCGGCCACGATCCGCGCGACTTTGTGCTGGTCGCCTTCGGCGGCGGCGGCGGGATGCATACGGCGGCGCTGGCCCGGGAGCTGCGGGTGAAGAAGGTTGTCATCCCTACCGACCCCGGTGTGTTCTCGGCCTGGGGTATGCTGGTAACCGATCTACGGCAGGATTTTATTCGAACCTCCATTCGCCGCGCCGACCAGCTTGACCCCACTGGCCTGGCTGGCATTTTCAAGGAGATGGAAGCGCAGGCCCTGATTAACCTGCAAGAGCAGGGCCTGCCGGCAGAGCGGGTTTTCTTCCAACGCTTTGCCGATATGCGCTATAAGGGTCAAGAGCACACCGTAAAAGTGCCAATTCCGGCGGGTCAGATAAGCGCCAGTCAGTTACAAGGTGTCAATGAACAGTTTCATCAACTGCACCAACAAGCGTATACCTTTCGGTTGGAGACCCCCATCGAACTGGTCAATTATCATCTGACTGCCCTGGGCGTGGTGGAAAAGCCGGAGCTGCAAAAATTGAGCCAGGGATATGGCGGTTTGGACCAGGCCCAAAAAGGGGAGCGGCGCGTCAATTACGATGAGCTGGGTTTCTATCCCAGCCCTATCTATGAACGTGCTCGGCTGCCTCTGAATACGCCTATTCCGGGACCAACGATTATTGAAGAGCCAACCTCAACGACCGTTGTCTTTCCCGACCAGCAGGTAACCAGGGATGAGTACGGTTTGCTGCACATCGAAATGAGGACCCAGTGATCCAGGTCGACCCTTTTACCGTCGAAATCATTCGCGAACAATTGATCGCCGCGGCCGAAGAAAGCTTTATCGCCCTGGGGCGCAGCAGCCAAAGCCCCATCATCTACGAGGTGCTGGACTATGCCTGCGCCATCACCGACGCCCACGGCGACATCATCGCCCAGGCCAACGGCGTGCCCGGCTTTCTGGGCACGTTGACCTTTGCCGTCAAAGCCATCCTGGAAAAGTTTCCGCCGGGCCAGATTGCGCCGGGCGATGTCTTTATGACCAACGATCCGTATCGCGGCGGCGGCAACCATCTATCCGACGTCGCTTTGATTGCGCCCATTTTCTACGCCGACGAGTTGGTCGCCTTTGCCGTGAACAAGGCCCACTGGACCGAAGTCGGCGGCATGGCCGCGGGCAGTTGGACCACCGACAGCACCGAAATCTACCAGGAAGGGCTGCAATTTCCGGCCATCCGGCTCTATCAGCGCGGTGAAATTATTCAAAGCCTGGTCGACCTCATCGCCGCCAATGTGCGCACCCCGGACAGCACATTGGGCGATATGTTTGCCGGCGTGGCCTCCTTGCGCCGGGCCGAGGTCCGAGTTGTCGAAATCTGCGCCCGCTACGGTTTGGAGGCGTTCAAATACAGCGTCCGCTCGATTCTGGATCACGGCGAAACGCTGGCCCGCCGGGCATTGGCGCAACTGCCTAAAGGGAGCTATTTTGCCGAAGATTGGATGGACGACGACGGCCTGTCGGACACGCCCGTCTATGTTTGCGTCCACGTTACCATCAGCGACGACGCCTTTGTAGCCGATTTTACCGGTTCATCGCCCCAGGTGCGGGGGCCAATCAACTGCACCCGCACCCGGCTGCAATCCGCCTGCCGCACCATTTTCAAAGCCATTACCGACCCGACCACGCCGGTCAACGACGGCTGGTTTCGCCCGGTCAGGATCTTCTGCCCTGACGGCACCGTCTTTACGGCCCGGCGCCCGGCGCCTGTTTCCACCTATTGGGAAACCGGGGCCTATGTGGTTGACCTGCTCTGGCGCGCTTTGTTCCCTGTTTTGCCGGATCGCTTAACCGCCGGCCACCACCTGAGCGTATGCGGCACGCTGATCGCCGGTTTTAACGACGAAGGCGAACGTTTTATTTTGGTGGAACCGCAAGCCGGCGGTTGGGGGGCCGGGGCGACCAAAGACGGCGAAAATGGCCTGGTTCCCGTGGGCGATGGTGAAACCTATATCATTCCGGTCGAAATCTGTGAAACACGTTATCCCATCCTGGTCGATCAATTTACTTTTAATGAGACGCCGGCCGGCCACGGCCAGCACCGGGGCGGCCTGGGGTTGATTCGGGATTACCGGTTGCTGGCCGAGGAAGCGCTGTTAACCACCACCTTTGGCCGCCACAAATATCCGCCCTGGGGGGCCAACGGCGGCAGTGACGGCTCGCCCAATGGAGTCAAGGTGTTCAGCCCCCGGCAGGCTGAGCCGCTGCTCTGGCGGGGCAAGATTGCTCGCCACGTGCTGCGGCGGGGCGATGTGGCCCGCTTGGTCACAGGGGTGGGCGGCGGCTATGGCCACCCGTACCGGCGCCCGGTCAGCGCCGTAGTCGATGATGTCAAGAACGGCTACGTATCTCTGGAAACGGCCCTGAACGTTTACGGGGTTCAATTGGAGCCGGAAACATTAGAGGTGATAGGTTTAAGGCGATAGAATGCTTTTGTGAATAATCCCAATTTGACCGCCGACCGCCAAAATGATAAACCTGGCAGCGGTCGGTGGTCTGTGGTCGCATAGCGAACAATATTGACAATTTTTCGTATACCAAATTAGGAGGGCATCCTATGATCAGAGTAGCAACAGACATCGGCGGCACCTTTACCGACCTGGTGTGTGTGGCCGCGGACGGAACGGTGAGCACGGCCAAAAGCCACACCACACCGGCCCAGTTTGAGCAGGGGGTGATGGACGTTATCGAAGCCAGCCATATCTCCCCCGCTGAGTTCGTTTCTTTTGTCCACGGCACCACCATTGTCATCAATGCCATTACCGAGAGAAAAGGAGCGAAGACCGCTCTCATCACTAGCGCCGGCTTTCGGGACGTGTTGGAGATAGGCCGCGGCAACCGCCCTGACTATTTCAATCTTGACTACCAAAAGCCAAAACCGTTTGTGGCTCGCTATTTACGCCGTGAGCTGCCCGGCCGGATCAACTACAAGGGGGTCGAGGCGGTCCCGCTCGATCTGTCCGGTTTACCGGCCATTCTGGCTGATTTTAAGGCCGAGGGAGTCGAAGCGATTGCGGTTTGTTTGATCAACTCATACGCCAATTCGGCTCACGAAGAGGCGACCATCAACCGGATCAGCGAATTATGGCCGGAGGTGGCGGCAGTGGCCTCCTACCAGATCACCCGGGAATGGCGAGAGTATGAACGCACCAATACCGCCGTTATGTCGGCCTACGTTCAGCCCATTGCCCACCGTTATCTAGATGACCTGACCGGCCGGCTCACCGAAGCCGGGATGACCTGCACCCCTTATATTATGCAATCCAATTGCGGGATTGATACGGTCAAGAATGCCCGCCAGATTCCCATCACCATGATTGAATCCGGCCCGGCCAGCGGGATTTGGGGCGCGGCGATCTTGGGCCGGTTGATCGGCGAGCGGGAGGTGATTGCTCTGGATATCGGCGGCACCACCGCCAAATGCGGCTTGATTACCGGCGGCCAGGTTAAACTGAACACCAATTACATGGTGGCCCACACCGATGTGTCGGCCGGGTATCCGGTGATGGTGCCGGTGGTCGACCTGGTGGAGATTGGCCAGGGCGGCGGCTCCATTGCCTGGGTGGATGAATTTGGGCGGCTGCACGTCGGTCCCCACAGCGCCGGGGCCGATCCCGGTCCGGTTGCTTATGGCATCGGCGGGACCGAGGCTACCACCACCGACGCCAACCTGGCCTTGGGCTGCATCAACCCGAACTACTTTTGCGGCGGCACCATCACCGCCGATATGGCCGGGGTGGGCAAAGCTTTGGATACCCTGGCCGGGACGCTTAACATCAGCCGGCCGGAGGTGGCCCGGGGTATCGTGCGCCTGGCCAATAACAATATGGTCAATGCCATCAAGCTCATCTCCGTTAACCGGGGCCACGATCCGCGTGACTTTACCCTCATCGCTTTTGGCGGTGGGGGCGGGATGCACGCCTGCGCCCTGGCTAGAGAGTTGGGCATCAAGAAGGTGGTCATTCCCAATCTGTCGGGTGTCTTTTCAGCCTGGGGCATGTTGCTCAGCGACCTGCGCCGCGACTACCTGCAAACCCAGATTATCGACTTATCGACCCTGGACGCGGCTCAACAGCTCAGCGACACGCTGGCCGCGCTGGAAGAGCAGGCCTACCAGGAGTATGAAGCGGAGCACATTGATCGCTCGCGGGTCCATTTTTTGCGCTACGGTCGTTTCCGTTATCAAAACCAGGAACATTCGACTGAAATCGATCTGCCCGACGGGATCATCACCCCCAACCAGATGGACGACATCCGCGAACATTTCCATACCACCTACGAGCGAGAATACACCTATCGTTTGAATGCGCCCATAGAGATGGTTACCTTCCACCTGATCGCTCTGGCCGAGGTAGACAAATTGAAGCCTCAAAAATTGCCCAGAAGCAATGGTAAGGCGGAAGATGCCATCAAAGGCTCTCGCCAGGTGGATTATCTTGAGGCCGGCATCCACCAGGCCACCCTTTACCGCGGCGATGCCCTGGCCCCGGGCATGCGTTTGGTCGGTCCGGCCATCATCGAAGAGGCTGAAACAACTATCGTCATTCCGCCCAAAATGCCATGTGAGGTAGACGAATATGGCAATTATCAGATCTTAACGGCCCACGGAGGGAACTATGCCTGACCAATATGATCCCATTACCCTGGAAATCATCCAAAACTCATTGCAGGCGGCCGCCGACGAAATGTTTGCCGCCATGCGCCGCACCGCTATGAGCGCTATCATCTATGAGGTGCTCGATATGGGCACCGGCATCACCGACCGGCATGGCGAATTGGCCGGTTCAGGCGCCGGCATCCCGGCCTTTGTTGGTGTGCTCGACAAAACGGTCAAGAAAATTATGGAAAAGTTTAACCGGCCGGGCGATATTGAACCGGGGGATGTCTTCATTACCAATGATCCTTACAATGGCGGCGTTACCCATCTGAACGATATGGTGCTGACTATGCCCGTCTTTGTCCAAGACGAGATCGTGGCCTGGACGGCCAACATCGCCCACTGGAATGACGTTGGCGGTATGGTGCCCGGCAGCATGTCGACCGATGCAACCGAGATTTTCCAGGAAGGCATGATCTACCCGGGGGTCAAGCTGATCTCCCGCGGCCAACCGATCCGGCCGGTGTTCGACATCCTTACCGCCAACTGCCGCATGCCTGATTTCCTGACGGGGGATTTGTGGGCCGGCGTCGCTTCAGTGCGGGTGGGGGAACGCCGTATCCTGGAAATTGTCAACAAGTATGGCAAAGATGTCTTCATTCACGCTCTGGAGCAATACATGGAGTACGGCGAGCAGGTCAGTCTCAATGCCATCAAGCAACTGCCCAAGGGCGTTTACACCCTGGCCGAGCCACAAGACAGCGGCCAGGTCTACAAGGTGACCGTCGAGATTACCGACGACGAATTCATCATCGACCTGCGGGACAACCCCGATCAGGATAAGGGACCGTTTAACATGAGCGCCGACGACGCCATCGTAGCCGCCCAGATCGCCTTCAAAAACGTCACCTCACCGGAGCGAATCGCCAACGGCGGTACCTTCCGCCCGTTGAAGGTGTTGTTGCGCCACGGCTCGGTTTTTAATCCCAAGTATCCGGCGGCGATGGGCATTTACTACGAGATCAGTATCCGGCTGCACGATCTGATTGTGCGCTGCCTGGCGCAGCACATGCCGGAACGGCTGCCGGCCGGCGGTTTTGCCTCGATCTGTGGCACGCTCTTTGGGGGCATTCACCCCGATACCGGCCGGGCTTACGCCGTCATCGAGCCGGAACTGGGCGGCTGGGGTGGCTCCCCCACGGGAGACGGTATGCCTGGCCAGTTCTCGGCGTTCCATGGCGAAACGTACAATTGCCCGGCCGAGGTGGCCGAGGCCCGTTACGGCGTGACCGTGGACTATCTGAGTTTTCACGATGAAGATGGCGGGGCCGGCCTGCACCGGGGCGGTAAAGGGGTGCGGATCGATTACCGCATCCGCTCCGACAATGCCTGGCTGACGGTGGCTTATACTCGCGATAAGGTTCCGCCGTGGCCCTTGAATGGTGGTCAGCCTGGCTCGCCAAACCACATCATCATTCGCCGGACCAACGGGCAGAAAGAGCGATACGCCGTGGTCAGCGGTTTGACCCTCAATACCGATGACGTGATCCAGGTGATGACCGCCACCGGCGCCGGCTGGGGCGACCCCAAGAAACGGCCTCTGGGGCTGGTCAAAGAAGATTTGAAAAACGGTTACATTACGCCGGAGCAGGCCAAACGCTACTACGGTTTGGCTGAGCGGAGTAAGTGACTCAGGTGGCTTTCATCCGAGTTGACAATTAAGGCGTGAAACGTAAAACGTAAAGTTATCTCAGGCAGAACCATTACGTTTCACGTTTTACTACAGACCGAATTGTCAGCTTGTTTGAAACCCCCGAATGATCTTCGGCTTATTGAATTCCGAGGAAATAGCGATGACTGATCACAAAAACCGATTGACTCAATTACAAGCCGCCATGCAGGCGGCCAGGGTTGACCTGGTGGCCATTGGCCCTACGGCTAATATGCGTTACCTGTTGGGTTACGTGCCCCACCCCGATGAGCGGCTATGCCTGCTGCTGGTTTCGGCCAATGCGGCGAACATTGTCGTCCCAACTCTGAATGCCGAGGGTGTGGCGGCTCACACCGACCTGCCGTTGCACCGCTGGCCCGACGCCGAGGGCCCGGAGACCGCGCTAAAGAATGCCCTCGGCCAGTTATCCACGGCCAATAAACTGGCTATTGACGGCACGATGCGGGCCGACTTTTTATTACCCTTGCTGGCAGCCACGTCACCCCAGGCGACCACCACCGTTGAGCCGCTGCTGGCCCCGCTGCGCGCCCGTAAATCTCCTGCCGAAGTTGAAGCCCTGGCCCGGGCTGCGGCCCAGGCCGACCGGGCCATGCAAGCGGCCATCGACGCCTGCCGGCCGGGCGTGACCGAAGCGGAAGTGGCCTGGATTGCCGAAGAGGCGTTTCGAAAGGATGGGGCCGAGCAGGTGCCCTTCACCTTGATTGCCTCCGGCCCCAATGGGGCGCACCCCCATCACCACAGCGGCCCGCGCCGCCTGCAAGCCGGCGAGGCCGTGGTCCTTGACATGGGCGCCTCGCTGGACGGTTACCTCTCTGACATTACCCGGATGGTCTTTTTAGGCGAGCCGCCGGCCGAATTTCTAAAAGCCTACGATGCGGTGCTGGCCGCCAATGAGCGGGGCCGCGCCGCGGTCAAACCGGGCGCCACGGCCCACGAGATCGATCATGCCGCCCGCAGTACCCTGGCCGCTGCCGGTTACGGGGACTATTTTATCCACCGCACCGGCCACGGCGTGGGGCTGGAAATCCACGAGCCGCCCTATATCATGGCCGGCAACGACCAACTTTTGGCCGAGGGGATGGTCTTTAGCGTGGAGCCGGGGGTCTACCTGCCGGGCAAGTTCGGTATTCGCATCGAAGATATAGTGACTGTCACCGCTTCGGGCGTCCACACCCTGACCGGCTTTGACCATACGTTGGTGGTTAAGAACTAAATTAAAAAGGGTGGTTCAATTGGCTTTCAGGGGGTTGACATCGTAAAACGTAATGCGTGAATTTACGTTCACCTGCACCCCTGGCACTGCCCGCCAGGGCAGGTGTGCGCGCAGGCGCAAGTGTCACGTTTTACGGGTTTGAGTTCATTACTCCATGAAATCCAAAAGAGCCAAAAGAGTGTTTAAATGGTCAAATTAACCGTCATCTACAATCTCCCTCCCGGCGCCGACCACGAAGCCTTTCTACGCTGGCGCACCACCACCCATCAGGCTGAAAATATGGCGCTGCCGGGCGTGATCAAAAGTGATTTCTATATTATCAAAGAAGGCTGGCCAAACGAGGGTGAGCCGCCTTATCGCTATATGACCGAAGCCTATTTCCCGGATATGAAGACTTTTCGCCGGAGCTTTTTTGACCCGGATTACCAGCAAAAGCTGGCCGAGTCGCTGAAGTTGATTGCCAATCCACTCTTTTTGATTTCCGAAGAAGTCATTAGTGAGGTTGCTTAGGTTCGGGGGGAGAAAGACGACATAACCAGATGTTGCGCAAGTTCTTCATTGGTCTGTCAGAGAGCGACTCCGCCCGGCGATTTGTGACCCATTTTGGCCCGGCCAACCGTATGGCCCGCCGCTTTGTGGCCGGCGAAACGATGGATGAAGCCGTGGCGGTGGTCAAGGCGTTGAATGCCCGCGGCATCAAAGGGCTGCTCAACGAAGTGGGTGAGAGTGTGACCACTCAAGAGGAAGCCAGCCAGGCCGCTCAGGTTTTTCACGACCTGTTGTACCGGATCGACCGGGAGCAGCTCGACTCGACCATTTCTCTCAAGCCGTCGCACGTAGGCATGACCTTTGGCCCGGATTTTTGTTACGAGAATATTGCCGGAATTGTTGAGGTTGCCCAAAAATTGGGCAACGTGGTCGAGATCGACATCGAAGCCAGCGACGATGTCCAGGCTACCCTTGATATCTATCATCGTCTGCTCGATACCTTCGGCGGGGGCGTCCGGCTGGCCCTGCAAGCCTACCTCTACCGTACCCCGGCCGACGCGCAGGCGATTATTGATCGGGGCGGCAGTGTCCGCCTGGTCAAAGGGGCTTATGACGAGCCGCCGGAGATCGCTTACCAGGACAAAGATGAGATCAACCAGGCGGCCATTGAGCTGATGAAGATCTTTCTGACTCCGCAGGCAAGGGAGAAGGGGGCGTATCTGGCCCTCGGCTCGCACGACCCGCGGCTGATCGAATGGTTGATTCAGGCAGCGATCAAAACAGGCGTCAGCAAAGAAGAGTTTGAGTTCCAGATGTTGTTGGGCGTGCGCCGCGACGAGCAGCAGAGTCTGGCCGAGCAGGGCTACCGGGTGCGGGTCTACGTACCCTACGGCACGGCCTGGTACCCCTACTTCATGCGCCGCCTGGCCGAGCGCCCGGCCAATGTGCTGTTTATTTCCAGAGCGATGCTGGGCAAGTAAGCATAGTGGGGCGTGAAACGTGAAGCGTAAAACGAGATGGTTTTGCCCAAGAAATCTCTTTACGTTTCACGTTTCACGGAAAATTGAGTTAACTTGTCTAAAAAACCTCCAGATTACGCCGGTTCCGCCGTCGCCAGCGGTTTCAGGCCGGCTTCGATCCTGGCCCGCTGCGGCTCCAGGAAAGGCGGCAGGGCCAACTGCTCGCCGAGCGTCTCCAAATCTTCATCGGCGATGAAACCGGGTCCGTCGGTGGCAATCTCGAACAGGATGCCGCCGGGGATGCGGAAATAGATCGACTGGAAGTAGAAGCGATCGATGAAGTCCGACACCCCTAACCCGGCCGAAACCAGGCGCTCGCGCCAGTAACGCTGGCTTTCCCGGTCGGCCACCCGGAAGGCGATGTGATGGACGCCCCCGGCCCCAAGCTGGCCGTAAGGCCGGTCGGGCTGCTCAACCACCCACAGCTCCTTGCCCGCGCCGCCGCCGGCCACTTCGTATACCACCGTCCGCTCGTTGGGCTTGGTTTTATATTCACCGGCTCGCCGATAACCCATCACCTTGGTCAATACCAACTCGGTCATATCAAGCTGGCGAACGATCAGGGTTGAGGCGTAGAGTCCCCCGATGGCATACTCAGCCGGAATAGGGCTTTTTTCCCAGGGAATGCCACCGTCCGCGGCGCCTTCATCGTTGACCAGCGCCAGGTGCTGCCCTTCCGGATCAGTGAAGTTCAGCAGATCGTGGCCGTGGAACTGCACCAGGCCGCTGGGGTCAAGGCCCTGTTGGCTCAAGCGATTCGCCCACCAGAGCAGGGCATCCCGGCTGGGGACGCGCAGGGCGGTGCTGGCAATGCTGCCCGGCCCGTTGCGGTTCGGCCCCATCCTGGGCCAGTCGAAAAAGGTCAGGTCGGTGCCGGGCGAACCCAGCTTATCGGCGTAAAACAGGTGATAGGCCGATACATCATCCTGGTTGACCGTCTTTTTGACCAGGCGCATTCCCAGCACCTGGGTGTAAAATTTGAAATTTTCTTGCGCTTCAGCCGTGACCGCAGTCACGTGATGCAGACCATTGAGATTCATAATTATCCCCCGTAAATGACTAAAATTATGTAGAGATTAGAGATTGGGAGATTGGAGATTAAGAGCTTGTTGGCCGGGAATCTCTAATCTCCTGAACTTTGACCCAAACCAAGTTTGCGGCAGAGCGTGGTCAACTGCTGTTGTTCTTCGAGCGTCAGTACCCCGATGGCGGCCACCACATACCCCACGTGCCGGGGAAAGATGTCGCTGATCAACTGGCGGCCGGCTTCGGTCAGATGAATGGTCAGGTAACGCCGGTCGGCAGCATCGCGTTCCCGCTCAACCAGACCCCGCTGGACCAGATTATCGATCACCAGGGTTAAATTGCCGCTGCTCTTAAGTATTTTAGCGGCCAACTGATGCTGGTGCAGCGGCCCCAGATGATAGAGCGCCTCCAGAACTCCAAACTGGCTGGAAGTTAATCGATAATCCTTCAGATGGCAGTTGATGCGAGCCTCAACCGACTCTGCCGCTCGAGCCAGCTTGATATACACGTCCAACGCGACCTGTTCTGCCAATGTGCCCTGGTAATGAGTACCCATAATTTAATAGTTCGATATTAAACAGTTTGATATTAAACTAATAATACCATGTTTTTTCATCCTTGTCAAGCCCTGGATTTTGGTGATCAGGTGACCGGCACTTTTGAAGTACAGGTCACCTGAAAAGTTTGGTCCGACCCGAAATAACCCTGAGCTGGTCTGCATTTACTTCTTGATTATCAAAAGTCACCCCGACTCTTGTCGGGATAGCCCGCCTGAGGCATAATGATATGTTTGTGCGCTAAACTTACGCCAGATAACTGAGGAACGGATGTTAAAAGAAAGAACGGATTTACGGAATATTGCCATTATTGCTCACGTTGACCACGGCAAAACCACCCTGGTTGACGCCCTCCTCAAACAGGCCCGCGTTTTTCGCGATAACCAACCGGTAATGGAACGGGTGCTCGACTCTAACGACCTGGAACGTGAGCGCGGCATCACGATCTTATCCAAAAATACGGCCATCACGATTGCCGATCCGCAGAGCGGCCGGCCGGTCAAAATCAATATCGTCGATACGCCTGGTCATGCCGATTTTGGCGGCGAGGTCGAGCGGGTCCTCAACATGGTCGATGGGGTGTTGCTGCTGGTCGACGCCGCCGAAGGACCGATGCCCCAAACTCGTTTTGTGCTGAAAAAAGCGCTGGAGCTGGGCCACCGGGCCGTGGTCGTCATCAACAAAGTTGACCGCCGCGACGCCGGCCTCGACCGGGTGCTGAACGATACTTTTGACCTGTTCATCGAGCTGGGCGCATCCGAGGAGCAGGCCGACTTTCCGGTGGTCTACACCGTGGCCACTACCGGCCAGGCCGGTTTGACGCCCGCGGTGGGGCCTGACTTGCAGCCTTTGTTTGAGACTATCCTGCGTTACATCCCCAGCCCCACGGTCGATGTTGACGCGCCGCTGCAAATGCTGGTGACCACTCTGGATTACGATACCTACCGGGGGCTGACCGCCATCGGCCGTATTTTTGCCGGCCGGTTGGCCGCCGGGCAGGCGGTGGCCCGGCTGACCCGCCAGGGCGAAAACATTGCCGAGCGGGTGCGCTACCTGTACGTTCACCAGGGCTTGCAGCGGGTTGAAGTGGCGGCGGCCGAGGCCGGTGAAATTGTGGCCATTTCCGGCCTCGAGGCCATTGCCATCGGCGAGACTCTGGCCGACCCGGACCATCCGGTCGCTCTGCCCACCATCCGGGTGGAAGAGCCGACCGTGCGCATGACCTTTGGGGTCAACAGTTCTCCGTTTGCCGGGCGCGAAGGGCGTTGGGGCACGTCGCGCAAGCTGCGCGAGCGTTTAATGGAAGAGTTGAAACGCAACATCGCCCTGCGCGTTGACGACACCGACAGCGCCGACACCTTCATTGTGTCCGGGCGGGGGGAACTGCACCTGGCCATCTTAATTGAAACGATGCGCCGCGAGGGCTACGAATTTCAGGTGTCCCGGCCCGAGGTCATTATTCGCCTGGGACCGGATGGCGAGAAGCTGGAGCCTTACGAGGAGCTTTTCATCGAAACCAGCCCCGATACGGTCGGGGCCGTCGTTGAGATGCTGGGCAAGCGGCGGGGCGAAATGCTCCACACCGAGACGGCGGCCGATGGCCATGTCCATTTGACCTACCTGGTGCCCACCCGCGGCCTGCTGGGCTTCCGCTACCAGTTCCTCACGACCACCCGCGGCCTGGGGGTGATGCACAGCATTTTTCACGGCTACGGCCCCATGGCCGGCCCGATTAGCGCCCGCGCCCGCGGCTCGCTGGTCGCCTGGGAAACCGGCCTCACCACCACTTTTGGCCTGGAAAATGGCGAGGAACGCGGGACGCTCTTCGTCGGGCCGGGTATCGACGTGTATGCCGGCATGGTCGTTGGCGAGCACATTCGCCCCGGCGACCTGGAGGTGAACGTGTGCAAACGCAAACAACTCAACAACATGCGCCAGGCCTTCCGTGATATCGATGGCCGGCTCACCCCGCCCCGGCAGATGAGTCTTGACGAGGCCATCGAGTATCTGGCCGATGACGAGCTGCTGGAAGTTACCCCCCAGAATTTGCGCATCCGCAAGCGGATTTTGGACAAAAGCCAGCGCGCCCGTGAAATCAAGCGGGTCAAACTGGCTGTAGGTGTGTAACTATTGTTGTCTTTTGGTGAGAAACCTACTCAAACTTGTAAGCCCGTTTGGCCAGGCGATAGGCCAGGTCCAGGATCATCTCCCCGGCATCCGCCAGATCGACAATGCCCCGTACCACCAGGCCGGCCACCCAATTGCTGGCGGCTCGCCGCCACAAATCGTGCCGGGCCGGGATCGAGGGAAAGGCCCGGGTGTCGTCATTGAAGCCGGCGGTGTTGTGCAGGCCGGCGGTTTCCATTACCTGCTCAAAGTAGCGATTCATGCCGTTGAGGCTGTCGAAGAACCACCACGGTGGCCCCAGTTTGACCGCCGGGTAGTGGCCGGCCAACGGAGCCAGCTCGCGGGAGTAGGTGGTTTCATCCAGGGTGAAGAGAATCAGGGTCAGTCGCGGGTCGTTGCCATATTTGTTCAGCAGCGGGTAGAGATTGTGGGTATATTCGGTGGGGATCGGGATGTCGGCGCCTTTATCCGGGCCAAAGCGCTCAAAGATCAACGTGTTGTGGTTGCGCAGCGAGCCGGGATGGAGCTGCATCACCAGCCCATCCTCGATGCTCATGCGGGCGTTTTCCATGAGCATATGGCCGGTAAAGCGGGTGGCGTCTTCAGCCGAGGCTGCGCCCTTGAGGGCGCGCTGGAAGATGGTCTCGGCGGTGGCCGCGGGCAGTTCCTCGGTGTAAGGCGTCAGGGCAGCGTGGTCGGTGGCGGTGGCGCCCATCTGTTTAAAGAAGGCCCGCCGGTTTTCCAGGGCCTGGATGTAGCTCTTGTAGCCGGTAATGTCAATCCCGCTGATTTCGCTCAAAGCCTCGATATTTTGTCGCCAGCCTGGCGCGTCGATGTTGACCACGCCGTCGGGCCGGAAGGTCGGCAGAATCCGGCCCGGCCAACCCGACTCCCGGATAGCCCGGTGCTGCTCCAGCGGATCGGTGGCCGCGTCGGTAGTGGTCAGCACTTCGATGTTGAAGCGCTCGAACAAGGCCCGCGGCCGAAACTCCGGCCGGGTCAGGCAGTCGGCAATCTGGTCGTAAATCGCCTGGGCCGACTCGCTCGTCAGCTTCTCATCGACCCCAAAAACAGAGTGTAGTTCGTCGGTTAGCCACATGGCGGTGGGCGTGCCCCGGAACAGGTAGAAGTGGTCGGCAAAGAGCTGCCAGATTTTGCGATGATCCTGCTCCACCGGGCCGCCGTCACGACGGGGGAGGCCCAACTGCTCCAACGAGATGCCCTGGGAGTAGAGCATCCTGAAAATGTAATGGTCGGGGATGAGCAGCAGGGCGGTGGGCGTGCCAAACGAGTAGTCCGGGTCGGCCAACAGGCGCGGGTCCACGTGGCCGTGCGGGCAGACCAGCGGCAGGCCGGCCACACCTGCATAAAGTTGCCGGGCGATCTTTTTTTGGGCCGGATCAGGCCCAAAGTAGCGATCTTCGGGTAAAGAGATCTCTGGCATGGCGAATTCCTTTCTTGGTCCGGCCAGACTCAGGCCGTCACGTCAATCAAGATTTTAGTGAACTGGCCGGGCGCGGCGTCCCAATCACTTAGGGCCTGGCCCGTCTCGGCAAAGGGATAGACTCTGGTGACCAAATCCATAAAGGGTCGTTGACGTTTCTCCAACATTTTAATGACGGCCGGAAAAACGTGCAAGGCGTTACGCGAGCCGAGGATGTCCAACTCTTTGCGCACAAAATCGGTGGTGTCGTAACCGACCTCTTTCTTGGCGTAGCCCACGTAAACCACCCGGCCGGCAAAAGCGACCGCCTCCACGGCCAGGCGGAAAGTCTCCGGCAATCCCACCGCTTCGATGGCCACAGTGACTCCTTCGCCGGCCGTCAGTTCGCTTACCGCGGCCCGAACATCCTGGCTGGCTGAGTTGATGGTAGTGTGAGCGCCAAAGTTGCGGGCGTCGGCCAGCTTGTGCTCGTCGACGTCGACAGCGATGATGGTCGCGCCCTTGGCTGCCGCCGCCGCAATCACCCCCATGCCAATCGTGCCGCAGCCGATGACCAGCACCGTATCGACCTCGCTCACTCGCCCCCGGTTGGCGGCATGGTAGCCGACGCTCAACGGTTCCACCAGGACCAGCTCCTGGAGCGACAAAATCTGATTGGCAAAAACCTTGCTGTAGTGAACGGCAAAATGGCGGGTCAGCACGCCGTCCCGCTGGACGCCGTAGGTCTGGTTGTACTGGCAGCAATTCGACCGGCCAATCCGGCAGGCCGGACAGAGACCGCAGTGGGTGTAGGGCGAAACCATCACCTGATCGCCGAGCCTGAGCGAATCAGGAACCAGGCCGTCTTTGGCCACAATCACGCCGCTGACTTCGTGGCCGGGAATGCGGGGATATTGGACCAGCGGCATGAGGCCGCGATAGATATTGAGGTCGCTGCCGCACAAACCCACGTAGCGGACCTCGACCATCACTTCGGCCGGGCCGAGCTGCGGCGCAGCAAGGTCAACGATTTCTACCTGCTTGGGGGCGCTTAAGCAGATCGCTTTCATGAGCGTTTCGCCACCGCGCCGGGGTCGTAATTCTCCGGCCGGCCCTCCTGCCAGACTACGTTGGCAACCGGTTCGATTATGGCCAGCACTGGGGCCAGCAGCTCCGGGTCGGGTGGCGCGCCCACCCACTTGATGTTGGTCTCGACGTGCCTGACCTGGCTCATCCCCACCAGGGTGGTAGCGACGCCGGCATATTGCAGCGCAAATTGCATGGCCAGGTCGGCAATGTCGGCGCCCCGGCGGCGGCAGTATTGCGCCACCTGTTGGCCAACTTCGAGCACTCGCCGGGGGGCCGGGTGCCAATCAGGCGCGCCTTTTTCGGTCAGCACCCGCATGTGGAGCGGGGAGGCGTTGATCAGGCCGATGCCTCTGGTTTTGGCCATCGGCGTCAAGACCTCATCCATAGCCGTATCCAGCAGGTTGTAGCGGCAGTAAGAGAGGATGGTGTCCACCGGCGCGGCCTCGGCCACTGCTTTGAGCAGCCGGAGCGGATAGCCGGTGATGCCCACAAAGCGGACCTTGCCGGCGGCCTTGAGTTTGAACAGGGCCGGCAAGGTTTCAGTGATAATCTGCTCGCGGCGGGCGAACTCAATATCGTGGACCTGGATAATGTCGAGGTAGTCGGTTTGCAGTCGCTGCAGGCTTTCGTCAACGGAGGCAGTCACCCGTCCGGCCGAATAGTCGAAACCGGTTTCCAGATCGTCCCCATACCGGCCCACTTTGGTCGCCAGGATCACTTTGTCCCGGTAGCCGACCAACGCCTCGCCCAGGCGAGTTTCGGCCAGGGTGCGGCCGTAGTAGGGGGCCACGTCAAAGTAGTTGATGCCGTGGTCGATGGCGTAATGAACCGCCCGCGTGCCTTCGGCCGGATCGATCTGGCCGAACTCGGCCCCCAGCGGTGAGGCGCCGTAGCCCACAATCGAGACTTTCAGGCCGGTGTTGCCCAATTCTCGGTAGATCATGTCGGGCATAGAGGTTGTTCTCCTAAAGTCAGTTCGGAATTTAAAATTTTCTGGCGACAAATTACAATAGACCACTTTTGCTCAAGAGTCAAAGAGGTGGGGAGTTCAACTTGGCGCAGCGAGAAAGAGGGGTTTAATAATCAATCGACTCAATTGCCATTTTCATTCAATCGGCTCCAGCACCGGCCCCTCTGGCGAGTCGAGCACCCGCCAGCCCAGCGCCTCGATCTCGCCTCGCAGAGCATCGGCCATGGCCCACTCGCGGTGGTCGCGAGCAGCCGCCCGCTGTTCCACCAGCGCCAGTACTGCTTCGGGCGGCTTCGCTCTTTGTGGCGCAAGCTGACTCGCTCGGTCTTGAGTCGCCCGAACGCTTTCCCAGATATCGGGCGGCAGGCCGATCTGCGGCGCGGGCAGTTGAAATGGTCCCAACTCGGTGAGGCTGAAACTATCTCCGGTCGCAAAGCAATCTTCCCGGCCGGCCCGCCGCAGGGTGACCTGGCCCACGCCCATCACCTGGCCGCGTTGGGCGGCGGGATCAACCACCAGGGCGGTGTGCTCATCGATGCCCACCAGCGTCACCGCCGGCGGCAGCAACTCGACCAGTTGCTCAAAGCGGGCGCGGCCCATGTAGCAGCGGCTGGTATCCAGATTGGCCCCGCCGTCGCTGTTGTTCCAATGGGGTATGAAGACCAGTGCGAGGTTGTAAGGCTGGAACAGATTCAGGCCCGTTTTCCAGTGCAGCTCCTCGCCCACCTTGTAGATTTCGTACACCGGTAGGGCGTGGGCGCTCACGGCCACGGTTGCGGCGCTGGCAAAAATCAGCGCCGCCCCCAGCCGGTGGCGGGCGATCAGGGTATGCCAGGCCAGGCTGCCCTGCAACTGCCGGGCGGCGTAGCTGGGACTGCCGGGGCCCATCATGATCACGTTGGCCGTTAGCAGTGGCGTCAAAAGATCGGGATTGTCCGGGCTGTAAGGGCTGCCCCGTTTACGGGCCGGGATGACGGCGATCTCAGGTTGAAAATTTTGCAGCCGTTTTTGCATGAAGTCGGCAATCTGGCCGGCCACCCAGGCCGAGTTCAGTTCAAATCCCGCCGGGGTTTCCACAATGGCCAGGCGAATCGGGCGTTCCAATCGGCTAAACAACCAATCATACACGGCGCGCATACTGGCCCCGGTTTCACCGGAACCGATCAGAACAATCGGGCCGGGGTTGAAGGTCATCTCGCTTTTCTCCGCCGGATTTGCATGATCACGCCGGGCCGCGGCTCGATGGTGACGCCCATATGCATGTGGACGTTGGGCCGGAGCAGGTTGAAATCGAATTTTTGCAGCAGCCGGGCCAGGATGACTTTGGCCTCCACCTGGGCAAACGTGACCCCCAAACAAATGCGGGCACCGCCGCCAAAGGGCACAAAGGTGTAGGCTGGCCTGGTTTGACTTTGGTCCGGGGCAAAGCGCTCCGGCTCGAAGCGAGTCGGGTTGGGCCAGTAGGCCGGATCGCGCTGGGTCAGGTAGGGTGAGTACATCACCCGGCTGCCGGCCGGCAGGTGGTAGCCTTGAAATTCCAGATCGACCGCCGCCAGCCGGTTGCCCAGGTGTAGCGGCGGGTAGAGCCGTAACGTCTCGTTGATGACCTGCTCCAGGTAGGTCAACTGGCCGAGAGTCTCGAAAGCGGGCGGCTCCTCACCCAGGATGGCGTCCACTTCAGCTTGAGCCTGGGCCGCTGCTTCCGGGTGTTGACCCAGCAAGTAGACGGCCCAGGCCAGCAGGGCCGTACTGGTATCATGCCCGGCGATCAGCATGGTAAAGAGTTGATCCCGGATCAGGTTGTCGCTCACCTCCGGCGCAGCAACCAGCAGCCCCAGCAGGTCATCCGACTCTTGCTCGCCGGTCCGTCGCAATCGGATCAGCTCATACAGATAGTGATCCAGTTGCCGTAACGCCCTTCCATAGCCGGGTCGCGGCGCGCCCGGCCAGAACAGCCAGAGCCCGGGTGAGATGTAGCTGAGGCTGCGCAGTACGGCCGGGTAGAGTCGGGCCAGCTCCGGGGTAAAATCGGTCTTGAACATGGTGCCGACCAGAATGAGCACGGCCATGCGCCGGATTTCGTCGAGCATATCGAGGGCGCGGTCGTCAGCCCACGTTGCACTGATCTGGTCGGTGTAACGCCACATCGTCTCCACATATTGGGCCAACATGCGGCGGTGAAAGGCCGGCGTCATCAGCCGGCGCAGGATATCGTGTTGCTCGCCGTCAATGACCAGCAGACCTTGATGCAGCAGCTTCGTAATCGGATCCTGTTCCATCCGCCAGCGTAGCTCATCCCGGTGCGTCACCAGGACAAAACGATTCGCCTCCGGCCCCACCAGTACGGTCGCCTTAAAGCCGGGCAGGCTGAAGCGGAAGACATCGCCCAGCTCCTGGTGAAAAACCTCCAGCGCGGCCAGGGTTGATTTTTGCCGGATGATGGCCTGCAGGGCGCGCAGCCCAACCGGCCCGGTCGCGACCGGGGGCAGCTTACGCTCGCCGGCTGCCCTGGTTGGGGTTGAATGAACTGATTCTGGCGGCATTAGGTGGTATCCTCAAGAATCATCGTCGCAGCCACCCGCCCGGAGAGCATCACCATCGGCACGCCGCCGCCGGGGTGGGTGGTCCCGCCCACAAAGTAGAGCCCTGGTAGGTCGCTGGCCCGGTTGTGGGGCCGCCGGAAGGCGGTCAGGGGGGTGTTGGATGAGACGCCGTACAGCGCCCCCCGCCAGGCTCCGCTCATGCGGGCGATATCGGCCGGAGTCAACAGCTGTTCCACCTCGATGTGCGGGCGGATATCCAGCCCAAAATCGGCCAGCCGAGCCAGCACCAACTTCCGGTAAACCTTGGCCTGGCTGCTCCAGTCAAAATTTGGACCAAGCGCGGGCGCGTTGACCAGCACAAACCAGTTTTCACGGCCCGGCGGCGCGTGCTCCGGGTCGCTCTTGGCGGTGATGGCCACGTAAATGGTTGGTTCTTCGGGCGGGGCGCCCCGCCGGAAAATATCGTCAAACTCGCGGGGATAATCGCTGGAAAAGAAGATATTGTGGTGGGCCAGCTCCGGGTAGGCGCGATTGACTCCTAACATTAGAATGAAGCCGGAACAAGAGGTTTCCTGGCGGATCAGCCGCTTCAGGCGGGTTGCGCTCCGCTCCGGCGGCAGCAGTTTTTGATAAACGGTTGTCACATCGACATTGGCCACCACCGCCGCGGCCGGCTGGGTCGACCCAGCGCTCAACCCGACCCCGGTAACGCCACGGGGGCCGGTCAGTATCTCTTGCACCGGGCAGTTGAGCCGGATGTCAACGCCCAGCTCCCCGGCCAGTTGGGCCAGGCTGCGGGCAATCTGGTAAATGCCGCCGCGGGGATACCAAACCCCACCGGTCAACTCGACGTGGGCGATGACGTTGAGCGTGGCCGGGGCCTGAAAGGGGCTGGCGCCTACGTAGGTAGCGAAGCGGCCCAGCAGTTGGCGCAGGTGGGGCGAGCGGACATAGCTGCGAATGGCCGTGTCCATCTTGCGCCAGCCATCCACCTTCAGGGCGTCGAGCGGCGAGACCCGGCCGAAGCTGCGCCAGGTTGGCGGCTGGTCGTAAATGAAGGTGGGGCCGGTGATCCGGTGCAGCCGGGCAGCGTAAGCCAGGTAGGCCAGGTAGCCCTCGACATCCCGCTCGTCGAGAGCGGCAATCTGGGCGGCCATTTTGGCCAGGTCGCGGCTGGCGTCGAGGATGGCCCCGTCGGGGTAGAAATAGCGGGTCAGCGGCTCAACCGGCTGCAAGGTCAGGTAATCGTCGAGCCGGCGATCGGCCGCAGCAAACAACTCCTCCAGCACCGGCCGCATGGTGATGACCGAGGGGCCGGTGTCCCAGCGATAGCCGGCCTGGCTGACCTGGCCCATTTTGCCGCCGACCTGGTCGTTTTGCTCAAAGACGATGACCGGTTGGCTGGCCGCAGCCAACCGAATCGCCGCGCTCAACCCGCCGATACCGGCGCCGATGATGACAATGGGTTGAGTCATTGTTGCCTCTATACCGAAACCTGGGTCGGGGTAATGACTCGACCTTTCCACAACGGCCCGCCGTAACGCCACTGCCACCAGATGGCCTGGGCGGCGATGCAGGTCATCAGCAAAACCGAGACCGGCAGCAACAGGGCATCGACGAGGCGCTGGCCAGTAACTGCGGCGGTCAGGGCGCGCAGGCCGACGCCCAGCCCTACCAGCAACAGCGGCCAGAGCGGCCAGCCGGCCAGGCCAGGGGTCAGCCAGCCGAGGGCCAGCCAGAGCCAGGGGAATAGAAAGACCAGCCAGTGGAACAGCGTTGCCAGCAGCAGAAACGAGACCCGGCCGCCGTAGCCGGCCAGAATATTCTTGGCAAAGCCGTCTCGCACCGCGGCCCAATCGGGATACATGCGGCAGTTAACCAAACCGGCCCCGTCGGCCATGCGCAGGCGCAGACCGTGCCCTTTGAGGCGGCGGGCCAGCAGAACATCCTCTAATACCTCACCCTGAACCGCGCTGTGGCCGCCAATCGCCTGGTAGGCCTGGCGGCGAAAGAGCAGGCATTGGCCGTTGGCCGCGGCAAAGGTCGACCAGCGGGTGTGATGGACCAGCGGCAGAGGCAGGTAGGCCAGCACCACCAGGGCCATCAGTGGGACGGTCAGCCGTTCGGCCCAACTCTGGCTCTGTTGGCTGGGCCAGACGGTCAGCAAGTCGGCGCCGGTTTGTTCCAGTTCGGCTACCAGCGCGGCCAGGGCGGATGGCGCGGCGGTGACGTCGGCGTCGGTGAAGAGCAGCAGTTCACCGTCGGCTGCTTCGGCCAATTGCTGGCAGGCCCAATTTTTGCCCAGCCAGCCGGGCGGCAGCGGCTGGCCGGAGATGAGCCGGAGTCGGGGCGTCTCCCGACTCATTGCGCGAACGATCTCAGCGGTGGCGTCGATGGATTGGTCATCCAGCACGATGATTTCATAATTGAGATAGCTTTGGGCCAGCCAACTGCGTAGGGTCCGCTCGATCACGGCGGCCTCATTGCGGGCCGGAATCAGCACCGACACTTTGGGACTGGCGACAGATTGGCCGGCCGCGCCCAGCCGGGGAAAAGTGAGGGTATTGACCAGGGCAATCATGACCATCCCGATCAAAATCAGAGTGACAAACAGGGTAATGAAGATCATTGTCAGCTTCCTCTAAAAATAGTGAACAGTGAACAGTGATCAGTGAACAGTGATCAGTGATCAGTGAACAGTGATCAACTGATTACTGACAACTGATTACTGATCCCTTTTCATTCTCGCTCTGCCTGTCCGCCTCCTGGTATGTGCAGCCAGGGGCGCAGGTGGGGCAACCTGGCCAGGTCGGCTCGATGTTTCCAGGCCACCAGCAGCATGTTGCCGGCCCAGATAGCCAGGAGATAAGCGTCTTTATCGGTTATGAGCAGATAGGCCCCAAAGCTGAGGCCGGTTAGCAGCACGGCCCAGCCATCGACGGCGATGAGGGCATACCAGATTAGCAGCAGGGTCACCAGGACCAGCGGCCCCTCGCCCACGGTCAGACCGCCCCAAACTCCAACGGTGACAGCCAGGGCCTTGCCGCCCTGAAAGCGCAGGAAAGGAGAATAGGCGTGGCCCACAATCGGAGCCAGGGCGACCGGCAGTAGCGCCCAGTCGCTTAGACCGCCCCAGTACCAGGCCAGCCCAACCGGCAGCGCGCCTTTTATCATATCCAGTAAGAGGGCCAGGGCGCCCCACTGCCAGCCGCCGGCGCGGGCTACGTTGGTAGCGCCAGGGTTTTGGTCGCCGTAGCGGCGAATGTCGGTGCGCAGGGCCAGCCGACCCAGCCAGACCGAGAAGGGCAAAGCTCCAGCCCAAAATGCTATGATTGTCCAGATAAAAGTAGTCATCATCTCTATCCTCCGGCAAGGCAACTGCCGTCTGTCGTAAGTACAATTGTTGCAGACACAGGTTTGTGTAGCGTAAAACGTGAAACGTGTTGTGCTTTACGTTTCACGCATCACGTATCACGATACAATTGGCTCTGCTTTTGATGAACCCACCAGGCCAGCCAGATCAGGCTGCCCATAGCGACGAAGCCAACCACGGCCGGGCCGGGCAATCCCCAGAAAAAGAAGAGGCCGATGCTCTCCAGCAGCCAGGTGACCACGTAGATGGCCAGCAACGGGGCTACCGGCAGGTCACGCGGGCGAACCACGACGGTGATGAGGGCCGCGGTCAGCAGCCAGCCCATGAAATTGAGCCAGGGGATGCCAAAGTAGCCGCCCGGCTCGCTCCAGACCCACAGCCCCCAGGCGACCATCTGGGGATCGAGGAACAAATCCCAGGCGGTCAAGGCCAGGGCGCTGACCGCCACAAAGAGCGGCCCGGACCAGCGACCCGCAACCTGATAAGCCACCGCCCAGGCCGACGGCAGCATCATCAACCAGGCGACCGGAATGAGCAGCGGCACCTGGGCCAGTTGGGGTTGCAGCCTGGGCGTGTAGTTATAGGCGCCAAAGGGCCAACTGGTCGCCGTGCCGATAGCTTCGGCCAGCCAGGTCAGCAGGGTGACCAGGACCGCGATACGGACGGTGCCGGTCAGCCCTCCGGCTCGATAGAGAATGGCCAGGACCAGGCTAACCTGAAAGATCACCCCTAGAAAGACACCCCACGTGAGGGCCAGGTCGGCCCAGAAATATTTGGCGATGGGCAGGGCAATCATAGTCAGCAGCCAAAGGGCAAAGAGGCCGCTCTCCCGCCCGGTGAAAGGCCAGCGCCGGGCTGAAGCGCGCAGCCCGGACTGCAATTTGGTGACGCTGTGGATTGAATAATTGACTGTCATCTTGTTCAATTCTCCCGGCTGTAACTTTAGGTTGGCCTTTCCCCCTCCTTCGGAAGGCTGAACTCTTCGTGTAACGAGTTAGCGAAGTTAAGAATAGTATGTTCAACCTGTGGCCAGGCCGGCCGAGTGGGGTCGAGCAGGTCATGGCCGGCGACCAGTTCCACATAGTGGATCGGCCCGCCCAGTCGTTGCAATAATTTGCGACTGCCGGCCGGATCAACCACCTCATCCCGCGTCCCTTGAATGGTCAGCGTAGGTATGCGGACCTGCCGGGCCTGGCCGGTCGCCCTGCGCCCAACTTTTTGAACCTGTTCCAGAATGCTAACCGGTACGGTCAGTTCCCGTAGGGACTGTTGGACGTTGGGATCATCCAGGTCGAGACCGGAGAAAAAGTTGCTGATTCCCCGCTGCACCTGCGGATCGGAAAAGTCGGTCTTCTGAAACGGTTTGAGCTGGCGAAAAAAAGGTTTCAACAACAAACCGACCAGTTGCTGCCACCGGTTCCCCAACTGTTGAAAAGGAGCCAGGAGCGCCAGGCCACTCGGCGGCTCAGCCGCGGCGACTTGCAAGGCCAAAGCCGCGCCCATAGAGTAACCCACCAGCAGCACCGGCCGATGTTGGCGCTGCAACTCGACCAGGGCAGCTTGAACTGCCGCGACCCATTCTTCGGCCTGCCGCTGGGGCAGGGTGCCGATCTCCGGGCCAAAGCCAGGCAGCAAGGGGGCCTGCACGGTCCAACCGATTTCTAAAAGAGACCGGGCCAGCGGCCGTAACTCGGCCGGAGTGCCTGGAAAGCCGTGCACCAGCAGCGCGGCCGGTCGGCCGGCCTGCCAGTGGAAGGGTTGGTGCTCTTCACCCTGAAAAGGTTCAAAGTTGATCAACGGTCGCCCTCCCGGTTGAGTTCTTCTTTGATGAACGTTGGGTTAACTCGGTCTCCAACCTTTCCTGGCTTTGCCGGGCCAAGACCAGGACCATACCAAAGCCGAGCAAAATATTGGTAACAAGGAAAAATATAAACTCTTCCAACGGCAAGATGCCGCCCAGGTAGATTTGCAGGGACAGGGCCGGATTGATGGTCCAGGTGCCGCTGGCGATGGCCAGAGCATCGGCAGCGCTGAGATAGAGGGTGACTGAGGCCAGCGTCAGCAGTAGCAGTCGCCGGTGTCGCCACAGGATATCAGCCCCAAAAGCGAGTTGCAGCATAATTGGCGGCAGCGCCCAGCCCAGAATCAGGGCCAGATAGGTCGCCGGCGCCCAGCCCAGCCCCACCAGGGTGGCGACGGCCACAAGCCAGAGTAAACCGGCCACCAAAGTCGAGCTGAGGCGAATTGAGCTTGAGTGCGCCCTGACTGTTGCTTCCACGGGCAAACGGCGCGCCAGGAAGAGTAACCACAAACCGGCCACGATCGGTTGTAAGATGAAGAAGAGATACTCCTCCAACGGCACCCAGCCCAGCACAATGCCGCTGACCAGTTCCGGATCATACCACCAAACGCCGCTGGCGATCAGATAGTTGTCCCAGGGGGTGGTATAAACCAGGGCCACCACGGCGTGGGCAGTTAGGGCCAGCCAGGCCGGCCAGTTGCGCAGTTGGTTGGGCAGGCTGCGCTGCCGGTGCCAATCCCGGATGGTGAGACCAGCCAGGATCAGCAGGGGCGTGACTAAAAAAATGATCAGAAAACCAAAGTAGGTCATTTGTTGTATGTTCTTTTGATTCGGGCTACAATTGTGAATAGTCGTAATAAAATTCAATTACAGCCATGATTGTACCATATCTGCAAGAAAATGTCAATATTTTGTCTATAAAAAATGGAAAAAACCTTGACAAAACTTAGCAAAAGGTGTACAATTCAAACCAAATGAACTGTATCTCCATTTCAATGAGTCAAGGTGAAAGCTGATGAAAAAAAGAATTGCTGTGATTGGAAGTGGTTTCGGTGGCCTGGCGACGGCGATTCGCCTGGCCAACCGCGGCCATCACGTCGAGATCTTCGAGAAGCTCGACAAGTTGGGTGGCCGGGCCTACGTTTACGAGATCAACGGTTTCAAATTCGATGGCGGCCCCACCGTCATTACTGCCCCTTTTCTATTCGACGAAATCTTCGAGGCCGCCGGCAAGCGCCGCGAGGATTACGTTCAATTCAAACCGCTCGATCCATACTACCGCATCTTCAACCACGAGGGGCGTTACCTGGATTACAACGGCGACGAGGATTTCATCCTCAACCAGATCGAGCAGTGGCATCCGGCCGACAAAGCCGGCTACCAGCGCTTTATGCAGACCACCAAGGCTATCTTTGACAAAGGTTTCATCGAACTGGCCGATAAGCCTTTTCTGTCGGTGCTGGATATGGCCAGAGTGGCCCCCGATTTGATCAAACTGCAATCTTATCTGAGCGTTTATCGCTACGTTTCCCAATTTGTGCAAAACGAGTTTTTGCGGCGCTGTTTCTCCTTCCACCCGCTGCTGGTCGGCGGCAACCCGTTCGATTCTTCCTCGATCTATGCTATGATCCACTACCTGGAGCGAGAGTGGGGCATCCATTATGCTCTGGGCGGCACCGGCGCTTTGGTGGCGGCGATGGGTCGCTTGTTTGAGGAGTTGGGCGGCCAGATTCATCTCAACGCCGAAGTCCAAGAAATCCTGGTGGACCAGCGGCGGGTCACCGGCTTGCGATTGGCCGATGGTTCGGTCCAGCCGGCCGATGTCATTGTCAGCAACGCCGACGTGGCTTCAACCTATCGCACCTTGATTCCAGAACAGTATCGCCGCAAATATACCAACCGTAAAATCGAGCGGATGAAATACAGTATGTCTCTGTTCGTGATCTACTTTGGCACCAAGCGCCGCTACAACGACACCCGCCTGGCCCACCACAACATCATCCTGAGCCAGCGGTACAAGGAGCTGTTGAATGATATCTTCAATAAAAAGGTCCTGGCCCAGGATTTCTCGCTCTACCTGCACATGCCCACTCTGACCGACAGCTCGATCGCGCCCGCGGGCCACGAGAACTTCTACGTTCTCTCGCCGGTGCCCCATCTGGGGGCCGACATCGACTGGAGCCAGGCGGCCAAACCGTACCGGGACGCCATTATCCAGTTTTTAGAGGCCAATTACCTGCCCGACCTGCAAGCCAATATTGTGGCCGAGCATACCATCGACCCGCGCCACTTTCAGCATACGCTGAACAGTTACCTGGGCGCGGCCTTTTCGTTCCAACCGGTCTTGACCCAATCGGCCTGGTTCAGGCCCCACAATCGCTCTGAGGATTTTGCCAATCTCTACTTTGTCGGTGCCGGCACCCATCCCGGCGCAGGGCTGCCGGGGGTGCTCTCCTCGGCCAAGATTGCCGAGAATCTGATTTGCACGAATAATGTACTCTGAGGGCTATGCCTGTTAACCCAAAGCTCAATTTTTTGTGGGCCGGTTTGCTGCTGGCGCTGCTGGTGTTGATTGCGCCGGCAGCCGCCCAACCGGCCATGCCGCTGCTCGGTTTTCACGTTGGTCGCGGCGACGCCGCTCACCTGGCTGCGGCGCGCTTTGCCGGGGCCAGTTTTGGGGTGGTTGTGTTCAGTTGGGCCGATATCGAGCCGGAGCCGGGTTACCTCTATTGGGAAGTCCCCGATGCCGCGCTGCGCGCCGCCGATTTCTACGATCTCCAAATTGTCGCCCGGCTGGATCGCCCACCTGACTGGGCCACGACCGACCGCGGCCCAACGCCCTGGAATCTGGAGGCGTACGCCAACTTCGTCAGCCGGGTGGTGGAACGGTACGGCAACCGGCTGGCCGGGATCATCATCTGGAACGAGCCTAATACCGCCTTGGAATGGTCCGGCGAGTCACCCGACCCGGCCGGTTATGTGGCGATGTTAAAGGCAGCCTACCCAGCCGCCAAGGCAGTCAATCCTGACTTGCCGGTGCTGCTGGCCGGGCTGGCCTTTACCCCGGGCGACGCTAACAATATTAACGATCTGGAGTACCTGCAACAACTCTACGACGCCGGCGCCGGAGCCTACTTCGATATTTTGGCGGCCCATCCCTACGGTTTTGGCCGGCCACCCGGCGACTCGCCGGACGCGGACCAACTCAACTTTCGCCGGGTCGAGTTGCACCGCCAGATTATGGTCGCCAACGGCGATGAGGCCAAGCCGGTCTGGGTTACGGAGATGGGCTGGCGCACCAGCGCGCCCAATCCCGCCGATGAGTGGCAGGTGGTCAATCCCAGGCAGCAGGCCAGCTATACGCAGCAGGCCGTGGCCTATGCCGCCCGCAGCTATCCCTGGCTGGAACGGCTGGCCTTTTGGGAGCTGAACGCGGCCGGAGACGATTATGGTTACTACCTCTGGCACGGGCCGGCTGAAACCAGCTTTGCGTATGAGGCGCTGGTGGCCGAGTGCCAGCGTTTTAACCCGGCCTGTCGCACCGATCCGGCCACGCTTCAGCCGGCGGCAGTAGAGGCCGAGACGTCTGTGCCCATTCTGGCGCCCGATGTCATCATCCGCCTGGGCGACCGGGCCACCCTGCATCCCCATTGGGTTCACCTGCACGGCGGCGGTGAGAATTTCAGTCCTGCCTGGCAGGGTGAGTTCTTTTTGACCACGGCCCAGGCCAACCGGTCCTATAACGTGCTGCTCGAACTGATGCAGGTCGACCAGCCCAACAATCGGGTGCGGCTCAATGGCGTCGAGTTGGGCTATCTGGCGACTCGGACCCGGCCTGATCCAACCAGCACCTGGGTGAGCCAGCGCTTTGAATTGCCGGTCGGTTTGGCCCGGCCCGGCGTTAACACGCTGGAAATTGCGGTGGGTCCGCGCAACCCGGCTCACCAGTATGGCTTTTGGCGCTGGGAGAATATGCAGTTCCGCCGCGCCCGGCTGGCGCCTGCCGAGCGACCTCCCGCTGCACTCATCAGTGATTGGACGCCGCAACCCAGTCCCAGCGGCTGGAGCGAGGCGATCCGGTTGCGGCCTGGCGCGGCGGCTGATTTTTGGTTGATGGGTAATCGCCGCGGCCAAATCTGGCGGGGTGACAGGGCGATGCCTGCGCTGCAAAATGAAGCCGGTAATATGGCCGACCGGCTCTTCACCGATGTGCTGCCGACCGGCCAGGGCGAACTGGTCGCCACCGACCGGGGGTTGCTCTGGCGGACGGACGAGGCGAGCGAGTGGCAAGCGGTGGTGGGGGGACCGGCGGCTTTTGCCTACGTAGTCAGGGCGGCTGGCGACCGATTCTATGCCGGCTTTGAAGCGGCCGGCGTTTGGAGCGCCCCCGACCTGGCCGGTTTCTGGCAACCGGCCGGCCTGGCCGACCAGACGGTGCTGGATCTGGCCTATGACCCAAATTCTCAGCGCCTCTACGCCGCCACTGCGGCCGGAGTGTTTGTTCGCCGTGATGCGGGCAACGACTGGGACTCTTTACCGGCCCTGCCCGGCAAGAGCGAAAATACCCAGGCGGCTTTCTCTACTCGCCTCTTCCTGAGCCAGGACGGCGAACCGGTGGTGCGCAGTCAAGACCGGTTGTGGCGCTGGTCCGAAGCGGAAGAAGCCCGGCTCGCGTTTGGCCCGGCGGAGTTGAGCCAGGCCAACAAAATTTATGCCGTGCTGGACTGTTGCGGCCCCGGTAGCTTGGTTGCCAGCCGTTATGAGGGCTTATGGCAGTTGGATCAGGCTGGCGAGTGGCAGCGCCTGGATGGCGACAACACCTTTGGCCTTGTCAACGCGACCGACTTACTTCGTATAGAGAATAAGCTGTATGCCGCGGGGATGGTTGGGCTATTTGGTTCGGTCGATGGGGGAGAGAGTTGGCAGAAAGTCGACGGCTTGCCGGCCACGGTGACAGATCTGCTGGTTGATCCGGTGGAGCCGGCGCGCTGGCTGGCGGGAACGCCGGCGGGCGTGTATCGCAGTGACGACAGGGGTGCGAGTTGGCGTGCAGTCAGCCCTCCCTGGACCGTGTGGGATATGGCATTTGGGGCCGATGGTCGTTTGTTCGTAGCTCACGCTCGGGGGGTGGCCTGGACCGATGGCCTGGGCAGTTCATCGCCGGCTTGGTCGGCGGCCCGGGGGCTGGAGGGGGTGCTCTTCTTCAGCGTCAATCCTCATCCCACCGACCCCGATTTGCTTTGGTCCGGCGCCTGGGGTAATGACATTGGAGTGAGTGCTGATGGCGGCCAAACGCTGGCGTCGTTAGGTAATGGTTTGGAAACGTTGAGCATATTGGACGTGCTTTGGCATCCCACCCCTGGCCAGGTGACTGTGGGTACTATTGAGGGGTTATATCGGACTGATGACGCCGGGGCAAGCTGGTTCAAGCTGCCCGGTCCCCTTAGCCAGCAGACGGTTTACGATCTGCTTCAAACCGGCGATGGCGCAATATGGGCCGGCGCCGCCGATGGGCTGTGGGTCAGCGCCGATTACGGGGTGAACTGGACTCGGATCGAAAGTATACCGTTGGCGTCGGTTTTGCGCCTCGGGCAATTTACGGATGCCGCTGGTGAACTATGGCTGTGGGCGGGCACTGAAGCCGATGGTCTGTGGCTCAGCGCCGACGGCGGCCAGACCTGGGTGTTCGGCGGGCTGGCCGGCCGGACGGTTTACCAGTTGTTGGCTGACCCGGCTCAGTCTGAGCGACTGGTGGCAGCCACGGAGCAGGGCATTTTCGCCGCATCTTTGCCAGCCCCAATCGAATCGGCTAACTAAAAAAGGAAGTGGGAGCGAATCCTTGGGCACCCTTGCTCCTATGCTTGGCCCCAAGAGTGGACTTATTCCTGGTCTGAGGTAGAATAAAGCCGCGAGCGTTGTCAGCGATGGCAATTCAAGATGGGAATTGGCGGGATCTCCCGCCGTTGGCAAATATATATCCAAATTACTGATAAGGAGATCGAATCATGGATAAGCAAAAGTTAATCGATAACCTGAATCAAGACCTGGCCGATGAGCTATCGGCCGTCATCCAGTACACCATTTATGCCGCCAAGGTGACCGGCCCGTACCGGCCGCAACTGGTCCAATTCTTTTTGGCCGAAGTGCCGGACGAGCAACTGCACGCCCAATATCTGGCCAACAAGATTGTGGCTCTGGGCGGCGAGCCGACCACCAAACCCAGCCCGGTTCCGGCGGCCAAAAGCAACCGGGAGATGCTCGAAGCGGTGCTCGCGGCGGAGAACCGGGCCAAGGCCAACTACACCCAACGGGCCGAAGAGGCCGACGCCTTTGGCGACAAGGGTATGGTCGTCCAGTTGGAGGATATGATCCGGGATGAAACCCAACATTCCGAGGAAACCGAGCGGATTTTGAGAGATTGGCCGCTGTAAAGCGGAAAACGTGAAACGTGAAAAGTGAAACGTGAGGGTCAAAACCCTCACGTTTTACGTTTTTGATGGGCTGCCGGAATCAAGTTGATGAATGTATTATGGAGGAGTTCAATTTATGAGCGTGCAGCGGCTTGAGCCGGGGCCGGGCCAGGAGTCGGTTTGGGACTATCCCCGGCCGCCCAGGTTGGAAGATTCGTCCCGCCACATCCAGGTGGTCTTCAACGGCGAGGTCATTGCCGATACCCGCCGGGCCAGGCGAGTGCTGGAGACCAGCCACCCGCCGGTCTACTACATCCCGCCGGCAGACATCAAAATGGAATATCTGCGGCCAACCGGGCGGCAGAGCTGGTGCGAGTGGAAAGGTCGCGCCGGCTACTACACCGTGGACGTAGCCGGCCGGCAGGTGCTTGATGCGGCCTGGACCTATCCTGACCCGACCGCCGGCTTTGAAGCCATCAAGAATTACGTGGCCTTTTATCCCGGTAAGATGGAGGCGTGTTATGTTGATGGCGAGCGGGTGCAGGCCCAGGCCGGTGATTTCTACGGCGGCTGGATCACCAGCGATATCATTGGGCCGTTTAAAGGCGGGCCGGGCACGGTGGGTTGGTAGGGGGGCGTGGTGGTTGAGGGTCTAGAAAACTCGTTCCCGTGACGATAAAGTGAGCCGTAGCATTGCTACACACGCTTAAGCATACACGCCGTACTTTTTCCCGGCCTCAATAAACGCTTGCACATTTTCCAGCGAGATGCCCTCGTGGAAGGAGTGATCGGTCGCCAAAACGTAGCCGCCTCCCGGCGCGCACGTCCGCAGACACTCCAGCACGGCCTGTTCGATTTGCTCGGGCGTCCCCCGCGGCATGATATTGGTGGCGTCGACATTGCCGATCAGGCACACTTTATGGCCGTATTGGGCCTTGACCGCGGCGATATCCATTTTGGCCGCCCGTTGCAGGTTGTTCAAACCGACGATTTCCAGGTCCATCACCTCGCTCAGGATTGAGTTGATGTTGCCGCAGCTATGAAAAATTACGGGTGTACCGGTGTCGGCCAACGTTTTGATCTGCTGGCTCAGGTGAGGCAGCACGAATTCACGGACGCGTTTGGGAGAGAAGAAGGTGCCGTTGTTAGCCCCCTGATCGTCGTGGATCACCAGCGCATCGACCCCCAACTCAACCATTTGCAGGCCCACCTTTGTCCAGAATTCAGACGTGGTTCTGAAAATATCTTTGAGCACGTCGGGCCAGTCGTACAGGGCATAGGACATCAAGACCAGACCAACCAGCATCCAGGTGGTCGACATCGGTCCCCGCAGCCCGACGACTACGGCAATTTCCTGATCCGGCTCCCGCCTGGCTTCGGCCAGAGCCGCGCGGGCGTGCTGCAAACGCCAGTCGGCCAGGGGATCGGGCGGGGTCAACCTGGCCCAATCTGCCGGGGTCTTCACCGGATACTCTTCGGGAAAGGCCAGCGGCCAGGAAGTCTCCTCGAGCAGGTAGCGCGTACCCCACTCATCATAGTAGTTGTGGTCGCTAACCCACCGCCAACGTTCAGACGGGAGGGCGTTATAACCCCCGGCCGGAACCCAAACCGCATCCATCCCCAGCGCCTTGGCCAGGCGCGCCGCCAGGGCGCCGTTGAAATAACCGGGGTGTTCGCCCAAGACCGCCTCATAGTGAGCGGGATTGTTTAGCCAGTCAAAAATAGGCACCCGGTCCGGTTGCTCGCAACGCAGCGCCGTTAGAAATCTCTGCCGCGGTGTCATCGTATCCATAAACTCCATTCCTCCCTTGAAAATAGCCCTCACCCCGTCGCTGAGCGACTCCCCTCTCCCAATTTGGGAGAGGGGTTGGGGGAGAGGGCCGCTACCTCACCCCCATTTTCATTCATCGTTGCCGTGCCGCAGGCTGGGTCCGTCTCCTCGAAAAATCCTTTCACTAAACTATTTTTTTCTCGTTCCCAAACTCAGTTTGGGAACGAGAAAAAAAACGAGAAAATATGCTCTATGGTTAAATTAAGTCGTTTCCTGGACTATCTCAGATTTTGCCCCCCTGTTCGCCGACGGCTGACAATCGGTTGGACTATCATTTTACCCGCAAATTCGACTTTAGTAAACGCATTGTCTGGCTTCGGGTGTGTCGGACATTTTAAGCGGACCGGGGGGTGTGGGGGGTGACCCCCCAATTTCCCCCTGTGCTTTCCAAAAATTTTGGATGCACCCTCCGGCTTCTTCAGCATAGGCTTTGATCAATTTATTGAGCGTTTTTAATTTTGATCGATCTGGGCTAGACCTGAAATAGCCAGAACCCGTCATATTTGCCAAGATCGGCTCAATCTGCCAGAATCCGCTTTATTGTACAGTGTAAAATGTGACAAGTGAAACGTGAGGGCTAAAATCCTCACGTTTTATGTTTCTGGCCCCACTCTTTCAAACGCGAAGGAGTCATCACGAACCTGACGGCACACCGCCGATCATGAAAAAAAGAACGCAGAGAGCACGGAGAAGACGCAGAGCTACGCCAAGTCTTTCTTAAATTTACCTCTGTGTGCCTCTGTGACGGCTCCGTGAAACTCTGTGTAATTTTATGTTCAAAGGAGAGACAAGGTATGACCCCAAAGAAACCAACTGTATACCCTTACATCCCCAACTCCGCGCCGGCCATCAAAGCCGAGATGCTCCAGGCGGTCGGCGCGGCCAGCCCGACTGAATTCTACGAAGATATTCCGGCCAACCTCCGGCTCAAAGGTAAGCTGAATTTGCCGGAACCTTTGTTGTCGGAGTATGCCCTCAAGCGGCACGTTGACGGGCTGCTGAATAAGAACAGCTCCACCCAGGAATACCTGAGCTTTCTGGGGGCCGGCTGCTACCAGCACCACGTGCCGGCTGTGTGTGATGAGGTCAACCGCCGCGGCGAGTTCCTGACCGCCTACGCCGGCGAGCCGTACGACGACCACGGCCGTTTTCAAGCCCTGTTTGAGTACACCAGTATGCTGGGCGAGCTGCTCAATATGGAAGTGGTCAACGTGCCCACTTACGACGGTTTTCAGGCCGCGGCCACATCCTTACGGATGGCCGCCCGCCTGACCGGCCGCAACGAACTGCTGCTGGCCCGGACCATCAATCCGGCCAAGCTGTCGAAGATCAGCGATTATATCAAGCCCGATCTCAGCCTCAAGCTGATTGACCACCAGCCCGACAGCGGCCAGCTCGACCTGGCCGCGCTCGCCGCGGCCCTGTCGGAGCGGACCGCAGCGGTTTACTTTGACAATCCCACCTACCTCGGCGTCATCGAAACTGAAGGCGACCAAATCGCCCGGCTGGCCCACGACTATGGCGCGGTCTGCGTGGTCGGAGCCGACCCCAGCTCGCTGGGGGTGCTGACCCCGCCGGCCGATTACGGGGCCGACATCGTTTGCGGCGATATTCAGCCGTTAGGGATGCACATGCAGTTTGGCGGCGGCCACGCCGGCTACATCGCTACGCGGGATGAAGAGAAATATGTGCTGGAATTTCCCTCGCGGCTCTTTGGTATCGTTCCCACGCGGGTGCCGGGCGAGTACGGCTTTGGCGACGTGGCCTACGAGCGGACTTCCTTTGCCGGGCGGGAAGAGGGCAAGGAGTGGGTCGGTACGGCCGCGGCGCTGTGGGGCATCACCGCCGGGGTCTACCTGGCCCTTATGGGGCCGCAGGGCATGGTCGAGCTGGGCGAGGGGATTATGACTCGCAACCGCTACGCAGCGCTGGCGCTCAACCAGATAGAAGGCGTTCAAGCGCCCCGGTTTGACTCGCCTCATTTCAAGGAGTTTGTGGTCAACTTTGACCGGACCGGCCGGACGGTGGCCCGGATCAACCGGGACCTGCTGGCACGCGGTATCTTCGGCGGCCATGATTTGAGCCGGGAGTTCCCGGAGTTGGGCCAGAGCGCCCTCTACTGTGTGACCGAAGTCCATACCAAAGCCGATATCGACACGCTGGTGGCGGCCTTACAGGAGGTGGTGGAACGATGACTCTCCAGGATATCAGTCAGGGGAGATTCACCAACGGTAAACTCAATCTACGGCGGTTTCACCAGGCCCGCTGGGATGAGCCGGTCATCTTTGAGTTGAGCAGTCCGGGGCAGCGGGGTATCTTGCTGCCGGAAGTCGAGCCGGAGATGCGGGCCGCCGCCGGCGATGCGCTGGCCAGCCTGCCGGACAGTATGCGCCGGGCGACGCCGCCCAGGCTGCCGGAACTGGCCCAGCCGCAAGTGCTGCGTCACTACGTCCGGCTATCGCAGGAGAATCTGGGGGCCGACCTGAATATTGATGTGGGTCAAGGAACCTGCACGATGAAGTACAGCCCCAAGATCAACGACCAGTTGGCCGCCTCGCCCAAACTGGCCGAGTTGCATCCCTTGCAGGATGAAAGTACGGTGCAGGGCATTCTTGAGTTGATGGTTCGCTTCGAGCAAATCCTCAAAGAGATTTCCGGGCTGGATCGCTTCTCCCTCCAGCCGGGGGCCGGCTCCGCGGCCATCTACACCAACGTCTCGATTATCCGGGCGTACCACCACAGTCGCGGGGAACTCGACCAGCGGGACGAGATCATCACCACCATCTTCTCCCACCCGTCCAACGCCGCCTGCGCTAAAACGGCCGGTTTTAAGGTGATTACCCTCTACCCCGACGCCGACGGCTACCCGGACCTGGCCGCGCTCAAGGCGGCTGTGTCGGAGCGGACGGCCGGGCTGCTGATCACCAACCCGGAGGATACCGGCATCTTCAACCCCCGCATCGAGGAATTTGTGCGGGTGGTTCACCAGGCCGGCGGGCTGTGCGCCTACGACCAGGCCAACGCCAACGGCATTTTGGGTATCACCCGGGCCAGGGAAGCCGGCTTCGACCTGTGCCACTTCAACCTGCATAAGACCTTCTCCACACCGCACGGCTGCGGCGGCCCGGCCGCCGGCGTCAGCGGGGTGACCGAGGCGCTGGCCCGCTTCCTGCCCACGCCAACGGTGGAGTTTGACGGTAGCCGTTACTTCCTTGATTACGACCGGCCCGACAGCATCGGCAAGATCGGGCCGTTTTACGGCGTGGCGGCCAACATCGTCCGGGCCTATGCCTGGGTGATGAGCCTGGGGGCCGCGGGCCTGCGGGAGGTGGCCGAGATTGCCGTGCTGAACAACAACTACCTGCTCCAGAAGATGCTGGCGATTCCCGGCGTCAGCGCGCCCTACGCCGCCGGCAAGCGGCGCATCGAGCAGGTCCGCTACAGTCTGGCCGACCTCTGCCAGGCCACCGGCGTCCACTCCGAGCAGATCGGCTTGCGGGCGGCCGATTTTGGCGTGCACTACTGGACCAGCCACCACCCCTTCATTGTGCCGGAGCCGTGCACCCTGGAGCCGACCGAGTCCTACTCCAAAGACGAACTCGACGAGTACGCCGCCATCCTGGCCCACGTGGCCGAAGAAGCCCGCACCGACCCGGAGCTGGTCAAGAGCGCGCCTCACCACAGCACCATCCACACCATCGACCACGAGCCGCTGGACGACCCGGCCCAATGGGCGGTCACCTGGCGGGCCTATTTGCGGAAGGTGGGGCGGGGGAGCGTAATGCGTGAAACGTGAAGTTGATAGGTTGGGCCTCGCTCCCCGCGGGGAGCGAAGCCCAACCTACCAATTGATCGGGGCGGCTATGGTATTTCCTGGAATGATGAGCTGGACCTGAGTGAGTCCGAGCTATGGCTGCACGGCCATGTGGTTGAGACTGCCGCCGAACGAACCCCGCACCAAACTACCAACGCTTAAAAGGTTTCAACCAGTTCGACCCAATCGAGCATCTTCTAGATTTGTCAAGTTGGTGAAGCAAAAACAGGAGGATACGACCGGGGAGGTGAGCGCCCTGGTTGAGACAGGCGAATTGGTCCGGCCGGACAACGGCCCACCGGCTGCCGAAAAGAGAGGGATCGCCGGCAGGGTCCCGCCCTCCTGATGGATGTCACTACGGCGTCGGAGCGCCTACATCTACTGCGGCGCAAAGGACTCTGGCGGCGACGACCAGCCCCAGGCTATCAGTTGCGACGACGGGCCGAGCGGCCCCGTCGTGAGCGGGCCGAGCGGCGCTGCGTCCAGGAGGACTGACGAGGCTTCGTCCTGAGGCTCAGCCCGAAGGGTCAACGGTCTGGGAGGGGGACAGCCAGGCGGGGCGTCGTCCGGGTGGATATGTGGGAGCGGGTTAGGCTGGTTGGGGCGGGTCACGGCAAGGCATCGGCAGAAACCTTATGGGCTAACGGTTGGGGTCAAAGGGGCGTTGGTGGTAGAGGAGATGGTGGCAGAGGCGGTTGGCTTTGTGGGCGGCGTGGAGAGTGGCCAGGAGGTCGGATTTGCCCCGTTTGAGGGCGCGCTGTTTGGCCTGGGCGATGGCGGGGAGATACTGGCTGGTATGTAGGCCGATGAGATAGAGGGTATCGCGCAGGCCGGGGTCGCCTTTTTTGGAGATATGGCCGCTGCGGCGGAAGTCGCCGGATTCTTCACTGACCAGATCGAAGCCGGCGAAAGACCAGATTTGGGCGGCCGAGACAAAGCGTTGGGGATGGCCGAGGTGAGCCAGGTAACGGGCGGCCAGAAGGGGGCTGACGCCGGGGATGGTGTCGAGGACTGCGGCCGGGGAGGCGGGGACGAGGGTGTCGGCTTGAGTGGCCAGGGTGTCGAGCCGCTGTTCGAGAGTGAGGAAGGGGCGCAGATACACTGAACTCCCCAGCGATACCTGGCAAAAAAGGACAATAGTGTAAGATAACAAATTTTTGAAAATCAGTTGAGGAGGAGACAAAATGACCAAAAAAGGCTGCCCCGACAGCGGAAGAGATACAGGAAGAGATATTTCAAGAAGTGCAGGGTCTAATTGACTGGATTACGAATTGTCAGACGCTCAATTTTTGGGAATTCGAACAGGCATTAATCGGCAAAGTATTTGCTTTGGGGTTACTGTTCATCAGCTTGTTTTTGTGTATGAAAGAAGAAGGGATCAGAGAAAGGTGTCAGCACCGATATAATACTGTACCAGAAACACCGATTGAAAAGTGTACCAGTCGTCCAAGTAAAAAGAAGTTGCTGATAGGCAAGTTGAGGCTTATCCTGCTCCTCAAAAAGAGCAGGAGGCAAGGAGATGATAACGGTGGAAGACTGGGCCGAAATACGGCGATTAAGCAAAGTGGAAAAACTATCCGAACGAGCGATTGGGCGTCGTTTGGGCATACATCGGGAAACGGTCAAACGGGCATTGGCAAGTGCTGCCCCACCGAATTACCAACGGGCGGGACGGGTCTCGCTGCTGGAAGATTACAAAGCCAAGATCCAAGCCCTGTTGGGGTAGGATCACGCCTTGAGCGGGGTGCGCATCCTGGAGATCATCCGGGGCGATGGTTATGCGGGGCAGGTCTCCATCCTGCGGGATTATCTGCGGCAGGTGCGGCCGGCGTACAAACCCCGAGCCGTCTATCTGCGCATGAGTTATGAACCGGGCGCATATGGCCAGGTGGACTGGGGGGAGATGCCCAAACCGGTGTTGTGGCAGGGACAATGGTGTAAGGTGTACGCGTTGGTGATGGTGTTGTGCTACTCGCGGCTGATGTATGTCGAATTCAGCCTGTCGAGCCAACTGGCCGATTTTCTGCGCTGTCATCAGAATGGGCTGCGTTTTTTCGGCGGTTCGCCCAAAGCCTGGGTATATGACAACTTGACCAGCGTGGTCAAACAACGGCGGGGGTGCGAGGTCAGTTTCAATGAGACCTTTGCCCGGTTCGCTGGCTACTATCTGTTTCGACCTCACCCCTGCTGGCCGGCGGCCCCGAACCAAAAAGGGGTGGTGGAGCGACCGATTGACTACATCAAAGGCAATTTTTGGGCCGGGCGGGATTTTGCCGACTTTCCCGATTGGCCTCAAAGCCGCTCAAACTCAGTACAAGGTCCTGTTTACTTCGGCGGTGGCAGTCGTCACTCAACTGCTGGCTGCCGAAGAAAAGGGCAGCTTGGCCCAGACCCTGCACCGCCTGGCCCAACCCGATCTGTTGATCATTGATGAAGTCGGCTACATCCCCTTCGCCCGACCCGCCGCCAATTTGTTCTTTCAAATTGTCAATCGCCGCTACGAGGCCGGTTCCATAATTTTGACCTCCAACCGCGCTTTCAGCAG
>CAYNLK010000018.1:0-111482 GCA_964398055.1 uncultured Caldilineaceae bacterium
TGCTTGTGCTCTCATCGCTTTCCGGGCGGCTGGGTTATTCGGATAGGCCCTTAGTACAGGCTTCTTGTTGACCTTTGGCAGTTGGATGTTTTATATGTGGTTTTCCTTTAACCGGGTAGCTGAGTTAGGATGGTTAAACGGCTCTCTATACCCCTACCTGGCTGATAATTTGGCTGTTGGCGACCAAACATCGCGGTGGTTTGCCGGTTTGTTCACGGGCGACAAACTGGGAGAAACAAGTGCGCCAAGAGGTACCGATTCCCTGTTTACGTGGATTTTTGGGCTATTAACCAATATTTTTGGCAGCGGCTGGTTAGCCTGGGGATTTCTAATTTTGTTCAGTCTGGCTTCAGTGGGGTTGATTCGTCAATGGTTTAAGATGAGTCCACAAAAACGGCTCTGGCTTGGGTTATTAATTGCTCATTTGGGTTTATTACTACTTTTTCCTGTTTTGCGGTTTCTGTCTGTTGGACATGCCAACATCAATACTATTGCCGGTCAACATGTAATTTTTCCCACAGGGGCGATCGTTGTCCTGTTGTTGGTTAATGGGTTAAGCGCGTGGCTGACAACTTCACGTTTAACCGCGTTGTTCTGTATAATGGGGGGGGCCGGTTTATGGCAAAGCCTTGTCTTAATTTCCAATCTCCACACCACCCCTCTGCCTATTCAGGCTGTGCCGTTATCAAAAAATGAACACATCGTAACCATATTCGGCGACATAGCCCTCATTGATTATGAGTACAAACTTAACCATCAAGCGTTACTAACAACCTTGTATTGGCGGGCCGAGAATTTTTTGACGGAAGATTTTTATATTGAATTGACCTTACTGGATGATCAAAAGCAACCTCAAGCCCGGTGGTTGGGGCAACCTCTCAATGGACGCTACCCAACTCGGGCCTGGATAAAAGGTGATAGAATTCGTGATACCATCTCATTACCTGTTGGCGGCTTGCCGGCGGGAAATTATCAACTCCAATTACAACTGTTAAATAATGCCAAACAAGCCGTAAATCACGTTCCCTTTTCTTTAAGTGACGTCACGTTAGATACACCGCCTCCCCCCTTAATTCTTGAGGATACTATCTCACTGAATGGGGTAAATATGGGTTACGCTCTCTGGTTACAAGGGCAATCGTTAGAAACATTACCGCTTTATGAAGAACGAGCAACCATTGTTATTGTTACCTCAAAACAGTTATTTGATAATACTCGCGTAAGTCTGGTTAGTTCAGACGGAAAAGCTTATGAGCCAGTAGATCATACCGGGTTCACTTACAATTTTTTTGTTGAACCACGTTTTGCCAGGGGACAATATCGTTTGCGTTTTGAAAGATGGCTCAATGACCAACTTGTGGCAAGAGTGGAAACTGCTGATTTGCTCCAAATCAGAACGGCAGAAAGGCAATTTGAAATTGGACCGATAGCTCATCCTCTTCAAGCCAATTTTGCTGGACAAGTAGTTTTATTGGGCTACGATTTACCCCAGCGCCGAGTTAAAACCGGCAGTGAATTACCGGTAACTTTACACTGGCAGGCATTAAAGGCAATTGGGGCCGACCTGATAACTTTCAATCGTCTGATTAATCAAGACCAACAAGTTTTTGGGGAGAAAGACCGTCAGGTCCGCGGAGTTTATAGCACTTTGCTCTGGACCCCAGGTGAAATCGTAACCGACCCTTTTTACCTCCAAATTGACCCTGATGCGCCCAATGGCATTTATTATCTGGTAGTTGGTCTATATTTACCTGTCGGCCAGTCTGCCGTTTCCTTACCATTGGTTGAGGATGGTAAATTCACAAATGTTACCAGTGTCAACATCGGACCAATAAAAGTGGGCAAAACCCCTTCCCATTTGATAGTTGACGCGCCGAGTCCGCAGCATAGAGTTGAGCATATTTTAGGAGAAAAACCTAACCTCAAGATTATTGGCTATGATTTGAGTCAATCCTCCCTTACGCTTTACTGGCAACTTATATCACCCCTATCTATTGATTACACTACTTTTGTCCACATTCGAAATGAAGCAAATGAAATAATTGTTCAAAAAGATCAGCCTCCCGTTGGCGGAGTTTATCCTACCAGCTTGTGGGATGTTGGAGAAGTAATAGCTGATAAGATTGTTATATCCTTGCCCCACAATCTGCCCAGTGGAAAATATCGGGTTATTGTAGGGATGTACGATTTCCAAACAGGTCAGCGACTTAATGTGTCTAATAGCTCAGTAAACGAGATTGAATTGACTACCATTCAAATACCATAGATGCATAGAAAAAGATAGTCTTGGTAGATCCAATTTTTGGATTGCGGCGGACAGTCATATTTGCTCGACCTGAATTGTCAAATCCGGACCAAAATGGGGATTTGGCAATCCCTTCTGAGCAAAAATTGGGTCCCACTGAGACTATTTTTCATAAACTCGGGTTTGGTGCAGCCTTGATCATTGAAATAGATGACGATGAAATATCGTAAAGAGTTGACACTCTTGACCGGTTATACTCTCTTAACCTTTATTTTAACCTTCCCCGTCATCCTGTCTTTGTCTGGTGAAATTGCCGGCTTCAAGGGCGAAGATAACTTGCAGTGGCGCTGGTTTTTATGGTGGTTTAAGCACGCTACCCTCACCCTGCAAACCTTCATCGGCCATCTCCCTTTACTATATGCCCCCACCGGTGGCGAGCAGCCCCTCTATTTCATCACGGTTCTGGTGCCGGCGTTGGCATTGCCTGTTACCCTGGCAGCCGGGCCGACCATCAGCTTTAACTTGAGTTTTCTACTTTCTTTTATCCTAACCGGTTACACCACCTACCTGCTGGGTTACTATCTTACCCGCAGCCGGCTGGCCGGATTTGTCACCGGTTTGATTTTTGCCTTCTATCCCGCCCGCTTCGGCTATGGCACCGGCCTCTTTTTAGGCCAGCTCCATGTCTACTTGTTGCCTCTTTACGTGCTGGGCCTGCTGATGCTGGCCCGTCGGCCTACCATACACCGGGCTGTTTGGACCGCCGCCGTACTGGCCGGCCTCTGTTTGACCTGGCCCTTACACGTGGCCTATGGCGTGGTGATGTTCACCCTGCCGGTGATGTTGTGGCAGTCTTACATGTGGCTGCGTCACCCTCCCAACCGAACCAACTTGAAATATTTTGCCCTGGCGTTTGGCCTGGCTTTTGGGCTAATGATCGGTTTTTACCTGCCTTTGTTGGGCGGCATACTGCGAGGTGAAATGGAACATCTAGGCGATGGCAGCAGCATAGATTTTGCCCTGGACCTGCTGGCTTTTATCTCGCCTTCTAACTATCACCCTGTTTTGCAGCCTCTCAACCTGTTGCCAGATTACGCAATCCGGGTGTTACCCGGTCGCAGCGACATCCAGGAAAGATTGGCCTATGTTGGCTTTACGGTACTTCTGCTGGCGCTGTTGGGCTTGATTAAATCCTATCGAAAACTGGCCTTGTGGCTAATTGTGGCATTTTTTTCGATTATTTTCTCCTTAGGGCCGCTGCTCAAGTTTAACGGTAGCCTGTTTCAATTGACCGTAGAAGGTTATGTGGGTTATGTGATATTGCCTTACGCTTTTTTGCATTCAATTTCCGTTTTAAGCTGGAGTGGCACGCCGGGCCGCTTAACCGTGGCCCTGATGCTGTGCTTGGCAATTATGACCGCGTATGGCATTACTTATCTGTCAACGTATCTAAAAGCTAAATGGCGGACCGGCGTTGTTGGTGTACTTTGTGGGCTGATTTTATTAGAGTATCTCTCCATTTTTCCATTTCCCACCGAACCGGACTATATTCCCGATTTTTACCATCAACTAACGTTGGAAGGAGAGTATACCCCGCAGAAAATCATTGATTTGCCGTTAAGGGGACACCCCGGCTATAACAACTATGCTATGCACTACCAAACTGTGCACCGGCAGGCCATTGCCGGCGGCCATTTCATTCGCAAACCGGCCGGTGCTATTGAGATGAGAGACTTTATTCACCAATTGCTGTCCCCTCCGTTACCGCAAAGCGTTCTTGATTTGCCGGATGAGCACACCCGGCTGGCTTTACTCAACCAATTTGGCTTTACCAAAGTGGTGGCCCGGCTGTGGTTAGTAACCGACGACGAAGCGACCACCCAACTGGCCTACCTCTCTAACTGGTTAGGCCAGCCCCAGCCGGCCGGCGAAGTTTCTGTTTTTCAAATTCCCCAGGCCACGGCCTTGCTGCCCGAATTTGTCTACTTGCTCGACGGCAGTGGTTGGCAATTGGACGGTCATCGGCTCCAACTCACTGCTCCAGCTGATTTGTTGGTTTATGTCAGTGCCGGTCAGCCCCAGCCGGCCACGTTGCAGCTTGGACTATCTGCGTCAAATAATGAGGGACGCCACCTGGCTATTGACCACAATGGCCGCCCGGCCATTCGCTTCTACCTGTCCAAAGAACCACTCAATTACCATCTCCCTCTCAAATTGCCTCCGGGTATCCATCGCTTGACCTTTCGTCCGCAAGAGTCCTGCCAGCAGAATTGTACCCCGGTCAGTTTTAGCCGGATTGCCCTGGAGCGGCCAGAGTCCGAGCCTGATACCGTTGTCTTTGACCACCGGCTGACCTTATTTCATTCTGAGTTGTCTGGTACTACCGCTGCACCCGGACAGCCAATCCTAATCTATTTGTACTGGCAAAGCCAGGAACAGGTGCGTGAGGATTATAGTGTCTTTGCTCATTTGGTGTCGCCCGACGGCCGGTTAGCGGGGCAGGCCGACTACCTGCTGGGCGGCTGGCATTATTCCACCTCCAACTGGCCTGCCGGCCATATTGCCGCCTCACCTGTTCTGTTGTTTTTTCCACCGGAGAGTCTTCCCGGCGAATACCAACTGCAGGTGGGACTTTACCGGCCCGATACCGGTGAGCGGCTGCCGGTAAGCAGCGACGCCGGGCAAAAAGATTTTGTTATCATTTCAAGAATTACGCTTAACCCCTGATTAACAAGTGGATGGATTACTGCATGACTACAATTTTGGGCGGTGTCCTGAGATCACTCTGGCCGGACGGAGCTTGCGTAATGAAATCAGCCGGTAGTTACTACCTTAGGTGCACCGGGTTGGCGTTGGTGATGCTGCTTTACCTGGGGTTGGTGTTGGCTTTTAGCGCCCAAATTCCCCTCAGCAAAGCTCCGGATGAGTACGCCCATTTTCTGTATGCCCGCTTTCTGGCCGAGCACGCCCGTCCGCCTATAAACGACCAGGAACGCCGTGAGGCTGGCTACAAATCGGACCAGCCGCCGTTGTATCACGCCCTGGTAGCCCTGGTAACCTCCGGTATTGATACCTCTCCACCGCCTGCTTTTAAATTCACCTGGGAGCCGGCCGAACGCCAACTCATCGACATTGTGTTGCCCCGCGCCCTGCTGGTATACACCGAGGATGAAACCTGGCCCTATCAGGGCCTCTTTCTGGCCTGGTTTGCCGGGCGCTGGCTCTCTATTGTGTTTAGCACAATTACGGTAGCGATCACCTATCTGGCGGCACTTGATCTTTTTCCGGGACAGCGTTACCTGGCGCTGGCCGCTGCCGGCGCGCTAGCTTTTACCCCGCGCTACATTTTTACCGCTGCCGTCTTGAACGATGACAATCTAATCGGTCTGTTTATGGCTCTGTTTTTGTGGGGTTTGATAAGGCTGGTCAAATCTCCCCGGCGACAGGGGGCAGGTTGGTTTATTGGGCTGGGTCTTATTTTGGGGTTGGCCCTCAATACCAAATACAGTGTCCTGCTGGTTCCCCTTGAATTAGCCCTGATTACCGTCTGGCTGGCTCGCCAACAACCGTACCCCTGGCATTATGGACTAACCCGATTGGCGGCTGCCGGGCTGGCGGCGGCAATGGTCGCCGGAGTCTGGGTTGGTTTTGTAGTTTGGAACTTTAACCAGATTGATGAGCTTGGCCCGGTGCTGGGCCTGATTAACCCGATTATTGCCGGCGACGCCAGCGATGAAGCCTCAACCTTGATTTCCGGTTTTATGACCGGCGATCGTCAACTGTTCTCAGAGGTTGACCCCGGTCCGAGTCGGGGCAACTTGTTGGCCTGGAGCCATTTTTTCTTTGAACAGTTTTGGGATGTACCGGTTTTTGGCAGTCCCCGGCTCTACCCGGCGGGGTTAACGGTACTGCCGGCGTTATTGTTGTGCTGTTTGGCCGGCTGGGGCTGGTGGCGTTGTCGCCATCAGGCTAAGACCCAGCTCTGGCTGGGGTTGCTCTTACTCCATGTGGTGACCTTTCTCCCCATCCCGTTGCTGCGCTTTGCTATCACCGGTCAGATTCACGATACCGCTCAGGCCCGACACCTGCTTTTTCCCGCCGGTCCAGCTCTGGCCATTTTATTGGCAGGGGGGACGATGGCTCATTTTCGGCCAAGATGGCAGCCTGTGGCAGCCTTTATCCCCATAGGTTTTACTTTTGGGCTGACCGTGCTGCACCTGTATTACTACAGCTTTGCCTTTCCGCCCCCATTGCCTGTGCACAGCAACCCTGCCCTGGCCGATTCGCCCCAAACGCCACTCTCGGTTGGCTTTGATAATGGCCTATTGCTGCGCGGTTTTGACTGGCAGCTTACCGCCGACCATGTGCTTGCCCTGAGCCTGTATTGGCAAGCCACGGCTCGCCCCGGTGATGACTATCGCACCGAAATAACCCTGTATAATGAAGCCGGGGACCGTCAATTACGCTGGTTGAGTCACCCGGCCGAAGGCCGTTATCCCACCCGCGCCTGGGACGCCGGCGACTCGGTGCGCGACACGCTGCGCATCCCCCTGATCGGGTTGCCCGCCGGAGAATACCGGGTTGGGCTGCGCCTGTTAAACCGGCAAGATGTCCCGCTGTCCGCCGCCGTAGGCGACTCATTGTCGCTAATGTCGCTCCGACTCGACCCTTCCCCACCGGCGCAGGTTACGCTGTGGCAGGCCGGCCGGCCCGTCCATAATGAGCCAATTTATCGCTACCGGGCTACCATTCCCTTGACGTTACCGGGCAACCGGTCAGCTCATCTCAGCGGGCCAGATGGTCGGCCATATGCGCCGCTAACTGATGGGCTGTTACAACTCTTTATGGTAGATCACACCTGGCCCTCCGGCGCGTACCGGGTGCAGGTTGATGGCCTGGACACTGGCCTGCAACTTTGGGTTGAAAACTTTAAGTGGACTTTTACCCCGCCGGAGATGTCGCATATAGTCAACGCCAATTTCAACAACGAAATTATGCTGTTGGGGTACAACCTGCCCCTGCGCCGCATCGAGCCGGGTGACGGCGTGCCGCTGGTGCTCTACTGGCAGAGTTTGCGCCATGTACCAAAGAGTTATATCATATTTGACCGCCTGTTAGATGCTAACCGGCAACCATGGGGAGGTTATGATCGGTTGCCCAAAGAAACCTACCCTACCCACCTCTGGGTTCCCGGTGAGGTGGTCGCTGATGGCTTTGCCGTGCCGGTTGACCCGGCTGCGCCAAATGGTATTTACGACATTGTGGTGGGCTTATACGATCAGGCCGATCCGGCAGCGCAATCCCTGCCGTTGGTGCAAAATGGTCAACTTCTTGAGGAAACCAGTGTGCGGATAGGGCCAATAAAAATAGGCGGCCCACCACCAGATGTTATGGTTACCCATCTCAATGTGGAGAACCTCAGCAACGTTGATTTTGGTGAAACTTTTCGGCTGGTGGGGTATAACTTAACTCGCAGTGAACAAAGGGTATTGCTTGAGCTTTTCTGGCAAAGCCTGGCTCAAACGCCGGTGGATTATACCACCTTTGTTCATATGCTCAACAAATCTAACCAGATTGTGGCCCAGTCTGACCGCCCACCAGGTAACGGCCAATACCCCACCAGCTTGTGGGATGTTGGAGAAATAATTGTTAACCCAATTGACATTTCCTGGGCCAATGTGCCGGACGGCAGCTATCGGTTGGTAGTGGGGCTGTATAATCCTTCCGACGGAGTACGGTTAAGCACTTCTGAGGGGCAAAATAGCGTACTGCTACAAATAATTAAAAAATAATCTGAGAGACAAGTTAGCATGAAGCTTTCCGTAATTATTCCGGTCTATAATGAAGAAGCCACCATTGACGAAGTTATAGATAAGGTGCGCATGGTTGAATTGCCCACCGAAAAAGAGATTATTGTGGTAGATGACGGTTCAACTGACAGCACCGCCCAAATTCTGGGACGCCGTCAGAATGATGTCACCTTCGCGCATTTTTCGCGTGTCAATTTTGGCAAGGGTGCAGCTATTCGGGTGGGCCTTACTTATGTTACCGGCGATGTAGTGATTATTCAAGATGGTGATTTAGAGCTTGATCCGGAAGAGTACAAATTGTTGCTCAGACCAATTATGGATGGTCAGGCCAACGTAGTCTACGGCTCTCGCTTTTTAAAGCATAACCCCAACATCCCGCGCCGCACCGTGTTGGCCAATAAATTTTTAACCTGGTTTACCAACGCGCTGTACGGCGCCAGCCTCACCGATATGGAGACCGCTTACAAAGCTTTCCGTTCAGAGATTATCAAAAGTCTCAAGCTCAAGTGCCACCGTTTTGAGTTTGAACCGGAAATCACTGCCAAGCTGTTGTTAAATGGTCACCAGATCACGGAAGTCCCCATCTCATACAACCCGCGTACGGGCGAAGAAGGCAAAAAAATTAACTGGCGCGATGGCCTAACGGCCATTAAAACGTTATTAAAATATCGTCTGGTAGGGCAGTACAGCCGGACGGCTCCCAACTTAAAAACCCCGGCTCATAATATGTCTGTTAGCAATGAGACTCGTTCCAGGTAACCGCAGCCGAGTAATTTGCGATGAGTCGAAATGTCTCTACACCCAACAATCAAATCTGGTTTCGCGCTGGCATTCTAGCAGCAACTTTGTTGGCCTTGTGGCTTCGTCTCTACATGGTAGAGCATACCAGGCTGTGGCCGGATGAACTTTACGTATCCAGGCAGCATCTGAGCCAACCTTTTTGGCACAGCGTCCAATCTTACCAGCTTAACAGCCATTTAACTTATATGCTTGCAGGTTGGTTTATGGCTCAGTTGGGGTGGGATACTTTTCTGTTGCGCTGGCCGGCAGTTGTAGCTGCTGTATTAACCGTACCCTTACTGTATGTGTTGGGAACAAGGTTTTTCAACCGGCGTGTTGGAGCCGTATCTGCCGTAATTCTAAGCTTTGCCTTTGTCCATGTAGATTTATCGTGGCGTATTCGCGGTTATACGTTGGTACTGTTACTGGTGATGCTAGCGGTGTATTGTCTGCAACGCGGTTTTGATACGGCTCGCTATCGTTGGTGGATAGGCGCTGTATTGGCATTTGGGCTGGCAATTCATACGCATATTTTTGTTGTGCTGGCTCTACCTTATATATTTCTATTTGTAGCGGTTAGAATCTGGTTCTGGAAAAACGGGCCGTTTCCTGGTCGGCTTTTGACCCAACGGGCCGTTGTGGCTGCGGCTGTACTCACCTTAATTTTGGCCGCAATACCGCTACTGATATTTTTCAGTCAAACAACCGAAGCTACTCTCCCAGAGCTTCTTGATGACCGCTGGAACACCGAGTTCCCCCCGTTTCAATTAAATGATCCTCTCCCCGTCCTTAATTCATATCTTGAACTAAACAACTATCTCAGCCCACTTGAGATAGACGAGTGGTTTGCGCTGCTGTTTGGGGGAATAGTTGTATTGGGTGTGGTCACAGCACTGCACCAACCTCGCTTCCGCTGGCCAGCACTACTCTTATTGGGGGTAATGGTTTTGCCTATTTTATCAATGACCACGCTGGCAACCATTCTCGGACCCTGGTTTTTTGCCTTTCGTCGTTTTTTTGTTTACGTCTTAATGCCTTACTTGTTGTTTGCCGCCTTAGGAAGCTGGGGGGTGGCCGATTGGTGCGCCCATTTAATCGGAGACAGGGCCAGGCTGTTGACCATCAGCCTGATGATTGCTGTTTTGTTTGTAACAACAGTGGACAGAATCTCCGCCCAGACTTTCCGGCGTCCCAGCCAGGTGGCGCGTTATTTGCATAATCACCACACCAATGCCGATCTGATTTTGTGTGCGCCTCAGGAGCCAACCCGAATATTCGGCGGCAGCCGCCATTTTTGCCCTGTTATGCTCCATTTTTTCCCCAATCTGGCTCAATACACTTTTCTATTTGACGATGTTACTCAATACCGCACCCTAAACACCTTTTTACGGCCCGGCCAAAACTGCACCAGTCACTACCAACATCTACCCGTCTCGCAAATCAGGATGATTTGCAGTCCGGTCAAGGCTGCCTCCAATCGGCGCCCGCCCGGTGCTTGGGTTGTCTTGTGGCGAGACAACCTGACGACAAATGGTTTGGAGATAATACCGACGCCGGCTTATCCATCGGTCAAAATCGGCGCCACCGAAATTATTTATATTAGCCCGCAAGCGTCGTTGGCCGATACGTTGATTGAAGCGGCCAAAGTTGCCGTCAACAAAGCCGACACACCCCAACGCCTCTACCTGAACGCCATCTCGCTGGCCAATCTGTACGCGGCTGCCGGCAACCTTGAACAGGCCACCCTGGTGCTGGATACGGTGGAAGCGCAGACCAGTCTGACCATCCGAAATTTTGATGTTCCCCCTATGCAGTACCGGGTAGAGGCTAATTTTGCCGATCAAGTGATGTTGCTGGGTTATGACCTGCCCACCCGCCGGGTGGGGCCGGGTCAGGATTTGCCCATTACCCTCTATTGGCAGGCGTTGCAACCCATCACCCAACCCTACCTGGAGTTTAACCACTTGCTCGATGCCCATCAGCAGGTTCACGGCGGCTACGACCGTCTGCCCCGCGAGGAGTACAACCCCATCTTCTGGAAGCCGGGCGAGGTAGTGGTTGACGCCTACACTGTGCCGGTCAATTCCACGGCTCCACCAGGCGTTTATCACCTCAATTTGGGTATCTACTTGCCCCAGGGAGAGCGGGCCGTACCTATACAACTGGTCCAAAACGGCCAACCCATCGATACCAACAGCGTTACCATCGGTCCTCTCAAGGTGGGCGGCCCCCCACCCGGCGTGATTTTGTCGCCCCAAACCGTTGCGCCTGACCAGCCATTATCCCTCAATTTGGGAGACCCTCCCGTTATTTTGTTGCGTGGTTATAGCCTGACGCAGCAAGCCGGCGCGGCCCAATTGAAGCTGTACTGGGAAAGCCTGACCCAAACTCCGGTTGATTGGTCGGTGTTTGTGCACCTGCGTAATAAGGCCGGGGAAATAGTGGCCCAAAAAGATGGCCCGGCTGGTGGGGGACGCTATCCTACTTCGTTGTGGGATCCTGGCGAAATTCTGGCCGATGAGCTGACCATTTTACTTCCGGCCGAGCTGCCGGCTGGCGAATATAGTTTGATGGTGGGCCTCTACAATCTGGCCGACGGCACCCGGTTAACCGTGCCAGACTCTGGCCCTAATGAGATCTTCCTGACTACCTGGGTGAGATCGGACTCATGATGAATCATCACAAGCCTATTGGCGGTTAGGGGTACGATAGTAACGGACTCTACAGAATGAATATTTACTGGTTTGCTTATATTTTCACTCTAGTGATAGGTGCCGGGGCACTCCTCGCCCTTTTAATCCGCCTGCGCCGCTCCCAAAAACCCCGGCCTCTCCTTGAAAATTTGCTCCTGGCCGGGCTAACCTTATTCTTAACCCTGATGGGCCTGGAGTTTTATCTCAAAGTTTTTTTTGCCCAACCCGACTCGCACAATACTCTGGCCCGGCGTAACTGGTATGCCCGCTACTATCAGAATGCCTTCAACTCCTTCGGTTACCGCGACCTCGAGTGGACCGACGAGATGGTTGCCGGCAAAATCAAAGTCATGGTCGTGGGCGATTCGTTTGTGGAGGGGCTGGGGGTCGAATACCCGGAAAATCGCTTTTCAAACCGGCTGGGTCAAAAACTGGGGCCAAAGTATACCGTCTTCAACCTCGGCGACTCCGGCGCCAACACCAGCCGGCAGATCGAGGCCCTGCTTGATTACCCCTATGACCCCGATATTCTGGTCTGGTCTTATGTGGTCAATGATATTGAAGGCGTGGCCGGACCCTTGTGGCTTAATAAGCCGCCGGACCAGCCTATTCCAGCCTGGTTAACCCCTTTGGTAGAGAACTCTCACCTGGCCAATTTTCTCTATTGGCGCTTGCATCGGCTATTTCGAGTTGACTCCCACGACCTCGTTTGGGAATGGTTATTGAGTGTTTATAATGACCCCGAGGCCTGGTGGCGGCATCAACAGCAGTTATTATCCATCTATGAGGGCGCCAGGTCGGAACAGGTTCCTTTGGTAGTCGTTGTTTTCCCTGGTTTGACTGCCCTGGAAAAGAGCAAAGTCGTCACCGAGCGCGTCGTCGATCTCTTTCGAGAAAGAGGCGTGCCAACCCTCGACGTGGCCGAGTTAGTGAAAGATGTGCCGGTTGAAGACAGGATTGCCAGCCCGGTCGACCCACATCCCAGCGAATTGGTGCATGAATTAGTGGCCGAGGCAGTCTACCAAATACTTCTGGAAAACGGATGGGGTGAACCATAGGATGAACTATTGGACAACTTACAGCTTGATCTTCATCATCGGCCTGGCCGCGCTTGTGACGCCGCTGCTCATCTTACGGCAGCAAAAGTCCACTCGCCCCCAGCCTTTAGTCGAGAACCTGCTGCTGGCTTTGTTGAGTCTATTCATCTCGCTGATGGGGCTTGAATTTTATTTCAGAGTCTTCTTTGCCCAACCGGACGGCTTCCGTTTTACCCTGGCCTCTCGAAATTGGTATGACCGCTATTGGCATCAAAACTCTCTAGGCTATCGTGATGTCGAGTGGACGCCGGAAAAGCTGGTCGGTAAAACCAAAGTGATGGTCGTGGGCGACTCCTTTGTGGCCGGCAACGGCATTGCCAACCCGGCCGATCGCTTTCCTGATCGGCTGGGGCAGTTGTTGGGGGATGAGTACGCCATTCTTAATGTGGCTTCGCCCGGCTGGGATACGGCTCGTGAAATGAGGGCTGTCCGGACCTATCCTTATCGCCCGGATGTAATCATACTGTCTTACCACATCAACGATATCAAGGGCGCGGCGTTCAGCCTGGGGATGCCAGACCCCAAACTGCGGCGTGACCCGCCGGCCTGGCTGGCGCCGCTGGTGGAGCATTCCTATGCCGCTAATTTTGTCTACTGGCGCCTGTTCCGCCTGGGTTTGTCGGATTGGTCGGAGCGTTATTGGAATGAATGGATGAGAGGGTTGAGTGAGCATCCGGAGGTAAGCCGGCGACATCGCCAGGAGTTACTGGAGGTGATTGAAGGGACGGCGGCGGAGCAAATTCCGCTGGTTGTGGTCATTTTCCCCCACCTGGCCGCAGTCGACGAAACCCAATTTTTGGTCGAACCGGTGGCCGAACTATTTCGGGCGCACAATGTTCCCGTTTTGGATGTGAGCGAACTCCTGGCCGACCGTGAACCGGCTACAACCACAGTCAATGCTGTTGACGCTCATCCGAATGAGACAATTCATCGAGAGGTGGCCAAACATATCTACCGCATAATGATTGAGACTGAAATTACCAGCCGATGAACCCGCCCTGCTCCATCACTCGCCCCAATGGGGAAAGCTCGAAATGGCCTGACCTGCTGCTGATCTTGCTCTTAACCTTCTTGCCCTTCCTCTTCTTCTGGCGACTCCTCACCCCCAACTCCACCGACCGCATGCATATCGCTGCCGGCGATTTTACCGAGCAATATTTCCCGCTGCGCGCCTTTACTGCCCAGGAGTGGGTCAATGGCCGCCTGCCGTTGTGGAATCCCTACCTCTATGGCGGCCAACCCGCCCTGGCCGATATCCAATCCGGGGCTTTGTATCCGCCGCACGTCATCGAGGCGCTGCTGTTGGGCTGGGCCGGATTTGGCTTTCCGTTGTGGGCCTTAGAACTTCAGGTGATCGCTCATTTTGCCCTGGCCTCGGTCGGCACCTACCTGTTTACCCGCTTCATCTTCCTCCACCCTCCTCGTTTTTCGCTCTCCACTCCTCGCTTCTCCCTTCCCTCTTTGCGACGCGCCCGTTTCGCGGCGGTCATTGCCGCCCTGGTCTTCACTTACGGTGGTTACCTGACCGGTTTTCCGGTACAGCAGATGACCATCCTATCCGTCAGCGCCTGGTTACCCTGGGTGCTGTGGGGCCTGAGTGTAGCCAATGAACGAATTAGTGAATTGGCGAATAGCGAAGCCGGCCTCGCTCCCCCCTCCCCCCTCCTCGCTCCTCGCCTTCCGCTCTCCGCCATTGCCTGGGGCGCATTCGCTTTTGCTCTCGCCATTTTAGCCGGACATCCCCAGACCGTTCTGTATATCTTCTACCTCAGCCTGGCCTACACCATCTTTTACACAATTTACACTTGGCGCCATCATCTCTCGGCGACTCTCCCCTCCCCGCATCACGCCTCACGTTTCACGTTTCACGCTTCACGTTTCACGCCTCACCCTTCACGCCTCACCCTTCATCTCATCCCGTGGTTCATCATCATCGCCCTCGGTGCCGCTATCGCCGCCGCCCAACTCCTGCCCAGCCTGGAATTCATTGGCTATTCGGTCCGCTCTGACCTGACCTACCAGGCTGTTGCCGCAGGTTTGCCCCTGAACGAACTGATCTCAATAATCTATCCCGGTTTCTTTGGCGGCTCGCCGGCTTATGTTGGCATCATCACGTTGGTCTTGATTGCCCTGGCCTTGCTTTTGTGGCCCGATCGTCCCTCGATATTTTTCTGGGCGGGCGCCGCCCTGGTCAGTTTGCTCCTGGCTTTTGGCGGCCATACCTTTCTGTACCCCCTCTTCTACCTGTTTGCACCCGGTTTTGAAGCCGTCCGGCAGCAGGAACGGGCTTTCTTGATTTACAGTTTCAGCCTGGCGGTTCTGGCCGGCTATGGCGCCCTCGTACTGACCGGTCCGCTGTCGCCCATGGCTCGCTGGCGCTATGCCCGCTTCGAACGGCAGCTGCGGCTGGTGGGGACCATCGCTCTCGCTCTGACCGGCTTTTATATTCTTGGTTCAGCCGCCGCCACTGCCCGCGGTGATGAGGTCAACCTGTTTTATGGTGTGTTGTGGCATCATTTGTTTGGCTTAATCATCCTGGCTGGGACGCTGCTGCTGTTAGCCTTGCGGCCGCGGCGCTGGTTGAGCCGGCCGTGGGGCATGGTCTTGCTGGCACTCTGGCTGGGCTTTAATCTTTTTACAATCAACTGGCGCTTCAATCTGGAAAAACGGGAGATCGAACCCTTTGCTCCGAATGGGTTAGTGCAATTTCTGCAGCGCGCCACTACTTCAAATAGTTCCTTCGAACCGGCTCGTATCGCCAGCGGCGGCTATCTGCCCGGCGGGAACAGCGCCGCCTCAGTTTTCCGGCTGGAAGACCTGACCGGCAACACCCCGCTGCAACTGGCCGCGGTGGCTAACTTCTTGCAGCAAATGCCCTCCTGGCGGCTGTGGCAATTGATGAATGTTCGCTACGTAGTTGATCAGCGTGATCTCAGCGGGCCGGGTTTGACCCCGATTTACGAGGAGATGGAGCAACACGTTTTTGAGCTGGGCGATCCCTTCCCCCGGGCCTGGTTTGTTGGCCGCGCCGAGGTCATCCCTGAGGCTGACCTGGCCATAGCCCGTTTAGGAGCTGATGATTTTGATTTGCGACAAGCTGCTATTTTGGCCAAGCCTTTAACTATACCGCTGGCCGAACCGCTCACTTCTACCATCCAGTTCACTGCTTTCAGTCCCACGCGTCTGCGGGCGGACGTTACCGTTACAGGTCCCTCGCTCTTGGTGTTCAGCCAGATTTATTATCCCGGTTGGCGGGCTACGCTTGATGGCCAGCCGGTTGAATTGGCGCAGGTCAACGTGGTCCAGTCGGGCCTGGTGGTGCCGGCCGGCCAGCACACCGTTGAGTTGGCTTTCAACCCGGCCACGTTCCGTTGGGGTGGACTTATCTCGATCATCGGTCTGGCTATTTGGGTGCTTCTGCTCATTTGGGGCCATCGGGAACAACGTGCTAAATAAAAAAAGTCCCGACACGCCTCGGGACTTTTTGGTTGTTATACCAAACGTATTTTAAGATTTTCGTAGCTGACGCATCCCTATGCGTCAGCAGTTCAATTCAGGCAATCCGGTGGGTGGTGCCGGAGAGAATACCTTCCCGGCCAATGAAAGGCTCCCCAATTTTCAACCCGCCTGGTTTGATCTCAAACCGTCTGATCCCCTTTTGATGGCTGCTACCTCGCATTTTCATCACGGCAATGGCGCGCTGCATTGTACTATCAACTTCAACGTAGCGCAGCAGCATCACGGTATCAACCAGGAACGGCAGGGAGGCCATTCGGCCTTGCTGCATCGCCAGAACATTGACCGCTTCATCCAACAGCAACGAGGTCATCCCTTCTCGCTTGAACGCATTAACCAGCGTGTTATAGATATCCCTCAGTTCCAGCGGGTCATTGGTCAAACGTTGAAAGTGGGCGGTGCTGTCAACAACCACTCGTTCCGGTGAAAGCGTATTTAGCGTTTCCGCCAGGGGGCTGTTTGGCGCTTTCAAACTTCCCAGCAACACCTGCGGCGAGGTAAAGATGATTTTGAACAATCCCTCCTTTTCCAGCGCCTTCAGGTCCCAACCTAACTGGAGCGCATCTCTGATAAGCGAGGCCGGAAATTCCTCAAAAGAGACCAACAGCCCCGGTTGGTCGCTTTTGATACCGGCCATCAAGAACTGCAGGCCCAGGGTAGTTTTGCCGACCCCCGGCGCGCCGCTAATCAGCGAGGCCGTGCCTTTGAGCAAGCCGCCGCCGACCATTTCATCGAGTTCTTTTGAGCCAAAAGACAATCTTTGCCGCGGGGATTGGGAGGGTGTTGTAGCCATAAATCTCTGCTTTCTTGCTTTAAAGTCTAGCACGTATGTTAAGCAAAAGCGACCGGCGCTCAAACATTCCAAATTAGTGAAAAACGCCGGTTACTTTTGCCTTACTGATCTGCTAGCGGTCAGGCCGCTCTTGCCAGTTGATGACCTTGATTTGGATCGAGTCCCGGCTTCGGCACGGATCCAGGATACAACCCTTCTTTTTAAATTCGTCTTTATCATCCTCGTCATTCGGGTCAAGACCATCGCAATGGCGAGGATTCTCGGCAAAGATAGGGTCAGTGGTAAAGATAAATCTTTCGCTGGCCGGTTGGCCGCTTTCAATAACATAAGCAAACCAGTTATGTGGTACTTTGGCCGCAGCCTTATTAGAGCCGGGTAAGAGTAGGGCGCTATAGCGACCGTTGCCATCAGTTGTTGTCGAGAACAAACTGCCTGACACCCCTACCTCACCGTACTGTATCTGCACCAGCGGCTTGGGTAGACCATCTGACCCGTTGACCACTCCCTTGAGGCCAATGTCGGCGCAGTTGTTCTCACTGGAGTGAGAACTTACTACAAAAGGAAAGGGAGTTGCGGTGTAGGTGGCCGTTGGTGGCGGCGGGATACGAGTGGGGGTAAAGGTTGGGGTGGATGTAGACGTTCGGGTCGGGGTCGGTGTTCTGGTTGGTGTTGGGGTGCGCGTATCGGTTGGGGTTTTGGTCGGGCCGGGCGTGTTGGTTGGGCTTGGGGTCCAGGTTGGCGGATAGGCCTGGTCGGGTGTGGCTACTTGCGGCGGGGGAATAAGGGCAACTTGACCGGCCAGGGCTGTAGCCGCCACCAGGGTGGCTCGATTAGGGCTGAGGGGATTGAAGGGAATGTTCGGTTGGACAAAGATGGTGGCGTAACACAAGCAGGAAAGGATGGTCATCCCCAGAAACATTGAGACTAAAACAGTAGTAAGGCGTTTATCCCTCATGTACGTTCTCCTTTGCCGGATAGCCCCTGCCCATTCCGCTGAGCCAGGTTGCTTATTCTCTGGCGATTAACAGATACCTTGGTCGACCAGCAACCGTTTCTACTCCAATAAACAATTGAGTTTCAGGTTGTGTCCTGATTAATTGATCGGTTGCGTCCAGCAGTTGTTTTTGTCGTTGCTCTTCAGGGTAATTAGGATACCGGCCCAACTCACCCGCCAGAATCTCCTGCCGAAGCCTTTCTTCGGTAGCTTTGTCGATCTGAGAAACCTCGGGCAAAGCTACAATTAGATCCGCATATAAGGCATATAACCGTTCGTAGGTTTTGGTCAACTCGGCCCTGATTTGTTCAGCCTGGCTTTCCCACTCTGGGACTAAACTCATCCCGTAACCTTGCCGGGCTACTTTATACTTTCTGGTCAGCCACTCGATCTGAGCTTGAGTGATGTCAATTTTCTTGGACAACCTGGTGGCGGTGACAAATTCACCTTCATAGAACGGCAGCTTTTGCCGGTCTTCCTCAATCAATGCTGCTCTCAGGGCGGCAATAGTGGCATCGGGAGCATGACCCCCTCGTTCTACCAAGATGGCCGCCAATTCCTGAGCTCGCCGCCATCGCCCAGCTTCAGCTTCCTGGGCTAAGTCTGATAATGGTACGGGTTCGCTCTGTGGTAGAATTGGCTGCTCTGGCGTGGTCGCGCTCAAATGGGGTGGCGCGGCGCTCAAGTTCAAGCTACGCCTGGCCAACTCCCGTTCCCCCAGGATTATATAATTTTTCTGTAATCTCTCAAGAATAGCCCGTCGGCGTACTGCCTGCAAATACGGACTTTGAGCGGCCACTGTAAAAGCCTGATCAAAGTAGAATTTGGCCAGGACAGGCTCGTTCAATTCGGCCAGCCCTTCACCAACCTGCATAAAGATGTCGGCCCGGACCGTATCCGGGATCTGCGGACTCAACGTTGCCGTTGTCCCGGCCAACTGATAACTAAAAATAGCCTTTGCTCTGGCCTCACTCGAACTGGCAGCCTGGCCTGCATACGCGCCGCCCACCAGTAGAAAATTACCGGCGGTTTCTTTATCGGGTAAACCGGGCTGAAACAACAACGTCGACAGCGCCGTCTCAGTCCGGGCTTTGCCGATGGCCTCGACAATGACCTCAGTTTCAGCTACACCGCCCAGCGACGCTAAAGCCAGGGCCGGGTCCACCTGGTTAACCTTTACCATATCCAGCGGCGTCGTTCTGGTCAATAAACTGCGACCCTCCGCAGCCGCGCTACCAAACTGATTCGTCAACAGCAGGATCACCACCGCCGCCAACAGAATGAACATCAAAACTGTTAATGTGCCGACGACAATGATCAGTCCCAGTTGGGTATTTTTGTGTGTTGGTTGTTGCATCTTTCCGGTTGTTAGCTCTACTTCATACTGCATCACTTGATTCCTTGTGTCATCCTACCACAAACTGGCCTAGATACGAAAACAGGCGCGCCATAAATTGACCCCCGGAACTTACCAACCAACAAACCGCTCAATCGTGGCGGCCGACCGCTGCGCGGCCAACCAATCCAAGAATATTTGCTGCTTTAGGCTTTGGGCCATTTTCTGGCTGATAGGGCGCTCAACCTCCTTGTCCAATAATTTGATGATATAGAACCCACGCGGCGTAAAGATAGGCCCATTCATTTGGCCGGGTTCAAGCCCAAAGGCGATGGCCTCTACGTCTGCCGGCAAAACGCCCTGCCCTTGGGCAATCCAGCCCTGCTCGACATCATTCCAACCAGGCTCAGCTATCGAGTACTCCTCAGCCAGCCGGTCAAAATCGCTCCCCTGCTTGAGCTGCTCCACCAGCCAGCGAGCAGTTGGTTCATCCGCTACCCGGATATACCCCACCTGTGCTTGAGCTGCGGTTTCCGGTATTCCGCGGCTAACCTGTTCAACCAGCCGGTTAGTCAGTAATTGCAGCCGCAGGGTAGCTCTTACTTCTTCATCGCTCAAATCGTTTGCCGCTAACCAGCTTTCAATACTGGTCAGATTTTCACTCCGCTCAAGTTCAGCCTGCAAGACCGCGTCCAATTCGTTTTCAGTGATGGTCAGTCCCAGTCTAACCGCCTGCTGCTCGATAATTACCTGGTCGATGAGCGCCTCCAACACCTGCTGCTCTAGTTGGGTCAACAACGGCTGACCGGCCTGATCGCCCAACTCTATGTTTTGTTCGGCCAGCGCCTCGGTTAATCTGGCGACCTGCTGCTCGTAGGTCATCAGGTAGATCGGTTGGTTGTTGACCCTGGCAGCCAGAGGCCGGCCATTTTCCCGGCTTCGGTCCGGTTCGGTCGTCGGCGTTGCAACTGGGATGGCAGCGGCAGAGTTTTGCTCAACTGGACGAGTCAGATCGATAAGCGGAGTTAGTTCCAATTCAACAAGTGGAGTTTGGGTGGGAACAGGCCGCAAAACACCGGTAATACACGCGCTCAATGTAAAAAAAAGCGTTAACAGGAGGCTTAACCTGATTCTCATCCAACCGTTGGACTCTCGATGACCCTGACCCGGCTACAGCTACTACATATTGATAAATACGCTACTTACTGCACAACATATAGTATATTTCGACAATCACCTTCTTCAATTATACCTAAATGAGCCTGAAAAAGCAACTCAATCTATGTATTATGTAAATTAACTTCTGGATGGCCATGCCTTGATAATTGCCAAATGCCAACCTTGGTGTAGAATTTGGCCCAGCCTGTTCAGGCGATCATAAAATTTATGGCGATCTCAATTGTTCCGGTCACTAAAGTTGAAGAGTGTCGCCTCATCGAGCAACTCCAGCTCGAAATTTGGGGCGGCGATGGCCTGGAGGTTACCCCCGATCATCTGTTGCTGACGATGGCCAAGGAAGGTGGTGTGGTGCTGCTGGCTACCACCGATACCGGCCAGCCAGTCGGTTTTGGTTATGGCTTTCTGGCACTGACGGAGGCCGGCCGGTTGAAACTGGCCTCCCACCAGGTGGGTGTCTTGCCCGGTTACCAGAATACTGGCCTGGGTTTAAAGCTGAAGCTGGCCCAGCGCGCCGCCGCCCTGGACCGCCGGCTTGACCTCATTACCTGGACCTTTGATCCGCTGCAAAGCCGGAATGCCCGCCTTAATCTGCGCAAATTGGGCGCAGTTAGCCAGACCTATCTCTGCAACCTGTACGGCGACATGCGAGATAAGCTGAACCAGGGTTTGCCCACCGACCGTTTCCGGGTCGATTGGTGGCTAACCTCAATGCACGTGGTCGAACGCCTGGCTGGCCGCAGCCCGGAAGTGTGGCCCTCGTCCAGCGAATGTCCCCTGTTGAACCCGGCCACAATTCTGGACAATGGGTTGGCGGCGCCGGCTGATATTTTTGACTGGCCCACTCGAGAATTTTGTCTGGTCGAGATCCCGGCTGACCTGGCCCAGCTCAAAAGGCAGGCTCCCGAACTGGCGCTCAAATGGCGTTGGCAAACCCGCCAACTCTTTGAATCCGCCTTTGCCAGCGGCTACACAGCCGTCGACTTGCTGCGCCGGGAGGGACGGAGTTACTATCTACTGCAAAAAGATTGGCAGCCAGATGGAGCGTAAAGCGTGGAGCGAATAGCGTAAAGAAAAAATGACCCCATTGCCCATCCTATATCTCAAACCTATTCTCACAAATCGCTAATCTCCAATCTCCAATCTCCAATCTCAAAATCTCCCAACAAAGGATCCAACTCCATGAAAATTGACCGCATCGAATTACACCATATCTCCCAACCCCTGGTGCAGCCCTTTCGGACCAGTTTCGGCACCCAACTTGAGCGGCCGTGCATTTTGGTTGCGGTTTACAGTGAGGGGCTGGTTGGCTGGGGCGAGTGCGTGGCTCATAGCGACCCCGGTTACTCGTATGAAACCATCGCTACGGCCTGGCACGTTTTGAGCGATTTTCTGATCCCGCCGTTGTTGGGCCGGTCCGTAACTTCTCCCGGCCAGGCGGCGGCTACCTTTGAGTGGGTGCGCGGCCACCCCATGGCCAAGGCCAGCCTGGAGAACGCCATCTGGGATTTGCTGGCCCAGGCTCAGGGGGCGCCCCTGTCTAAGCTGCTGGGCGGCCAGCGGGAACGGGTTGAAGTCGGCGTCAGTATCGGCATCCAACCGACCCTGGCCCAACTTCTGGATCGGGTTGACCGGTTCATTGACCAGGGCTACCGCCGGATCAAAATCAAAATCGAACCGGGCTGGGAGTTGGTGCCGTTGTCCCAAATCCGCCAAAGATACCCGGCGCTCAAACTTATGGCCGACGCCAACTCCGCCTTCAGCCTGGCCGACGCGCCGCTCTTCCGGCAAATGGACGAGCTGAACCTGTTGATGATCGAGCAGCCGCTCCACTATGACGACATTGCCGACCACGCCAGGCTGCAGGCTCAACTCAACACCCCGCTTTGCCTGGATGAAAGCATCCATTCTCCGTTGCACGCCCGCTGGGCCATAGAGATCAAAGCCTGCCGGATCATCAATATGAAGGTTGGCCGGGTAGGCGGCCTGAGCAACGCCCTCGCCATTCACCAACTGAGCCTGGCGGCCGGCATTCCGCTCTGGTGCGGCGGTATGCTGGAAACCGGCGTGGGCCGGGCCGTTAATTTGCACCTAGCGACGCTGCCCAACTTCCGGCTGCCCGGCGACATCTCTGCCACCGAGCGCTACTACGTTGAAGATATTGCCGCCCCCAACTTCTATCTGAACCCGGCCGACTCAACCATCACCGTCCCCACCGGCCCCGGCATCGGCGTTGCCGTGTTGCCCGACCGGCTGCAGAAATACCGGCTCCGCTACCAGGCGTTTGCTGCCTCATCTTGATGGCTTGCTCACCCGCAATAGTATCCACAAGTGCCGGTCACTTTGCCCTTGCTCTAGCAGCTTGTCGGAGAGAGGTTGCATAGGTTCAAAAGAGCCGGAGTCAAGGCTTTAGCCGGAAAATTGTAGTAGTCAACAAGATGTTGCACACATGTCATTCCGAGCGAAGCCGAGGAATCCCTGCAGCGGTACTGGTAAAAGCAAGGTCTGAGGGATTTCTCCCGTTGGTCGAAATGACATGCAACTGTTTAACATCATCCTGACTAGTACACTTTAGCCGGAAAATGCTTTTCACCGGCTAAAGTCTCGACTCCAGAATTCTCTCTGGCAGCCTGCTCGATGCGAGTTAGCCAGATTATTTGCTCGCTGGAGGGACAACCGATGCGGATCGAAGCGATTGACTTTTTCTACCTGTCGATGCCCCAAGTTCTGGATATTGGCGACGGCAGCCAGGACGCCCTGTTGGTCCGCTTGCAGGCCGGCGACTACGTTGGTTGGGGTGAATGTGAGGCCGCACCGCTGGTATCCATTGCCAGCCTGGTCTGCCCTATGTCCCATAGCGCCTGCAAACCGGTCCAGGCCTCGGTGTTGGGCCAAACCCTGGACAGCATCGAAGACATCGCCCGGATCAACAATTTAGTCCACGAGAACAGCCTGGACCTGTTACAGGCCGACCATACCCTATCGGGCATTGATATGGCCATGTGGGATCTGTTGGGCAAGAAAATGGACCTGCCTGTTTACCAACTGCTGGGCTATCAGCGAGCCTATCCTAAAACCCCCTACGCCTCCCAGCTTTTTGGTGATACGCCCCAGGCCACCCTGGAGAAAGCGCGCCACGTTAAGAAGTTGGGCTACCGGGCGGTTAAGTTTGGCTGGGGACCATTTGGCAAAGGGACGGTTGAGGCGGATAGCGAACAACTACGGGCGGCCCGTGAGGGCCTGGGCGAGGAGGGCATCCTGTTGGTCGATGTCGGTACTGTCTGGCAGGAGGATGTTGAGCTGGCCAGCCAACGTCTGCCAGCTTTGCAGGATTGCCGGGTCGTCTGGCTGGAGGAGCCTTTTGTGTCCGGGACGCTGGCGGCCTACCGCCAACTGGCCTCCCGGAGCGGCAACGTCAAAATGGCCGGCGGTGAGGGTTGCCACAACTTTGCCCTGGCCCGGCAAATGATTGATTACGCCGGCCTGGGCTTCATCCAGATCGATACCGGTCGCGTGGGCGGCATTACCGTGGCCAAGCAGATTGTCGATTATGCCTATCACCAGGGTGTGACCTATGTCAACCACACCTTTACTTCTCACCTGGCCCTCAGCGCCTCATTGCAACCCTACGCCGGCCTGGCCGATTACTTCATTTGCGAGTACCCCGTCGAACCCAAAGCCCTGGCCCAGAAATTGACCCACGAGCATATGCTCCCCGATGAGCTGGGGCAAATCCGCCTGCCCGAAGCGCCTGGCTTGGGATTGACCCCCAATATCGAGGCGATCAGCCATTATCTGGTCGATGTCGAAATTCGGGTCAAGGGCAAACTTCTCTATCGCACCCCTACGCTAAATTGACACAAAAAAAGTAGAGTGATATAATCGGTAGTGTGGTTTGCTGGTATGAGGTTATGTGGTCCTACCACAATCTTCCGGCAAAACTTGCCCCTAAAAAGACCTCGTTACAAATCAATATCCTTTGTTTGGTCTGTGTGGTGTTGGTTACCGTGGCGCGAAACGCCAGGTTCGCCGCCCTAACCTGCGCCATTAAAAACTTTCATCTAAACATTGTAGCGTTCAAAGGAGAATGACAGATGAGCAAGACCTTACAATTTCTATCCGTTCTCGTGGCGCTGGTTCTGCTGGCGACGGCCTGTGTCGTTGCCACTCCGCCACCAGCCGCCCCGGCCGCGCCCACCGAAGCAGCCGCTGAAGAAACCGCGGCTGGGCCGGTTAAACTGGTCATCTGGTGGTGGGGTGAGCAAGAAGCCCCCGGCGCTCAGAAGTGGCTGGACGAAACTATGGCCGAATATTCCAAAGCCCATCCCAATGTTACATTTGAAGCCGTGCTGCAATCCACCGACAGCCTCATCCCGGCCTTCCAATCGGCCGCCGCGGCCAAGGAAGGTCCGGACATTGAATATTTCTGGGGCGGCGTCTGGACGCTGGAGCCGGCCTGGGACGGAGCCCTGATTCCGGTCGATGATCTCATCCCGGCCGATGAGATGAGCCATTATATCAATAATTTCGAGCGTACTTACGACGGCAAAGTCTGGGGTGTGCCCTGGTATCTTTCCGGCAACCCGTTTGTCTATAATCCCGAACTGTTCACTCAGGCCGGCCTGGATACCAACAACCTGCCTAAAACTTGGGATGAATTGATTGACGCTTGCGGCAAGCTCAAAGCCAGCGGCGTTGTTCCGATTGCCGGCGGCCTGAAAGATGGCTGGTTCGGCGGCTGGTTGTTCTCGATTCTGGCCCGGCAACCCCACGACAGTGAAAAAGCCTTTATGGAAGCCGCCGTGGGTCAGGCCAAATTTACCGATCCCCAGTTTGTCGAGTGGTGGTCACGCTTGCAGGAGCTTAAAGACGCCGGCTGCTGGAACGAAGACATCAACTCGCTCGACTACCAGCAAGGGCAGGACCTGTTTGTCCAGGGTAAGGCGGCCATGATCTTTGGTAACGATACCTTCCTCAAAGGCTGGGCCGACATTATGACCTGGGACAAGATTGGGGTGATGATGGTGCCCAAGTATGCCAGCGGCAAACTGGCCGACACTTACGTGGTCACCGCCCAGGGCTGGGGGATCACCTCCTGGTCCAAGCATCCCCAGGAAGCGGCCGATTTTCTGATGTTTATGCACACGCCCGAACGACTCAAGGCCTGGTTTGAATACACCGGGGTGTTGCCGGCCGATGATCGCCTCGACCCCGCGCTCATCGAGCAGCCGCAACTCAAACAAATCTACCAGTGGGATACCACCGTTTCCGGCCCCAACCTGGAAAACTTCATCCCGTCAATGATGGATGAGCAGGCCAACTTTGCCGGCGTGCAGCTCCTCTTTGCCGGCGACAAATCACCCGAGGAACTCGGCCAGCTGACCGAGGATGTCCTGGTAAAGTGGCGCGAGCAAAATCCGGATGCGGTCAAGAATTTTGAGACCTGGATGAAGTAGTTGCTTCATCCCCAAGAAACACGTTGGCGCGTAAAAAACGCGCCAACGTGTCTACTGGACTGTCTATGCATTATCGCAAGTATGAACCCTGGCTCTATCTCACCCCGATGTTTGTGGTGTTGATCCTGGTCTTCGCCTATCCACTGTTTCGGCTCATCGTCTTGAGTATGCAACGCACCTCAGGCGGCCAGGAGACATTTGTTTGGCTGACCAACTACCGGATTCTATTCAAGGACGACGTTTTCTTGCAGGCAGTCAAGAATAACTTGACCCTGTTGATCAGCGTGCCGATCATGGTGGTGGTGGCGCTGCTGTTGGCCATCTTCCTCTTCGAACGCATCCGGGGCTGGCGTCTCTACCAAAACACCCTCTTCCTGCCTTACCTGCTGCCGATTACCGTCGTTGGCCTGGTTTTCTCCTACATTTTTCAGCTCAGCGGGGTGCTGAATAGTTTTTTGCATCTCATTGGACTGGATTGGCTGGCCCTGGATTGGCTGGGCAGCACCCGGCTGGCCCTGCCGACGGTTATGTTTGTGATTGTCTGGAAGGAAGTGGGCCTGGGCGTAGTGCTGTTCCTGGCCCGCTTGATGTCGGTTGAAGAAGAGTTGTTCGATGCCGCCAGAATCGATGGGACCAATTGGTGGCAATTGCAATGGTATATCACCGTACCCCAGTTGGCCCAGGTCATCGAGTTCTTTACCATCGTAGCAGTCATTACGATGTTGTCGTGGGTCTTCAGCTATGTTTACGTGATGACCGCCGGCGGGCCAGGCCAGGCCACCATGGTGACCGAGCTTTACGTTTACCAGATGGGCTTCCGTTACAATCAGATGAACCTGGCCTCGGCCGTTTCGGTTCTGATTTTGATTGTCACCGGCTTCCTGATCTTTATCCAGTTCCGTCTCCGCCAGCGGGCCGATGACCGGGAGGCTTTGTAATGAATCAGCCAGCCCGCGTAACGGCCGCAACTGTCAAAGGCAGGTATGTCGCAGCTCTATCCAGATCCTATAATGTCAGGCGCTGGTTTGGGACGGGCGTCCGCCAGGGTATCGTGCTGCTGGCGACCCTGATGTCCCTCTTCCCGGTCTATTTCATGGCCGTCTCGGCGTTCAAAACCAAGTCTGAGTACCTGACCAACCAATGGGGACCGCCCCTGCAACCGATCCTCACCAACTTTGCCACCGCTTTTTCCGGCGAAAAATTCTTTATTCGGTTTGCCAACAGTACCATTCTCACCGTTGGGGCCGTGGTGGTGTCTTTGATCATTGCCTGCCTGGCCGCCTACGCCTTTGCCCATATGGATTTTGCCGGCAAACGGACTCTGTTCAACATTATTCTCTCGCTGATGGTCGTGCCGCCGGTGGTCATGATGGTGCCGCTGTTTGTGTGGATGGTCAGATGGAAATTGGTGAATAGCTATCAGGGCGTCATTTTGATCTATGTGGGGCTGTTGCTGCCTTTTTCGATCTACCTCATGACCAATTTTTTCCAGACTATTCCCCGGGAGATATTGGACGCCGCTCGCATCGACGGCTGTTCAAACTTTGGCCTCTTTCGGCAAATTCTCATGCCATTGTCGGCCCCGGCAGTCGTCACGCTGATTGTGGTCAATGCCTTGTGGGTTTGGAATGAACTGCTGATTGCCCTCGTGTTCCTACAAAAGGATGAGTTAAAAACCTTGATGGTCGGTATTGCCGCGCTACGCTCGCGCAACTATGTCGATATCCCGGCGACTATGGCCGGACTCCTGATCGCCACCATCCCTATTGTTGTCCTATACATCTTCGGTCAGAAATATTTTATTCGCGGTCTCGTCAGCGGCGCTTTGAAATAGGTTAGTCAGAGTCAACCATGACAGAAGAAATCTATCGCAAATTCACCCAGGAGCGCTTATACGATCGGGTCGCTGAGCACATCGAAGAACTCATTAGCGATGGCAAATTGCAAGTAGGCGACCAGCTACCGCCGGAACGCGAGTTGACCAAGAAATTGGGCGTGGCGCGTGGGGTGATTAGAGAAGCCATCAAGGTTCTGGCCTCCAGGGGATTGGTCACCGTTGAGCCGGGCCGCGGCACCTTTATCGCCCAAATCGGGGCCGACTCGATCTCGGACCATCTTGGCCGTTTTTTCAGAATGGGCAAGCAATCTCATAACGATCTCAATGAGTTGCGGCGAGTCCTGGAAGTGGAAATTGCCACCCTCGCCGCCCAGCGAGCCACTGGCGAAGATTTGGCCGAAATGCAGCAGGCCATTGAAGCGATGGACCGCCATATAACCTCGCCGGAGAGCTATATTACCGCCGATCAAAACTTCCACACGGCTTTGGCCCGGGCCACTCAAAACAGCATGTTCCCGCTATTGATCGATGTCATCGCCGACCTGCTGCAAGAGTCCCGGCGGGTGATCTTTCGCCAGGTCCCCGGCGCGCCGGCGCGAGGCCAGTTCTGGCATCGCCGCATCTACGAGGCTGTTAAAAACCACGATGAACAGGCTGCCCGCGAGGCCATGCGTGCCCATATGCAGCAAGTCAGTGAGGATGCCCAGGCCAGTAATCAACTGCAAAACGCTGAATCTTTGGAGGATGAACCAGAAAGCTCACTTGAGGTGGGGTCATGAAACCGGGGATGCGCGGCGGCTCGTTCAATATACTCTCCGAGAGCGACCTCCAGCGGGTTCATTTGGCCTCCCTGTCGCTGCTTGAAAATCACGGCGTCTTGAGCCGCTCCAGGCCAATCCTGGAGGTGTTTCAACGGAGCGACGCTATTGTCGATAGCGCCTCGAGCCTGGTTCGCCTTCCGCCGGACATGGTGGAGGCCGCCCTGCAAACTGCGCCCAAATCTTTTGTGCTTCACGGCCGGGAACCGGCGATGGACATTCGGCTGGAGTCGGGCCGGGTCTACTACGGCATGGGCGGCGCTTCCGAACCTTACTTTTGGGATTATGACTTGGGCCGGCCACGACCGCCCACCAAAGCCGACATGGTCAACTGCACCCGGCTGGGCCAAATGTTGCCTCATGTTGATTTCGTCATGGCGCTCTGCTCGGCGGGCGATGCGCCCGAGGGCCAGACTTTCCTGCACGAATATGACGCCATCTTCCGCAACACCACCAAGCCGGTTGTTTATACCGCGCCGGGGCGGCGCTACGCCGCCTGGTTTTTGGAGATGGCCGCGGCCGCCTGCGGGGGTGAAGACAATTTGCGCCGCCGGCCCTGGGTGGCCTTCTTCGTCACGCCGACGTCGCCGTTTCAGGTCACCCCGCTGGATGAGTGCATTTTTGTCGCGGCCGAGTTTGGCGTGCCCGTGCTGCTCTGCCCTGGCCCAATGATGGGCGCCACCAGCCCGGCCACCGTCGCCGGAAACCTGGCCCAAACCAACGCCGAGGCGCTGTTTGTGCTGGTCCTATCCCAACTCATCAAGCCGGGCAGCCCGGTGATCTATGCCCCTATGACTCCAGCCATGGACATGCTGACCGCCCAATGCACTTACGGCAGTCCGGAGCAGGCGGTCGGTAGAACCGCGGTGGCTCAGTTGGGCCGTTTTTATAATCTACCCAGCTTTGGCACCGGCGCGACCGAGTCGAAATTGCCGGACGCGGCCGCCGCCGCCGAAGCGATGCTGAGTATGCTGCTCAATGCCCTCTCCGGCCTGACCATGACCCAAACGATGGGCACATTGGCCAGTGGACTCTACGGCGCGCCGGAGATGCTGCTCATTTGTGACGAGATGGCCCACATGATCAAACGAATCCTGGCCGGTCTATCCGTAACCGACGAGACGCTGGCCGTGGACGTGATCCGGGAAGTAGGCCACGGCGGCCACTTTCTGGCGCACGAGCATACCTACCAGTTTTTCAAACAGGAACTATTCTTCCCGGCGTTGTTCCGCCGCCAATCCATCGACCAGTGGCTCGAGGCCGGTGGCCAGTCAATCACCGACGTAGCTCACGAGCGCGTCCGGGATATCCTGGCTCAAGCCGGACCCGCGCCGTTGCCGCCCGGGGCCGACCAGGCCCTGGAGCAAACCCTGCGCCGAGCCAGCGAGGAATTGGCGCGGCAGCCGGTTACTTTGGGCTGAATAATTGTTGGGCGGCTACCATCAGAAATTCGTTCCACCTATGATATGATTAAGGTCGTATTCTGATAGAAAGGAGGGATGAGATGTCACAACAAAACCTATCAATAGATGATTTACCGCGTACCAAACCCGGCAAAGAGAACGAAAAAGCCCCTTCGTTTATGATCCCAATCTTCAAGCTACCAGTATTCCTCTATCGGCTTCGCCTGGGCTGGTTATTGGGCAAACGCTTCATGCAGATCACCCATGTTGGCCGCCACAGCGGGAAGGTGCGCAGAACCGTCCTGGCGGTCTTGCGATTCGACGAGAAAACCAAAGAAATTTACGCAGTTTCCGCCTGGACGGGGAGTGACTGGTACTACAACATCCAGGCCTCACCCGCCCTGCAAGTAGAGACCGGGTTTGTCCGTTATATTCCAGTGCAGCGCACCCTGTCGCCGGAAGAGATTACCACGACGTTTATCGAATATCGCAAGAAACACCCGATCTTCAGTCGGATGATCTGCCGGATTCCCGGCTGGAAATGGGATTCAACCTCTGAAGAGTTCCTTGAACTGGCACGCACGCTGCGCGGGGTGGCTTTCGGGCCGAAATAAAACAGGCCCGAGGAGATTAAAATGAGCTTACCTTTTAGCATAGAAGAATTTTTAAGTATCTTTGAAGTCTATAATCGTGCTATTTGGCCGATGCAAGTGGTTTTATATTTGCTAGCCATTATTGCAATTATCTTCGGAGTCAGAAAAACCGCTTTTTCAAACAAAGTCATTAGTGGAATATTGGCATTTCTATGGTTGTGGACAGGAATTGTCTATCATTTGAGTTATTTCACTGCAATAAATCCAGCCGCTTATGGGTTTGGTGCCTTATGTATAGTTCAGGGGTTAATCTTTGTCTATACAGGTACTGTTAGATCAAGCCTTTCATTTCAATTTCAACCAGATACTAAAGGGATAGTCGGGTGTATTTTTATTCTCTATGCCCTGGTTATTTATCCCGTTCTGGGGTATTTACTTGGTCATGTTTACCCGGCATCTCCCACATTCGGAGCACCCTGTCCAACGACTATATTCACATTTGGATTACTATTGTGGACAGATAAAGCCATTCCCAAATATGTCCTAGGGATTCCTTTACTCTGGTCCATTATAGGTTTTACGGCAGCGTTGTCACTAACAATCCGTGAAGATTTTGGACTTCTGATAGCAGGATTACTCGGCACCTTATTGGTTTTTTTGAAAAGAAGGAGGCCAGTATCTGCCACACAAGGTAGTTGATATTATCTCCATTCGGAGAAAAGGTCGTATAACAAACCTGTTCAAGCCGAGCGCCCAAGTGAGTCCAAGAGCGAGGCTGAAGCCGTCGCTTTGAAAGGGCAAAGCTCTTCGAGCTAAGATTTCAGCCCGGTAGGGCTTCGCTCTCTTAGCACGATGGCTTAAGCGCAGCATCCTGTGGGTTAGCCTCGTGCTGCCGGACCGCAAGCGAGCACAAAAATGCTGGATACCATTTATCAAGGAGTTATAGCCGGCGACCTGACCGGCGTCGCCGCCGGGGTGCAACTGGCCCTGGAGTCTGGTTACGCCCCCGCCAACATCCTCGACCAGGGGCTGCTGGCGGCGATGGCCGAGATTGGCCGCCGTTTTGAATATTCGGAATGTTTTGTGCCGGAGATGCTGGTGGCCGCCCGGGCCATGCAGCAGGGCCTCGCCGTGCTCAAGCCTCATCTTGTCGAGGCCAGTGTAGCGCCAGTCGGCGTGGTGGTGCTCGGCACGGTCCGAGGCGACCTGCACGATCTGGGCAAGAATCTGGTTGGGCTGATGCTGGCAGGAATTGGTTTTGAGATTATCGATCTTGGCGTGGATGTGCCGCCTGACGAATTTGTGGCCGCAGTGCGACGCCACCAACCGGCTTTTGTCGGCCTCAGCGCCATGTTGACCACCACTATGCCCAATATGCTGAGGACAGTCGAGGCGCTCAAAGAGGCCGGGCTGCGTGACCGGGTCACCGTGATGGTCGGCGGCGCGCCGGTCACCCAGCACTTTTGCGACCAGATTGGCGCCGACCTCTATGCGCCCGACGCGGCCGCAGCCGCCAGCCGGGCCAAACAGGTGACTGGCACTTAAAAAGTGCCGGTCACCTGAATAGTTACGTTTGAGGTAAAAGGATGAAGGCATTAGTTTACGAAGGCCCTCGCCAACTGAATCTGCGCGAGCTGCCGGAGCCGCTCCCTGGTCCTGACGACGTCCTCATCAAAGTGGCCTACTCCGGTATCTGCGGCTCGGAATTGGGTGGTTACCTGGGCCATAACGCCCTGCGCCGGCCGCCCCTGGTGATGGGCCATGAATTCTCGGGCCGCATCGTCGCCCTGGGCCAGCAGGCGATTACGGCCAACCCTGACCTGGCCGTAGGCCAGCGAGTTACCGTTAATCCGCTGATTTATTGCGGCCGCTGCGCCTATTGTCTCTCCGGGCGACATAATTTATGCCGCCAGCGCCAACTGCTGGGGGCCCATCAGCCCGGCAGCTATGCTGAACTGGTCAAAGCGCCTGCCCGCATGGTCTATCCCTTGCCGGAACAGTTGAGCCTTGAGCAGGCCGCTCTGACCGAGCCGCTGGCCTGCGCCCTGCGCGCCGCCGAACTGGCCGCCTGTACGCCGCTCGACCGGGTGCTCATCATTGGTCTGGGGCCGATTGGCCTGTTGGTCTTGCAGGTTATGCAGGCGTTTGGCGGGCGCGACATCTTTGCCGCCGATACCGACCCGGAGCGGCGGGCGATGGGCCAGAAGTTCCAGGTTCGGGTGATCGACCCGCGGGCCGATGAGCTGGTCGATCTCATTCGGGCGGAAACCGAGGGTCGCGGCGTTGAGGTCGCCATCGATGCCGTCGGGGCAACTACCACCCGGCAGCAGAGTCTGCAAGCCGTTGCCGGCGGCGGGCGGGTGGTTCATATCGGCTTGCACGAAGAAGAGAGCGTTTTGCCGGTCAACCTGCTGATCCGCCAGGAGATCAACCTGCAAGGCAGCTTTGCTTACACCCCGGCCAACTTTCAGACCGCCCTTGACTGGCTGGCTGCCGGCCGCATCCAGCTTGAGCCGTGGCTGGTCAAAGCCCCCCTGGCCCAGGGGCGGGATTACTTTGAGCGGCTGCTGGGCCAACCCGGACCGGTGGCCAAGGTGCTTCTTTTTTCGGAGTAGACAGAAATAAGCGCCGGACACTTTCAGACACAAAATGTCAGGCGCTTTGGTCAAAGCTACCCCAATATATAGCGGTTAAGCAGTGCCCGGTACTTTAACAGGAGTTACGCAGTTCATGTCATTTCGATGAGCGAAGCGAAGAGAAATCCCTACAGAGTCACTTTGCAAACATAATTCTCAGGGATTTCTCGCTCGTACCTCGCTCGAAATGACATTTAAACGGGCAACTGCGTAAATCCTATTTTTCCATAAAGTCTATTTCACTTCAAACCCAAAACAAAGATCGTTGACGGATAGGAGACGTATCAATGAAGCTAGGCGCAAGCGGGGGAAAACTCAATATTCTGGCGGAGAGCGAGGTCGAACGGATTCACCAGGCCGCGCTGTCGCTCCTGGCAGACCCCGGCATTTTTAGCGAGTCCGACTTAATCCTCGATATATTTCAGCAGGCCGGGGCCAGGGTAAATCGTGATACCCGCATCATTTGCCTGCTGCCCGCTCTGGTTGAAGCGGCCATCGAAAGCGCGCCCGCGTCCCTGGTGCTGTACGGCCGCCGCGATCCGGAGATGGACCTGCTGCTCGAACATGGCCGGGTCTATTACGGTATGGGCGGCACCTCCGAGCCGCTCTTTTGGGATTACGACCTGTGGCAAGCCCGCCAGCCGACCAAAGAAGATATGGTCCTCAATACCCGGCTGGGCCAGGCGTTGCCCCACATCGATTTTGTGCAAACCCTCTGCATGTCCGCTGACCAGCCGACCAACCACGTTTTCTTCCACGACTTCGATGCTATTTTTCGGAATACCACCAAACCAACCGTCATCAACATCCTGGAACGACCGTTCACCGCCCATTTGTTGGCGCTGGCCGCGGCCGCATCCGGCGGCGAAGCGGAGTTGCGCCAGCGCCCCAGCGTGATGGGCATCGTTACGCCCATCAGCCCGTTGAAATTCGCCGTGATGAACGAGGGCATCATCGACGCGGTGCAGGCCGGCGTGCCGATCCTCTACTCGCCCGGCCCATTGATGGGCGCGACCGGCCCGGCGACTGTGGCCGGCACCCTGACCCTGACTACCGCCGAGGTCCTGTTTGGGGTGACGCTGACCCAGCTCATCAAGCCGGGCGCGCCGGTTGTCCTCAAGCCCGATACCGATGTCTTTGATATGAAGACGACCCAATGCACCTACAGCAGCCCGGAGCAAAACCTGGGCAAGCTGGCCATGGCTCAACTGGCCCGCCGCTACCAGATTCCCATCTACAGCCTGGGCGGCGGCGTCGAGGGCAAGGTGCCCGATGCGGAAGCCGCCGCCGAGGCCGGCATGAGCATGCTCCTGAACGGGCTGGCCGGGATCACCCTGTCGCAAAGTCTCGGCAGCATGGCCTGGGGCATGTATGGCTGCCGGGAGATGGTGGTGATCTGCGATGAGATGGTCCATATGATCAAGCGCGTCCTGACCGGCATCGCCATCACCGACGAGACGCTGGCCCTGGATGTTATCCGTGAGGTGGGCCACGGCGGCAACTACCTCACCCACGAGCACACCTTTAACCTGTTCCGGCAGGAACTGTTCTTTCCGGTCTTGTTCCGCCGCCAGACCATCGACCAGTGGGTGCAGAGCGGCGGCAAGATGATCCACGAGGTGGCTCACGAGCGTGTGCTAGAAATTCTGGCCCAGGCCGGTCCGGTGCCGCTCCCGCCCGGTGTCGACGCCGAGATGGAGCGCGCCCTCAACCAGGCCATCCGGGAGACCAGAGCATAATGAATTGGCTAAACTTTTTAACAAAGGGGAAATACACTTATGAGCAAACCCAATGAAACGGCAGTTCAACGACGCTGGGACTGGCATTACCCCATTATGGCCCGCGCCGAAGGCATCTATCTATGGGATACAGACGGCAAACGCTACATTGACGGCTCCGGCGGTTCGTCCGTGGTCACGGCCATCGGTCACGGGGTTAAGGAAATTCCGCAGGCTATGTTCGAGCAGGCCCAGGAGTTCGCCTTCTACCCGGCCCACGCTTTCTCCAACGCCAAACTCCTGGAACTATGCGACCTGATCGCCGACATCGCCCCAGGCGAACTGCGCCATAACTGCAAAACCTGGATGACCGTCACCGGCAGCGACAGCACCGACGATGCGGCCCGGCTGGCCCGGCAGTACTGGGTGGTCAAAGGCCAAGTTTCAAAGCACATGATCATCAGCCGCTGGCAGGCTTTCCACGGCGACAATATTTTCTCGGTCAGCATTTCCGGCCTGTCGGCCCGGCGGCGGATGTATACGCCCATGTTTCGGGATATGCCCAAGATTCCGCCGGCTTTCTGTTATCGCTGTCCCTTTGAAAAGAGCTACCCGGACTGCAACCTGCTGTGCGCCCGCTCACTGGAGGACGCCATTTGCCAGGCCGGCCCGGAGAACGTAGCCGCCTTCATTGCCGAGCCGGTGGTCGGTTCAGCCCTGGCCGCCAGCCCCGCCCCGGATGGTTATTTCCAAATCATCCGTGAAATTTGTGACAAATATGACATCCTCTTCATCGTCGATGAGGTGATGACGGCGTTGGGACGCACCGGCAAAATGTGGGGCATCGAACATTGGGGCGTTACGCCTGATATCATCGCCGCCTCCAAAGCCCTCACCGGCGGCCACTTCCCGGTAGCGGCGGTCATTGCCCGCAACGATATCTGGGAGACCCTGCGGGCGGCCAACGCTCACTTCCGGGCCGGCCATACCCTGAACGCCAGCGTTATCGGCATGGCTGCCACCATCGAGACGATCAAATATATCCAGAAACATAATCTGATCGAAAATGCTCGCGTGGTGGGCGACTACTTCCTGGAGCAACTGGGCAGCCTGCTCCAGTACCGGACCATCGGCGATGTGCGCGGCCGGGGGCTGATGGTCGGCTTTGAGTTTGTGGCCGACAAGGCCACCAAGGCGACCTTCCCGCCGGAAAAGGAGATGTCTCGCCTCTTCTCGGAATTGACCTTTGAACGGGGGTTGGTGACCTACCCCTGCGCCGGGACGGTCCGCGGTATGGCCGGCGATACGATTCTGATGGCCCCGCCGCTCATCACCACCACAGCGCAGATCGACGAGATTATGGTCATTCTGCACGACTCAGTGCGAGCCTTTGAAGCCCAGGTGTTATAAAGAAGTGCGGGGCTGACCCACAGGGTGCTCTAAGCCACCGCACTAAAAGAGCAAAACTCTTCGAGCTAAAAATCAGCCCGCCAGGGCTTTGCTCTCTCAGCACGATGGCTTAAGCCTCGTGCTCACTTAATCGCATTGATTATAGGCCACCTATGAAACTCGCCCTGACCATCCAAACGCCCGAAGTGGAGCCGCTGATCCCGGTGGCCCTGCTCAGCGGCGCGTTTGCCGAAAAACTGGCCAAAGCGGCCCGGCTGGGCGCGGACGGCGTGGAACTGATGACAGCCGACCCGGCGGCGCTGGACAGCCAGGCTATCCGGGCCAGCCTGGAACAACACGGGCTGGCGGCAGCCGCCATCGGCAGCGGCGGAATCCCGTTTACTACCGGCCTGACTCTGCTCCATGCCGACCCGGCCAAAGCCAACCAGGCCGAAAAACGCCTGTACCAACTCATCGATTTTGCCGCCGCGGTCGGTTCGCCCCTGGTGACGGTTGGTAGCTTCCGCGGCCGGCTGGCCGCGGTGGACACCGGCGGTCGAGAGCGACTGGTCGCCATCCTGGGTCAGGCCGCCGGCTATGCTGCCGTTCACGGCGTGCGTCTGGCGCTGGAGCCGCTCAACCGCTACGAGGCCGACCTGGTGAACAACGCCGCCGAGGGGCTGGTCCTGGTCGAGGAGGTCGGCCAGCCGGCGTTCGGGCTGCTGCTCGACACCTACCATGTCAACATCGAGGAAAGCTCCTGGACCGAGCCGTTCCGCCAGGTGATGGCCGCCAAGCGGCTGTGGCATGTCCATCTGGGCGATAACAACCGCTGGCCGCCCGGCTATGGCCTGATCGACTTCCCGGCCATTGTGGCCACGCTGCGCCAAATCGGTTACACCGGCTACCTGTCGGCCGAGCTGCTGGCCCGGCCCGACCCCGACGCCGCCGCCCGTCAAACCCTGGCCTACATGCGGCCCCTGTTGGAGAGCGAAGTATGATCCCTTTTGATATCGACCACCGTGAGATCGAACGCCGCAAACAACTGCGCCGTGATTTGTGGGATTACCGGCCTGTTGACCATATCCCCATCGTTTTCTGGCTGACGCCTTCGTGCGGCTATACCTTGCGGGAACAGCGGCAGAGCGCCGAAATCCAGTTCCAGGTCAATGTTGAGGCCATCCGCCGCTCGCTGCGGCTGCTGCCGGATGACTACATCCCTTTTGCCTTCGTCACGCCCGGCTATATGACCATTGCCACGATGTTCGGTATGGAGGTCTACTGGGCGGCGGATCCGGATCAGCCGCCGGGCGTCAAGGGCTGCCTCATCACCGAGTTGGAGCAAATCTACCACCTGCCCCGGCCAACCCTCGACGCCGGGCTGATGCCGGAGAATATCCGGCGGCTGCGTTACCACGCCGAAAATCTGCCGCCCGATGTCTACCTCACCGGCATTGACAGCGGCGGACCGCTCAATAGCTGCAAAGACCTGCTCGATACCAACCTGCTCTATACGGCGTTTTACGACGACCCGGCGGCCATGCACCATCTGCTGAACCTGGTCACCGAGGTTCAGCTCGACGTCTACCGGGCTGTCGTGGCGGCCGCAGGCGGCCTGGAGCGGCTGACCGGGCTCGACTTCAGCCCCAACTGGGCTCCGGAGCAGTACAAGAGCTTTGTCAGCGACGATATCTGCGCCACCATTGGACCGGAGCTGTTCCGGGAATTTAGCCTGCCCTACAACAGCCGGCTGTACCAACCGTGGGGCAGCGGCTTGTTGCACAACTGCGGCCCCAATCCCTGCAAGCACCTCTACCTCGATCACCGGCCCAAGTTGAAGGGGCTGAACTGTTCCTATCGCTTCAGCCACCAGGAGTTTGCCGAATTCCGCCAGATTTTTGCCGGTTGGGGCATCATCGAGGCCATGTTCGACTCTGGCGAAAGCCCGGCCGAGATGCTGGCTAACTTTCGCTACATGATGGAAACCCTGGCCCCGGATACCATTGGCATCCCGCTTTGCATTGTCGATGATACCTGGGCCGATAGCGATATCACCGATCTCTATTGGGAGATGCGCCGGGTTGCTGAAGAGTACGCCGCGAATATGCGCTGGGCAGGGTAGAATTATGAATTGTGAATGGTGAATTGGGAATGGTTAGCGAAGCGTGGTGAACGGTCCGAAAAAATATTTTTCATTCACAATTCATAATTGGCAATTCATTATTCACAATTATTCCAAATGAAGTCCTGGAAAATTTAGCTACGTTTGAGAAAGGTCTCCACCTGTGAAACTCAGTTGTTTACCCGTATCATTCTTTGCCGACATTATCGCTGGCCGCATGAGCGTAGCCGAGTGGGCCTGCATGGGCGCTACGCTTGGCCTGGACGGCATCGATCTGAGCATCCTCTTTGTGCCTGACCGCTCCCCGGCTGCGCTGGCCGCGCTCCGTCAGGACATCGAAGCCGCCGGCAGCCGGGTGGTGATGGTCACTTCCTACCCCGATTTCACCCATCCCGATCCGGCCCAGCGAGAGCGCGAATTGGAACTTGAGCAAGAGGTAATGGCCGTGGCCGCTGCGCTGGGGGCCAGCTTTGTCCGGGTCACCGCCGGGCAGGCCCACCCGGAGACCGGCCGCGCCGAGGGCATCCGCTGGGCCGCGGCCGGCTTGACCCGGCTGGTGGAGACGACTCGCCACTTGGACGTCACCCCGGTCTACGAGAATCACGCCAAGCCCGGCGCCTGGACTTACACCGATTTCTGCCAGCCGCCCGATATCTTCCTGGAAATTGTCAAAGCTACGGCCGAGGTTGGCCTGGGCCTCAACTTTGATACCGGCAACGCCGCGGCCTATGCTGCGGACCCGCTGGCCCTGCTGGATCAGGTCATCGACCGGGTGGTGACGGTGCATGCCTCGGACACCGCCGCCCGTGGCGAGCTGCGGCACGTACTGTTGGGCACCGGGGTCACCCCCTATCCGGCTATCTTCAACCGGCTCAAGCAGGCTGGCTGGGACGGCTGGATTTGCATGGAAGAGGCTTCCTACCAGGGCCAGGCCGGCGTTGAAGCCGCCGCCCGCTTTATCCGCCAGGCCTGGAAAGGACAATAGAAAATGGCCACCTTTGAATCATTGCAACAAGCCATTGAACAGGAGCGTTGTCGCCGCGAAAATTTCTCCGCAGGCAATCTACGCCCCCTCATCGAGCAGGGCGAGGGGCAGACGGCCCTGGAGAATCTGCTCTTTTTTACCTCGCCGCCGCAATTCCCGGCCTATGTAGAAACCTTGCAGGCGGAACTGGCGGCAAACTTCAACCGGGTCGATTCGCTGACGCAGGAGCATCACCTCCGTTTTCTGGCCGAGTTGACCCTGAGCCTCCGCTCTTTTCTGCCAAACTGGAACCTGCGAGATGTCGACCGGTACGGGGACGACGTCCTGACCGAGGCTCAACTTGAATCGATCGCCGCTAGAACCCAGAGGTTGCTCGGCGAGCTGGCCGGCCGGGTGCCCGCCATCGCCGGCCAACTGCTGGCGGCCTGGCGGGTTGACGCGGTCGCTCGTTTGAAGGCCGAGCATGCAGCCAACCCGGAAGCTGAAGCGGCGGCGCTGGTCGGCAATTCTATTGACCAGTATCTGACCAATCTCAGCGCCGAGATTGCCCGGAGCAATCTCAGTCGCATCGCCCAGATGCGCCACACCGGCCAGACTCTCACCGAACTGAGCAACGACTACGCCGCCTTTCTGCCTTACACTCTCTATCTCGGCGTCTCGTTTGTCACCTGCAATCCCCCGCTGGTCGACCTGGCCTGGGTGGGCCAGCCCGAACGGTGGAACCCCGTTGTGGACAACCTCATCGCCGCTCATCCGGCCGCCGACGAGGAGACCCTGGCCCAGTGGTTAACCGCCGAAATTGTCCTGGCCAATATGCGCCTCCTCCGGCCCATCTTTTTGTTGACCACCGGCCGGATGGGCTGCGTTTGCCTGCAAGTCAATCCGCACCGGCACGCCGATGCGGCCGCGATGATCGCCGCCGCCCAGGCCATTTATGAGCGTCTCCGAACCAAGCTAGACGGCGGCGTGCCCAACGTGCTCTTCAAGCTGCCGGGAACCCAGGCCGGGCTGGAGGCCTGCCGCGTTCTGACCGGCCAGGGAATCGGCGTCACCATTACGGTGAACTTTGGCATGTTCCAACATCTGCCCTTTGCCGAGGCTATCCAGGCCGGCCAGGCCATCTTTAGCTGTCTGGTCGAGATGAATGGCCGGCTAGCCTATCCGGTCCGGGACGAGTTACTGTCCAAAATGGACCTTGACGAGGCCAGCGCCCGCGAGGCCGCGGCCTGGGCCGGGGTGGCGGTCATCAAACGGCTGCACCGCTTGCTGCTGGCCCACGGCTACGACCTGAGTCGAGTCAAACCGTTGATTGCCTCGCTCCGGATCTACGAGGGCGACGGTTATGAGCAGTTGCCCAGCGCCTTTCCGGACATCACCGAAATCGTCGGGGTGAGCCTGCTCAGCGTCTTTCCCAACGTGCGGCGAGCCTTTGACACCCGCTCGGACATCAGGCTAGAGCCGCGCCGGATCGAGGCGCCGGTCTCTGCGGACATCCTGGCCCGGCTAAGTCACAGCGAGCTTTTCAAGCAAGCCTACTACGTGGCCGACCGGCGTTGGCTGCCCGCTGACGACAGCCGTTTCCAACCGGACCATGAGCTAAGGCTGGTTGACGAAGCGGCTACGGCGGCCTGGCTGCCGGTGCACAACACCTTGACCGAGTTTATCAACAGTTACGATACCTTTGTGCAGCGCATCCGGGAGCGTAAGAAGCTGTTAGGCAAAGGCGGGTAAGTAAGGAGACCATCAATGCCAAAGAAGCTGGTTTTTCTCCATACCGTGCCGACCCTGGTCGGCCCGTTCAAGGAGCTGGCCGCCGAACTTTTACCGGCGGAGGTCGAACTTTTTCACCTCGTCGACGAGATTCTGCTCAAGGTCGTTTTGGCCCAGGGCGGCCTGTCGCCGTTTATCTATCGCCGGATCAGCGACCACGCTCGCGCCGCTGAAGAGGCCGGGGCGGATGCGCTGCTGCTGACCTGTTCCTCGATCTCGCCCTGCGCCGACGTGGCCCGCTTGCTGGTTCGCATCCCGGTGCTCAAGATCGACGAGCCGATGGTCAGGCAGGCTATCGCTATGGGTAGGCGCATTGGGGTTGTGGCTACGGCGCCCACCACGCTTAAGCCGACCAGTGATTCCGTTCAGGCTCAGGCCCGGCTGGCCGGCGCCGAAGTGCAGGTCGATCCGGTTTTGCGCCGGGACGCATACGAGGCCCTCTTTGCCGGCGACCTGGCGACTCACGACCGGATGGTCCGTGAAACCATTAAAGAACTGATGACCCGCAACGACGTGGTCATCCTGGCTCAGGCGTCGATGGCCCGCGTAGCCGATACCATTCCGGCCGACGAACGGCTCGTACCCGTTCTGTCCAGCCCGCGCCTGGCCGTAGAACATGCCCGTGATGTTTTAAATGGACAGTGATCAGTTGTCAGTGATCAGTTGTCAGTTATCAGTTGTCAGTTATCAGTTGTCAGTTATCAGTTGTCAGTTATCAGTTATCAGTTGTCAGTTGTCAGTTATCAGTTGTCAGTTGTCAGTTTACTGTTCACTAATCACTGATTACCATTTTCACAGTAGGGAGGATCGCCATAATGACTATTATCCAAGACGGCTTGTTTATCGATCAAACGCCCATCGTCAGGCTGGAAAACGACTCGTTGCAGGTTGACATCGTCCCCAGTGTGGGTGGCCGCATCGTCAACATCGTGAATAAGGCGGCCAATTACCAGTTTCTGTGGCATAATGAGCGGCTAAAACTGGCCAGGCTCCCCGCTGGCAGCGAGTACGATCCTAATTTCTACGGCGGGGTCGATGAGCTGCTGCCCAACGATATCCCGGAACCGATCAACGGCGTTGACAGCCCGGACCACGGCGAACTGTGGACCCTGTCCCTCGACTACCGGCTCGAGGGCGACACACTAGTTTTGAGGGGGGTCTTACCCATCTGCGGGTTGGGCTATACCAAAAAAGTCAGCCTGCGTCCCGGCAGCCCCCAGATCGACCTGGCGTACCGGCTGGAAAATCCCACCGCCGTCCGGCAAGAGTTCCTCTGGAAGCTCCACGCCGCCTTGAAGATTGGGCCGGGCGACCGGATCGACTGCCCGGCCCGGACCGCTCGAGTAGTCGATCTGGATTGGTCGCGCTGGCATTCGCTGGAGCCGTTCAACTGGCCGCATATCGAAGACCAGCGGGCCGACCAGATCCCACCCCGTGAGAACAGCGTCGATTTTTTGTTCCTCTACAATCTGGAGGCGGGCCGGATGGCCTGGGTCAATGCCGCGGGGACGTTGACCTTTGCCTACACCTTTGACCCAAAGGTTTTCCCGTATGCCTGGTACTTTGCCTCCTACGGCGGCTTCGACGGTCACTACACCGCCATTCTGGAACCGTGCACCACCATGCCTCTCTCCGTCAACGAGGCGGCCAAACTGGGCCAGTGTTCGGTGCTTGAACCGGGCGAAAAAATCGAAACGCAGGTCACCATCTATGCCGGCGCCGTCCAGTAATGCCTTTTGGGCAAGAAATTCACCGCGAAGAACGCAAAGGGCGCTAAGATTCTAAGATTCTAAAAAAATTCTTTGTGTCCTTCGTGTCCTTCGTGTCCTTTGTGGTTCTTTTAGCCGAGGGTGGCCTGGCCAGGTTAGGGTAGGATTATGAGTAATCGAAAAAAAGTACTGATATCCGGGGCTTCTTCCGGCATTGGTGAAGCCACGGCCATCCGCTTTGCCGGTGAGGGCTGGGACGTGTGCTTGAATGCTCGCCGCGAGCAAAAGCTGGTCGAACTGAAGCAGCGTCTGCCGGACGGCGACCATCTAATCTGCCCCGGCGACTACAGCGATTTGGCGGTCGTGACCGGCATAGGCGAGACGATCCGGCAGCGGTGGGGCCGGCTCGACGTGCTGGTCAACAGCGCCGGCGTCTTTATGGGCGCCGATGCTATCGCCGCCAGCCTGGACGAATGGCGCACTCCGTTTGACTTGCTGGTCAACGGCGGCGTCTACCTGACCCGGATGGCGGTGCCACTGATGGCGGAGGGGGGCCGGATTATCCATATCACCTCGATTCACGGCGAGCGGGGCGAAGGCCGGGCCAGCGCCTATAGTATGGCCAAGGCCGCCTTGAACCAATATTGCCGGGTGTTGGCCATCGAGTTGGCGCCGCGCGGCATCCTGGTCAACGCCATTGCTCCCGGCTTTGTCGACACGCCGATGAGCATCGTCAATGGCGTGAATGAATTGGAGACCGAGTGGTTCCGGCGGAACTACGTGGACGGCCACCATTTGCCGCTGAAGCGGGCCGGCCGGCCGGAAGAGATTGCCGGCGTGGCCTGGTTCCTGGCCGGCCCGGATGCCACCTACATCACCGGCCAGGTGCTGACCGTTGATGGCGGCATGACCATTACTTTTTAAACTATGGAGGATCATCATGATAAATTTTGATCAAGCGCAGACCTTGCTGCGCGAATTCAAAGGCGACAATTATCTTCACGGCCTGGGGGTGTTGCCGCAGGTAGGCCAAATGACCGTTCAATATGGCCGGCGGGCGGCGCTGGTGCGCGATCTCTTTCCCGGCGCGGCGCCTTTTATTGAAACCATCAAAGCATCGCTGGCCGCGGCCGAGGTTGAGCTACTGGCCGAAATCGACGGAGCCAGGCCGAATGCGCCCCGCGAGGATTTGGCCCGCATTACCGCCGAATTGACCGCGCTCGATCCCGACGTTATCATCAGCTTTGGCGGGGGCAGCACCATCGATGCGACCAAGGCCGCCGAGGTGCTACGGACCCTGGGGGGTGAGATCGAGGTATACTTCGGCGTCGGCCTGGTTGGCCGGGCGCTGGCCGAACGCGGCCAAAAGCTGACCCCCCACGTGGCGATCCAGACGGCCGCCAGTTCTGCGGCCCACCTGACCAAATACTCGAATATCACCGATTTACAGACCGGCCAAAAGAAGCTGATCGTCGATCCGGCAATTGTACCGGTTCAGCCGGTCTTCGACTACGAGGTCACCTTTGGCGCGCCGGCGGCCCTCACCGCTGATGGCGCCCTGGACGGCGTGGCGCACTGCCTGGAGGTGCTGTACGACTCGGTGGGTAAACCTTACTACGGCAAGATGACAGAGGTGGCCGAGGTTGGCATCACTCTGGTGGTCAACAATTTACCCCGGGCGATGCACAATCCCAACGATACCGAAGCTCGCCAGGCTCTGGGCCTGGCTACCGACCTGGGCGGCTACGCCATCATGCTGGGCGGCACCAACGGCGCGCACCTGACCAGCTTCTCCCTGGTCGATATCCTCAGCCACGGCCGCGCCTGCGCTATGCTCAATCCTTATTACACTGTCTTTTTTGCCCCGGCGGTACAGGAACCGCTCCAGTTAGTCGGCCGGATCTACCAGCAGGCCGGTTACACCAACGCCGACATCGCCAACCTGAGCGGGCGGTCGTTGGGCGAGGCAGTGGCCAGGGCCATGATCGCCTTTGAGCAGGAAATCGGCTTCCCGACCAGGCTGAGTGAAGTTCCCGGCTTCAGCGAGGCCCACATCGAGCGGGCCTTAACCGCAGCCAAGAATCCCCAACTCCGTATGAAACTGGAAAATATGCCGGTCGCATTGACGGCAGAGATGGTCGATGAGTATATGGGCGCTGTCCTGTTGGCGGCAAAAACGGGCGATTTGGGCATTATCAAGAATGTGAACTAACCAGCTTGTGACCGAGGTAGCTGAAGAATTTCTCCATAAAAGGGAGCAGGTCCGCCACCGCTTGCTGGCTTGGTATCGCCGCAACCGGCGCGACCTGCCCTGGCGGGGCGAGTCCGATCCCTACCGTATCTGGATTTCTGAGGTGATGCTCCAGCAGACCCAGGTAAATACGGTGATCCGCTACTACGATCGCTTTCTGGAGCAATTTCCCACGGTAACTGCTTTAGCCGCCGCCTCATTAGACGAAGTCTTAAAAGTCTGGCAGGGCCTTGGCTATTACGCCCGCGCTCGCCATCTGCACCAGGCTGCCCGTGAGATTGTTCGGATGCACGGCGGCCGTCTGCCCAACAATTATGCCGAGCTGCACCGGTTACCCGGCTTTGGCGACTATACCGCCGGCGCGGTGGCCTCGATTGCCTTTGGCCAGGCGGTGCCGGCCATCGATGGCAACATCAAGCGGGTTCTGGCTCGACTTTGTGCTATTGATACGGCTATTACTCGCCACCCGGCCGCCCGCCAGTTAAGGGAAGTTGCCGCGGCGCTGGTCGATCCCAACCAACCCGGCGACTGGACTCAAGCCCTGATCGAACTGGGCGCCCTGGTCTGTTTGCCGCAAACACCTGACTGTGTGCCCTGCCCGCTAAACCAGCTCTGCCGGGCCAGATTGCAAGGCCGCGAGCGGGCTTTACCGGTCAAACCGGCCAGGCCGGCGCGGCCCCATTTCGATGTAACCGCCGCGGTCATCAGCTACAATGGCCGGTTCTTGATCGCGCAGCGTCCACCGGAGGGCATGCTGGGCGGCTTGTGGGAATTTCCCGGAGGTAAGCAGAAAGAGGGCGAAGCGCTGGCCGAATGTCTACAGCGCGAAATCCGTGAAGAGCTGGGGTTAGAAATAGCCGTGGGCCGCCCAATAACCATCGTTAAGCACAGTTATACCCACTTCAAGATTACCCTGCACGCCTTTCACTGCCGGCTGGTCAGCGGCCAGCCGCAGAAACTGGGCGTGGCCGATTGGCGTTGGGCCAGCCTGGCTGAACTGGCGAATTTTGCCTTTCCCCGCACCGACCAGCAGATCATCCATGCTCTGGAAAAAGAAAACAGCCTCACGGCTGAGGCTGCTATAACTACGGCCTGACTCCGCGGGCCGGCAAGTCAGAAGACAGTTTGTTCTGCCCAGCGTCTTTCGGCGCGCCTGTTCTTTTCCAGAATAAAATCTTTGTGTTTGATCAAAACAGTCTTGACGGTTTGTAACAAAGCGCCCGGATTGAACGGCTTGCCAACAAAAGCATCCACATCGTGGTCAGATAGGGACAACTGCAACATTCGTTGTTGGTTGATGTGGCTGGCCCGGGCCGACACAATAATCACCGGAATCTTGCCCATCATTGGATGGCGCCGGACACGGCGCAATAATTCAAGCCCGTCAAGGTCCGGCATCATCACGTCCAGCAGCAGCAAATCAGGTTTCTCTTGCAGCACCAGGGCTAACCCTTCTTCGGCTCTGGTGGTCCGAATCACCCTGAAGCCGGCTTGTTCCAACGACAGCCGTATTAAATTGAGAATTTCCTGCTCATCATCGATGACCAGGATTTTTAACTCATCGGGCCACAAATTTTGGCACATAGACTTTTGTTAAAAGGTGAATTTGTTTTGTTCAACCTCGTCTATTATTAAAGTCCCGGCTGGAGCAAAAAAGATACGGTTCAATTAGTGCAAGCTGCGCCGCTGTTTGTCAGCCACTCGATCCTGCGTTAGAATTCAAAGCCGTAAACTTAGCCCTGGCGGGTAGCTAGAATCCATAAAGTCAGACGTGAAAGCAGCAACCAGCGGTGGAGCAATTGATGAAATCATATCCTATCGGACTCATCGGCCTGGAGCAGCGGCGAACTGTAGTGGTTGGGGGAGGGAGCGTAGCTACCCGAAAGGTAACCGGCTTATTGGCGGTCGGCGCGGTGGTAACGGTCATCAGCCCGGCGCTGTCTCCTGAACTGAAGCGTTTGGCTGACCAGCAACAGATTACCGTCATTGAACGGCCCTATCGTGACGGCGATTTGGCCGACACCTGGTTGGTAATTGCCGCTACCGACGATCCACGGGTCAACGACCAGGTCTGGCAAGAGGCCGGGCGGCGGGGCTGCCTGGTCAACGTGGTCGATGATCCGGCCCGCGGCAACTTCATTGTGCCGGCCGTAATCCACCGCGGCGAGATTACGATCACCATTTCAACCGGCGGGGCCAGCCCGGCCCTGGCGCGCCGGCTGCGGGAGCGGTTCGAAAGCTTCATCGGCCGGGAATATGGTGACCTGGCCGCGTTGCTGGCCGAACTGCGGCCTCACCTGCAAGCCCGTTTCCCAGATCCGGCGGTCCGCTCGCAAGCCGCCTTTCGACTGGTTGACTCTGATCTGGCCGACATCATCCGCACTGACGGTTTGGACGCGGCTCGAGCCAGAGCCAAGGCGTTGTTGGTCGAAATTGAGACAGAGACCTCATCAGGTTGAGGCGCGCGAGCGATAACGAAAATGTGACCCGGCCCCCCATCCTGAGCAAAGTCGAAGGATGGGGAAGGGGGCATTTACATAAGGAAGGGTTTGTAGTTATGCCCATAACTTACGGGACAGGCATTGTCTACTTGATCGGCGCCGGGCCGGGTGATCCTGGCCTGATTACGGTACGGGGTATTGAACGTCTCCGGCAAGCCGACGTGGTGGTCTATGACCGGCTGGCCAACCATTCCCTGCTGGCCCACGCCGGTCAGGCCGAACTAATCGATGTTGGCAAACAACCGGACCGCCATCCCGTTCCCCAAGAAGAAATCAACGCCCTGCTGGTTGCCCACGCCCGCGCCGGCAAGGTGGTGGCCCGGCTCAAGGGCGGCGACCCGTTTGTGTTTGGTCGCGGCGGCGAGGAGGCCCAGGCCCTGATCGAGGCTGGCCTGCCATTTGAGATTGTTCCCGGCATCACCAGCGCCATCGCCGGGCCGGCCTATGCCGGCATCCCGGTGACCCACCGTGGCGTGGCCTACAGTTTTACGGTCATCACCGGCCATCGCGCCGACGAAGTGAATGACCCCAACTACAACTGGTCTGCCCTGGCCAACGGTCCGGATACGCTGATTTTCTTGATGGGCGTCTCCAATCTGGCTTACATTGCCGAGCAACTCATCCTGCACGGCCGTTCACCCGATACCCCGGTGGCGCTGGTGGAGCGGGCCTCGCGCACCGCCCAGCAAACCGCTGCCGGCACGCTGGCCAACATTGTGGAGCGGGCGGCTCACATCCGCGCCCCGGCCATCATCGTGGTCGGTGAGGTGGTCCGGCTGCGGGAGTCGCTACGCTGGTTCGACCTGCCGGAGCGCCATCCCCTGCTGGGGCTGCGAGTGCTCAATACCCGCCCACTTAACCAGGCCGGCGACTTTAGCCGGCGTTTGATGGAGTTAGGGGCCGAGCCGGTGGAACTGCCGACAACCCAAATTGGGCCTATTGCCGACTGCGGCCCCCTGGATGCAGCCATCAAGGGGTTAGCCGGTGAGGGGAGGGCAGCCGGCTGGGATTGGCTCATCTTTGCCAGCGCCAATAGCGTCGCCTTCTTTCTTGACCGGCTGCTGGCGTTGGGCCACGATGTCCGGCTTCTGACGGGGGTGAAATTGGTTGCCCTGGGCCAGGCCACGGAAAAAACGTTGCTCAAATATGGTTTGCGGCCTAACTTCACGCCCTCCCACCACACCGGTCACAACCTGGCAACTGAAATTGGCGCTGTCACCAACCAGCGGATGTTATTACCCGGCTCTAATCTGAGTTCCGGCACTCTGGCTGCTGAACTGCGTTACCGCGGGGCGCAGGTTGAGCAAGTGCCGGCCTATACCGTGCGGCCAGTTGAACCTGAGCCGGCCTTGATTTCAGCTATGCTTGACGGTGGGATTGATGTGGCCACGTTCGTCAGTCCCTCGGCTGTAACGGGTCTGGTTGAGATAATGAACCGGCGATTGCTACAAGAGTTGCCATCGCCGCTGACTGCGGCCTGTGTTGGTCCGGCGACTATTGAAGCCGCCCGCGCCGCCGGTCTGCAGGTCGAGATTGTTCCCGAACAGCATACCATTGACGGTTTGCTGGCAGCGCTGGTCAGGTGGCATACGGCTCGATCGTAGGGTGCGGCTTATTCGTTAATATTCGATCCCGGCCTGCGCCCGGATGCCCTGTTCCTTATACGGATGCTTGATCTCACGCATCTCGGTCACCAGGTCAGCGTAATCTATCAACGCCTCGGGCGCGTAGCGGCCGGTGATGACCAGGTGGAGGCGCGGCGGTTTGTGGGCCTTGAGCCAGGCGATCACGGCCTCGGTTTCCAGCCAGCCGTAGTGGAGGGGGTAGGTAAACTCGTCCAGTAGCAGCAGGTCGTAGCGGTCGCTGGCAATGCGTTCTTGAGCTAACTGCCAGCCGTGGCAGGCTTTGGCTTCGGTTTCGTCCATGTCTTGACTGGTCCAGGTGAAACCGTCGCCAGTGGTGAGCCAGTCGATATGGCCCATCCGCTCGGCGGCCTTGATCTCCCCATAGCGAGCATTTTCGTTTTTGATGAACTGAATTACTCCCACCTTCATGCCCCGGCCCCAGGCCCGCAGCAGCATCCCCAGGGCGGCGGTGGTCTTACCTTTGCCGTTGCCGGTATGGACAATCACCAGCCCTTTTTTTCTGGCCGCCCCATGTTCGGTCGCCGGGCCAGCTTCGGGCAGCGCAGCCGGATCGGCAGGATTTTGTTTTTGTCCCTGTGGCGCTGAATCTTCAGCCATAATCACTATCCCCAAAACCTGTTGTTTTCAAGCCAATTCGGTGACCATTTTGCCCAACTGCCGGATGGCCGGTTCAGCCTCTTTTGACCAATTGGCCGCGTTCAAGCGGATAAAATTGCGGAACTGCTCGGTGGTTGAAAAAACGTAACCGGGGGTGATGGCAATGCCCGCCTTTAACGCCCTTTTGTACAACTCCAGCGAGTCCACTGCTTCCGGTAATTGCACCCACAATACAAAGCCACCCCCCGGGCGAGTGACCCGGGTGCCCTCAGGAAAGAAGCGCCGCACCGCCTGCCCCATCGAGGCCACTCGCTGGGCATATTCCCGCCGGATGCGGCGCAAGTGATGATCGTAGCCGCCGCTGCTCAGAAATTCGGCTACAGCGAGTTGCGGCAGGGTAGCTGTAGCCAGGCTCGAGGTATATTTTAGCCATTCTACTGTCGCTTTGAAGCGACCAGGCGCGACCCAACCGACCCGGTAGGCCGGGCACAAATCCTTGGAGAAAGATGAGCACAGCATCACCAGCCCCTTGCGGTCGTATGCCTTGGCTACGCCGGGACGCTCGTCATCAAAATAGATTTCGCCAAAGATATTGTTCTCGATTAAGGGGATGTCGTACCTGGCCAGTAGCTCCACCAGCTCCTTCTTGTTGTCGTCGGGGATGCAACTACCCAGGGGATTGTTGAAGTTTGAGATGACCAAACAGGCCCGCACCGGGTTGTGCGCCAGGGCAAAGCGCAGGGCCGCCAAACTGATGCCGTAGCGCGGGTGGGTGGGGATCTCCAGGGCTTGCAGGCCAAGAACTTCCATACAGTGCAGTTGGTCAAAACAAATGGGCGACTCGATGGCAACGATATCTCCTGGCCGACAGATGGTGCGCAAGCACAGGCTGATGGCTTCGGCGCAGCCGGTCGTGGTCACAATTTCGCCGGGGGCCAGGTTGCAGCCGGTCGCCACGGCTCGCTGGGCAATCTGCACCCGCAGCGCTTCACAGCCGGGTGGGATTTCATACTCACCCAGCCGGTCGCCCAGCTTCCGGGCGATGGCGGTCTGGAGACGATTGAGTTTTGTTGTCGCCAACAGCGCCGGATTGGGGTAAGCCGCCCCAAACGGGATCAGGTCCGGTTTCATGGCATCGTGCAGCACCATCAAAACCAGATCGCGCATACTTACCTGGGCCGGGTCAGGTTCGGGCGAGGAGATGTCAGGTTCGGGCAAGGTCGAAGGCAGGGTGGTACGGACATAAAAACCTGATTGCGGCCGCGCTTCAATCAGCCCGCGACCCTCCAGCCAATAGTAAGCTTGCAGCACGGTAGTAACGCTAAGTTTATACTGCCGGCTCAGTTGGCGGACAGAAGGGATACGGTCGCCCGGTCGAAAGGTACCGGTCTCAATCAGGTGGGCCAGGTCGCCGGCCAGTTGCTCGTATTTGTACTGCCTGGCAGAAAAAGTCATATCAGCAAGTATAGCCCTGGCCAAGACTTGGCACAAGGTACAGTTTGCAATAGGAATAACCAGTACAGTTTTCAAACAAACAAACTGTTATGCTAACAAATTGATATTCCTGCATCTGTTAGTTTCATCACCTATCAAGTAAACTATAGCAAAGGGAACGACTCAATGTATCTTATTTGACTGCCGACCAACGACCGCAGACCGCCGCAAAGATTACCAGCATCCAATATGGCGGCGGTCAATGGTCCGCTGTCTGCGGTCGCAAGGCTCAGGCAGTTTCGATTAAAGAAATCGAACATCTTTGGGGGTGTACTATGTCAGTTTTAAGTGCTAAGGTTAATTTTGCCCACTCACTGGCCAGGATGGGTTTCCGGGCGCAACGGGTCGTCAACAAAATCAACCCGGCGACTGCTGAAATAGAGTTGGACCTTAACGAACTGTGGCAGTTAACGGGCGATAATCGCTGGCGGGCCATTGTCTGCCTGCAAGGAGAGATTTGGGTAACGCAGCCGCACGACTTGAATGATTATTTACTGACCGAAGGCGAAATGCTGCTCATCACCCAACCCGGTACAGTGGTGATCCAGGCCCGGGAACCATCTCGTTTTCAAATTACACCATCGTTAGCTATTTCCGCCTGCGTCGCCGATTTTGCCCGGGCGATTTTTTCATAACAAGAAGGTTTGATTGCTCGGATCAGAGTTAGCGCAATTAGCAAGATAACATTCAACCCGAGACAGATATCGGCCACCCGGAGGGCGCGCCTGATGGCGGCGGCATTCGCGGCTGCCGATCCTCCAGCCAGTTCGTAAACATCTCGCTTGCTCAGGGTCACACCCAGAGCGCCGGCCATGGCGCTCATGGTCCAGCCGGCGTTGAGGCTGGCGGTGCGACTGTGCTGGGCCAGCATCGTCCGGGCGGCGTTCCTTCCATCCTCACCAGCCAGCCAGGCCGCGACGACCAGCAGCCAGCCGGTTATACGGGCCGGCAGCCAGTTCAGCCCGTCGTCCAGCCGGGCCGGAAACTTCCCTAACTGTTCGAATTCAGTGGTGCGGTAGCCCCACATCGCATCGGCCGTGTTGACAAAACGATAGACCCAGGCTGCCGGCAACCCGCCGATGGCATAGGCTAGCAGCGGCGCGGTCAGGCTGTCGGTTAGATTCTCGGCCAACGACTCGATGGCCGCGCCGGCCACTTCGGCTGCGCTCAACTGGCCGGTGTCCCGGCTAACCAGGTGCCAACTCAGCAAGCGCCGGCCTTTGCTCAAGTCGTCGGCTGCCAGCGCCCGGCCCACCTCGCTGACCGCCCGGCGCAGGTTGCGGTAGGCGAACACCGGCTTGAGGAGGAAAGGATGAATGATGAATGGTGAATAGTGAATGGTGAATGGTGAATGGTGAATGGTTGCGCTGGAACGCATACTTGCCCCGGCTCCGATGGGCAACGCCAGGGGTGCAGGTGTGGCGAATTGCAACTTGCAACTTGTAACTTGTAATTTGTAATTTGTCCTTTTCTCGAATTTCCAGAACGGAAGAGCAAACAGGGCCATGCCGACCAGAGTCCAGCCTGCGCCAAACCAGAAGCGACGGCGACGCGGGGCCAGCCGGCGGCCCCAAGATAGCCAGCGGCCCATGAGCAACAACGGATGAAAACGATTCGGCGGATCACCCCAGGCCAGGTCCAACAGCAGGGCGAGTAGGATGATGATGAGTCGAGTCATATTAGAACCTCGTGGGGCGTGAAGCGTAAAATTCGCTCCTCACTCTCTGCTCTTCGCTCCCCACTCTCCGCACCCTATCCCCAAATAATCCGGCGCAGCATCGCCATATCCAAATGCGCCTCCACATGGTCGGCCAGCCGGTTGTAGGCCGCTTCCCGATCAAACCTTTGGCCGGCCGCCTGCCAGCCCAGGCTGCGCAGCCAGGCGTGGCGCAGGCTGTCGTTGTCAAAGAGGCCGTGGAGATAGGTGCCCCAGATGCGTCCATCGGCGGTTACGGCGCCGTCAAAGTGGGAACTGATCCGGCACAACCAGTCATTAGAATCACCAGTGAGCCGGCTGCGGCCCATATGAATCTCATAGCCCCGGATGGGTGTGCCGGCCAAATCGGCAAACGGACCCGCCCCCGCTTGCAGCGTAGCCTGTACCTGGACCGTCTGCTTGTCGCCGGCAAAAATCGTTTCGATGGGCAGAAGTCCCAACCCAGAGGCCCGCGTGCCGGCTTCGGCCTCGATCCCATCGGGATCGGACAGCGATTGGCCGAGCAGTTGGTAGCCACCGCAAATGCCCACCACCGGGGTCTGCCGCCGGGCCAGGTCAATGATGGCTTCAGCCAGCCCGCTGGCCCGTAGCCAGGCCAGGTCGTCGAGGGTCATTTTGCTGCCGGGCAGGATGATGGCTGCCGGTTGGCCCAACTCGTCCACTCGCTCGACGTAGCGCACCCGTACCCCCGGCTCGGCCGCCAGCGGGTCGAAATCATCAAAGTTGGAGGTGCGCGGCAGCCGGATAACGGCGATATCCACACTGGCCGCCCTTTCGGTCCGGCTCGCCTGCTTCCCTAACTCCCGGCGTTCATCGAGCGCGACCGAGTCCTCGGCGGCGATCCCGATATCAGGCAGGTAGGGGATAACCCCCAAGGTCGGGGTGTTGTAGGCTCGTTCCTGGAGCATCTGCAAACCGTTGCCCAGAAGTGACACGTCGCCGCGAAATTTGTTGATGACAAAGGCTTTGACCAGGGCCCGTTCATCCGGCTCCAGCAGCAGCATGGTTCCGGCCAATGCGGCAAAGACGCCGCCCCGGTCGATGTCGCCCACCAGCAGCACCGGCGAGCTGGCATATTGGGCTACCCGCATATTGACCACATCGCCCTCTTTCAGGTTGATTTCGGCCGGGCTGCCGGCGCCTTCCATAATTACCAGGTCATTTCTATCACACAGCCGGTTCAGGGCAGCGGTGATGTGCGGCCACAATACCTGCTTGAGACTGAGCCAGTTGTCGGCCTCGATGTGGGTGTAGGCCCGGCCGTTGAGCACCACCTGGCTGCGGCGATGCCCCTCCGGTTTGAGCAGCACCGGGTTCATATCGACGTGGGGCGGCACCCCGGCGGCTTCGGCCTGGGCGATGGTCGCCCGCCCAATTTCGTGCCCTTCTGGGGTCACTCCGGCATTCAGGGCCATATTCTGGGCTTTGAAGGGGGCTACCCGGTAGCCCTGCCGGGCAAAGATGCGGCATAGGGCCGTCACCAGAATCGACTTGCCGGCGTTGGAGTGCGTACCCAGGATCATCACGGTTTTGGCGCTCATAGGACGGAACTAACCTCCAGGGCCTGAGAGCAAGGCTGATGGTCAACCCGATAGCTGCCCTGGGTCAGGCGGGTCGGCCAGAGCCGGCCGGTGAAACGGCTTGACAGCCAACGAGCATAACCGGCCAGTTCGGTTTGGGCCGGGTATAACAAGCCGACGACGCTGCCGCTATGCGCCCGCACCAGGCCGGCCGCGCCGGTTTCAGTCGCCCACCTGGCGGCCGGTTCGATCAGTGGGTTGGGGTTGATGGCCTGGTAACTCAGCGCGCTCAGCGTAGCCGCCGCGCCGATGGCTTCGGCCTCCCGGTTCCTCACCCCCTGCTCTAACCAGGCCAGGGCCGTCTGCGTGGTCGGGGCCAAGCGGCGCACCGCGCTTAGATCAAGCCGGGCATTGTAGCTGAGGGTATCGATGGCCGGCCCGGCGTCAAGCAGCAGCAGCGGCAGCGCCGGCACCGGACCCAACTCCCGGTAGCGGGCGCTGCCCCGGTAAGCCAGCATGGTCAGGCTGGCGAACATGGTGCTGTCGGATGGCTCAACCTGGCAGGCCAGGCGAGCCAGCTCGGCTGGGGGGATGATGGAACCAAGCGCCAGCGCCACGCCGACCATCGCCCCAATGATGTCGGCGGTGCTGGAGGCCAGGCCGCGGCCCCGGTCGAGCTGGCTGCGCGGCCGGATCAGCGCGCCCAGGTCAGGGCGTCCCAGGTAGTTCAAAGCCAGCCGGGCGGCCTGGTGGAGTTTGCTATAGTCATTGGCGTGATCCAAGATGACGATACCCGCGCCCGAATAAAGCTCAACGGTAATTTGACTGTAGAGCTTAATCGGGCAGGAGACCAGCACCGGCTCGTCCCACTCGGCTGACCAGCCCTGGACCAGTTCTCCGCAGGTGCCGGGTACCGCAACGGTCACGGCTGTAAAGTTTGGCTGCATAGGCCGCCCATCCCTACTCACTCCAATTTGCCGCTGACGCTGGCCTCGGCAAAGGTGGCCATTTCATTCAGGATGGCCACCGCCGCGGCGACCACCGGCATCGCCAAGGCGGAGCCGGTGCCTTCGCCCAGGCGCAAATCCAGCTTGAAGATTGGCTCCAAACCCAGGTATTCCTGCATGATGCGATGGCCTGGCTCCACCGAGCGATGGGCGGCGATCATATAGCCTTTGCTCGCCGACGATAGACCGGCGGCAATCAACGCCCCGGCCGTGGATATAAAGCCATCAACCAGCACCGGAATGCGCCGCGCCGCGGCTGCCAGAATGATACCGGCAATAGCCCCAATCTCAAAACCGCCGACCTTGGCCAGCACATCCAGGGCATCGCCGGGGTCCGGCTGGTTGAGGGCGATGGCTTTTTCGATCACCTCGACCTTGTGACGCAGGGTGGCCCCATCAACGCCGGTGCCGCGCCCGGTGACCTCGGCCACACTGGCCCCGGTCATCACCGCGCAGATGGCGCTGGAGGGCGTGGTGTTGCCGATACCCATATCGCCGGTGCCGACCAGCTCCAGTCCCCGGTCGTACTCCCGGCTGAGGGCGACGATCCCGGCTTCAATGGCCTCGACGGCCTGTTCCCGGCTCATCGCCGGCCCCTGGGCAAAATTGGCCGTACCGAAGCCAACTTTGCCCTTGATCAAGTCCTGATGAACTGGCAGGTTCGCGGCCACCCCGGCGTCCAGCACCACCACCCGCGCCCCGGCCTGGCGAGCCAAAACATTGATGGCCGCGCCACCGTTGAGAAAATTGAGTACCATCTGGGGAGTCACTTCTGAGGGGTAGGCGCTGACGCCTTCGGCGGTAATGCCGTGGTCGCCGGCGGCGACAATGATGGCTCGTTCGACCAGCGGCGGCTTGAGTTGGCCGGTAATGCCGGCCACCTGAATCGATAGCTCTTCCAGCCGGCCCAGCGCGCCGGCCGGTTTGATCAACTGGGCCTGCCGGGCCTGGGCAGCCGCCATCGCCTCCTGGTTGAGGGGGGAAATGGTTTTGAGAGTTTGCTCTAGCATGATGTTATCCTTTCGTGTTATCACGGACAAAGTCGTGATGATATTGAGTTAAACCGGTTAAAATTTTGCCGCCAAAATCCGTGAAACGTGAGGCTGCCCGAGGCGAAATCACTGTGTTTCACGCTGCACGTTTTACGCTCCACGCTTCACGCTTTACAACGAACTACCTTCCCCCATTGAGGGGCGGCGATTGGACCGTTAAGGCCCAATGGCCCAGTGGATCACGATACAGGTGGGTTTCAATCCCAAAAACAGTTCTGAGGTGATTGACGTCTAAAACTTCGGCGGGTGGGCCGGCTCGCCAGATTTGGCCGTGATGAAGCAGGATCAGGCGATCACAGTAACGGGCCGCCAGCTCCAGGTTGTGGATGGCCAACAGGATGGCCAGGTGAGCGCTATGGGCTAAATCTCGGACCAGGGCCAGTACTTGGTGCTGGTGGTTGATATCCAGATTGGCAATTGGCTCATCCAAGAGGAGGACGCTCGGCTCCTGGGCCAGGGCCCGGGCAATCAAGACGCGCTGCTGTTCACCGCCAGACAGGGTATTGACCGGCCGGCGGCGCAGTGGTTGTAGTTCCAGGCGAATCAGCGCCTGTTCGACAATGGCCGCATCACAGCTGTTCAGCGGCGACAACCAATGGCGGTGCGGAAAGCGACCCATCCGGACCACCTGTTCTACCGTGTAAGGCCAGGCCATCGCTGCGGTTTGGGGCACCCGGCCGATTTGTTGGGCCACCTGCCGGGCCGAAAGCTGCCAGATATCCCGGCCTTTGAGTAAAACTCGGCCGGCTTGAGGGCGTAGCAAGCGGCTGAGGGCGCGCAGCAGCGTTGTTTTACCAGCCCCATTCGGCCCAATCAAGGCAACCATCTCGCCCGGAGACAGGCTCAAGTCGACCTGGCGCAACACGCTGTGCCGGCCGTTGATCAAATAACCACAGTTCAAGCCTTGTGCTTGCAAATAGGGTGAGTCGGGCTGATTCATGTCAATAAAACATTTCTCGCCGGGCGCGTAACAGATATAAAAAGAAAGGCGCGCCCAACAGCGCGGTCAAAACGCCCACCGGCAGTTCCATAGGCGCCAGCAGGGTGCGGGCCGCAGTATCGGCCAGCACCAGCAGCAACGCGCCCAGTAAGGCGCTAGCCGGCAGCAGCCGGCCGTGCAGCGGTCCCCACAGCAGCCGGGCAATATGGGGGGCGATCAAACCGATAAAGCCAATAATACCGCTGCTGGCTACGGCCGCGGCCGTGGTCAGCGCCGCAAACACCACGATCAAAAAGCGCACCTGCCGAACGGCTACACCCAGGCCCTGGGCCGTTTCCTCGCCAAAAGCCAATACATCCAGGGGCCGGGTTAGAATCGCCAGCCCGGCCAGGCCAGCAACAACATAGGGTAAGGTTGCCCATAGATCGGGCCAACTCCGTCCGGCAAAACCGCCCAAAAGCCAGTAGAACACGTTGACCAGGTCGCTATTGGCAAAGACCATCACCAGCGAGACCGCGGCCGTAAACATGTAACTGAGGGCCGTGCCGGCCAGCAGCAGGGCCAACGGGGTTGTTTGCCCACTCAACTCACTGATACCGTAGGCCAGGCCGACAGCCAGCAGCGCCCCGCCGAAGGCCGCCAGCGGCACCGGTCCAAAGCCCAGGAACATGGCTGTCCAGCCCAGGGTAATGGCCAGTGTCGCCCCCAGCGCCGCTCCACCCGAAGCACCAATCACAAAAGGATCGGCCAGGGGATTACGGAACAGCCCCTGGAAAGCCGCCCCGGCCGCGCCCAAACCGGCCCCGGTCACCGCAACCAACATCACCCGGGCCAGGCGAAAATCCCACACAATTGTGCGGGTAGATTGGCCGACCGCAGCCGGGTTGTTGAGCGCAGCCCACACCTCAGCCGGGCTAATGGCCACCGCCCCAATGCCCAGGCTGACAAAACCGACCACCAGGACAAATATGGCCAGAAGTAGGGCCGGCCAGGCGTACCACAGGTAACGGCTCATGGCTGGCCTGGCGCTAAAATAGGTCGGGATAGAGAGCACGGGCCATCTCTTCCAGCACGATGATCAAGCGGGGGCCGGGCCGGCTAACCATATCCTGATCCAGTAGATAGATGCGATTGTTCTGGACGGCCGCAATATCGGCCCACCCGGGCCGGTTCTTGATCTGCTCGGCTGCCAGGGCCTCAGCGTGGCTGGTTGGCCCCAAAATGACCGCCGGGTTGGCCTGCACAATGATTTCAGGGCTAACCTGGGGCCAATCCTCCTCTACGTCAGCAAAGATATTCTGGCCGCCGGCCAGGTCGATCATCTGGCCGATGAAGGTATGCGGTCCTGCGGTCATTAAAGGCTCATCCCAGACCTCGTAGAAAATGGTGGGCCGTTCGCTCGCCGGCACTGCGGCGATGTTGGCCTGCACCGCCTCGACCCGACGGCGCATATCGGCGATGATCACCTCGGCCTGAGCCGGGTGGCCGGTTATCTGCCCGACCAGTTGGAGATTGGCGTAAATATCCTCCAGCGTGGCCGGCTCCAGGGCGACAACCGTTAAGCCCGCGGCCGCCAGCACCGGGATAAGCTGCCGTTGTGAGCCGCTCGCCAGCACCAGATCAGGTTCCAGGGCCACCACCGCTTCGATACTGATCGATTGGATGGTGATGCCGCCGATTTGTTGGCGGTCCGTCGCTTCGGGCGGGTAGTTACAGTAGCTGGTTACCCCCACCACCTGCTCACCGGCGCCCACGGCAAACAGGATTTCGGTGTTGCTGGGTAATAAGGAGACAATCCGCTGCGGCCCGGTTTCAATCGTTACCCGGCGACCCAGATCATCGGTAACCGTGATGGGCCAGGCACTACCGGCCGGCACTGTTGGCGACGGCGCGGGCTGAGCAGTTGGCGCGCCAACCGGCCCACAACCGGCCATAACCAGGCCGGCCCATAGCATCAGACTGTACGCAAACCGTCTAAAAATAATCATCACTAAAATAAACAAGCCCGCCATTCAGCGGGCTTGAGATAATGTACGGTAACGATGTACATCTCGGCCCCTATCACTCGTAGGCGGAAACGAGACAATTCAACGGTGGGTTTTCGGGCTTCAAGTCAATGAGCAATGAATAATGAACAATTATTGCTCATTGTTCATTGACTTGCTACCGTTGCGGGACAGCGCCGGATTGGCTATGCAGCATACCGGTCTTCCCCCACGCCGGAGCGTGCCCCAGACCATCGAGTCTGTGGGCGCCATTGAAGTCAATTATTTGATTGCGGTTAGAAATTAACACAGGGGGAAAATTTTGTCAAATGGGTGGGGCTGTCCAGCCTGGAAAGGGGTATTGCAGTTTGAGGGGGAGTGAGGTACAATTAAGGAGTAATCTGGCCACTCAAAGAGGTGTCATCCAATTAGTCCTCAACCACAACTTCACCGCCAATTGAACAGCAGATTAGCCTTGCCATCAATTCTTGGCATAGCCCTGGTTATTTTTTTCCTGGATCAGTTGACCAAATATCTGGTCCTGCAACACATCCCGCTGGGCGAGTCGTGGAGCTTTTTTCCGGCTCTGGCCCGGCTCTTCAGGTTTACCCACATCACCAACACCGGCGCGGCTTTTGGCATGTTTCCCCAACTGGGCGTGGCCTTTATGATTGTAGCGATCATCGTGATCATTGCGATTGTGCTGTTCTATCACCACCTGCCCATTGCCAACCCTTGGATCCGGCTAAGCTTGGGGCTGCAATTGGGCGGAGCGTTGGGGAATCTGGCCGACCGCCTCAATTACGGCCACGTGGTCGATTTTGTGGATATCGGTTTTTGGCCGATTTTCAACCTGGCTGATCTATCGATTGTGGGCGGCGTGGCGATCCTGGCCTATCATTTATGGCGTGAAGATAACAGCCGGACCGATCGGCCGGAGCAACTACCAGGTTTGTCGGAAGGGGGGCAACTATGATCAGATCGTCAAAACAGGCTCAGCCACAAAAATCTCACACCGTGCTGGATAAGATCAAAGCCTACAGTCAAAAGGCCGGCCAACTGGGCCACCGGGCTCGTAAGGCCGTCTTCGGTTTTCGGCCTCGGGCGACCATGGTCATCGACCGCTGGTCGTTGCCGGTTAAACTGCTGCAACGCCACCGTATTTTGCAGCGACAACGGGTCTTTCAACAGGCCGGTGGCGCCCATTCCAGCGTGGCCCGGTATGCCCTGGAGAAGGCCCGCCACGGTCGCCCGCGCTCGTAGTCATTCATGCCCCCGGAACGCATTCTCCACCTGACCATCGACCAACCGGCTGCCCGGCTGGATCAGTTTCTGGCCGAGAACCTACCCGATTTATCCCGCTCCCAAATTCAAAAACTAATCCGACAAGGTAACGTGCTGCTGGCTACGACCCCGGGTGGGGTGGCCAGACCGACAATCAAACCCAGCCGGACCGTACAGCCCGGTGAAGTCCTAACGCTGCACCTCCCCGCGCCGCAGGCAGCCTCGCTTCAGCCGGAAACCGTACCACTGGACGTTGTTTTTGAAGATGATACGCTGGTAGTCATCAACAAGCCGGCTGGTTTGGTGGTTCACCCGGCCCACGGCCACACCTCCGGCACCCTGGTCAATGCCCTCCTGGCTCGCTATCCCGACCTGGCGGCGCTGGCGGAAACGGACCGTAACTCGACCAACCGGCCGGGCCTCGTTCACCGCCTCGACCGGGACACCTCCGGCCTAATCGTAGTAGCCCGTACTCCGGCAGCGCTACAGCATCTGCGCCGCCAATTCAAAAGCCGCACGGTTGAGAAAATTTATCTAGCCCTGGTTTTTGGCCGGCCCGCCGCGCCGAACGGCCTCATCGATGTACCGCTCGGTCGAGACCCGCGGCATCGCCAAAAATTCGCCGCCCGGCCGGACGGTAAACCGGCCCGGACCCACTACCGGCTGCGTGAAGATTTTGGCCAGTATAGCCTGTTGGAAATTGGTCTGGAAACCGGGCGGACGCACCAGATTCGAGTGCACCTGGCCTGGCTGGGCCATCCGGTGGTGGGCGATACCATCTATGGCCGCAAAAAGAACCCCCTGGGATTGCCGCGCCAGTTCCTCCACGCCTGGCGATTGGGTTTTCAACATCCCCGCACCGGTGAGCGCCTCCAATTGGAAGCCTCTCTGGATCAGCCGTTGCAACGGCTACTCGACTTGCTGAGCCTGTCGGTCAGATCGACCCGATAACCGCTCCAGTTGGTCGCTCGTCTGCTCCAGTTGCGGGACTCGATATCGTCCAGAGAGACGATCAACAGTCTCGACCGGCTCTTCGGGCCAGCGATAAGCCTCAACACCGGTCGAACCAGTTCCGGCTGACTTGAGCCAACAGCCCCGCTGGCGCGACCCCAGGCAGGTCATCCAGCACCCGGTGGAGGGTCTCCCCGACACATTCTAGCCGGTTGCGGGTCCGGACAGCGCTCAATTTAGCCTTTCAACTTTTTGGGCAACTGCTGCTCCAAATAGCGCTGCCCGTCGGCGGTGACGGTGATATGACCGTTCTTGGTAATTTTAAGCCACTTCTGGTGATCGGCGGTGGTGTGCAGGCTGTGGGCCAGATCGAGCGGCGCCCGAATTTTGGCTTTGCGATAACAGGTATAGATATGATCAGGGGTAATCGGTTTTTCCTTGATGACGTACTGCAAATAATAGGCAAAGACCAGATTCCGCTCTTCGTTGGTGATCGGAAATTTGGAGTCCATAAATTCTACCAGCGACGGATGGTCAGGACTAGCCGCCAGGTCAAGATCCTTCAAAAAATCAAAAATGTGGGCAGGGGTCGGCGCTTTTGTTTCGAGAACCGGTTCGGGGGCAGGTGAAACAGGGACTGCTTCAACCGGGGCCACCGGCTCGGCCACCTTTTCAGCTTGCGGTGCCAGAGTGGGAGCAGTTTTTGCCCGCCGGCTCCGCCGGCGCTTAGGTAATTTTGATGCAGTCTCAACCGCCTCTTCACCCAAAAACTGAGCCTTAAAATCCTGGTAGATCGCCTTGACAAAAGTCTCGCTACCCTCGACTTCTAAGATTCCCTGATCCCAATCAATTTTTAGCCTGGTTGTCATTGACCGGCCCTCCCGGCAGTTAAGATTTGACTATATTCGTCTGTTTTGAGCCTTTGCGGCCCCAGACCAGTTAATTAACGCCCCATTTTGCAGCGCAGACTCGCGGAGAAAATAGAGATTCAATCCATTTCTACTCACAAATCGCTAAAAATTAGCGCCCTACTCCCCACTCGGTCCAGGTAACTGTATTATAACATATTCCTACCCAGCAATACAATGCCGAACCAGCCGAATTGACAATAATTGATTTATCAATTATCAATGGTCAACCATGAATTTTCCGGTTTCTGGGAATGACCAGCATAGGTATTGATTACACAGCCGCGGTCCACCAATCCGCCGGCATTGGCCGTTACACCCGCGAACTGGTCCGGACCCTGGCCGCCTGCTCGGCCGGCTCAAATGGGCTGCAATACTGTCTGTTTGTGGCCGATGGAGCTGGATTGGAACCATTGTTGCCCGGTCCTGCTTTCACCTGGCATGCCACTCGCCTGACCAAACGCTGGTTAGAACGACTCTGGTACCGCCTCCGTTTGCCGCTGTCGATTGAAACCTGGACCGGCCCGGTTGATCTGTTCCACCAGCCCGATTTTGTCCTGCCGCCGGTCAGATCCGGCACGCCAACGGTGCTCACCGTTCACGATCTTTCCTTTGTGCGTGAGCCGGACTCGGTGATGCCGGGTATGACCCGCCATCTGAACAAGTGGGTGCCGTGGTCGGTTGAGCAAGCCAGCCACGTGATTGCGGTATCGGAGGCGACGCGACGGGATTTGATCGAACTTTACCAGACCCCACCGGAAAAGATCAGTGTGCTCTACCACGGCGTTGGCCCGGAGTTCAGGCCGGTTGAACAGGCGGATTGCCTGACCGCAGTTCGCCAGAAGTATGGCTTGGGCCGGCAGCCGTTTATCTTGAGCCTGGGCACCCTTCAACCGCGCAAGAATTACCGGCGGCTGATTCAGGCCTTTGCCCAAATCGAACCGGACTACGCCCTGGTCATTGCCGGCAGCCGGGGTTGGTATTTCGAATCAATTCTGGCCGAGGTCCAGAAGTTGGGTCTGAAGCAGCGTGTTTTCTTGCTCAATTTTGTGACCGAGGCCGATCTACCGGCCCTTTACAGCGCGGCCAGCCTGTTTGTTTACCCCTCGCTGTATGAAGGTTTTGGCCTGCCCGCCCTGGAGGCAATGGCCTGCGGCGCGCCGGTGGTGGCCGCCAACCGTTCGGCACTGCCGGAGGTAGTCGGCCAGGCCGGCTTGCTGGTAGACCCCCTTGACGTCACGGCCATTGCCGCAACGATGTCAAGGGTTTTAGCTGATGAAGCCTTACGGCAAGAATTGGGGGCAGCCGGCCGGATTCAAGCCGCCAAATTCAGTTGGACAGACATGGTGGTGAAATTATTGAACTTATACCAGACACTCCTGGAGAGGTGAAGACAAGTGACAAGTAGCAGGTCGCAAGGCGCAGAGTAGCAGGTCCCAAGTTATATGATGGTGAGCAATAACCTGTTACCTGCTACCTGCTACCTGTTACCTGCCACGTGCCACCTGCAACAGTTTATGCATGTTTGTATCGATGTTTCCCCGACAGTCCAACAGCACGCCGGCCTGGGACGCTATGCCGGCGAAGTTGCCCGCGCCCTGGATCAAGCCGGCGCAGTCGAATTGAGCCTGTTTTACAACCGGCAGGGTCAGAGCCAACTGCCGGATTACCTCAGCCATCTACCCCGGCGAACGGTCGATATCGGCAACAAACCCTGGCGCATGGCCGTGCTGATGTCCCAACTACTGCGTTGGCCGCTGGACAAAACCTTTGGGGCTAATCAAATTTTCCACGCGACCAATCATCTGCTGGCCCACTTTGGCCGGGCCAGAACCGTCTTTACCCTGCACGATTTGATCTTCCTGCACTTCCCCGCCTACCACCTGCCTTACAACCGCTGGTACCTGACCCTGGCCATGCCCCGCTTTCTGCAAGCCGCCGACATCATTGTGACCCCCTCGGAATGTTCACGCCAGGATGCGCTCAAATTCTATGGCCTGCCGGAGTCAAAAATCAAGGTCATCTACGAAGCCCCGGCCCCCGATTTCAAGCCCGTGACCGAGCCAATGGAACTGGAACGGGTTCGCCAGCAATACCACCTGCCGGCTCAATTTATTCTGCACGTCGGCACCATTGAACCGCGCAAGAATCTTGGCCGCCTGCTCGACGCCTACCACTCTCTTTTGCCCACCTGGCCGGAGTTGAAACTGGTGTTGGTGGGCAAAAAAGGCTGGCTTTACGACTCGTTTTTCCAACAGTTGCAGCAATCGGGGCTTGAGGAATGTGTCATCTTGCCCGGTTATATCAAAGAAGCCGACCTGCCCGCCTTTTACCAACTGGCCCGGCTTTTTGTATACCCATCGCTATACGAAGGGTTTGGCCTGGGACCCATCGAGGCGATGGCCTGCGGCACGCCGGTTGTCTGTAGCAACAGCTCCAGCCTGCCTGAAGTGGTTGGCTCGGCCGGCCTGCTCGTCGATCCGACCGATACGGCCGGCCTGGCCGCAGCTCTGCGGCGGGTGCTGGCTGAGCCTGACCTGTCCGCCGACTTGAAGCAACGCTCAATAGCCCAGGCCGGCAAATTCTCCTGGGCCAAGACCGCAGCCGAACTGACGGAGCTTTACCGCTCGCTCATCTGGCCGGATGGTTGAGCAGCGCCAATTCCAAAATTCCATGAAACGTGATGAGTGATGAGTGAAACGTGATGCGTATTGCGTGAAAAGCGATTTTATCACGTTTCACATTTCACGTTTCACGCATCACAGATTTTCGGACAACTGGCTTATCGAAATGACCCCAGCGGTTTAACCACCTGCGTGGCCGTTGAGCTGGCCATGGCCGTGGCCACCGCCCCATAAAAGGGCCGAAACTCTAGCTCCTCGCCCAACCGGACGGGCGGCTCAGCCTCGGTCACGTCCAGCACCAGATGGTCGGAGCTGGCCCCGATGAAGCTGATCCCCGGCCGTTTTGGTTGCAGACTCTCGACCTGCACATCCTGCCGGCCCAGGGCCAAGATGGCCCGGCGGCGCAGACCCAGGTCGGGCCAGCGGGGTATCTCGCCAAAGGCGTTGGGGGCTACCGGCCCGGCCGGCAGCGACGGCTTGGTCTCGACTTCGATCACCTCGGCGAACACGGCAAAAGCATCCTGGTGCGGCAGAGCCGCCGGCCAGTCGCCGGTGCTGTCGATCTCGCCAATCACAATCGCCCCGCCGATGCGCAATTGGTTGGCCCGGGGCGGCATCTCCCGGCGCAGCAGCAGGGCCAGGCTGGCCGAGTTGCCGGCCGAAAAAGTCTGGAGCTGGATACCCAGGCTTCGCTCGATCCGTTCGCCGACCTCGATCAGGAGGTGGGTGTTGTCGACCGTAGGCAGAACCCCGGCGATGCAGGTGACATTGGCCCCCACACCGGCCAGTTCGATCTGGGGCAGCCTGACGATGGCCCGGGCCACATCGAGAGCCTGCTCCGGCATCACCCCTTCGCGGCGGTCGCCCGTTTCGATCATCAGGATAACCCGGTGGGTCAGGCCGCGAGTTGCGGCCGCCCGCGACAGCGCGTGCACCGTTTCGACCTGGGAGTTGAGGCTGACCTGGGTCAGCTCGACCACCGCGGCGGCCTGGCTCACCGCCGGCAAGCGGAGCAGCATGATCTCCGCCTCGATCCCGGCCTGGCGCAGCCGGCGAATGTTGGGCAGCCGCGAGTCGGCCAGCAGATTGGCCCCCCCGGCCAACATGGCCCGAGCGACCTCCGGGTGGCCGCAGCAGGCTTTGGTCACCCCGGCGATTTCGATTTGAGCGGGGGCGCACATGCTGACAACTGCGGCGGTATTGCGCCGGATGCGCTCGCAATCAACCTCAATTCTCATCAGCCCAGCCTCAGCTTGAGTAGGCCGCCAGCACCTCTTGCATCGCCTGCTGCACCGTCTCCGACAGGGGCGGCGGCTGGTGGCTCAACAGGATGGTCCTGACTTTGTCGCGGGCCACCTCGACGCGGCTGCGCTGCCCCTGCGCATACCACTCATCGTAGCTATCCCGGTCGCTCAGCAGCGGCAACGACAATGCCCGGCGCATATGGGCGACGGTGTGGGCTTCATCCAGGTAGACCCCGCCCGGCCCTAACTGGTGAATGAGGTCGAGGGCAAAATCCTCGTCACTAAAAGTTACCTCACTCAAGAGCCGCTTAATCATCGCCCCGATCTCGGCGTCCAGAATGATCTCCTCATAGGTCAGCAGGTTCGAGCCATCCAGCAAGCCCATCCCAAACAGCAGGTTGGCTCCGGCCAGGGCCGGCAACAGGAAAGAAAAGCTGTTTTCCCAGGCCGCCTGAGCGCCGGGCATTTTGGCGCTGGTCGCCCCGGCCCCCACGATGGAGGGAAGCCGGTAGAAATTGGCCATTCGGGCGACCATCATGCGCAGCCAGAGCGCCTCCGGCGACGTGGCCGTGTAAGCGCCCGTGCGCAGGTCGATGGTGGCCGGGCCGCCGGAGTAGAACATTTTGGCCCCCGGGCTGGCCAGTTGCAGCAGAGCCAGGGCGCTGACCACCTCGGCATTGACCACGGCCAGGGCGCCGGCCAGGGTAATGGGCGAGGTGACGCCTGTCGTCGCCATCGGATACATGCCGACCGGGATGCCGGCCGCGGCAAATTCCAGGGCGGCCTCGATCCCGCCCTCATCCTGCGTGAGCGGGGAGATGGTGCAGACAAAGTTGCTGAAGATGGGCCGCTGCCGCAGCGCCTCTGTGCCGCCGGCAATGGCCGCCGCCAGCTCGATTTGGGCGCGGGCATCCCGGGCGTTGACCACCGACTCGGTGATGACGTGTTTGCCGGAGTTAACGAAACAGGCGGCCAGCTCTTGCACGGCCATCCCGGCTGCGGAAACATCCTGGGCGCTGACCGTGGGCGTGACCACGTCGATAACCTCCAGATAGTCGGAGATCAGGGCCATCCGCTCGATATCGGCTTTGGTCGACTGGCGGCGACGGCCGGTTTCAAAATCCAGCACGTGAGCGGCGCAGCCGTCCTGCGAGTAATAAGTCTGCCGGCCATCGATCTGGAGATCGCGCCGGCCGTCGCGAGCGTACAGGGTGAAGGAGGACGGCGCTTTGGGCAGGGCCGCCTCGATCAGATGGCCGGGGATTTTGACCACGTTGCCGTCAACTTTAGCCCCGGCTCCGTGCCAGATTTCCCTGGCCCGGTCAGAATAGAAGCGAACGCCGCTTTTTGCCAGCAAATCGAGTGAAGCGGTGTGAATTTTTTCCAGGGGGGTGTGGTCCTGCCCCAGGCAGCCCAGCAGTTGCAAAAGTTGTTTCATGTTGTTGTTTCCCTCTCGTTGGAATTTATAGCCCTTGTGGGCATCTGTATCAACGATTATCAACTCGAGACAGCCTCATCCACCACCAGCTTGCGCCCCCACGTTGGCATGAGCAGCGCCAGCAGCAGCGGAATCACGGCGATGACAATACTCAACCAGCTCATCACCCAAAAACCCAGCGCCGCAAAAATCAAGCCGCTGCCGACGCTGCCAACGCCGGAGGCAACGTTGACCATAGCGTCGGTCAGGCCCTGGGTGCGCCCTTTCTCGCTGGGCCGCAAGACCGCGGTCAACAAGGCCGAGCCGGCCACAAAGCAAAAATTCCAGCCCAACCCCAGTAGAAACAGGGCCAGGGCTAACCAGACAACGTTATTCCACACCGGGGCCAGCAGACAGGCCGCCACCAACTGCAACCCTCCGGCAAAAATGATCTTCGACTGGCCCCACCGGTCAACCAACCAGCCGGTCATAAACGACAGCCCAAACATGCCCAACGTATGGGCCATAATCACCCAGGAAATGGAGGCGAGCGAGTGGTGATGGCCGTGCATGTGCACCGGGGTAATGGTCATGACCGTGACCATGGCCAGTTGGCCGCAGATCATCGCCCCGGTTGCCACTTTGGTACGGGGGTCGCTCCAGATTTGACGGTAAGGCCGGCTGCGGCTCTGATCCACCGGCGTTGCCGGCTCCAACGCGGCCAGCTCCCGGCCAATCGCCTGCGGGTCGGGCCGGAGAAAAAAGTGAATGACCAGTAAGGCCAGCAGCGAAAAAAGCGCCGCGGCCAGCCACGGTCCGCTAAAAAGCGGCAGCCCGGCCTGAGCGGCGAACCGGCCGGACCAATCGACGAACAACGGCCCGGCAATCGAACCGAAGGTCCCCCCCAGTACCACCAGGCTGAGCGCCCTGGCCCGTTGCTGGAGTGGATTGGCCTCGGCCGCAGCGTAGCGGCCCAGGTCGTTGCTGCCCCGGCTCAGCCCCATTCCGACAACGCTTAACAGGAACAACCCCAACGATTGGGTGATCACGGCCCAGGCGGCCAGTAGGGCCGCGGCCAGGCCAAAGAGCAGGCCGATGGACAGCCCGGGCCGGCGGCCAAAGCGATCCATAAAGCGGCCCATCGGATAGGCCGCCGCGGCTGCGCCCAGCAACAGCATGGTGCCGGGCACGCCGGCCCACTGCTTGTTGCCGCCGGCCAGTTCGACCACGATAATCGAGCTGACCGTGAAACTGATAATCAGCGCCGCCGAGAAGAGGCTCTGCGAAGCCAGCAGCGCCAGGGTAATTTTGCGACCAATCGTTTCCAGACGAGCCATTATTCCCCCCATTTGACTTGAGAAATTTACCCCCTCCCCTTCGATCCGGCCAACGAGGGTGGGGTATTGCTGATTCTCCTAGACTCAATACTTTTCAAATAAGCGATTGAAATCGCTCCTCCAGGACTAAAGCCGGTCGTCCACCTGCGTGGACGGGTCTTTTTGTCCGCGTAGGCGGACATCATGGCGTAGCCCTCCAGATGCGGTTTCAACCGCGTCTTTATTTGAAAAGTATTGCTCCTAGACTTTGATCTGCATGGCCAATAACTATAACGGTAAAGGAGCCAAGATTTCTTGCCGAACCAATTGGGCCGCATAGGCCAGGGCTGCCTGAATATCTGCCTGGCTCAACTGAGGGTAAGCCTGTTGAATCTCTGCAACCGTCATTCCGTCGGCCAGGCTACCCAGGATTATTGACACGGGATGCGCGTCCTTTTGATGCAAGGGTCGCCATGATGTAAAGCAGGGTCCACAACAATATGCTCTTGCCAGGCTATTTTTTACATCAGCATTCCTCCTCCAGACCGCCTCACCTGGCGGGCAACTATTATTTGATGACTAACACTATAGCACATCTCGGCCCTGGTAACAATACGATGGCCGGTCTATCCGGCGGCAATTTAGTGACATAAGGCGCTGAAATTGACGACATTTGACACTAGCAGCCCCCCTGTCCTTGTGTTATACCTGGAGTAAGTTGTTGCCTAAATTCTCTTATTGCCATTATGGGGAGAATGAGAAAATGAGCACATCAATGAGCACATCTTTGACAAAGCAATATTACCTGGGAATTGATATCGGTTCGGTATCATTTTGTTACGTATTGATGAACGAGAATCAACAAATTCTGAAAAGTGACTACCTATGCCATCAAGGTAATATCTTTGACCTTTTAAAAGAAAAATTAGAGGAAATCAATTTAACTCAGGTTCATCAAGTTGCTTATAATCACAAATCAAGTGACTTTTTTATGACCGGGGTGAGCATCAATGAACAGGTGGCCTTAATTGAAGGCATACGTTATCAGGAGAAGAATGTTGGCAGCGTCTTCACCATCGGTGGAGAAACATTTGGCCTTATCTTATTTGACAAAAATCATCAATATCAAAAGTATATCGCCAATTCTTCGTGTGCGGCCGGAACCGGGGCGTTTTTGGATCAACAGGCCGAACGGCTGGGGCTTTCAGGAAGCGCAGAACTTGGCCGATTAGCCGACTCCTTCCAGGACGAACCGCCCAAAATAGCCACCCGCTGCGCTGTTTTTGCCAAGACGGATCTGACTCATTGCCAACAACAAGGTTATTCTATTGAAGCGATATCGGCCGGACTCTGCAAAGGTTTGGCCCATAATATTGTCGATACGTTGGTGAAAGGCGTCTCCTTACCCAAACCCGTCGCAGTGGTCGGTGGGGTAAGTCAGAATTCAAAGGTTATGCACTATCTATCGGAATTGATTGGCTGCTCCACGGTGATCCCTGCATACGCTGTTTTAACCGGGGCCATCGGCTGCGCTTTGATGGCTCAGAAAAACGCTCAGGAGCATCCTCAAAATTTACGGTTTTCTACAACTACTCTCCTCAAAAAGCAAGTGCAGGCCAAACATCATTTTTTCCCACCCCTCACCTCCAAACTATCGGTGTTGCCAGATTTTACTGACCACACCCATTATGTCTCGCACAAAGTAGAGGTGGATTTATACCATCTGCCCATAAAAAAGGGGCGAATCCCCGTTTACTTTGGCATCGATATTGGGTCAACCAGTACCAAAGCCGTGGTTATGGATGCGCTAAGAGAGATGCACGTTCTGTTAGGTCTTTATACCAGAACCAGGGGGCAACCTATTACAGCCACTCAGGCCCTCTTACGAGTTCTCAAGGAGATTGAAGATAAATATGAAATCCAGTTTGAATTTTGTGGTACAGGCACAACCGGTTCGGGCCGGAAGTTCATCCAAAAAGTCATCAATGCCGATGTGGCCGTTGATGAAATAACAGCCCACGCCAGGGCCGCCTACGCCTTGAATCCCAAAGTTGACACCATCATTGAAATTGGGGGGCAGGATTCTAAATTTACGGTGATGAGGAACGGCCAGGTTACTTTTTCGACGATGAATTATGTTTGTGCTGCTGGAACCGGCAGTTTTATTGAAGAGCAGGCAAAACGGCTGAATATTCCTTTAAGTGATTATGCCGGGCAAGCGCTTGATACGCCGTCACCGCTCACCAGCGATCGCTGTACCGTGTTCATGGAAAGGGACTTGAACCATTTCTTGAGTCAAGGCTATTCAAAACAAGAGTTGCTGGCCGCAGCCCTCCACTCGGTGCGAGATAATTATCTGTCCAAGGTGGCCCATCTGAATAAGATCGGCGAGGTAATCTGTTTTCAGGGCGCCACGGCCAAAAATCAGGCGTTGGTGGCCGCATTTGAGCAGAAATTACAAAAACCTATTTTTGTATCCAAATATTGCCATCTAACTGGGGCCTTAGGGGTATGTTTACTCTTAAAAGAAAAGCATTTTGCTAAAACCGATTTTCGCGGCATCGATTTTTACCAGGAATCCCCTCAAGTCTCGGAGGAGATTTGTGACCTCTGCCAAAACCATTGTAAGCTTAAAAGGATTCATCTGGCTGATGAAACGGTGATGTGGGGCTTTTTATGCGGGCGAGATGAATCAAGTAACAAGCCAAAATCTGCCAACCAATCAGGCTTCGATCTATTGAGCAACCGACGCCGGATCTTCAATCCTTCAAGAATGGTTGATGATCGATCAGCTATTCAATCTGATAAAACACCAAAATCCCTCCTCGAAGAAATCAGACTGCCTGATATTGACCTGTCATTGAACAAGTTGAGCCAGAGTTTTGAACTAAACGTACTGAATTTGAGGCATAAACTGTACACCATCGGACAAGAAGAAAGGCAGGAGATGAAAGAAAAGAATAAAATAATCATCGGCCTGCCCAGCGCGCTCTATCTGCTGGAGTATCTGCCCTTCTGGAGACTGTTTTTTGAAAAATTAGGCTATAAAGTTTACCTGTCATCTCCCCAAGCAACATTTATAGAAAAAGGAAAGGAAATTGCCGGGGGTGAATTTTGCGCGCCGATTTCCTACTTGCACGGCCATGTCCATGATCTTAGTCTTCGTTCAGACTATCTGTTCTTGCCGCAGATGCTCCAGGAAGGAGAACACGAAGGCTCTCAATTCTATTGTTATTATTCCAATTACGCGGTGGCCTTACTTAAGAATATCAATTCATTAAATCTGGAAAATAGATGCATTTCACCTGTCATTGATTTTTCAAAGCCGGCTATCGACAATATCCAACAAATTTATGAGAGCCTGCCGCAGGATTTGAAACTTGTTCAAACCCCAGGAGAAATTCGAGAAGCCTATATTCAGGCCTGGCGCTGGTTCACCACCCGCAAAAAACAACTGGTTGAGATTTTTGAACAGCAAATAAATCAGTCAAAGGATATTTCTGTGGTCCTGCTGGGGCGACCTTACCTGGTATTGGATAGGGTGCTGAATAAATATATTCCCCAAAAATTCAATGAATTTGGGATAAAAACATTTTTTCAGGACATGTTGCCGCAAGCAGATATTGGTATTGACAGCCCCGCCAGAGAATCCATTGATTGGAATCACTGGAAATATGGGGGGGATATTTTAAGGGCGGCGGATTATATTGGGAAAACTGCCGGACTTTACCCGGTTTTTTTGTCTGCCTTCAAATGCTCACCCGACTCATTTGTGCTTAACTATTTCAAGGAAATTATGGATAGTTATCAAAAACCCTATCTGATTCTGCAAATTGATGAGCACGGCTCTTACGTTGGCTACGAAACTCGGGTTGAAGCGGCTATTGAAACCTTTCGCACTCATTTTCAGGGCGACAATTTAGCTACTCGGACAAAATGGCCTGGCCCAGATATTCGCCAGGGGGGGGCATGGCGACCGCAGGAAGGGTATCGTCCCACCCCCCCTTGCCCAAGAATCACGGACAAATTCGAGGCAAGATCTCAGCCGAGTATCTTAAAATCGCCGGCTAAGGGGATAACTATTTTAATCCCCAACTTTGACTCACTGAGCTGTAACCTGATAGGCGCAGCCTTTGAACATGCCGGATATCAGGCGCGGTTGATTGAAGAAACGCCAACAACGGTGGCCTCGAGTCTGCGGCTGAATGACGGGCAATGTTTGCCAATCAGCTCTATCGTCCAGGGAGCAATTGAAACAATCCAGAAATATCAGCTTAGGCCGGAAAATACCACCATATTTATGCCAGCGATCACCCAGATTGCCTGTAATTTTCCGCAATACCCGCTCATGATAAAGAAATTGTTAGAACAAAGAGGCCCCAACTTTGATCGAGTACAGGTTTTAGCCACCGCCTCTGATCTGAGAGGGTTTCCTTTTGAGGTGATCTATGAGGTCTATTGCGCCTTTTTGTTGGGAGGGTTACTCAGAAGAATGGGGTGTAAGCTGCGGCCGTATGAAACTTTCCGGGGACAAACCAATCTACTGATCGCGGAAGCCGGGCAAAGACTTTACCACTGCATTGCTCACGGCCAATCTAAACAGAAGGTATTCAAAGAAATTGTGGCTGAACTCTCCAGAATTCCCGTGAGTGAAAGTTATGATGCCCGACCCAAAGCAGCGATCATTGGTGATTTATATGTTCGCGATAATGATGTCTTCAATCAACAATTAATTTCTGTTCTTGAAGATTACGGGGCTGAAGTTGTCGCCGTGCCGTTCAACTATGTCTTAAGATTGTTAGCCGATAAACACACCCATTATCTTTGGGGGGATGGGCGATACATAACCTTAATCCGAGATAAACTACTGGTAGAGGTGCTCGAAAAATTTGAAAAGCGTTTCTACCAAATTGCGCAGGAAGTTCTGGGGGAAGAGTTTCCAACATTTGATGACTCTATTCTTAGTCACCTCAAAAAATACAATTTGTCTCTAAACCATGGCGGTGAAACGAGCCAAAACCTGTTGAAAATTTTCAGTTTGCTCAAACATTATCCGGATATAGCCCTCTTCATCCATGTCAATCCAATATTCTGCTGCCCCGGCCTGGTCAGCGAGTCCCTCTTCAAAGCCGTTGAAAAGGAGATCGGTATTCCCATCGTCTCGATTGTTTATGATGGCACAACCACAAATAAGAACGAATTACTGGCGCCATATTTGCACTATATCCTGCGCGCCTTTAGCGAGAGATCGCTTAAGCCAATCAATGAGCTTAGCCCAAAATAACATGAACTTAGAACAACCATGAAGACACAGTTCTACAAATATCAGGCTTTTGGCAATGACATGCTGGTGCTGAACCCGGCCAGCTTTGACCTGCCGCTGACCCCCGCGGCCATCCGCCGGCTGTGCGACCGTCACTTTGGGCTGGGCGCCGACGGCATCTGTTACGGCCCCTGGCCGGCCGGGCGACAGCCGCCCGTTATGCGCTTCTTCAACCCCGACGGCAGTGAAGCGGCCAAAAGCGGCAACGGCCTGCGCATCTTTGCCCGCTATTTGTGGGAACAGGGCTACGTGACCGGTCCGACCTTTGAGTTGGGCATCGGCGGCGAAATCGTCAACGCAGAGGTCAGGGATGAACAGGCCCAGACGATCACCACCACCCTGGGCCGGCTGTCGTTTTGGAGTGAAGCTGTGCCGGTACGCGGTCCGGGCCGGGAGGTCATTGAAGAGACGCTGGAGTTTGGCGGGCGCGCCGACCGGGTCACCGCGGTCAGCCTGGGCAACCCGCACTGCGTCATCTTCCGGGAGAGTATTTCGGCGGACCAGGCCCGGGCGGCCGGCCCGCTGGTCGAGCAGTCCCCCCATTTTCCCAACCGGACCAACGTGCAATTTGGCCGCGTTTTAGATCAGCACACCATCACGCTTGAAATCTGGGAGCGCGGCGCCGGCTACACTCTGGCCTCCGGCAGCTCAGCCGCGGCCGCGGCCGGCGCGGCCATCAGAACCGGCCGCTGTCGCAGCCCGGTCGAGGTGCGCATGGCCGGCGGTACTGCCTATGTAGTCATTGACGAGACGTGGCAGGCCAGCCTGACCGGCCGGGTAGAAGCCGTTTGCCAGGGGACCCTGGCCGGGGATTTTGTGGCGAAAGTTGGCGAATAGGGATTGGAGAATAGGAGATTGGAGATTGGAGATTCGCTCGTTTCGACGCAGCCCGTAGGCGAGAGCGAAGTCCCCGGCTGCCGTCTACCGGCTGCCGTCTACCAACTTCGCCATCATCTCGGCCACAAAGGCCAGCTCATCCTGGTTAACGGTATGGCCCAAACCAGGGTAGAGCCGCTCGGTCACGTCGGCGCCGAGTTGGCGCAATACCTCGGTCGAATGATGAACCCGCTCCTTGGGGATATGGAAATCGACATCGCTGCAGCCCAGAAAAATGGGCGTCCCTGCGAGCGAGCCAGGGTAGTTACGGGGCGTCCCGTCGGGGCCAATCAGGCCGCCGCTCAAAGCCGCCACCCCCCCATAGCGGCGGGCGTTGCGGGCCACAAACTCCAGCGACAGGCAGGCGCCCTGGGAAAAGCCGAGCAGCAGCACCTTTTCCGGCGGAAACCCGGCCCCCCCCAACCGTTCGAATAGCCCCGCCAGTAAGGCCAGGGCTGATGACAGGTGCGGTTCGTTGTCGGCAATGGGGTTCAGAAAGCTGTAGGGGTACCAGGTATTGCCAGCCGCCTGCGGCGCCAGGTAGGCAAAGCCGGGCCGGTCCACTTCCCGGGCCAGGGTGAGGATACTCTCGGCGGTGGCCCCGCGACCGTGGACCAGCACCATCAACGCCTGCGCCTGCTCCAGCGGCGTGCCGGCCGTTAGCACTGGCTGGCCGCGATGGGGATCGTTCATCACCTGAGCCATTGCTTAGCCCCCTTGACCGCCGGCCAGGCCGGCCGGGTCATGTAAGTAGCCATATTTTTCTCCTTTGCTCTCCTCAACTTTTCCTCCTCACGGTGGACCAATGCCGTATGGTATAGCTTGAGATAACCCAATTGTCAAGCCGGTACCTCAGGGTACGGCATGTTCAAAGTCCGCTTCGATTTCAGGAGTCGAGGCTTCAGCCGGTTAAACTCCGATGAAATCGGGCTAAAGCCTCGACTCCAATACGATGCAGCAGAGAGTGAAGATTTTGTCAACCAACTTTGAGCATACCCTGTACCTCAGGGAGCTACATTTGGCCCGATGCTGACGCGATCCAGGTTAACCGCAAAGGGTTCGTCCGAACAACGGATTACCCGGAATTCCAGATCGGCGACCTGCCCCGGCCAGGCTGACAAATCTTGGGAAACGAACAACCAATCCGGTGAGGGTTGTAACTCAGTGGGGGTAAACAGGTAATAGGGCTGACCGGCAATCATGAGGCGAACTTCTAACCAACCGTGCCGGTCTGCGGGTTGAGCCGGAGAGATTTGGTATAGAAACGATAAAACCGGGGCAGGCTCGAGCGGAATCGACGCCTGCTGGCGTAACGCCCACAACTGGCCGGGCTGGCCGGCCGGGCACGTAGTTGGCTCGCCGCGGCCGTCGCCCAGGCGAGCGGCGGCCTGGCCGTCAAAGGCCTCGATGGACAGGGCAACCTGCCCCTCCCATTGCCATGCTTGCCACACCGCCGCGCCCTCAAAATCGCCGCTGGCAACGGCATTGGTAGCCGGGGCCAGGGTCGTCGTAATCGGGCGAGCGGCCTGGCTCAAGCTCACCCGCTGCGGGGCCGGCCAGTCGCCGTAACCGGGCGCGCTGGCCTGAAGCGTGTAATCGCCCGGCAGAAGCGGCAGCGGCGGCCAACCACCGTCCGGGCCGGTGACGACAATCTCTTGGGTGTTGGGGCCGCTGATAATGACGCTGGCGTTGGCGACCGGCTCACCGCCGGGACCCATCACTACCCCGGCCAGCGGCACGCCGGCAATGATCCCGGTGGTAAGTTGAGGTTGAACCGGTTGCGGCTGCTCGTTGCCAGCCCGGTCGCGTCCCCGCACGGCAAAACCATAGCTGTGGCCAACCTCGCCTGAGAACTTGGCTTCAGTCTGAGTGGTATTGTCCAACCAAAGCTCAAGCGGACCGTCATCCTGGCTAACATAAATGTCATAGCCAACCAGGCCGGAACCAAAATCTTCCCCCTGCCACTGCACGACCAGGCCGGGTGGGCTGGTCGACGGCAAGGCCAGAAGGTGGGTCTCCGGCGGCTTGGTGTCCTCTTCGACCAGAATCAAAGGCGGTCCGCCCACCTGATAGGCCCGGTCGTCGGGCTGGCCGCTGTTTTGATTGGTGGCCGGCAGCAGAGTCAGGCTGTAGAGATCGTTGGTGGGGGTCAGGGTCACGGTACGGCTGAGGCCGGTGGTGCCCGACAGGGTTTCGGTCGGCTCGATCCAGTAAAGCCGGGCCATCTGGCCGGTGGCCGTGAGCGTGGTGGTGACGGTTAGCCCCTGCCTGGCCCACAGCACCACCAGCCGGGAGCGGTCGGCCGGCCGATAAAAGGCTACCTGGTCCTGGTCATACTGTTGTTGGCGCCAGAGTGGGATCAGGTCGCGGAATTGTTCAGCGGCCAACTGGTAGGCGGCGTAGGCCGGGCGGGGCTTGCCTTCGGCCGGGTTACAGGGGTGCGGCGAAAAGTTCTGGCGCAAGCCGTAGGCGCTGCTGGGACCGTCGCCGCAGTCGTCGTGGAGCATGAAATGATAGTAACGCTCGACGCCGTTGTAGAAGGCCAGGGCCGAGTTTTGGATCACGTAAGCGGCCTGCTCGACCATGCTGCCCCGATACGGCGTCGTTGGGCTGACGTCATAGGCGGTCGCCGGATAGTCGTCCCAAACCGACAGCCCGCTTTCGGTAATCCAGATGGGCGCCTCGGCCAGGCCGTGCGCATCGAGGCTGTCGCGAGCCTGCTGGATGAGCCATTCACTCTGGTAGATGCTCAAATAGTGATGAAAAGAAAAAACATCAAAATAGGCCCGCTCCGGTTGGCCGCCGGCTTGCCGGAGGAGTTCGGGGAACCAGGCTCGCTGGTCATAGAAAGCCAGACCGCCCAGCAGCACGGTGGCAGTGGGGTCAGCCGTTTTGATGCTTTTGTAGGCTACCTCGAGCAACCGGTAATAATCCGCCACATCGCCGGCCCAAAAAGTATCATAATCCGGCTCGTTCCAGACTTCCCAATAGCGAATCCCGGCCGACCGGGGCCAGCCCTGCCGGCGAGCGAGCTGGCCCTGGGGCCGATAGCGGTCAACCGTGGTGAAAACAAATTTAGCCCAGGCATTGGCCGGGTTGATGGCTTTGCCGGGGCCGGGGATATCGGTGCCGTCGGCAAAGATCGGTTCGGCCAGGCTGGCCGGAGGTGAGATATGGCTGTTAGCCGGCGCGGCCTGAGTCTCCGGCTTAGCCGGGTCAGCGCCGTCAGCCTCGCTAACATGAGAGGGGATTTTGGCATATTGGGCGGGTGTGCCTAGCAGGATCACCACCGGGGTGAGGCCGTGGGCTATCTCCTGGGCGACCAACGTATCGTAATCATGGCGGCCGCCCGCATGATCGCCCACGTAGCCACCCTCATCGACCCAATGCCAGTAGAGCGGCCAGCGGTCCCAGCGAGCGCCGGCAGCCAGGGCGCCGCGGTAACGCGCCTCGTCAGCCAGATGGTCAGCCGCGCTGATGAAACAGAGGCCAAAGCGCTCATTGCCGGGCGGGATTTCAGGGCCAGGAGGCCGGCTGAGCCACCAGACCAGTAGTAAGACCAGCGCCACCACACTGGCGCCGATAATAAGAAGGGCTGGCCGGGAGGTTACAGCTTTGTTCAAGGCAGCGGCAGAGCTTTCAGCGCCGGTTTGGGGCTTAAATCGGTGCGCCACAGGCCAAAAAAGTGCTCCCGATTTTCCGGTTGCCCTGGCGCCGGCACAAAATCAAAGGCCGTCCAGATGACCCAGCCGGCCAGGTCCTGAGCCTCCACCAGCCGCAGAGCGTGGCCGAGGGTATCGCCGACTTCCTGCTCCTTGTCCCGTTGCTCTTTGGCTGAAGCGGCCAGGGTATCGTAACCAATTTCCCCCAGCAGCAGCGGCTTGGCGCTGGCGCGGCGGTACTCATTGAGCCGGCGTTGAAGCTGGTCGGTCTCGGTCCAATGGTGGAACGACAAAAAGTCCACGTAAGGGTCGGTCGGCCTCGGGTCGCCCCACCAGCCGGCGGTGACCAGATGGTCAGGATCATTGTCACGGACCAACTGGCTAACGTGGGCCAACCAGTCGATCACCTCAGCCTGGCTGAAGCGGGCCTCGTCTTTAGATTCGGCCCCGTAATCCAGGTCGCCTTCATTCCGCACATCCCAGGCCAGGATGGCCGGTTCGTGGCGGTAACGCCGCACTATATAGACGGTCTGGTTGTCGTAGTGGGCGTAGTCGGTGTAGAGCGGGCGAAAGGTCAGGTCCGGAAGATCGTTGAGAGTGACAATCAGCTTGAGATCACGCTCATGAGCCAGTTCCAGCAAGGCGTCAATCACGGCGAAGGCAGCCTCATTGGGAATGGCGTCTTCCGGCTGGCAGGTAAAGAGCGGCTGGTACCACAGAAAAATACGCAGGGTGTTGAAGCCGGCCTGCTCGATCAGGTCCAACTCGGCGGCCATTTGAGCCGGATCAGCCTCGGTCAGAAACTGCTGCCAGGGGGCGTGGCGGGGGTAGTAGTTGACCCCCCTGACCTTAAAAGGTTGGCCGTTCAACTGCAACTGGCCGTTTTGAACGGTGACGAGTTGGCCCGGCGCCGGCGTAACCGCCAGGGCGGGGTCGGGTCGAGCCGGCGCGGTGGAGAGACAGGCGGGCGGGGTTGGTTTGGGCAGAGCCTGCAACCGCACCAGGGCCTTGAGCGCCTCTTGCCGCTGCGGATCGAGGGCCAGGGCCGCCCGGTACTGGGCAATGGCCGGCTCAAGCTCACCGTTTTCTTCCAGGCTGGCCGCATAAATAAAATGAGCGGCGTATTTCTTGCTCAGGAGCGGCTCGGCCCCGCAGCTCTGGTCAGCCGTAATGAGCTGCGCCAATGTCTCGAGGACGGCCGGCCAATTGTGACCCCAGTTGGCGTCAAGGTCGGCGCAGGTGGCCACGGTTGGAGTGGGCGTCAGCGGGACGCGGGTAGGCGTAGCCGCCGCCAGAGGAGTTGGGGAGGCAGGATCAGGCGGCGCGCTCCGGCAGGTGCCCACGGCCAGAATGAACAGCAAGCTAAAAATTGCGAAAATTGCTTTGACTGGCATAGCCGCCTATTCTATGAAGAATGGGGGTTGGTGTCAAATGGGTTGCGAGGTGTATTTTACTTTGAATTTAGCGGCTTGTTTTACCCAAAGCAAGTTTTCCAATCACCTCAGTCGTGGTATGATAGCCTCCGATGTTCAAACAGTACCGGTCTCATCTCATTGTAATTGGACTTTATGCCCTGCTGGTCCTGCTCCTGACCTGGCCGCTGGCTGCCCATCTGACCAGCCACATTCCCGGTGAAGCCACCTGGGCTTTTGACGAGTCGACCTTCATCTGGAATATGTGGTGGCTCAAATACAGCCTGCTCAATTTGGGGCAGACGCCCCTGGCCTCGACCTATATTTTCTTCCCCCTGGGCATCGATTTGACCACTTACACCTTCAATCTGTTCAACGCCGCTTTTGGCCTGCCGCTCCAACTGGCTTTCTCCCTGCCGCTGGCCAGCAACCTGACTATTCTGTTCTCCTACCTTGCCAGCGCCTACGGGATGTTTCTCTTATCTTTCTATCTCCTCTACCAACCCACTCCCCGCCCCTCGCTTCCCGCTTCCCGCTTCCCGCTCTCCGCTGCTCGCTCTTCGCTTCCCGCTCCCCGCTACCTGGCCGCCTTTGCCGCCGGGGCGGTCTATGCCTTCTCCGCCAGCCGGATGATGTATGTGGCGCTGGGACATTACAACTTCGTCACCATCCAATGGTTTCCGTTTTATACCCTGTTTCTCCTCAAGACGCTGCGCCAGGGTGGCTTCAAAAATATTCTAATGGCCGGCCTGTTGGCCGCCTTCTGTCTCTATGCCGAGCTGACCTTCAGCGTGTTCCTGCTATTTATCACGGTGATCATCTTTATAGGCGAACCCAAAGGGCAAGTGCCCACAGGGCAAGTGGGGCGAACCCACAGGGCAGGTGCCCACAGGGCAGGTGCCCACAGGGCAGGTGTAGCGAATAGCGAACCTGAATCTTATCCGCCATTCGCCTATTCGCCCATTCGCCCATTCGCCCATTCGCTGATTCGTCTCTACCTGATCGGCCTCTTCGCCTTCCTCTTCACGGCGCCGTTTGTGCTGGCCGTGCTGCCAGATTTTCTCGACCCGGCTTTTGCCGAACCGGGCTGGGGGGAGGGGTTGAAACTCAGCGCCGACCTGGTTGGCCTCTTCACCTTGACGCCGCTTCACCCCCTGGCCGGAGTCGACTGGGTGAGCGAGCTGCGGGCGGTCATCGAGGGGACCAGCCGCTTCAACGACGCCAACACCCTGTTCCTCGGTTACGGCATCCTGGCCCTGGCCCTGCTCGGCTATCTCGTCCGGCGCCGCGAGGCGCGGGTGTGGTTATGGAGCGTTATGATCTTTGGAATCCTCAGCCTGGGGCCGCTGCTGACCATCAACGGCCAGAACCGCTTTAATCTGGACGGCCTCGAGGTCACCTTCCCCCTGCCCTTTGCCTTGCTGCATTACATCCCACTCATCAACGCCAACCGGGTGCCCAATCGCTTTGGCATCCCCCTGACCATGTCGCTGGCCGTGCTGGTGGGGTACGCCACAAATTGGGTACTCCATTTTACGCTCCCCGCTCCCCGCTCCCCGCTCCCCGCTCCCCGCTCCCCGCTCCCCGCCCCACGCCCCACGCTCCACGCTCCACGCTTCACCCTCCCCTTAATTGGGCTAACCATGGTCATTCTAATCCTACTCCTGTTCGACCAATTCAGCGCGCCGCTGCCGTTAACCGATGCCCGTATTCCGGAGGTATATACCCAGATTGGGGCGGAAGCGGACGATTTTACGCTGATGCAGCTCCCCCTCGGCTGGCGCAACAGTTACGGCACCCTGGGCGCAGAGCGGACCCAACTGCAATATTACCAGGCCGCCCACCGCCGGCCGATGGTGGGTGGCAACACCTCTCGCAACCCGGCCTTCAAATTCGACTATTACGCCAACATTCCCCTCTTCTATGCGCTGACCGAAGTCGAGCTTTATCGCGACGTAGATGAGCTGACATTGCAACGGGCGCGTGAACAGGCCGCCGAGTTGATGACCCTTTACAATGTCAAATACCTGGTCATTCACGACCCGATTCCCCGCCGCAAACCCTATGAAGATACTTTCATGGCTACCCGAAAGCTGGCCCTGGATTTGATCCCGCACCGGCCGGAGCCGGTCTATCGTTCGCCGGGTGTCGAGGCTTTTGCCGTTGAGCAGGCCAATCTGCCCAATCCACTGCTGCTCGATTTTGGGGATTGGCGCAGCGACCCGTATCGCGGTGAAGGTTGGGCCGGCAACGAGGAGGTTTACGGGGCCACGGCCAATTGGGCCGCCGCGCCCGAGGCGACCCTCTTCTTCCCGGTTCGTGGCCGCGGCGACCGTCGCCTGGCCCTCCAGATTGCGCCGTTCACCTATCCCGGTATGCCGCCTCAAGCCGTCAGGTTGAGCCTGAACGAGCAAGCCTTATCCGGTTCATTCCCGCTACGTGAAGGCTGGCAAACCATCGAGGCAAAATTGCCTGGCTCCTTGCTCAAACAAGGTCTCAACCGCCTGACTCTCCATTTCGAGCAGACCGCCCAACCCCGGCAGGTCTTGCCGGCGAATAGCGCTATCGGCGGGACCGGCGCGACCACACCGGTCGATCTGGAAGTCAACAGCGGCGGTGATTTTGCCTTTATCACCGTGGGTTTTGGCGATTCGGCGGTTGATGGCTCGGCCCACCGCCGCGGGCTGAATCTGGTCGTGGTCGACCCGGTCTCCGGCCAGTTAATGGCTCAACGGGGGTTCGACACTGCCGCGAACGAATTTGAAGCTGAGGCCCTGGCCCAATTTCTGGCCGAAATACCCTCAGGACGACTGGTCATTGTGGCCAGCCAGGGTTTGGACGCGGTCGCCTATCTCAACGAAAACGCTCTGGCTGCCCTCCAGTCAATCGGCCTGCCGGCCACAAAACCGACCACACCGTTCTCGGCCATCGGCGTGAAAGGGGCCGCGCCCGGTACGGCCGCCGTCGCCGCCGGTGAAGGGACAGCCTATCTCCGGCTGGGTCTCTCGCCGGACGAGCGCAATCTGGCCGCGGCGGTTGATCGAGTGACTATTTCACAGCCTTGACTGAACAATTTTTAGTTTTGAGTTTTGAGTTTTGAGTTCAACTGACAACTGATCACTGATCACTGACCACTGCAAACTGTGGACTATTTTGCGGTTTATTGACGAGGAGGTGCTTTATGCAACTAACTCTGGCTTATGGCCGAACCGGTCTATCGGTCAAGCTGCCGGACACGACCGATGTGCTAGAATCTCGCTTTGTACCAGGGCTGGCCGACGAAGCCGCGGCTATTCTACAGGCGCTGCGCCGGCCGATTGAGTCGCCACCACTGGCAACTCTGGTCAAACCGGGCGACCGCGTGGTCATCGTCCACAGCGACATTACCCGGGCCACGCCCAATGACCGGATGTTGCCGGTTTTGCTGGCTGAGTTAGAATCGGCCGGGGTGAGACGGGGAGATATTACCCTACTGAATGCCCTGGGCACCCATCGCCGCCAAACTGAAGCCGAGCTACGTGAGATGTTGGGCGACCGGATCGTCGCCAACTATCGCTGCCTCCAGCACGACGCCTTTGACGCCGCCGGCCTGATCTCACTGGGCCAAACTTCGCTGGGCCACCCGGTGCGGGTTAACCGGACTTACCTGGACGCGGATATCCGCATTCTGACCGGCTTCATCGAACCGCACTTCTTTGCCGGTTTCAGCGGCGGCCCCAAAGGCGTTCTGCCCTCAATAGCCGGCGCCGAGAGCGTGCTGACCAATCACGGTTATGAGATGATTGCCCACCCCAAGGCCACCTGGGGCGTTACCGCCGGCAATCCCATCTGGGAGGAGATGCGGGAGGCGGCGCTCATGACCCAACCCACCTTCCTGCTCAACGTGACCCTCAACGCCCGGCGGGAGATTACCGGCGTCTTTGCCGGCGATATGCTGGCGGCCCACGCCGCCGGCTGCGACTTTGTTCGAGATAAGGCGATGGTCCCGGTCGATACCCCCTACGATATTATCATCACGACTAACAGCGGCTACCCGCTCGATCAAAATCTGTACCAGACGGTCAAGGGCATGAGCGCGGCCAACCAGATTGTGCGGCCAGGCGGGGCGATCATCGCCGCGGCGGCTTGCGCCGACGGCGTGCCGGCCCACGGCCGGTATGCGGCCCTGCTGGCCGAGGCCGGCTCACCGCAGGGGGTGCTGGAGATGCTGGCCCGGCCCGGCTTCAGCGAGCAGGATCAGTGGCAGGTGCAGATTCAGGCGTTGATCCAACTGCGGGCCGACGTGTACGTCTACAGCGACGGCCTGACCGACGCCCAAATAACCCAGGCCCTCTTCAAACCCTGCCGCAATCTTGAGCAGACTGTGGCCGATTTGCAGGCCCGCTACGGCTCTAACGCCCGCATCTGCGCCATCCCCGAAGGTCCGCAAACGGTGGCTTATCTGGCCTAAAATTCCACCGCCACAGGCGGCGGCAGTGGGAATGAAAATAATTTGTTATAGAAACCCGTTTTCTCGGAGAAAACGGGTTTCTGAGCACGAATCTTTTTCTGAACGTCTATGGTTGGATGGTTGGTTAGTTGGATGAACGGCCAACTATCAAACTAACCAACCAACTATCAGAGGAACTACTTGCTTTGAAGTATCTCCACATCTTCACCCAAAGCCCGCGCCGGACAGCCGGCCAGGCGCGGCAAACTGTCGCCGCAGCCGGCGCCATCGGCGCGGCCTCCCCAACCAGCCGTATCCTGATCGGTTTGATGATGCCGGCCGGGCTGATCATTCTCAACGAGGTCATTTTCAACGTGGCCTTGCCCACCATCCGGGATGATTTTGCCATCTCCGCCGATGTGAGCGCCTGGGTGGTAACCGCTTACTTGCTACCGTATGTGATGTTGATGCCGCTTTATGGCCGGTTGGGCGATGGGCTGGGTAAACGCCGGCTGTTATTACTGGGGCTAATCGTCTTTTTGGTTGGCACGGCGATTGGCCTGCTGGCCCCGACTTTGGGGCTGCTGATGCTGGGCCGCGTCATCCAGGGCGTCGGCGCGGCCGGGGTGAATCCGCTCTGTATGGCCTTGATCTCAGAGCGATTTCCCGCCCATGAGCGGGGTAAGGCCCTGGGCACCTGGAATTCGGTTGGACCGGCGGTAGCCCAGGTCGGGCCGCTCATCGGCGGAGTCATGGTCGACCAGTTGAGCTGGCAATCGATTTTCGGGCCGATCTTTTTGCTGGGCTTAAGCGCGGTGGCAATGGTCAAGCGACTGGTGCCGCCGGCCGAGCGCAGTTTCATTCAACCCGGCTTCTTGCGGAGCCTGGATTGGGGCGGGGTCACCCTGCTGGGTGGAACTGTTATGATGTTGATCTTTTTTGTCTCCAGCCGGCCTATTACCGGCGTAGCCGCGCTGCAAGATTGGCGGCTGCTGGCCCTGGCCCTGCTGTTTCTGGCCGGATTTATCACCTGGGAAAAGCGCCAGACTAACCCGTTTGTGCGACTGGCCATCTTTGCCAATCGCAGCTTTGACCAGGCTTCGGTTGGTTCGGGCATTCGCATGTTCATTTTGAGCAGCCTGAGCTTTCTGATCCCGCTCTACCTGGCCGATGTCCACGACTTGTCGGCCACGGCCATTGGCCTGTTGCTGTTATTTCAGGCCGGGGCGCTGTTTGTGACGATGCGCCGGGGCGGCCAACTGGCCGATCGCTGGGGCAGTCGCCGCCCGGTAATCATCGGCTCGCTGGCTCAGTTTGGCGTCATGATCTACTTTGCCCTGCTGCCGGGGTCGGCCTGGCCGGGCTGGGTCGCCGTGGGCTTGATCGGGCATGGGCTGGGGGCCGGCCTGTCGCTGGCGGCGCTGCACCGGGCCGCCCTGGAGGGGGTTGACCCCGAACAAACCGGCATGGCCGCGGGTCTGTACAGTATGATCCGCTTTGGCGGCAGCGCCATCGGCACGGCGCTGGCCGGGGTAATTTTACAATTCGGCCTGGATCGCTCGGCCGTGGTGGTCAGCGCGTTTCAGCTCGTGTTCTGGTTTATGGCCGGGGTGGCTCTGCTGGGGGTGGCGACAGCTTGGGGATTGCGAGATTGAAGTAATTTTTCCGATTAGCATGTCATTTCGAACCGGCCCAGCCGGTGAGAAATCCTTGCGGCCTTGCTTGGAGGGACAATGTCGCTGATATACTCAATTCTTGATCTTGAATTTTTGCCGTTGACAACGCCGTTCATTGCAACTCAACAGGGATTTCTCCTCGCTCCGCTCGTCGAAATGACATGATAAAGACGGCGCGCTTGTCAAAAGGACATTAAGGACGCCCCTCGACAATTTTGATTTCAGCCTCGCTGAGATGATACAGGTCGTAAACCAGCCGGTCAATCGCGGCATCGACGGCCTCGATTTGCCGTTTGAGTACGGTTTTGGTTTGGGGGACATTGGCCGCGGCCAGTTGTTGGTGCAGGTCAAGCATACGCTCTACCAGGGCGACTATTTGGTCATGGCGGGCTTTGTCGGCGGGATCGTCAAAGTTGATGGTGCGGATGGGAACAAGTTCTATATATTGACGATTAAGAGCAAAATACCCTCCTCGAAAGGGCGTACTTACAGTTTTTAAGTAATAGGTTGACAGTTTAGAATTTAAAAGGCCCAGTAGATAGAAATACGCGATATTCGTTTCTGGATGCAAGGAGATTCCATAGCCTCCACCACCTCCACCACCACTTCCAACAAAGAAAAATTCTCCTTTGAGGTCTGCTGCAAAAGTAGCTTCCATAGCCAAAGAGGGAACAAGTAATTTTCGACTATCGAGCCTTGTATGGTTCTTTTTATAAACGTAACCGTACCATTCCGAGCCTCGCATTTTGCCTTTATTTCTGGCTGACAATGTAGTTTTGTTCTCATTCAAGTACTGCCAAGTTAAGGGGAACCGACTTTTATAGTCTTGTGGGGTGATAAGGATCGACCTATCTCCTATGGTTTCATATGGAAAAATAAGACGCTTTGTCAAACCAGATAGATGATAACGCCGAATATTTACCGACCCTTTAACAAATTTCTTTAGGTGATTCTCCTCAAATTTGTGGACTTTGCCGGTTGCCTTTGACTCACAAAGGACTAAGTCACCTTGTTTTTCCACTTCTTCAAGGATGTAGACTGCATCAGCATCAGTTTGAAGACCAACAAACAAATGAGCAACATCCCCTAGCCTTGTTGGCATATCATTCAAACGATCAAATAACTTCGCATCTGACCCAACTACAAAATTCCATTCTTCGGCAGTAACTTTGCTCGTTAAAACTTTCCCTTCTAATTGTGGTTCATTTCTTTGCCAAGCCAATAAGTCTTCAGCTTTCATAAAGTTAAAACTATTACCGCCGCTCTTGTGTAAAAAAAGCAAGCAAGTATAAGTTGTTGCATTGGCAAAAACTTGCTGGTCGCCAAAGTGAACAATGTCGCTCAAGTGTTTACCTTCGGCCAGGATGCGGCGCAAGGGTTCGCCATATTGGGCGTTGAAGAACTTGTGAGGCAGGATAAACCCTAACCGGCCGCGCTCGTTCAGTAAATCCAACCCCTTTTCCACAAAGACCACATAAATATCATAGTTGCCTTTGCTGGCCGAAATATACCGTTCTTTGTAAAACTCCACTTCCCGCGGCGCCCATTCTTTCATCGCCTGGATACGGATATAGGGCGGGTTGCCAATCACGGCGTCAAAGCCGCCGTCTTGAAATACCTGGGCAAATTCGGCTTGCCAGTCAAAGGCGTTGATGCGGTATAGCTCATCTTCAGCGAACATGCTCAATTGGGTCGGGTTGGCCTGGTAGAAGTCCGGGCCGATCAGCGAGTTGCCGCACTTGATGTTGTGGCCCAGGTCGGGTAACACTCGCTCCTGGAACATAGCCAATTGGCGGCCGATGCTCTGCTCGTCTTCCCCTTCCAGCACCTTCAGCAGCAGCGATAGTTTGGTCACTTCCACGGCCTGGGGGTCGATATCCACCCCATAAATGTGCGTTAACAAAATTTGCTTGCGCTCGGCGGTAGTCAATTTCCACTCGCCGGTGTGAGTCTGATAAAGGCGCGGGCTGCGGCCTTTGGCCCACTTGTCAGGCCCTTCGGGATCGGCGATGTAATAATCGCGATACCAGTTCAGCAAGTATTGATACGCGCCCAGCAAAAAAGAGCCTGAACCGCAGGCCGGGTCGACTATCCGCAAGGGGCTGCGCCCGCGCAACTGGTGGGGCGTTTTGCCCGCCGCCAATTGGCCCACGGTTTGCCTGACGATGTAATCGACGATATACGTAGGGGTGTAAAAGACTCCGCCGGCCTTCTTCACTTCCGGCTTGTCTTCGACCACGGCCCGGTGACCGCCGGCGGTCAGCCGGATGACCTTCCCCAAGAATTGCTCGTACACCTGCCCCAGGATGTCGGCGGGCAAGACCGAAAACTCATACGGGCTGTCGGGGTAGTAGAGGTGTTTGCAGATGTCTTGCAACACCCTGTCGTCAATCGCCAGGTCGGGGGTCAGCAGGTCGGGCGAGTCGGAGCGGCCTTTTTCCTCGCGAAAGTAGAACAGGCCGGAGTTATAGCGGTCATCGGCCCGGCGGCACAGTTGCATCAGCCGGTCATAGGTATGGGGGCCGTTTTGCAGGGCCATGAGCTGGCCGTATGGCTCGATGCCGCGGTCTTCGGCAATCCGCAAGAAGATGATCCGGTCGATGATGTTTTGCACGGCAAAGTTGAGCTGCCGCTGGGTCAGGCTGTTCCGTAAGGCCAGATTCTTGGCTAACAGCTCGCGCCAGCGCTCGATCTCTTGCAAAAAAACGTGGTCGACTTCGGCCGTGCCTTTTTTGACCTTTTGGCTGTCAACGTATTTGTCAAAGGCGCCCTTGCGAATGGCCTCCGGGGAAAAGATATCCACCAGTTCAGACCAGCGGGCCAGGTAATCGGTATAGGTCAGGTACATAATCCGGGCGGCGGCAGGTTGGTCGGTTTTGACCGGCTTGATCCGGCAATCATACACGGCAAATTCTTCAAAGTCGGTCAAGATGCTCAAGGGGAGTTTGGCGCTCCAGGCATAGCGGCGCAGTTGAAACGCCGGGTGCTGGTCGTCTTTGAGGTTGATGGAGGGCTTTTTGGCCTCCAAGAAGAACTTGCGGACGCCGCCGATTCTAAAGCTGTAGTCCGGCGCTTTGGTAGCCCGGCCCACCCGGATGGCGTCTTCATGGACGACTTCCTTGTAGGCTTCGGCGTACCCTTTTTCGTTGTCGATGTCCCACCCCAACGCCTTGAACAGCGGATCGATGAACTCGCGCCTTACCTGGGTTTCGTTGTATAAGCCGCGCTTGTAATCGGCCAGGTTGTCGTCAAAGCGTTCAACCAGTTGGTGCAGTTGCGCCGGTGCGGTCATAATAGCCAGTCCCTTTGCAGCAAGATAAAAACAAAAAACGCAGCCTTTGACCGGGCCGCGTCCCAGGGCAGCCTCGGCGTGCCCAGGCTTATGTCCCATTGTAGCATGTTTTTCCGGTTCGGGGGAGTCTAACATAAAAAATAGCCGCGCCTTTTGACAATCTTGCTACCGGACACTTTTTTATGAAAAGGCCAAATCAGTTATACGGAGGGCGCAGAGGAGGCGCAGAGCTACCCTGAGATACTGAAAAGTGGTATTAATTTAACCCCAAAAACCGTCTTTCTCATCAATTCTCTGTGAACCTCGGTGAAATCTCTGTGAAACTCTGTGTTCCCCAAAAAGTGTCCGGTAGTGAATTGACAACAAAAGTCTATTTTTGTTACAATGAGATCACTTGACCATAAAATCAAAATCCAGGGGGAAATCGTGGCAACTTACACCGATCTAAACACATCTGAGCGAATTCTGTTGGGGCCTGGCCCCAGTATGGTCCACCCGCGAGTATTGCGAGCGATGGCCCAACCGCTGGTCGGCCACCTGGACCCGGAGTTCCTGAAGGTGATGAATGAAATTCAGGAGCTGCTCCGTTACGTTTTTCAAACCAACAACCGGTTGACCATCCCCGTCTCCGGCACCGGCAGCGCGGCCATGGAAGCGGCCCTGTGCAACTTTATCGAGCCGGACACTGAGGTGATCATTGGGGTGAACGGCTACTTTGGCGAGCGGCTGTGCGATATGGCCGGCCGGTACGGGGCCGTGATTCGGCGGCTGGAGAAACCGTGGGGGGCCGTTTTCTCGCCCGACGAGATCGAGGCTGCGCTCAAGCAAAAACCGGCCCGGCTGGTCGCCCTGGTCCACGGCGAAACCTCAACCGGGGCTTTGCAACCCATCGAGGGCATGGCCGAGGTCGTCCATCGTTACGGCGGCCTGCTGCTGATCGACTGTGTGACCTCGCTGGGCGGCGCGCCGGTCAAGATCGACGAGTGGGGGGTGGATATTGCTTACAGCGGCGCTCAGAAATGTTTGAGCTGCCCGCCGGGCATTTCACCGTTGACCGTCGGCGAACAGGCCCTGGCCGTATTGCGCCAGCGCCAGAGCAAGGTGGCCAACTGGTACCTGGATTTGACCATGGTCGAGAAATATTGGGGCGACACCCGCACCTACCATCACACCGCCCCTATCTCGATGAACTATGCTCTGCGCGAGGCTCTGCGGCTGATCCACGAAGAAGGGCTGGAGGCTCGCTGGGCCCGCCACCGCACCCATGCCGAGCTGCTGTGGGCCGGCCTGGAGGAATTGGGCTTCTCGATGCACGTGCCGCTGGCCCACCGACTGCCGCCGCTAACCACGCCGCGCCTGCCGGCGGGCCTCGACGAGCTGACCATCCGCAAACGGCTGCTGGCCGACTACAACATCGAAATCGCCGGCGGGTTGGGCCAGTTGGCCGGGCAGGTCTGGCGAGTCGGGGTGATGGGCTACTCGTCGCGGCGGGAGAATGTGACCCTGTTGCTGGCTGCGTTGCAAGAGCTGATGAAGTAGAGGAGCGAGGAGCGAATTGTGAATGGTGAATGGTGAATGGTGAATGGTAGATGGTGAATGGTGAAGTGGTGGTTTAGATTGAACCTTTGCAGCAAGGAGTTTGTCCGTGACCCAGGCTACTTTGTATGACGAATGCCCGCTTTGTAATCAGGGCGCCGTAGTTTTTGACGAAAATAGCCAGATTTACCGGTGCAACCGGTGTGGTCTAGCCCTCAAGAAGCGCTCGTTGCTGGGGGTGTTCAAGAAAGATCATCTGCAAGTCGTCAGTTTGGGTGAGGGAGATTTCTCGCTGGCGCAACAGAGTTTAGCCAATCTGTCGCTGCCGCCTGACCGGCTCAAGGTGGTCATTGGAAATGTCTACTCAGACGAGCAGTTAGCGCAAATTGCCGGGGGCGCGCTGGAGGTGATCCGGCCGGTCAGAACGGTTTTGGCCCAGATCATCCTGGAGCAGTTAAAGGAAACCTGTTATCTGCAGGTGAATGGCCTGCGCCGGGCCAATGGCCAACCGCTGCCAGAGGGAAGCGATTACCGGCCGCAGTGTCCGGCGCCACGGGCGGGCTTGGAGTGGCAGGATCAGGGCAATCTTTTTGGCACCGACAAACACCTGGTTTTGCCCAGCGACAGCTTTACCTTTATCCGGCTGGATCGAAAATTGGGCGGGGTGCGGGCCTTTAACGATGGCGTGGGGGTGCAGCGGACCGGCGAGGATTTTGCCACCTACTTTATCGGCTGCTATGCCCACGAAGCGGCCCTGGCGGCTGCCTTTGTGCTGGGCAAGCTGCCGGCTCTGCGCCAGAAATAGAGTCGATCGGCGGGTTGTCTTGGCCGGACTGGCTGCCTGGTAGTCTGCCGGAAAGAATTCTGGAGTCGAGGCTTCAGCCGGTAATTCAACCCTGGAACCGGCTAAAGCCTCGACTCCAACTGTTCAATATCATTCTGACCCCTACACATTTTCCGGCTCAGGCCTCCACTCCAGCTCCGCTGCTAACCCACCAACAAGATGATAAAAGGCAGGGTCAGCAGGGACAGCAGGGTTGAGAGCATAATGATGCCGCTGACCAGTTTGGCATCGCTGTTGAACTCTAGCGCCAGCACCCCGGCCGTTACGGCTGTCGGCATAGCGGCCTGAACCACGGCCACCTGAGAATTGACCCCTTCCAACCCCAGCCACAAAACCAGCCCCAGCCCAATGGCTGCCCCGCCCAGCAGGCGCACAAAAGAGGCGCCGAACATAATTCGCCACCGGCCCTGGAGCGAGACCTGGGAAATCTGGATACCCAACAGCAATAACATCAGTGGAATCGCCAGGCCGCCCAAGATTTGAGCAAACCGGAGCGCCAGCGGCGGCACCGGGGTATGGGTTAGATTGACCACCAGCCCCAGGATGGCGGCATAAGGCAGGGGGATCTTCAGCATATTGAGCAAAGCCTGCCGGGCCGAGGCTTTGCCCCAGGAAGCCAAGAAAACGCCCACACTAAAAGAATAGAGGGCAAAAATCACCCCCACGATAATGGCTCGGGCCAATCCGGCCTGGCCAAAGGCAAACTCATTCAGGGGGACGCCGTAATTGACGCCGTTGATCAGAGCAACCGACAGGACAAAGGCGCTGCTGGTCAAGCGGTCCATGCCCAAGCCCAGGGTGATTAGCCAGCCAATGGCCGTGACGATGACCACACACAAAATGGCAAATAGGAATAACTGACTTAACTCGTTTTCATCAATAGCTGAAGTGGCGATGCTATGGAAGGCCAGGGCCGGGCTGCCGATGTAAACCACAATGGTTGACAGCCCGTTGGTCTCGATTCTTTTCCACTTGTTCAATAGGACCCCTAAACCGGCTACAAACACAATCGGGGCAATGGTGGTCAAGAGGATGGCGAGGATTTGGGGCATAGGGCAGCCTATTGAGGAGGGTTGAATTGAATGGGTTGGTTGATTGGTTAGTTCAGGTACTCGTCTCGATCAGAGGATTCGTTGAAATCGTCCGGGTCATTGAGGTCGTAGAAATCATCAAAATCGTCTTCGGAGAAATCGAACAGGTCAAATGAGCCGTCAAACAGGTTCAATTCGTCCAGGGCTTCCTCGGCGGCCAGAGCCACGGCCTCGATATCACTGTCAAGGTATTGTTCCAGCGCTTCCCGGGCCAACGGGCCGCCAATTCGCCCCATCGACCAAATGGCCATCTGCTGCACTTCCACGTCAGGCTCTTCCTCAACCAGGCTCACCAACCGGGGCATAGCCTCCCTTAATTCCAACTCACCGCAAGCCCGGACCGCTTCAAAACGGATTTCGGTGTTGGGATTGTCCAACTCGGCCAGCACCCGGGGACGCCAGCGGGCGTCGGCATTGCGGCCCATGGCGAAAATGGCGCTAACCTGCATCTTTTCATCATCATCATAGTAGGCATTCTCGATGATGTCGATGATATTAGCCTCGCCGGAATAAGCAATCGCTTCAATCGCCCGCCGCCGCACTTCGGTATCTTCTTGGGGCTGGTGAATGGTCGCCAACAGCGCTTCTTCTACCAGCAAACCTTGAGCCTGATCCAGTTCTTCAAGCTCACGCAAGTAGATGAATTTTCCCAGGGCGCTGGCGGCAGTCGCCCGAACCTGGCTGGCCGGATCATGCCGCAGCAAGTGAAGCAAGGGATTGATCAGGGCGATGGTCTCATTCTCCCACAGTCCATTGATGGCCGAGGCCCGCACCTGGGCGTCTTCGTCGCCCAAACCCAAGAAAAAGACCGGGTCAAAGGAAACCTCAAAATTGGCCTCACAAATCTCAACCAGCTCTTGCATAATATCCCGGCGACGTTGAGTCGGGATGTTGGGCCAGCCCTGCTGAAAAATCTGCAAGTCATCTTGATCCAGTCTTGAAAAAATGTACAACTGGCTGGTATGCACCCTTGAGCCAGCGGCGATCTTGGCTAACATCTCTTTGAATGCTTTGGACATAGTTTCCTGCTCTCCCTATCCCGGCTATTGCCACAAAAACACAAGGGGATCGCTCACTTCACTAATTGGGCGACCCACCTGGCTGCCGTTGGCGTCGGTCACAATCTCCTCAATAAAGACCACCCACTCATATTTTCGGCCGGTGAACTGGTCGGCCAGGCCCCAATATTGATCGGGCGGCACCACCCAAAAGTTATCTTTCACATTGGTGCCGCCAAAAGCCAGTTGGCCATCCTGTAACCAGGTCATGCGCACGGCGTACCACTCATTCTCCTTGAGCGGGCCCATATCCCGCCAGCGCAACACCAGCTCTTCCGACCGGCTGTAGACCCGATTCTCTTTGGGGCCTAGCAACACCGGCTTGCCAAAGCGAGGCATCGGGGTCGGCGTAATCGTTGGCGTGTCGGTGGCCGTAGGCGCGCCCAGCGGGGTTTGGGTGGGGGTGGGGGTCATGGTGAAAGTGGGGCTGGGCGTGGCCGTGGGCATATTAGTTGGGGTCACGGTCGGGCTAGGCGTGTCGGTTGGGGTGGGGGTCAAGGTAGCCGTGGCGGTTGGGGTACGGGTGGGGGTCAGCGTGGCCGTCGGCGGATTGACGGCCAAAGCGACCTGCTGCGGCGCTGCGGCGATGATCGGCCATAACTGCAAAAAGCCAAAGATTAAACCAACTAAAATCACGCCGCTCAGGCTGACCTGTAAAACGGGCCAGGGTTTCGGTTCCAACTGAGCGCCGCAATGGGGACAGGTCTGCAAGGTCGCTTTGGCCGGACGACCACAAACCCGGCAGCGGATTTTCTTGATCTTGGCTGGATTTAACCGGCCGCACTGGGGGCAGATCTTCCAATCTGAATTGACCGGTTCACCACAATTAGGACAGTGAGGCGTGGTTGTCATTAGAAGAAATTGGCCCAATTAATGGTTGGAATTGGCTTACTGATATCATAATAGCTGATCACGATCATCAACATAACCAGCACCGCCAACCCAATAAAGTGAATGGCCCCCTCCCTTTCCGGTGAAACGCGCTTGCCACGAATAGCCTCGATGATGACAAAGAGGATCCGGCCGCCATCCAGGGCGGGCAACGGCAGCAGATTGGTGACCGCCAGGGCCGTACTCAACACCGCGGTCAGCCACAGCACCGGGAACCACCAGTTCAATGAAATGGCTGCCTCAACCGCCGAGCCGGTTTGCTGGTAAATGCCCACCGGTCCGGTCGGGCGAGCCGCTTCGGCCGGAAAAATATTCCTCAGAATGGCAATTGGCAGATAAAAAGTCAACCCGACGTATTGACCCGTTTCGGTTACACCCCTGATCAGGGCCTCGGAGGGGGGGTAGTAAACAATCTTGTTATCCTGGCGCTCATAGGCAATTCCAACACCCATGGCCCCCTGGCCTTCGGGCGGATTGACCCGCGGCGTCAGCGAGGCCAACACTATCTGGCCGTCCCGCTCCAGGCGCAGGGTGATTTCCGTACCCTTGTTCGCTTCGACATAAGTAACCAGATCATCGACGTAATTGAACTCTACCCCATCTGCCCCAACGATCACATCACCGGCTTGCACTCCAGCCGTATCAGCCGGGCTATTCGCCACCACGTTGGTCACGATTGTTTTAGCCAGAGGAGTCTCTTCACCGGCCAAATTGATGCCCGTAACCGGCTCCGGCACACCCGCCATCGAGGTCAGCATAAAAAAGAAGACAGCCGTAATCAAATTCATGGTCGAGCCGGCCACTAACACGGCAAAGCGAATTTTTTTGCTTTTGCTGGCAAAGCTGCCCGGCGCAGTGGGGTCTTCCTCCCCCAACATGCGCACGTAGCCGCCAAAGGGAATCCAGTTGAGGGAGTATTCGGTCGGCCTGGTCAAGGCTTCCACCTTAAACACCGTCCCGCCCTCGCCCGGCGCCGCTTTGGCATCGGAGGACAATAACCCAAAGAATCTGGCTTCGCTGCCGGTTGACTGCTGGCCGGCGACCTGACCGTCATCTCCTTCGACCAACTCCAACCTGGTAACGGCCGGCCGGCCTTTCTCATCAACCGTAGTTTCGGCGCGGACATAGGCGCCCGGCTGAATAAAACGAGGCACCTTCACCTGGCGGCCAATCACGTACTCCTGACCAGCCAGGGTGATACGGCCCTCTTCTTGCCACACTTTGACCGCCCGCGGCGGAAAACCAATGGCAAATTCCTCCACCACAATGCCAGACCGTTTGGCCACAATAAAGTGGCCCAACTCGTGGACAAAAATCAGCAAGCTCAAAATCAATACAAAAGCGATGACCGTAATCAAATCCAATTTAGTTAACCCTTTCGTAGAACTAGACCAACAATTGTGTTGACATTATACCCAACCGCCTGACTCTTGCCAAACCAATCCAGAGCCTAACCTACCAGCCGGGCCGGTCCGCCGGGGCCGCTCGAGAGCACCGTCTGCACCCCCGGCAGACCGCGCGCCCTGGCCTCGACCGCCTCAACCGCAGCCGCCTCACAGATCAGATGAACGTTAGGTCCGGCATCGATGGTGAAATAGACCGGCAGCCCTTCATTGCGCCACTGCTGGGTTGCCAGGATGAGCGCCAGCGTCGTTGGGGTCCAGTAATAGAGCGGCGGCCGGCTCGACATCATGACCGCGTGCATGATGACCGCATCCTCTTCGATCACCGGGCCTAGCCCGGCCAGGTCGCGGGCCAGCAGGGCCGCTCGGCATGCCTCCAGTCGCGCCGCCACACCGGCCAGCCGAGCCGCTTGCAGCGAGCTGGTCCTGGCCAGCGGATGCCCCCCGGATGAACCCACCTCTTTGTGCTCCTGGCTAACCACTACCACCACATCCCACAAATCCCAGTGCCCGGCCGGGGCAATACTGGCGGCAAAAGAGCTCTCATCGCTGCCGGTGACCCACTCGCAAAAACCAGCCGGCACGGAGCGGCTGGCCGAGCCGGAGCCGCGGCGAGCCAGCCGGGATAGAGCTGCTTCGTCCAGCCCAAGGCCGGCTGCGGCCGCGGCGGCCACACTCAAGGCGGCAAAGGCCGCTGACGAGGAGGCAATGCCCGAACCAACCGGTACATTACTCTCCGACTCGACCCGGGCCGGTGAGGTCATGCCGGCCAGATGCCGGACCAGATCAAGCGTGGCGCTGACTCGCTGCCGGGCCGGGCCGGTAAAGGTGGTTCCATTGATGATCAGCTCGTCCCCGGCCAGGCGGTCGTCAAAGGTGACGGTGGTGACGGTCTGTAAATTGCCCAGGTTCATCGACAGGGACGGGTTGGCCGGCAGGCGCAACTCGTCATCCTGGTTGCCCCAATATTTGATCAGGGCAATGTTGGGATGGGCCAGGGCGGTGGCGGAACGGCTCTGCGCGGCCTGGGCCAGAAGGCGGGCTTGTTCTGATATCTGGTCAGTTAGATTCAACGTAATTCCCCTGCAGCACAATAAAACATATAGAATATCTCACCGCAAAGGTCGCCAAGGACGTAAAGATTTCTTTATTTCCTGGCGTCCTTTGTGCCCTTTGCGGTTCGAGTTTTTGTAGGCATATTTATCAACACGTTTCCGGGAGAGCATCAACATTTGGCAACGAAACAAAATTCTAGCACAGGTCAACCGCCGTTTAAAATCAGCGCAACTGCCGGGCCAAAAAATCGAGGGTGAGGTGGTAAATGGCCAGGCTATCCTCGTCGGCGTTCTCGGCCAGCAGATAGTGGCTGGCCCCATCAAAAAAGTGAACCTCGTAGGCCGCGCCGGCCTGGGCCAGGTTGGTCGCCAGCAGTTCGCTCTGCTGGTACGGTACCACCTCGTCGCTGCGACTGTGCAGAATAGCGATAGGCGGGAGATCCGGCCGCACGTGGTAAGCGCCAGAATATTGCCAATAGCGCAGCGGCTCCCGGCTGGGCAGCCCCAGGGCAATCAAAGCTCTATCCAGGCCGAAAGGCGGAATATAGCTGCCCTCCTCCAACCGCCGGCGCATCTCAAACAGGTCGGTCGGTGGGCCGAGCAACAGGGCGGCCTGAACATCCTGGCCGCGGCGCAGCAGCCGCTGGACGTGCAGGCTGCTGTAACTGCCGCCGAGCAGCCCGATCCGGCCGGGGTCGCTGCCCGGAAATTCGCCTTGCCGGGCAAATTCCAGCAAACGGACCAGCTCATCGACATCGGCTTCCAGGTCAAAACTATAAGCCGGACCGGCGGCCAGCACGGCGTAACCGGCCTGGGCCAGGGGCAGGCTGGCGCACTGCCAGGTATCGGCCGGGCCGGGATAGACGGCCAGCAAGATCGGCAGCCGGCTGCTGGTAGTGGCCGTAACCGGGGTGTAGTAAAAGGTAGGCTGGTTGGGCCGACCGGCGCTGTCAAAGGTGACCTCTCGCTCAAGGGCGCTGCTTGCCAGCGGAGCAGGGCAGCTGATCCGCCTGGCTTCAGCGAGAGTGAGATTTCGGCCTGGGGTCACACTCCGGGGCGACTCGCCCGGCAAGACAACGTCGGCGATGGTCTCGCTTCCACCGGAGATGGTCACGCGGCCTAGTTGAACATCGTCATAACCGGGCGCGCCGGCCACCGGTCGATAGCGGCCGGCCGGCACGGCGGGGATGACATACTCACCCGCGGCATCGACGCGGGCGCTGTAGGCGGTGCCATCCCACATCGATACCAACAGCCGGGCGCCGGGAATCGGCTCGCCCGCCGCGGTCCGAATCGTACCACGCAGCACGCCGGGGGGTCCGGGTTGGGGCCAGCCGACCTGCGCCCACCACCAGGTCAGGGCGTGGTACTGCACGGTATTGCGAATCGGCCAGATCGCCGGGTTGGCGGTAGTCAGCAGCCAGATTAGAGCCAGGGCCAGCACTGCGCCAACCCCGGCGATAAGCCAGCGGGATTTTGTCCGGGTCATAGGGCCTCGTCGGCCCAGATTATAGCATAGTCGCTTGCAATTGCCGACTCTGGCGACTGAAGCAGGTAGGGGCGACCGGCACTTGAACACGCCGACTAAATGCCTTTCTTTAGAAACTGTTTTGAAAATGTTTAGGCATGTCATCCTTCGGCTTCGCTCAGGACAAGCTTCGACCCGCAGGGCGGGGAGAAATCCCTATAACGGTACTTTTATCCGAATTTTGGCAGGCAAAAAGTCAATTTTTAGCCAGCAACCCTCTTTTTAGTTGCTGCACTTCAGGGATTTCTCGGCCTTTGGCCTCGAAATGACATGACAAGCGCCGGTCACTTTTGCACCTGCTCTGGATATGAGCGCCGGTTTACACCAGCCAAAAGCGGGGTATAATAGCTACCCAAACCTGTCACTCACCTCAAGGAGAGATTAATGCCAAACAATGTTGCTTACTACGGCGATCACGTCGGCGCGCGGCCGGAGAAGTTTTTCAAGACCACCCTGTTTCAGGGCGACCACTTGATGCTGGGCCTGAACTGCCTGGAGCCGGACCAAATCCAGCAGCTTCACGACCATGCCGACCAGGACAAATTTTACTATGTAATCGAAGGTACGGGCCATTTTACGGTGGCCGAAACGGTCAGCGAGGTTGGACCGGGCCACGTGGTTTGGGCCGCGGCCGGCGTGCCGCACGGGGTTGAGAACAAAGGCAACGAACGTCTGACGATTTTGGTCGGCATAGCCCCCCCACCGAGATAGAATCGATGGATCGCGATCAGCAATACCAGCTCGTTTTAGCCTGGCCGACCGGCGATGGCCAGGCCAATTTCCAGGGCTTTGACCTGAGCGGCCGTGATTTGGTCGGCGCCCGGCTGGAGCGGGCCAATTTGCGTGAAGCCAATCTGCGCAAGGTCGATCTGTCAGAAGCCAATCTGGTTGAAGCCGACTTGAGCCAGGCCGCCCTGTCCCAGGCCAATCTGAGCGAGGCCGATCTGCGCCTGGCCAATCTGCACGAGGCGATGGTGATTGGGGCCAATCTTAGCGGGGCCGACCTGCGGGCCGCCTATTTGCTCCGGGCTAACCTGAAGGCGGTCAATTTTAGGGGGGCCAATCTGGCCGGGGCGCTGCTGGCCGAGGCCAAGTTGGCCGGGTCGACTCTGAGCGGGGCCAAAAACCTGGCCGGGCTGAATTTGAAGCAAGCCAGCCTGGCCCGGGCCGATCTGTCAAATGTCAACCTGGCCGGCGCTTTTCTGGGGGAGGCTGACCTGACCCGGGCCAGGCTAATTGAGGTCAATCTGGCCGGCGCGTTTCTGGGCGGCGCGAAATTAATCCGGGCTGATCTGACCAGAGCTAACCTGGCCGGGGCGATGCTGGCCGGAGCCAGGTTGGCTGGGGCCGACCTGGCGGGGGCCAGCTTGCGGGGCGCGGTTCTGACCGGCGCTAACCTGTTTGAAGCCAATCTGAGTGGCGCTGATTTGAACGGCGCCAACCTGAGCGGAGCCATCATGCCGGATGGCAGTCGTCAATCATAGACAACTACCCAACCATCCAACCATCCAACTAACCATCCAACCATCCAACTATCCAATGAACATTTTTCTTAACCCCAATAACCACCTATTCGTCCTGGCCAGATCCGGCAAACGGCTGCCGCATCTCATTGTGGCCGTTGTCTTGAGTTTTGTCTTTGTGCTGGTGGCCCAGTTGATTGGCGGGATTCCGGCGCTGCTCATCATCGCCTTTTTATCCATCCCGACCGGCGAAAGTTTGACGCCGGATAATCAGCAGGCCCTGCTCCAGTTATTACAGCCCGACACCGCTTTGGAGCAGACCATCTTGCTGGTCATGGCCTTTGGCCCCATCTTCCTGATCCTGTGGGGCTGGCTGGCGCTGGTTGAGAAACGATCATTGTGGACCATTGGCCTGGAGCGGGCCAAAGCCGGCCAAAAATACCTGCGGGGATTAGCGATTGGCCTGCTGATGTTCAGCGCGGCCATCGGCTTAGCGGCGCTGCTGGGCTACATCGATGTTGAAGACGGCGACCCCAGCCAGCAAGGTCTGGCCGCGCTCAGCGGGGTACTGCTGGTTTTTTGCGGTTGGCTGGTGCAGGGCGCGGCTGAAGAAGCCCTGACCCGAGGCTGGCTGTTGCCGGTCATCGGGGCTCGTTACAAACCCGTGTGGGGGATCATTATCTCGTCGATCATCTTCGCTATTTTCCACTCCTTGAATCCCAATCTCAATCCAATTGCCGTCCTCAACCTGTTCCTGTTTGGCCTGTTTGCGGCGCTGTTTGCGCTGTATGAAGGCGGGTTGTGGGGTATTTTTGCCATCCACACCGCCTGGAACTGGGCCCAGGGCTATCTGTTTGGCTTTGAGGTCAGCGGGTTAAGCCCGGCCGGCGGAACACTCTTTGACTTGATGGAAGTCGGGCCGGACGTGATCACCGGCGGCTCCTTTGGCCCGGAAGGCGGCCTGGCCGTGACCGCCGTGCTGCTGGTGAGCTGTGGGCTGGTGTGGCTGGCCGGGCGCAGGCAAGCAGGCGCCCTCTCCCCTTGACAATCGCCTTTGCCCCGGTCATAATATCCGCACCTGTTCGGTCGCTGTGAACGAGGTTGGAGTTGAGATGGGCTTTTACCCGCTCTCAAACCAAACCGGCTGGGGGACTCCGGGGGTTGCGCCTGAATGGTGAGGCCTCATCTATGGCAATGGCTCGATCCACCCTTTCTACCTCACCTTTTCCACTTTTAGGCTTGCCGCCGTCTATTACTTGCCAGAACCTTCAGCTATCCAATATCCAACAGTTAAGTTAGCTTGACTATGGCACTGTCAGAACCTAAGGAGATCGATCTATGTCTGATGCAACCGCCAAGATTCAGACCGCCCTGGCTCAGCAGCAGTATATCGCCTCGGCCGAGATAACCACCGTTGTGTATCTGGCCGAGCAGTTGGGTAAACCGGTTCTGTGCGAGGGACCGGCCGGGGTTGGCAAAACCGAACTGAGCAAAGCCTGGGCCGCAGCTATGGGCCGCAAATTGATCCGGCTGCAATGTTACGAGGGGCTGGACGAGGCCAAGGCCCTGTACGAGTGGGAATACGCCAAGCAGATGCTCTATACCCAACTGCTGCGGGACAAATTGCAGAGTCTGATCGGCGGCGCCCGCTCGTTGGGTGAGGCCGCCGATTTGATCGCCGCCGAAGAGGAAGTCTTCTTTTCGGAGCGCTTTTTGCTGCCTCGCCCGCTGCTCCAGGCGCTCACCTCGCCCGAACCGGTCGTGCTGCTGATCGACGAGATCGACCGGGCCGACGTGGAGTTCGAGGCTTTTTTGCTGGAGGTGTTGAGCGACTTTCAGGTCAGCATCCCGGAGTTGGGCACTATTGTCGCCCGGCAGCAGCCGATGGTCTTCCTGACCAGCAACAACACCCGCGAACTGAGCGAGGCGCTCAAGCGGCGTTGCCTGTACCTGTTTTTGAACTATCCCTCGGTTGAGGAGGAGCTGCAGATCGTCCGGCTCAAGGTGCCCGACCTGGCCCCGGAGCTGGCCCGCCAGGCCGTGGAGTTGGTCAGCCAATTGCGCAGCCTGGATTTGAAGAAAGCGCCGTCGGTCAGCGAAACCCTCGACTGGGCCAGGGCATTGGTTAAACTCAACGCCAGCCAACTGGATCAGACCATGGTCGAGAATACTATGACTGTGCTACTCAAGCACGAAGCCGACATCGTCCGGGCCAAGCGGGCCATCTCGCGGCGGGGCCCCAACGGCGGCCCCAAAAAGTCGAAATGGGATGATTTTGATGCCGATGACCTGGGGGATTACCGTTTCCTCAAGCGGAAGTAGGGCAAGTGGCAGGTAGCAGGGGGCAGGTCGCAAGTAGCAAGTAGCAAGGGGCAGGGGGCAAGTTTTAGATTTACGTTTCAGGTTTCACGCTCTACGCTCTTCGCTCTACGCTCCACGCTTTCCACTCCCTGCGCTATAAGGAGGCAGGCTCATGGATCAACGCATCATCGACTTCATCGCCGGGTTGCGCGCCGCCGGGGTGCGTATTTCGATTGCTGAAAGTGAGGACGCCTTCAAGGCGACTCGCTGCATTGGCATTATTGAGCGGGCCTCTTTTCAGGACTCGCTGCGGACAACTCTGGTTAAAGAGGCGCAAGATCGCCCGATATTTGACCAACTCTTTCCGCTTTACTTTGGCAGCGAGGGGCCGCCGCTGCTTAACCTGACCGAGGATTTGTCGTCTGAGGAAAAAAATCTGCTTCAGCAGGCGTTGCGCGCGCTGTTAGAGCAACTACGCCAGCAGGGACAACAGCAGCAAGGACAGCAGGGACAATCTTCCGGCCAGATCAGCCCGCAACAGCTCAATAGCCTGTGGCAGTTGCTCCAATCTTTATTGCAGGGCCGGGGTCCCAGCCAGGAAATGTTGGATCAGGCCGGACGCCAGTCCGGTTTGCCATATGCCGACCAGCCCCAGCAGCAATCGTGGCTGGAACAGCGTATGCTACGCCAACTGGGGCTGCATTTGCTGGAACAACTGATGGAGCAACTGGCCGAACTGCTCCAACAGTTGGGCATGAGCCAGGAATCCATCGATGACTTGATGGAGGGGATGGAGGCCAATCGGGAGGCTCTGGCTGAGCAAATAGGCCAATTTGTGGGCCAGTCGATCAGCCGCCAACAGGTGGAAAATCAACCCGACCGGCAGGAGCAGGCAGTCGATTTGATGCAGCGTTCCTTCAAAAGCCTGACCGAAGCCGAGGCGGAGTTGCTGCGGGAACAACTACGGCGGCTGATTACCCAACTGCGCAGCCGGGCGGCCCTGCGCCGTAAAAAGGCCAAGAGCGGTACGCTCGATGTTAAAAAGACCATCCGGGCCAATTTGCGCTACGGCGGCGTGCCCATGGAATTGCAGTTCAAGAACCGCCATCTGAAGCCCAAGTTGCTGCTCATCTGTGATGTTTCCACCAGCATGCGGGCCGTGGTCGAATTTCTGCTGCGAATGATCTACGAGTTGCAGGACCAGGTGGCCCGGGCCCACAGCTTTGCCTTTATCGACGACCTGCAGAGTATCAGCGACGATTTTGCCGAACACGCGCCTGAGGTGGCCATCGAGATCGTGCTCACCCGGCTGCGACCCGGCTACTACAACACCGACCTGGGGCGCAGCCTGAACACCTTGATGTTGAAATACGCCGACGCCATCGACCATCGCACCACGGTGATTTTTGTGGGAGACGCCCGCAACAACTATAATGATCCCCGTCTGGATTTGATGGAGCAGATCAAGCGGCGCTGCCGGCGGATCATCTGGCTTAACCCGGAGCATCCCCGCCAGTGGGGCACCGGCGACAGCGACATGCTGGTCTATCTACCCTACGCCCACACCGTTCACCGGGTCAGTAACCTGGCCGAGCTGACCATAGCCGTAGACCGGCTGTTGACCGGACATTGAGACAGGGTTCGTGGAGCGAGGAGCGAAGAGCGTGGAGCGGAGAGCGGAGAGCGAATAACAGTCAATGTTTTTGTTTCACGCATCACGCATCACGCTTCACGTTTCACGCTCCACGAATTGAAACAACTACTGACTGAGGTACAATCATGTTCCACGGCAGCGGCTGGTGGACTTTTGTCCGCTTTGATGAAGAACGAGATCGGCCCCAAATCAGTTGGGCCTTGCTTCGCCGCGTTTGGAGCTATGCCCGTCCCTACCAGCTCAAGGTTGTGGGCCTGCTCATCACCATCCTGGCCATTACCGGCCTCAGCCTGATCCCGCCGCTGCTTTATCGCGACCTCATTGATAACGCCATCCCCAACGGCAACCTTACCCGTCTCAACTGGCTGGCGCTGGGTATGATCGGTATTCCCCTGCTCAATGCCGCTATCGGTGCCGGGCAGCGCTATCTCAGCGCCACCATCGGCGAGGGGCTGATTGCCGACTTGCGCAACGCTCTCTTCAACCATATGCAGCAGATGAGCCTGCGCTTTTTCACCCACGCCAAAACCGGTGAATTGATGAGCCGCCTGAACAACGACGTCGTCGGCGCGCAGAGCGCCCTGTCGGGCACGTTTGTCAACATCATCACCAATATCGTCACCGTGGCGGCCACGCTGATCATCATGCTGACCCTGGAGTGGCGTTTGACCCTGCTCAGCATCGCCATTGTGCCGCTGTTTGTGCTGCCGACTCGGCGGGTGGGACGGCGGCTGCGTGAAATCCGGCGGCAAAGCCTGGATCTCAACGCTAAAATGAACGCGCTGATGCAGGAAACGCTCAACATCAACGGGGCGCTGCTGGTCAAGCTTTTCGGCCGGCAGGCCGATGAAAAGCGAAAATTTAAGGAACGCAGCACGGCCGTAGCCAATATCGGGGTGCGCTCGGCGATGGTGGGCCGCTGGTTTTTTATGGGGCTGGGCTTGATTAGCGCCGTCGGTACGGCGTTGGTGTTCTGGGTGGGCGGCTATCTGGTCATCGAGGGCGCCTTTACCATCGGCACGATTGTGGCTTTTGGCGCTTACCTGACTCAACTGTATGGCCCGTTGAGTTCCATCAGCAATGCCCACGTGGAGTTTGCCACCAGTATGGTCAGTTTTGAACGAGTTTTTGAGGTGCTGGACCTGCCGCTGGAAATCGAGGATAAAGTCGACGCTGTTGCCCTGCCAGACGTGGCCGGGGCAGTCTCATTTCACCATGTCTCCTTCAGCTATACCGAAGGCGGCGACGGCGGCGCGGCCCGGTTGGGGCTAAACGTTGACCGGACGGCCATAGACGGTGACGGCTCTACGGCGGCGGCAGCGGCCGCAATTGCCAGCCGCCCCATGGCCTTACAAAACGTCAGCTTTGATATCAAGCCGGGGGAGTTGGTCGCCCTGGTCGGTCCCAGCGGGGCCGGCAAAACCACCATCACGTATCTGCTGCCCCGGCTGTACGATCCCACCAGCGGCCAGATTTGTCTGGACGGCCACGACTTGCGGGACGTTAGCCAGGCGTCGCTGGCCCGAGCGATTGGGATGGTGACTCAGGAAACCTATCTCTTCAACGACACGCTCAGGGTCAATTTACTCTATGCCAAGCCCAATGCCAGTCAGGCTGAGATCGAGGCGGCCTGCCAGGCGGCCAACATCCACCATTTCATCGCCGGCCTGCCGGATGGCTACGACACGGTCGTGGGTGAGCGGGGCTACCGCCTGAGCGGCGGCGAAAAGCAGCGGATCGCCATTGCCCGGGTCATCCTCAAGAATCCGCGCATCTTAGTGCTGGACGAGGCCACCAGCAACCTCGACAGCCAGAGCGAGGCCCTCATCCAGGAAGCCCTGGAACGGATTATGCAAAAGCGGACCAGCCTGGTCATTGCCCACCGGCTCAGCACCATCCTGGCGGCCGATGTAATCCTGGTGATGGACCAGGGCCGGTTGGTGGAGCAGGCCCGCCACAGCCAGGCCGGTTCGGCTCATGAGCAACTGCTGGCCCAGGGTGGTTTATATGCCCGCCTGTACGAAACCCAATTTCGACATACCTCTCTCCCCTTTAGAGTTTCCTCATAGCGCCCCTTACCAAAGAACGGCTCGTGGTCGAGTTCGAGTAAAAAAGTGACCGGCGCTTGTTTAAGCGCCGGTCACCTGTACAACGGTCATATGAGCGTCCCATATGGTTCCCATAGGACTCCCATACGACTCCGATTAGACTGCCTTCTCTGGCGCCCAAATCTTTTTTGATGGAAACATCAGTCATAGTATTATGCCGGCTTTTTTTTCAACCACCAACTCCTTGCAAAACCGGAGTTCAGAGCTTAGCCAACCGGCGCCCAGGGTTCCGGCGCCCGGTAGTCCAAGCCGGTCATAACCTCCACCACGGCGGGCCTGTCGGCTGCCAGGGCCTGCCGGATTGCCCCGCCGATCTCGTCCGACTTTTCCACCCGCACGCCGATACAGCCCATCTCCTGGGCAATTCGGGCAAAACTGACCGGCTCGAAGCGATACAGATCCTCTGGCTGGCCGGACCGGTCGCGATAAATGGCCTGGATGTCATCGATGCCCTGGGCCAACCCGCCGTTATTGTTGATAATTGTTACAGTGTTAATGTGGTGACGCCGGGCTGTTTCCAGTTCGCTCAAGTGGTACCAGAAACCGCCGTCGCCAGTAAAGCAGATCACCGGTCGCTCAGGCGCGGCGCACTTGGCGCCTAGCGCCGCGGGAAAGGCCCAGCCCAGGGAACCGGCCGCTCGCAGGTAGCTCTGCCCCGGCTGGGTCAGGTAAACCATCGTTGCCGTCCAGATGGTTGCATAGCCGGTGTCGGCCACCAAAACAGCATTCTCAGGCAAAGCCTCGCTCAACTCTTTACACAGCCGCTCCGGGCGAATCGGCGTAACATTCGATTGGCGCAGAGGTTCAATCTCGTTACGCCAGACGCTCACCAGGGTCTGCGCCCGCTGCAACCACGGCTCGTTGGCCGGCCTGGCCTTAAGCGCCTGGCTGAGTTGGGTCACCGCCACTTTGGCATCCCCCACCAGGCCGATCGCGCCAGCATAATTGCGCCCAATTTCGGCCGGATCGATGTCGATCTGCACCACCGGCGTACCGGGCGGGGGGACCGTCCAGTTATGGGTCACCTGGTCGCCGGTGTTGCTGCCGATGTAGATCACCAGATCCGCTTCCGAGACGACCTGGTTGGCGCACCGGGCCGAATACGACCCCACCACGCCGACGCTGAGCGGGTGGCTGTCTGGAATTGTGCCCTTGCCATTGGCCGAGGTTGCTACCGGAATAGACAATTTTTCGGCCAGAGCCACCACCTCGGCCGCGGCGCCGGAGAGTCGCACGCCGCCGCCAGCCACAAGCACAGGCCGTTTGGCCGCGGCTATAGCCCGGGCCGCCTGGTCGATGGCGGTATCCTCCGGCTGGGGCCGGAACGCCGGGCAACCAGTAAACGGCGCCTCGATGACCACCGGCAGCGTTTGTATCGCCGCTTCCAGCGGTCTTCCACCGTGGCCCAGTAAATCCAGGTGAACCGGTCCCGGCGCGCCCGACGTGGCTTCGCGAAAAGCCTGGCGCAGCAAATAGGGCAGTTGGGCCGGGGTAACCACATCGACGTTGTACTTGGTCACCGGCGCAAACAAAGGGCCATGCTCTATTTCCTGGTAGGCGTGGCGATGTTGGAACAAGGGCGGCTTCTTGCCGGTGAGGGCAATTACCGGCGAGCGGCCCAGGTAAGCGTCTTGCAGTCCGGCGGCCAGGTTGGCCGCGCCAACCGATTGGGCCATACAAATCCCCGGACGGCGGGCCACGCGGGCATAGCCGTCGGCCATATAGGCCGCGGCTTTTTCCGAATGGGTCAGCACCCGGCGGACTCCCAGCTCTTCCAACTCGACCATCGTTTGGCGCAAGATGTTGTCCATGTAAAAAATATGGGTCACGCCGTAACCTTTGAAGGTTTCGGCAATGAATCTGGCCCCGGTGAGGCTGTTGTTGGTTTCCATAAGGCTGTCATCCTTGCTTGGCGGGATTTTAAGATTTCGAGATTGGAGATTAGAGATTCTCTAATCTCCAATCTCTAATCCCCTCAAGATGGTCTCTCAAGGGCCGGCGACCGGCTGCGGATAGGCGTGCTTGGCTTCTCTATCTTCAGACAGCGAGCGCTGAGTCCGTCGGGTCAACAGTTCGATGGCGTCGGCCAGATGCGCATCCTGGATATTATACGCCCCGGCCGCCACTCGCAGGTGATGGGCTTCAAGCAGTACCTGGGCATGGGTAACCCCGGCGGGCGGCTCGAATTTATAGCTGGCCAGCTCGATCCGCTGCCCTACCGGGTCGCGAAAATAAATGGAGTACATAAAGCCGCGGTCGATTTCGCCGGTATGCTTGATGCCGCGCTCGTTAAGCCGTTGGGCGGCCTGAATAAAGGTGGATCGCGAGACGCTAAAGGCCAGGTGGTGGAGATTGCCGATGCCTTCCGGGTTGGGCGTAGGGTCAACGGGGCGGGTCTCATTGGTAAAAACGGTAATCAAACGGCCATCGCCCGGATCGAAATAAAGGTGACTCTCGTCGGCATTATCCAGGTTGGGCTGCTCAAAGACAAAAGGCATGCCCAACACACCTTCCCAAAAGTCAATGGTCACTTGCCGGTTGGCCCCCACCAGGGTGATATGGTGGACGCCTTGCGTTTGAATCTTTTGCATAGTTTTTTTCCTTTCATTACTTAAAAATGAACCCTACCAGGCAGCTCTAAAAACCGCTTCGGTTTGGGCCGCGCTGGTAATGGGTTTGGGGTTGTTCTGAACGGCCTGGCTCTGCAGGGCAATCCGGGCCAGGCGCGGCAGGTCAGCCTCGGCCACCCCTACCTGGCGCAACCGCTGCGGCAAACCGATTTGGCCGATCAGCTCGTAAACAGCCTGAGCCGCCTGCTCAGCCAGTTCGATCTCACTGTCGCCGGCCAGGCCCATCGCCCGAGCTACCGCGGCCAGCTCCGGCGCGGTGGCATCGGCATTGAAGCGCATAGCATGGGGCAAGATAATGCTGTTGGCCAGGCCGTGGGGCACGCCCGCGCTGCCGCCCAACACGTGGCACAGGCCGTGATGCAGCCCTATTTTGGCCGTCGAGATGGCGGTCGCAGCCAGATAAGCCCCCAGCAGCAGCTCGGTGCGGGCCTGGATATTAGCGCCGTTGGCGACGGCGCGCGGCAACGCCTGGGTAATATAGCTGATCCCTCGTAGAGCGGCCGCGGTTGACAGCGGGTTACGGCTGGTCGAGTAAACGGCTTCGATACAATGAGCCAGGGCGTTAATGCCGGATGAGGCCGTCAACTGCGCCGGGAGGGCCAGGGTCAATTCCGGGTCGTACAGGGTCAATTTCGGCGTCACTTTGGCGTCGGTAACGGTTACTTTGCGGCTTAGCCCATCGATCACCTGGGTTACACCGTAGATGGGCGTCATCTCCGAGCCGGCATAGGTGGTCGGAATGGCGATGACCGGGATGAGCGGCTGGTCGGTAGGGAAACGGGCGCGCGCCGGCCGGCCGGTGCGGTGCGCCTCCAGGGCCAGGCTGACGGCTTTGGCCAGCCCAATCGGGCTGCCGCCGCCCAACCCGATGACGGCGTCAACGTTATGCTCCACCGCCAGGATTAAGGCAGCTTCAACCTGCTCTTGCGGTACGTGCGGCTGCACTTCGGTATAGCTAACCACCAGGCGCCGGCCCAAAATATGCTCCAACCGGGTCACCAGGCCGGCCGTCTGAAAGCGGGGAATGGTACAGAGCAGCAGCCGTTGCCAGCCAAAGCCATCGACCGCCTGGGCCAATTGAGCCAGCGCGCCGGCCCCAAACATCACCTGCTGCGCGGCCGTGATATAATTAAATTCGGTCATCGCTTAAAGCCTATGGCTAATTGCCCCCAACGTCGTTCATGCTCATTGAGCAAGATGCGGTAAGCCGCCGCGACCAGCGCGGGTGCGGCATTGGGCGCCGTTCGAAACCAGAGCAAGGTCAGGCGCAAGAAGCGCCGATAAGCCAAGTCGACAACCGGTTGAAAGCCGGCATTGACAAAGCCCTGAATCGACGGCTGATTCTGGCGTGAGGCCCCAATCCAGATGCGGGGGATGCCCTCAGTGTGAAGCCGGTAAATGATTTGACTTAAGAGGGCGCTATAGCCGCGCTGCCCGCGCCAGGCCGGCGCTGTGCCGCAATCCCAGATATAGGCTTCGTCGTCGTGCAAATGGAATTGGCGCTCCAGCTCACCGACCCGCTCCACCCCAAATGTCACCCAGCCATAGGTGATGATCTGGCCGGCTGCCTTCAGGCTGAAACAGCGGCGGTTGCCTTGCAACCGCTGCTGGATCGGCGCCGGGGTGGGCAGATTCATCACCACGGCCAGATCAGCGAGGTCAGCCAGACCGACCTCGTTGAACTCAACCGCAACCCGGGCCGGGCAGAGCGGCGGCAGGCCGTTCCCCGCCTCCCAGGCCCAGAGGGTTCCGTCCTCAACAGCCCACGGCGGCATTTACTCAACAACTCCTGCCTAATTCGACGTTGATCCCGACCTAAATGCAATACTTTTCAAATAAGCGATTGAAATCGCTCCTCCAGGACTAAAGCCGGTCGTCCACCTGCGTGGACGGGTCTTTTTGTCCGCGGAGGCGGACATC
>CAYNLK010000019.1:0-110144 GCA_964398055.1 uncultured Caldilineaceae bacterium
AGTTGATGTGGTTTTTAATGTGCTTTCTGCTATCTTTTGGCGAAACTACAGTAATGAGTAATGAACAATGAGCAAAGAGGAATCGTCCTACAAATTGCTCATTGTTCATTGTTCATTGGTAATTGATAATTACCTATTCCAATCCCGGCACCGGGAAACGAGCGCACAACTCGGCTGTAATTTGCCGAACTTCCTTCAGTTTAGCCTCATCGCCGGCATTGAAGAGAGCGCCCAAAATCGACTGGGCCACAGTCTCCATTTCAGGCTGGCGGAAGCCCCGCGTGGTTACCGCCGGCGTCCCCAGGCGAATACCGCTGGTGACCATTGGTGGTTGCGGGTCAAACGGCACCATATTTTTGTTGACGGTGATGCCGGCGGCGTGCAGGGCATCTTCGGCTTTCTGGCCGGTGATGTGGGCGTTGCGCACATCGACCAGCAGCAAGTGGTTGTCGGTCCCGCCGGAAACCGGACGCAGGCCGCCGGCAATCAGGCCATCGGCCAGAGTCCGGGCGTTATCCAAAACCGCCTGCTGGTAGGCTTTGAAACCGGGTTGGAGAGCTTCCTGAAAAGCCACCGCTTTGGCGGCGATAATGTGCATCAATGGCCCCCCCTGAATACCCGGAAAGACTGCCTTGTCGATGGCTTTGGCGTGCTCCTCTTTACACAGAATCAGGCCGCCCCGCGGACCACGCAACGTTTTATGGGTGGTGGTGGTGACCACGTCACAATAGGGCACCGGGTCGGGGTGGAGACCGACGGCAATCAGACCGGCGATGTGAGCCATATCCATCATCAGGTAGGCCCCAACGCTGTCGGCAATTTCTCGCAAACGAGCAAAATCAAACAACCGTGGATAGGCGCTGGCCCCGGCCACGATCAGTTTGGGCCGGTGTTCCTGAGCCAACCCAGCGATATTATCGTAGTCCAGCTGCTCGGTTTCGGGATGAACCCCATAATGGGCAAAATTGTAGAAATGGCCGGAGAAATTGATTTTGCGGCCGTGGGTCAAGTGACCGCCGTGATCCAGCTTAAAGGCCAGAACCGTATCGCCGGGCTGGAGGAGAGCTAAATAGGCGGCGGCATTGGCCTGGGAACCGGAGTGAGGCTGGACATTGGCGTGCTCAGCCTTGAACAGTTTTTTGGCCCGAGCGCGGGCCAACTCTTCGGCAACATCGACAAACTCGCAGCCGCCGTAATAACGGCGGCCGGGATAACCTTCGGCATATTTGTTAGTCATGACGCAGCCTTGCGTGGCCAAAACCGCGGCGCTGGTATAGTTTTCCGAAGCAATCAACTCGATCTGGTCTCGCTGGCGGCGGCGCTCCTGTTTGATCGCCTCCAGGATTTCGGGGTCAACCGCGCTGAGCAGGGCATCGATGGCGGCGACTCGGGCATTTTGGCTCATTTTGGAATCTCCTTTGACGGCAATAACTCGGTCAGGCAAAATAATGGGGTAAGCTTGCTTGTCTCAAACAAAAAAAAGAGTCTGGCAAGCCAGACTGGTAAGTGGGCGGTACAAGACTTGAACTTGTGGCCTCCACGATGTCAACGTGGCGCTCTAACCAACTGAGCTAACCGCCCTGATGTCAAAACGATTATACCACTCGAAGCCAAAAGTGCAAAATCGACATTAGCCGTGGGTGCGTCCAGAATTTTAGGTGGATAAGGTGACCGGCACTTTCACCACGATTTCTGAGCAAAAATTAAGGCGATTTGACTGCAATTCCAAGCCAAGATGAGTTGGAAGTGCCGGTCACCTAAAAAATTGGATAGACCCTTAGCCGTAGATGCGGGTAATTAAGTACTGTTCAGTTCCAACTTGACTTGTAGTATAATTCACTACAAAGTGAAGCAATAACCCAAAAAATCACTGGGGAGAAGTATAAAAATGGGAGACGCGATTCCGTTTGCCACGGACGCCTGGATTAAACGATTGGGCGCGGCCTGCAACAGCAGCGAAACGTATCGCCAGGCGGCCAAGAATTGGGAAGGGGACCTGTATTTCATCGTCGAGCCGGAAGGGAGCCTGACCGAACCCATCTACATGTATATGGACCTGTATCACGGCCAATGTCGCCAGGCCTTTATTGCCGAAGACCCCACCGCTTTGACCCCGGAATTTACCATCAGCGCGCCCCTCAGTCGCTGGAAGGAGTTAGCCGAAAAGAAAACCGACCCCATTAAAATGCTACTGACTCGCAAATTGTCTCTCAAAGGGAATATGGCTAAAGTGATGCGCAACGCCAAAGCCGCTCAGGCCCTGGTCAACTGTTCTACCAGTTTCGAAACCAGATTTCCGGGGGATTGAAGGGGTTGGTTTGTTGGTTTGTTGGTTAGTTGGATGGTTGGTTAGAGCTGATGGCGTTGACTCGGTTGGGTCCGGTTAGCAACAAGCTGGCTGAGATATAGGGTTTGGGCCGGTCAGGTGGGTGGCCAGGCGTAACGCTTGATGCGTTGACTCAAATAGGGTATCGGTGGCCTTGAAGGTCCGTCCGTTGCCTACCAGCGACTTGAGACCGGAGCTGGCCAGGGTGGCCTCGATTTCGTTGGTCACACCGCATAATAATACAGTGGTGCCAAGCTGGTCGGCCCGGGTGACCAGCCCTTCCAGAGCCGTTACCCCGGTGCTGGCCAGCAAGTGCATATGGCGCAGCCGCAGAATAATTACCCTGACCCCTCGCTGCAGTATCTCTTCAACGTGCTGCTCCAAATCCTCGACCGCCCCAAAATAGAGCGCCCCCTCAACGTTAATGAGGGCCACTGGTGGACAGTCCTGCAGCACCTCTTCCAGACTATGCTCCACAAATTCCCGGTCGTCCTTGAGAGTGAGATAACTTAAACGCAAGTGGCTACTCTCATACAGATAAATCCCAATCGACAACACCGCCCCCAGATAGATAGCCCAATGCAATGGCAACAGCAAGGTCGCCCCAAAGGTAACTGCCAGCACCAGCCGGCTTACACCCCGGCTTTGCCAGGTCAACTTGAGATGGCGGCGGTCGATCATACTGAAAGCCGACACAATCACCACCCCGGCCAAACTGGCCACCGGAATGAAGCCAATCAAACCAGCACAGGCCAATACAGCCAGTAATACAAACAGGCCGGAGAAGGCGCTCGCCAGCCGGGTTTTAGCCCCGCTGTCAAAGTTGACCGCGCTGCGCGACGGCGAACCGGAGGAAGGAATAGCCTGGAAAAAGCCGCCGGCCATCGACGCCAGTCCTTGGGCGACAAACTCACGCGAGGCATTGACCCGCTGCCCGGAGGATAGCCCAATCGCCTTCGCCACCGACATTGTCTCAACTAAACCGAGTAGGGCCACCGCTCCGGCGCTGGTCAGCAACGTTTGCGCCTGTGACCAACCGATTTGAGGGACATGCAAGCTCAAGCCAACGTTGCTTAACAGGCCGAGGTCGCTGACCAGCTTGACGCCCTGCTCATGCCAACCGGTTACCACCACAAAAGCGCCGGTCAGGACGATGGCCAATAAGGCGGCCGGGATTTTCTGACTGAACTGTTTACTGACCAAAAGCACACCGATGGCCAACAGACCGGTCAGCAACACATACGGATTAAATTGAGGCAGTCTCCGCAATAACTCCCACCCAATTGTAATGGTATCAGCGCCGACCGGCCGGGGCAACCCCAATAGATTACTCAGTTGGTTGATGATGATAAGTACTCCGGCCCCGGCCAAAAAGCCGGTTAGCACCGAGTTAGAAACATAGCGGATTATGGTCCCGAGTTTGAACACCCCTAACAAAAATCTAATCAGGCCGCTGAGAATAGCCAGAGCAAAGACCGCATCCAGACCGGCTCCGCCGCTAACGACAGCCAGAACCCCAACCGTCACCAGGGCTGAGGCATTACTTGGGCCGGTGACCAGGTGATTGGAGCTGCCGAACAGCGCCCCGACAATGGTTGGAATAATTGCGGCATAAAGTCCATAAATGGGATTGACGCCGGCAATCCCGGCGTAGGCCATCGCTTGGGGAATGGCCACCATAGCCACAGTCAACCCGGCCACCAGATCAAAACGGAGTGATTGCTGCAAATAATCAGTCGTCCGGACCACAAATTGATGCGATGGTCCAGCGACGAAGGTAGGAAATTTGGAAATTCTGGGCATCAAAGGAAGTGCTGACATTAAAGTTTTCCTTGCCTCAATCGAGTTCGTAGTTGGCTGCGATTGCTCGTTGTTCAAAAAAAGAGGGTGTCCCGGTGGGACACCCTCAAGCAGGCGGTAAATTATCCGACTCTAACACCGTTTTCTGGTTGAATTAGGGGTTAAGGTTGTCCACCTCACCGGTTCTGGTCCAATCGGCGTTGAATGGGTCAGGTCGTATCGGTTTCCAGATAAAACTTGAAAATATAGTCAGTTCAGTAAGTTTGGCTCAGGTTCAGATCGATGATGCTGGAAATTGGATTGATTTGGAATACCGCCCAAAAAACTAAACTACTCCGCAAAAGTTAACACACCTGCCGTAATGACTGCCATGTTAACGATAACAATCATAATATACCCGATTTAATGTTGTAAAACTAGTGACAAATGTCACAAAAAAAGGTGACAAGTAGCTCAAATTGGTAATAGGTCATACCAGAGGAAATGGCCGATCTACCAGCGGTTGGAATTACCTGCAAAATTAGAATTTGGATCTACAAATATTGACTCTTTTTGAAAAATATTATATACTGGAAGATGTAGAATAGCTATACTGCTATACACTACTACAGTATTTCAGCTTTTACCAAAATGAACTCTCTCTTTCAATGGAGATTATGGGTTATGTTCAAAAAGATTCCTCGAGCCCGCTTGTATGAACTGGTGGCCGAAGAAGTGGAAAAAGCCATCCTGGACGGCCATTATGAAATCGGCTCACGCTTGCCATCCGAACAGAACCTAGCCGACCAGTTTGAGGTCAGCCGGAATGTGGTGCGCGAGGCGTTAAAGGTGTTGCAAGAGAGAGGGCTGGTGCAGGTGCTCGATGGTAGCGGCGCCTACGTGGCCCAGCCAGACTCCGGGGCAACCGCCTCGGCCTTGGGGCGCTATATCCGCCTGATTGGGGCAAATTCTGCCATCGACGCGCTTTACGAGACGCGCATCGCCCTGGAGGGTTTCAACGCCCGCCTGGCGGCGCAGCGCGCCACCCCAGAGCAAATTGGGGAGCTTGAAGCGCTGATCGAGCATATGCGTGAGAGCATCGGACTATCCAGCGAAGCATGGACGAGGGCTGACCTGGAATTTCACCTGGCGATGGCGCGGGCGACCAACAATCCTTTCCAATCACTACTATTGAAGCCGCTGGTGGAACAGTTGCGTGAGGTGATTGCCCAGGGGTTTGACAACCTTACCGCGGCTCAGACAGGTCTTGCGGCGCATGAAAAGCTACTGGAGTGTATTAAAACCCATGATCCGGAAGGCGCCTATAATACCATTATCGCCCACCTGATCCACTCCAAGAGGACCGTGAAAGAGAAGCTGATCGAAAACAAGCTGGGCAACGCCGTTATACCCGTTAAGGGGAAAAAGTGACATTTTTCCGGCGACAGGTCGGCTAAAAATGCAAGTTTTCATCCGTAACGAGTATAAGGTTGCGGCGTAACCCCTGGTATCCATTTTTTTGTTAATTGCCACAGCTACGGTAGCTACAAAGGAGGTGAGAAGAACATTTTTTATACTCTATTTGCGGCCAGACCCAAAAAACTAATTTTTGAAGCTCTTGATTTGAAAGGAGATAAAAGATGAATCGAAAGATCGTCAATATTTTGGGCATATTCTTGGTGCTGATGATTGTGCTGATTGCCTGCCAACCGGTCGCCCCGGCATCTCAAGCGCCGCAGCCGGCCGAGGCCGAGCCGACTCAGGCCGCCGAACAGCCCGCTGCGGAGGGCCAGAAAGTGGTTGGCCTGGTGCAGATCGACCTGAGCCACCCGTTCCACCTAGGCGAAGTGGAAGGCGCCAAAGAGGCCGCTCGACGTTACGGCTTTGACCTGAAGGTCACCTCCGGCGAAGGGGATGTCAACAAGCAGATCCAGGCTTTTGAAAACTTGGTCAACGAGGGCGTCGACGCCATCGCCGTCAACTTCATCGATGTCAAGGCCTTTGGCCCGGCCATGGAGAAAGCCAAAGCCGCCGGCATCCCGGTCATCTGCCTGCACAGCCAGACGGACGGCTGCGCCACCGTGCTGGGCTTTGATGAGTGGTACACCGGCAATGAAGTGGGCAAGTATGGGGTGGAGTTGCTGAAGCAGAAGAACGGCGATTATGTCGGCAAGGTCGCCAACCTGCAAGGGCTGTTGGGCCAGGGCTTGAACGAAGCCCGCACCGGCGGTTGGGAAGAGATCATGACCCAGTACCCCGGCATCGAAGTTGTGGCTAAAGAGCCAACCTCCTGGGATCCCAAGAAGGCCGTCGAGATTATGGAAAACTGGCTGACCGCCTATCCGGACCTGGACCTGATCTACGGCAACAGCGATGGACTGACCGTGCCGGCTTCCAACACGATCGAGCAGGCCGGCAAGTTGTGGGACGGCCAACCCGGCAAACCGGGTGAGCAGATCATCGTCACCTCGGTTGACGGCTCCGATTTTGCCCTGGAAGCGATCAAGAATGGCAAGATGTCCTCTACTTTCCTATATGCCCCCGAGTACACCGGCTTCTGGAAAGCCTGGGCCCCCTTCCGGATAGCTATGGGCGAGGATATGGGACCTGAAGTCAAGATCAAAGGCACCCTGGTGACTTCCGAGAATGTGGACAAGATTATGGAGTTGGCCAAGGATCAGAAGGAAAAAATCACCGACTTCCCCTTTGAAAAGAGCTTGCCCGAAATCATTGAAGAGTACATGAGCAAATAGGTATCAGGTGACAGTCACTTAAAAGAGTGACTGTCACCTTGCCCTGGCACCTCGCAGATAAAAGCATTATGCAATCAATTCAGGAAAATCATCCAATTCTCCACATGGCCGGGATCAGCAAGCGGTTCCCGGGGGTGTTGGCGCTGGACCGGGTTGATTTTTCGATCAGACGGGGCGAAATCCACTCATTGATTGGGCAGAACGGCGCCGGGAAATCTACCCTGATGAAGATTCTGGCCGGCGTCTACAGCGCTGACGAAGGCACAATCCTACTCGAGGGACAATCGGTTCATTTCAGGCACCCCAGCGAGGCCCTAAAAAAGGGGATTGTGACCGTTTACCAGGAGCTGAGTTTGCTACCCAATCTGACGGTGGCGCAAAACATCTTCCTGGGACGTGAGCCCGGGGCGAGGCTGGTGGTGGACAACAAAACCATCGACAGCCGTTCCCGCCAGATTCTTGAATCGGTTGGCATCCACCATATTGATATCCATACAAAAATAGCCAATATTCCGCTGGCGCAAAGACAGTTGGTTGAAATCGCCAAGGCGCTTTCGCACGATCTTAAAGTTTTGATCCTGGACGAGCCAACGGCGCCGCTCACCAGTGAAGACACGCAACATCTTTTTGAAATCCTCATGCGCCTGCGCAGTCAGGGGGTAGCGATCATATTTATCACCCACCGCTTGAAGGAAGTGATCACCTACAGTGATCGCGGTACTATTTTGCGCAACGGCAGAGCGGTTGCCAGTGTGGATATCAAAGGTACGACCGAAAATGACCTGATCGAGCTGATGATTGGACAGGAACTGGAGAGTTTTTACCGGTCGGATGGTCATAGCGAAGCCGAGAACCAACCCGCCGTTTTGGAGGTGCAAAACCTGAACATCAGGGATAAAATCCAGGATGTCAATTTTAAGGTGCGTAAAGGTGAAATCATTGGAATTACCGGGCTGCTGGGCGCAGGGCAAAACGAGTTGACGCGGGCCATTTTTGGCATCCAAGAAAATGTTAGCGGGGTCATCAAACGGCACGGTCAGCCGGTCAGGATCACCTCTCCGGCCGAAGCCATCCGCCAGGGTATCTGCCTGCTCACCGAAAACCGCAAGGACGAGGGTCTGGTCCTGCAGATGAGCGTGAAGGAAAATATTTCGCTGCCCTCGCTGGCGTTTTTTCAACGCTCCCGCTGGCTGCCTTTTCTAAGCAGCCGCAAGGAGCGTCTGCGGGTGGAAGAATTCATCAGTAAAGTAAATGTAGTCACGCGCTCGGCGGGGGCGCGGATGCGCACGTTGAGCGGCGGTAATCAACAAAAATCGATTGTGGCCCGCTGGCTGCTGCGTAATCTTGAGTTGCTGATTTTCATTGAGCCGACGCGCGGCATCGATGTGGGGGCCAAGGCGGAAATCTACCGGCTGTTGAGTTTGCTGGCCAATGAGGGCAAATCGATCATTGTGGTGTCAACCGATCATGTTGAGATTATGGGGGTCTCGGATCGCATTTTTGTGATGTATAAAGGACGGTTGACCAAAATCTTCAACAAAGCGGAAGTCAGCGAAGAGTTGTTATTGGCCGAAATTCAAGGAGGCGCCCGCCATGGATAATAGCTTCATGGAACCACCCCGCTCCGCTCCAGCCGCTATCCCGACGAAAGGCCGCCTGATGACCGGAGAGGTGATTGAGTCTATCTTCAGCCAGTATGGGATCGTTTTTATTGTGATCATCCTGGCGGTGATTTTTGGAATTAGCGCGCCCCGTTTCCTGCTGGAACAAAACATCATCAATATTTTCAAGCAGGTTTCAGTGGTAGCCATCATGGGGATTGGGATGACCATGGTCATCCTGATTGGGGGCATTGATCTTTCGGTGGGTTCGGTGGCTTTGTTAGCCGGAACGACCACCATGTACTTAATCAACCATAATGTTACCAGCACCGTAACGGCGATCATGGTGGGGCTGCTGGCGGCGGCGTTGGTGGGTTTTATCAATGGATTCCTGGTGGAGAAAATAAAAATCAGCCCGATCATCGTGACGCTAGGGACGATGATTGCCATCCGCGGGCTGGCCCAGTCGATCCTCTGGCTGGACAACTCCTGGGCGTGGGTGCACGACCCGCTCTTTAGCTTGATTGCCAACAAAAGCTTTGGTGGAGTGCCTATTGTGGTGATCGTCATGCTGTTGTTGTACCTGATCTTTTTCATTCTGCTGACCCAAACGAGTTTTGGCCGGCACCTGTATGCGATTGGCGGCAACCAGAAGGCCAGCAAATTGTGCGGCATTCCGGTGGAACGCGAAAAAATCCTGGCTTATGTCCTCTGCGGGTTGACGGCGGGATTGGGCGGGCTGGTGCTCATCTCCCGCCTGAGCGCGGTCAGCCCGGCGGTCGGCTTGCGGATCGAGTTTGATGTGATCACAGCGGTCATCCTGGGTGGAGCAAGCCTCTCAGGGGGGGCCGGCCGGCTGGAAAAGACGTTGCTGGGCGCTATCCTGGTGGGGATGATTCTGAATTATTTGACCATCAAGGGCATACCCGGCACGCTGCAAAGCGCGGTGAACGGTTTTATTATCTTGGTGGCGGCAGTTCTTGACCGTCTGAGCAAAGCCAGGTCAGCAGGTTAAGACCGAATTTACCGTAGCAGCGGCATCCCTATGCCGCTGCGGGCTGAATAAGGATGCCGCCCTACGGTGAGGTAACCTATTTTCTTTGGAGAATTCAACACCATGCCGAGTAGGAAGCGCAACGTCCGCTGGATTATTGGGAAGCTATTGCAAACTTACGGTCTTTTCCTGATGGTGATTGTGCTGGTGGTGATTTTCACTGGGCTGAATGAACGTTTCCTGACCCTGCAAAACCTTAAGAATGTCCTGGAACAAAACGCCGCCCTGGCGATCATCGCCGTTGGGATCACCTTTTCAATCATCTCGGGTAATTTTGATCTCTCTCCCGGCGCGACTATCGCCTTGGCGGGTGTGGTGCTGGCGCTGGTTTATACCACCGTGCAGAATATGTGGATTGCGGCGCTGGCGGCGCTGGGGGTCAGCCTGCTGGTGGGGTTATTCAATGGCGCACTCATTGCCTATTTAGACATCAATTCGGTGATTGTGACGCTGGCCGCTATGATCTGGGCGCGCGGGGTCGGGTTGGGACTCTCCCAAGCCGATTCGATCCCTTTCCGGAGTGGTTTGGTCGAGTTTATGAACAATGCTTCCTTCTTGGGGATCGGCCCAATCATCCTGCTCATCATTCTAGCCTATTTGCTCGGCTGGTTTATTCTCAGCCGCACCCGTTTGGGGCGTTATACCTATGCCCTGGGCGGTGACGCCGAAGCCTCCAAGCAGGCGGGGATCAACACCAGACTTTACAAGCTGCTCATCTTTCTGCTCAGCGCCGTCATGGTGTGGGTGGCAACCGTGGTAACCGTGGCCCGTCTTTCGGCCGGCGCGCCCAATGCGGTCTATGGGTTGGAATTTGACGCCATTGTGGCGGTGATCATCGGCGGCAGCAGTATGTCTGGCGGTGAGGGCAACTTGGGCAAAACCGTCATCGGGGTGCTCTTTATTGCTATCCTCAACAACGGTTTGAGCACCCTGGGCATGCGGGATTCGTCCTTCTACCTGTATAAAGGTTCCATTATCTTGCTCGCTCTATTCTTTGAGGTGATGAGCAGCCAGATTTTGAAAAGACAGAGCCAGGCTTCGATGGCAACCGAGAATTCGGTTGTCAACGCATAGGCAAGAGGAGGTCTTTATGTTGGAAGACACGTATGGTCATACCCCATATCACCGGGCCTTTGACCTGGCCGATGTATATGGGGTTGGTTATGATGAGGCGCGGGCAGCCAAAAGAAAGTTGAAGATCGGTTTTATCGGGGCGGGACCGGTGGTGCAGTCCAAACATTGGCCGGCAATCAAAAGGTTGCAGACCATCTGGGAGCCGGTAGAAGTAACCGCCTTTGCCCTGCGGACCGAAACACAGGCGCACAAGGTCGAACGTGTTTTTGGCGGCAAGTGGTACCCGGATTACCGGGAGATGCTGCGCAATGAGGAGCTGGATGGGGTCATCGTCTGTAGTTCCGACCCGGTGCATGCCGAACATGCTCTGGCCTGCCTTGAACAAGGAATTCCTGTGCTGGTGGAAAAACCGATTGCCCGGTCACTAGTCGATTCCGAGCGCATGTGCCGGCTGGCCGACGAAAAAAATGTGGTCCTAATGACCGTGGCCAACAAACGTTATTCACCGCCATACCGCCGGGCGAAAAAATTCATTGTGGACGGGCCGGTGGCCAACCCGGCGATGTACATTGGCAAGTTCAACCTGGGCTACCCCTATGTGGATTTGTTCGAATCGGGCACCATTCATGTGTTTGACCTGACCCGTTACCTGATGGGGGATGTGCGCACGGTGCGGGCGGTGGGGGTGAACCGGTACGGTAAAAACCGGCGGAAATTCCCGGTGGACAATGCCGTGTGCCAGTATGAGTTTGCGTCGGGGGCGGTGGGCAGCGTCTATACCTCTTCCAGCGCCCTGAGCTTCAAACCGTGGGAACGGGTAGAAGTTTATGGCGACTACGCCTGGCTGGACGTGGATGACCAATATAAGCTGACTTTGCACGATAGTGAGTTGGAAGGATCAAAATACTGGACACCCATCGTGCCTAATACGCTGATCTTTGACGAAGAATTTGGCGGTTTTATGGGTCTGATCGAGAATTTTCTCAATGCGATCCGAGGCCTGGAGCAACCGCTGGTAACCGGCTGGGATGGACATCACGCCTATGAGTTGCTGGTAGCGGGGGAATTATCGCTGGGACGCGGCGGAGAAGTGATCAGCCTGCCTCTTGAACCTGCCTCTGCCGACGAAGAAGTACAGGTGTGGCTAAAGGCAAGCGGCTGGCCGGGTAAATTTTGATTGAAGGGAGCGTGTTAATCTATGCATATTACCAGGTTTGAAACCTTCCTGGCCAATGCCGGTCTGCGGAATTATCTGTTCATTCGCCTGACCACCGACACAGGTTTAACCGGCATTGGCGAGGCCTCATTGGAGTGGCAGGAAAAAACAGTTGAAACCATCTGCCATGAATGGGTCGCCGACCGGGTCATCGGTAAGGATCCTTTCGACATCGAAGCTGTGGTTGGGGGCATGATTCGTGATCAGTACCAGGGCGGCTCAACCGTGCTGACCGCCATCAGCGGCGCGGAAATTGCCATGTGGGACATCATCGGTAAGGCTTGCCAGCAGCCTGTTTACAAGCTGCTGGGCGGCAGATACCACGACCGCCTGCCCGCCTACGCCAATGGCTGGTATGGCGGTTCGCGCACCCCCGCCGAATACGCCGAGCGGGCTAGGGAAGCCATCGAGCGCGGCTATCGGGGGGTGAAGTTCGATCCTTTTGGCACCGCCTGGAAAGAGCTAACCTACGAAGAAGCGGAAGAAGCCGAAGCCCTGGTGGCGGCGGTGCGCCAGGCTATTGGCCTCAAAAGCCATCTGATGGTCGAGTTTCATGGCCGGCTTTCGGCCAGTACGGCCATTGCTATGTGCCGCCGCCTGGAGAAATATAACCCCACCTTTTGCGAAGAACCGGTCGCGCCGGAATGTGTGACTTTGTTGGCGGAGGTGAAACGACATGTAAACACCCCCATCGCCGCCGGCGAGCGGCTCTATACCCTGGCCGAATTTCAGCACATGTTCTCACTGCGAGCCGTGGATATTGTGCAAATGGATATTTCCCACTGCGGCGGCTTGCTGCTGAGCAAGAAGATTGCCGCTATGGCGGCGGTGCAGGATATCCGGGTTTCACCGCACTGTTCGGTTGGACCGGTCGCCCTGGCGGCCGCGCTGCATTTTGACCTCAGTACTCCCAATTTCATGGTCCAGGAAACATTTTCAGATTTTGACGTACCCTGGCGTAGCGCCCTGGTACGCGGCTGGAATCCGGTGCAACATGGTGAGTTTGTACTGCCTGATGCGCCGGGGTTGGGGCTGGATATTGACGAAAGGGTAATCGCCGATCATCCTTATGTCAAAAACGCCTTTCCCAGCCTGTGGGACAAAACATGGATGGTAAATTTTACACAGGATAAGAAAAATGAATAAACAACTTATTTTTCTCAATTTTCCGCTCAACGCCGCCGACCCTACTCCGCCGGCAATTCCCAGACCGGAATTTACCCCGTTCTTAAGCCTGAAGAACGGCAACGAAGCCAATGTGACCACCATCAAAATGGTCAGTCACACCGGCTCGCATGTGGATGCGCCTCGCCATGTGTTCGATGACGGCATCACGATTACCGATTTCCGGCCCGAGGAATTCGTCTTCACCCGGCCGGTGGTGTGCGACATGGCGCTTAAGGATGAAGAGATTGTGCAGCCTGAACACCTGGAGCCGCTGGTGGCCGCGGGGCAGGAAGCCGATATGCTGCTGTTCCGTTTTGGCTACGGGCCGGTGCGCCGCAGCGACCCGCTGCGCTACAGCCTGAAAAGCCCCGGCTTCGGCGTGGCAAGCGCCCGCTTTCTGCTAGACAACTTCCCCCAGCTGCGCGCCGTGGGGATGGATGTCCCTTCGCTGGCCTGCATCGCTTTCCTGGACAAGACGATGGCCGCCCATAACGTGCTGCTGGTGGGCAACGGCGGCCGCTTCCTGGTGGTCGAGGATATGAATCTGGAACAGGACCTGTCCCGGCTGTCGCAGGTGCTCGTGGCCCCCTGGCAGATCAAAAACCTAGACGGCGGCCCGGCGACCATCTTTGGGACGCTGAGTTGAATAAAAGGTGGTTGATTTGATAGTTGGTTAGTTGGATGAACGGCCAACCATCAAACTAACCAACAAACCAACTATTTTATACGAGGAGTTCAGTGTATGAGTAAAGTTGTTTGTATGGGTGAGATGATGCTCAGGTTGATGCCTGTCGCCAACCTGAGAATCGAACAGGCGGCCTCTTTCGAGGCCATCTATGGCGGCGACGAGTCGATTGTGGCCGTTTCCTTAGCCCGCTTTGGGGTGGAGACGGCCTACATCACCAAGCTGCCGAACAATCCGCTTGGCCGGGCCGCGCTCAATTCGATCCGCAGCCACGGGGTCAATACGGACTTCATCTGCCTGGGCGGGGAAAGACTGGGCTTGAATTTTTATGAGAACGGCGCTTCGGTGAGACCGTCGAAGGTGATCTATGACCGCAAACATTCCGCCATTGCCGAAGCAGATTTGGCCGATTTTGATTTCGATCAGATTTTTGCCGGCGCCGCATGGTTCCATGTTTCCGGCATTACGCCGGCCTTGAGCGATAAAACCGCCGCCCTGACTGAGCAAGCCATGGCCACCGCCAAAAACCACAAACTGACGGTCAGTGTAGATTTGAACTACCGGCGCAAACTCTGGTCGCCGGAAAAAGCCCGCCAAGTGATGACCGGGCTGATGCAATATGTGGATGTATGCATCGGCAATGAGGAGGACGCCGAGATAACCCTGGGTTTCAAACCGGCCAACACCGATGTGTTCAAAGGCGAGATAAATATCGAGGGCTACCAGGATATCTTCCGGCAGATGAAAGAAAGATTTGGTTTCAAGGTCATTGCCTCCACCCTGCGCCAAAGCCATTCAGCCTCGGATAACGGCTGGTCAGCCCTGGTGTATGACGGCCATGAGTTCTGCCATTCGCGCCTGTATCAAATTCACCTGGTGGACCGCGGCGGGGGCGGAGCTTCGTTTGCCGCCGGTTTGATCTACGGCTTGATCAACGGCAAATCCCTACGGGAAACAACCGAGTTTGCTGTGGCGGCCTCGGCGCTCAAGCAGACCATCACCGGCGATTTCAACCTGGTGACGGTTGACGAAGTGGTGGAGTTGGTGAAAGGGGACGCCTCCGGCCGGGTCCAAAGGTAACTACATTATCGTAGGAGAAATATTCAAATATGGAAGCAATGTTAAACAAAAGAGAAAATGCCGTCCATTGGACGAAAGCAACCGGCGTGCTGCCGGCGATGAAACTGAAACACGTCGAGGAAGACATCATTCCTTATGTGCAGGCTATGGCGGATGGGGGCATCCGCGTGGTGGAAGTGACCATGACCACTCCCGGCGCCTTGCGGCACTTTGAAGCCATCGCCACAACCTTTGGCGACCGGGTTTATGCTGCCTCCGGCACCACCTTAGACGCCGCCGCGGCCCGCGATGCCGCCCTGGCGGGAGCGCGGGTGATCGTTGCGCCGGCCACCATCCCGGCCGTCATTGAAACGGCCCACCGTTACGGCGCGGCTTGTTATATCGGCGCTTTCTCGGCCACCGAGGTGCTGACGGCTATTCAGGCCGGCGCGGAGATGGTCAAGATCTTTCCGGCGGCGCTGGGCGGGCCAAAATATATGACCAACTTGAAGATGGTCTATCCCGAGGTAAATCTGATCCCCTCGGGCGGGGTCAGCCTGGAGACGGCGGGCGAGTTCATCCGGTGCGGGGCCTGCGCCATCTCCGGGGCGCGCAATTTCTTTGATTATGAGATGGTGAAAAAACACGGCCTGGGTTGGGTTACGGAACAATGTAAAAAATATATCCAGATTGTGGCGGCAGCACGCGCCTCCGCCCCGCCATTACCGTAGCGGTGGATTCGATGAAATTAGGTTTGGTTACCTCAGTTTATGTCAATTATCCGCTCGAGGAAGTCATTTCACGCGTGGCAGCCGCGGGGTATGATTGTATCGATATCTGGGGTGGACGTCCGCACGCCTACCGGCGCGATTATGACCAGGCGGGATTGGTGGGGCTGCGCAACCGAGTGACGGAAGCTGGCATGAGGGTTTCCTCTTTTTTGCCAGCCTTTTTTCGTTACCCCCACAACCTGTGCAGTCCAAACCCCATTGTGCGCCTGGACACGCTTGATTACGTGCGCCAATGCGCCGATAATGCCGCCATTCTTGAAGCGGAATATTTGTTGATTTGCCCGGCTCGCCTGCTCTTTGGCCAAAGCGCCGCGGATGGTTGGCAGCGGTTGACCGATAGTTTGAATACGGTTTGCGAATATGTGGCCCAATACCCGCTCAAGATTGTGCTCGAGCCGGTGAATAGCACCGTTTTTGACCTGATCAACACCTGCGCCGAAGCCATGCAGATGGTCCACCAGCTCAATTCGGCCCACCTGGGGGTGGTGCTGGATACGGGCCATCTCCATTTGAGCCGCGAGACCATTGACGAAGCCTTGGATATCGTCGGCGAGCGCCTATTTTTGGTTCATGTCAATGATAATGACGGCCAGCGCCAACAAAATCTTGTTCCTGGCGACGGTACGTTCGATTTTACGGCGTTTTTTACCGGGCTGCGCCGGCTCGGTTTCGATGGCGTCGTCTCGGCAGAGTTGAGCGCGGAATATGCGCTGGCACCTGACCTTCCTGTACAGGAAACGGTACGCCGGTTACGTTCGTGGGTTGATAGGGATAAATGAAATGGTCCATACTCAGACAATTCACTTTGACTCAGAAGGTAACTGGTATTCATTAAACATCACCGAGCAAGTGCGCGCCATTGTGACGCAATCGTCTATCAAGAATGGTCTCGTCGTGGTCTTTTATCAACATACGACTGGCAGTGTGTTGATTATTGAACATGAAGCCGGTTTTCTGGTTGACCTTGAGGATACGTTGGATCGCCTGGTACCCACTGCGGGCGAATACGTCCACCACATGCGCGAATATGACCATAATGGGGCGGCGCATGTGCGAACCGCGCTGATGCCGCCTTCAATTACCATCCCGGTGGTGAATGGCGGGTTACCGCTGGGTGAATTTCAAGATATTTTGGTCGTGGATATGCAGCCGGAGCGAAAACCCCGTTCGGTGCTGGTTCAGGTAATGGGGGAGTGATGATGAAGCGGATTACCACCTACTTCTTCATCGCTGGGGGCGTCATCCTACCGCGCATTGCTCAGATAACGATTGAATTATTGGCCGAAAAAAAGGGGCGCCCCCTGCCTCACGACCAGCGTCTGGCCATTCGTGAGGCTGAGAAAGCCCTCTTTATTGGACAGATTACCCCTGAAGTCTATCTACAGCGTATTAACAGACTCGCCAATTGTTTTGAGTCGAGCCAAGAGCTGCTGGTTGAATTCATGAAATTGGTAGAGGTAGATGCCGGGGCTGTGTCAACGGCTTACGAGTTGCAACAAACAAGCCAGGTATACCTCTTCTCCGATTATCCACACCCTTGGCTGGAAGAAATTGCCCCACGCTTTCAACTTTTTGACCTTTTTTCGCCTCACCAGGTAATTTATCCGGCGGAGGCGGAGGCAGAACTGCATCTACGAGATGATATACAGGGCGTGTTCGATGGGTTGCAGGCCAAAGGCTATCTAGACCAGGGAGCCAGTTTGTGGGTCGACGCCCATCCGTTTCGCACCTCAGCCGCCATCCGCCGGGGCATCGACGCCATTATTTATGTAGACGAACGACGCTTGCGACGTGAATTAAAGTTGCGCAAACTACTTGAGTCGTAACAAAAAATTCGCGGCGCTTCTTTTCTCCTCGTGCCCACGCCGAGCGTGACTGCGAAGCGTGGGCACGAGGTTTGGAACTGACTGCGAAACGTGGGAACGAGGTTTAAACGAGGTAAGGGGTTAGCCGTTCCTCCGCTCGAACTCCTGCAAAAAATCGACCAGCGCTTTGACCCCTTCCATGGACATCGCATTGTAGATAGACGCCCGCAGCCCGCCAACGGAGCGATGTCCCTTCAACGTCTTCAACCCGGCCGCGGAGGCGGCGGCGATGCACCTGGCCTCCAACTCCTCGTCGTCGCCTTTGGCCCGGAAGACCACATTCATCTTGGAACGAGAGCCGGGTTCGACCGGGCAGTAGAATAGCTCGCTGTTATCGATAGCCTGGTAGAGCAGGTCGGCTTTCTCTTCATTCCGCTTTTGAATGGCTGCTATGCCACCTTCGTCGGCCATCCACTCCATCACTAAAGCGACCATATAGATGCCAAAAGTCGGCGGCGTGTTATACAATGACCGCGTTTTGATATGGGTTCGATATTGCAGCATCGTCGGCAGCTTGGCGTCGGACCGTTCGGCCAGTTCCGGCCGCATAATGACGATGGTCACCCCGGATGGGCCAATATTTTTCTGCGCCCCGGCAAAAATCAGCCCAAACTTTGATACATCGATCTGCCGCGACAGGATATCTGAAGACATATCGGCGACCAGCGGCACGGCCCCGGTATCAGGAAAATCCGGCCATTGGCTGCCAAAGATGGTATTATTTGAGACAATATGAACGTAGGACGCCTGGGGATTTAACTCAATCTCCTCAGGCCGGGGGATGCGGCGGAATTTGTCGGCCTCGGTTGAGCCGGCCAGGCGGTACTCGGCCACCTTCTCTATTTCCGCCATCGCCAGCTTGGTCCAGGCGCCCGTATGGATCACATCGACCGGTTTACCGGGCAGAGCCAGATTCATCGGCGCCATAGAAAATTGCAGGCTGGCCCCCCCCTGCAAGAAGAGCACCGCATAATCGTCGGGAATGCCCAGTTGTTGGCGCAGCCCGCTCTCGGCCCGATCGAGCACCTTCTCAAAATCCTTGGAGCGGTGGCTCATCTCCATTACCGACATGCCGCTGCCTGCCAGGTTGAGCATTTCATCACGCGCCTTTTCCAGAACGGGGACGGGCAGCACAGCCGGCCCGGCGCTAAAATTGTAAACGCGTCCGTACATTGTTATCTCCTCCGGTTTGTAAGATAATTGGCTCTTAAACCTGTCCATTCTAGCACAACTCGGTCACTGCTGACAATCTCCGTTAAGTGGAGGCCAATGGGGCTGATATGTTCATCCGAGATTTGACTTTGGTGAGGCTTTACGACCGATTGTGCCCAAAAACTCAAGTGTTGCTTCGGCCAGCGACATCTCACCGGCCAGGACCGGCGACTGGTACAGTTCAGTCCACTGAAACAGCCGGGATTGGGCGGTCCGCAGTTCGTCCAAAATCAGGTGGGCCAGTGGACCACTCTGCTCCAAACAACCGGTTTCAAAAAAATCCCGCTCGGCCTGAGCCTGGTCGTAAACCAGCCGGATAATATTGGCCTGCCACCGGCCATTGTGCCATTGCAGTTGGGCGTAGCTTGGCCGGGGGTCGCCATCAAAGGGCAAACCGGCCGAACCAACGTTGACCACCAGGGTGTGATCGATCTGGCGCACCAGCGGCCGGTGGGTATGGCCAACGCAGAACAGCGCCGCGGACGGTTCAATTTTCCGGCGCAACTCAGCCGTGGTCGTTTCGGGATAGATACCGTCTCGCCTCCCTTGCCGCGAGCCGTGGGTCACCCGAATCTCACCGCCGTCCGGTCCCAGCAGGATTTGCTGCTCCGGCATATTCGCCAGCCAGGGCAGACTGCCGTTTAGCTGTTGATAGGTCCAGTAGGCATGGCGCTGAATTTCAAATTCTGGACCGTGACGAGGAGCAGTGGGCCTGGTGTGGCTCAGAACATAATCTTCGTGGTTGCCTCGCACCAGCAACCAACCGGCGCAACGCTGCTTGTTTTCTACCAGTTGCCAGCACTCCCGCGGACGCGGGCCGCGATTGACTACATCCCCGGCCACAATAACCAGATCAGGCTGCCAGGCCTCAAGATGGGCAGTCACAGTTTGGAGCGCCACAAAGTTGGCGTGAATGTCGGCTAAAACAGCAAGTTTCATCGTCTGATTAACTGGTCATACTACGTGATGCGTGAAACGTGATGGATTCGCGCGTACACCTGCATTACTGGCGCAGTCCGCCAGGGCAAGTGTGCGCGCCGGCGCAACTGTCACGTTTCAAGCATCATACCGGCCAGGCGCTTCAGATGAGCCAGGATAGCCTGGATGCCATTGAGGCGCTGGCTTGTTAACACCTGGTGCAGCCCCATCTGCTGGTAAAAGTTGGCCGGAAGCTGCACCACTTCGGCCGGGGTCGCGCCGCGCAACCCTTCCCCCAGAATGGTGGCATAACCGCGCACGGTCGGGGACTCCGGCGGGATGTCAAAATAAAAAGTCATACCACCATTCGCCAGCTCGGCGTGGACAAACACGGGGGTCATACACTCGTGGATTTGCTCCATATTGGTATCCTTGTTGAGCCAATCGGGCAATGGCGGCATCTTTTCCGCATATTCCAGGAGCAGTTCCAACTTCTCTTGACCCTCGCACCAGCTAAATTCATCGACAATCTGCTGTAGCCGGGCTGGAATGGTAGTTTCTATCTGGCTCATTTTTCTGCTGATCTCCTCAAAACATGATTGATATGACCTGGTAATTTAGGTAATTGTAGCCAAAAGCGGCGATCCTGTCATCTCTGAACAGGCTCATAGCGGCTATATGCTGAAGCCAGCACCAGCAAACCGGCAAAAATAAAAGCAGGTCTGAGACCTGCTCCAGGCAAAGATTTCTTTACAGGAATAACAAGGACCAGCAAATTCCAGATATTTGACAAGTTTTGAACGGCGGCGCCAATGGTCAAGGCAAAGATTAAGGCCTCCAAAAAACCCAACCCGGCCGAATCCCAGCGCCGGCCGCGCATCACCAACAACGTCCGCACGGTAGTAATGGCGCTGCCAACCAGCCGCAACACCAAAATCAGCAACGCCACGTAAATAACTTCTGGCGTAAGAACCGGTATTGTTAGACCTGACATCCGTTACAAAAACCGAGCAACTAATCCTGCTGTTGGCCGGGTACCTCGTGGTGGCGGCGGCAGCGGGCCTCGTACACTTCACTGGCGCCCACCATAATCACCGGATCATCATAATTGGCCGGCCGGCCATCAATGAGGCGCTGAGTCCGGCTGGCCGGGGCGCCACAGACCATACAAATAGCTTGCAATTTGTCGACCGCCTCGGCCTGGGCCATAATCAGCGGCATCGGGCCAAAAGGTTCACCCCGAAAATCCATATCCAATCCGGCCAGGATAACTCGCAACCCCCGGTCGGCCAGATGCTCGCACAGTTCGGCGATGGTCCAATCAAAAAACTGAACCTCATCAATGGCCACCACTTCGGTATCATCGTCAATAAGGGCCGCGATTTCGACTGCATTCTCGACGACGGTGGCTTCGTAATAGCTGCCGCTGTGAGAACTGAGTTTGGCTGCTTTGTAACGAATGTCTATCTTGGGTTTGAATACCTGGACTTTTTGCCGGGCAATTTCAGCTCGTTTGATGCGACGGATCAGCTCTTCGGTCTTGCCGCTAAACATGCTGCCGCAGATTACTTCAATCCAGCCGCCGTCATAACGATGGTAGACCACATCCGCCTCCTAAAAAAAGGGCAGAACTCGATAAGCGAGTCTGCCCTGATTTTTTAATGATCAGACGACTGGCGTCGCCCGCCTCCATTACCGTGCTTCGGCAAAGAAGGACTCTCTAGCCTCGGTCAATTTGGCTTCTGCTTCTTCCAAAGCTTTAGGGCCAAACCCTTCCAGAGCCAACAAACTTGGCTTGTCAGCCGCAATCTTCTTGGCTAAATCGCCTACAGTAATAATGTTGGCATCGTGGAGTAACTGGTGCACCCGATCGCTTAACTCCAAAGCAGCCAACTGCTGCCTGAGAAAACGCTGCTCCAGCTTTTTCTGCATAGCTTTCTGGCGCTGAGTAACCTCGGCTTGATGCTCACCATACCGATCCAGACGCTTCATAAAACGATCCACCTGACCAGCCGAGTCGACGATGCGCTGTTCACCGGTAAAGAACGGGTGACATTTAGAACAGAGGTCGGTGCGGATCAATTTTATAGTTGAACCGGTTGTCCAGGTATTACCGCAAGAGCAGATCACCTGGGCATCCGGGTAATATGTAGGATGAATGCCTTCCTTCATTACCAACAACCTTTCTTCGAGTTCATTCTTTGTTTGGGGCATCCTCTCGTTGAGGGGTAGCGCCGTCAGGTCAGCTAGTTCAATTCAGGATAAACGCTGACCCGCTTTTTGTCTCGATTAATATGCTCAAACCGGACATAACCATCGATGGTAGCAAAGAGTGTATGATCTCGGCCGATGCCAACATTAATCCCGGGATGAAATTTAGTCCCTCGCTGCCGGACGATGATATTGCCAGAGCGGACCGCTTCGCCGCCATACTTTTTTACACCGAGGCGTTTGCTTTCACTGTCACGACCGTTGCGGCTGGAGCCGCCACCTTTTTTATGAGCCATATCTCTTCTCCTATATTACGATTTCGTCAATATGCAACCGGGTGAAGTTCTGCCGGTGTCCTTGCTTTTTGTGATAATTTTTCTTATGCTTATAGACGATGATCTTTTTACCACGGCCATGGGCCTGCACAGTCGCCACAACTCTGGCCCCATCGACGGTAGGCGTCCCAACAGTAACGCCATTTTCACCGGACACCATTAAGACGCGCTCAAGCTCAACTTTATTACCGGGTTCAACCGGCAAAGTTTCAACTTCAATGACATCGCCCGCCGCTATGCGATATTGTTTGCCGCCAGTCTGGATAACTGCATACATTGTCACAAAACTCCAATCAAGGGGAATCTATTGCTTCACAAAAAATGAGTGTGACCCGAACAGCCGGCCACACACAAAAGTTAATTATATCCACCCGGCTGTAACCTGTCAAATACAATAACTCATCGGGGTATTTTTTTCCTAATCGATCCGGAAGTGAACAACCAAGTATTGACGGGCCAGCCCGAGCCGATCAAGCGGCACTCTGGCCACCTCGCCATCGGTCAGGCCAGCGGGAAAGGTTAGCCACAGCGAATACTCTTGCACCCTCACTCCCCGGCCAGCACAGTAGTCGCACTCGTACCAACTTACCCGGCCTCGGCCGTGACAAGCCCGGCAGTTAACCTCGACCGGTATCAGCAGGCGCACCCGCCCACCCCGGCGAGCCTGAGCCTGGGTCAAACTCAACTCAACTTCGAAGAACTGGTCGCGGCCAAATCGCGACCAAAGCAAGCGGTCAAAATCAGCCCAAATAGGCTCAAACAACGTCTCGATCCAAGAGTGGTAATCCGGCCAGGGGGCCTCAAAAAATCCCGCGCCGAGCGGCTCTTCCACGGGGATCAAAGGTTCAGCCGGGGGCCGAGTTCCTCTCACCGATCTAGGCTCTACCCGGTGAGGGTCGGCTTGGCGCGACTGCTCCCTGGCCAGCTGCTCATCATAGCGCCGCCGCCGGTCAGGGTCACTTAAAACATCGTAGGCTTCCTGGAGCGCGATAAAAGGGTTACAGTCCTGACCATAGTAGTCAGGGTGCAGTTGCTTGACCTGCCGCCGATAAGCGGCTTTTATCTCTTCGGGCGAAGCAGCCCGGTCCACGCCGAGCACGAGATAATGGTTCTTGGCCACTGCGAATCCCCTCCACCCAAATTATAACAATTCTGGGAATGCAGATCAAGTCGTTATTGGTAACCAAATAATCGTCGGAAGGCCGGCTTATACCACAGATTCTCAAAATCGGCGTTGTTGCGGGCCAGGTCTCGTTTGTCCTCATTCATCTCGATGGCCTGGGTTAACCAGGTGACGGCAGCATCATCCTGGCCCAACCGGGCCAGCACGCAGGCTTTGTGGTACACCGCCTCATCATCGTCGGGATCAAGCCGGACGGCCTGGTCAAAATCTTTCATCGCCAGGGTATGGTTATTCTGGTTATAATGAATTAACCCCCGATTGTGATGAGCGGTAGCGTCGTTGGGATCAAGCTCGATCACCTTGTTGAAGTCGTGCAGGGCCTGCTCATAACTACCCAGGGTGTAATAAGCCACCGCCCGGTTGTAGAGCGTGCCGACATTATCCGGTTCATAAGCCAGGGCGCGCTCATAATCCTGGATGGCCTGCTCATAGTCGCCCAGGGCATCGTAAGCCGCCCCCCGGTAGCTGTAGGCGCTAACGTCGTCGGGGTTGAGACGGATCGCCCGGCTGTAATCCTTGATTGCCTGCTGCAAGTTGCCCAAATTGTTGTAAGCCAGCCCGCGGTTTTTGAACGTGGCCGGGTTGCTGGCATCGAGTCGGAGCGCCTGGTTATAATCCTCGATAGCCCGCAGGTAATCGCCCTGCTTGAAGTAAGCATTGGCGCAGTTGTTGTAGATGGCCGGGTCATCGGGGTTGAGCCGGATAGCCTGGTTGAAATCTTCGATGGCCGAATTGGTGGCGCCTTGCTGCATATAGATAATGCCCCGGTTGTGATAATAACCCGCGTCTTTGGGGTTGAGCAGGATGGCCTGCGTAAAATCCTCAACTGCCTCCTGGTACTGCTGATTATTGGCGTAAACACTACCCCGGTAATTGTAGATGGCGGCACTGTCGGGATCCAGCTCAAGGGCGCGGCTAAAATCGGCCACGGCTTCATCAAAGTGGCGCAGGGCGGCATGGGCCAACCCTCGGTTTTGCAGGATTTCGCTGTCATCCACCTTAAGCTGGGCCGCCTGGTGATATTGGGCCAGAGCAGCTTCATACTGGCCCTGGTGAGCATAAGCCAGACCCAAGTTATGGAAGATCTCCGCCTCCTGGGGGTTCAATTTGATGGCCTGTTTGAAATCGTCGATGGCCCGGCTGGGATCATGCTGGTAAGCATAGGCCAGGCCACGCTGGTAGTAACAATCAGCCTGGTCGGGATTCAACTGGATCGACTGGGTGAAATCGTTGATGGCGCGGCTATACTGACCCTGCTGCATAAAAGCCCGACCGCGGCTGTAATATGTTTCCGCGCTCTGCGGCCGTAGTCGAATGGCTTGATTGAAATCTTTCAGCGCCTGGGCCAGATTACCCTGATCCAGATAGACGCAGCCGCGATTGTGCAACCCGTCGGCCTGCTTGGGGTTGAGCCGCAAGGCTTCGTCAAAATCCTCCAGGGCCAGGGGATAGTTCTTGAGCTGGTAGTGGACCAGGCCGCGCTGGTTTAGGGTGAACGCATCGTCCGGATGAAGCTGTAGGGCCTGGTTGAAATCGTCGACGGCCTTGACGTAATTTTCCATACGCAGGTACGCCAGGCCGCGGTAGCGAAACAGGCGAGCATTGTCAACCAACTCAATGGCTGAAGCAGCCGACTCCGGCGGCGAACCGGCCAGGGCAATGGCCTCGTCATAGTCGGCGATGGCCCGGACGTAATCACCGCGGCGGCTGTGGACCAGGCCGCGATTGGTAAAGGCTTCGAGCAACTCCGGCTCGAGCTGGAGCGCCTGGTTGAAATCGGCGATGGCCTGGTCGTACTCGCGCGCCCCGGAGTAAGCCCGGCCCCGCTCGTTGAGCAACATAGCATTATCCGGCTCAATTTTAAGTGCGTCCGAAAAATCTTCGATAGCCCGGTTATGTTCGCCCCGGCGGGAGAAAATGAGACCGCGATAATAGAGGCATTGCACCCGGGTGGCCTTGTCCAGGTTGAGTGAGAGGGCTTGATTGAAATCTTGCAGGGCCTGGGTCTGGTCATTTTGTTGAAAATAGGCGTAGCCCCGCTGGTACAGGGCGGCCGCATTGGTAGGCTGGAGACGCAGCACCAGATTCAAAGACTCAACGGCCTCGACGTATTGGCCCAATTTGGCAAAGACCTGGGCTTTTTGGAAGATGATGTCGGGATTGTTTGGCCGCAACGAGAGGGCCTGGTTGTAATCCTCCAGGGCGTAGCGATAATTTTTCTGGGAAACATAGGCCAGGCCGCGCTGGTAAAATGCGTCAGCCAACTCAGGGTCGATCACAATGGTTTCGTTGAAATCAGCAATAGCCTGGGTCAAATCCTGCTGCTGCAGGTGAGCCAGGCCGCGCTGGTAGAGGGCCTGAACATCGCGACCATTCAGCTTGAGCGCCTGGTTAAAATCGGCGATAGCCTGGAGCAGATTGCCCTGGGCTATGTGAATCAGGCCGCGTTGGGTGAAGATTTCGCCCACCTGCCCGGCCAGGGCCGGCATCGAATCGGCCTCCAGGTGGCTCTCCTCAGCCTCAAGCCCGCCCAGCACTAACAAAGCAGCCTGATCGAAATCGGCCAGGGCATGATCGACATTACCCCGGCGGGCGTTGGCCTGGCCCCGATATTTGAACACCAGAGCTTTTTGGTCCGCCGCCACGCCGGCTGTTTCGTCCAGCAGTTCCAACGCCCGGTCAAAATCTTGTACGGCCCGCTCGTAATTTTCTTGCCGGTACAGCACCAGTCCTCGCTGGACGTGCAGGTCGGGCTGATCCGGTTTGAGCCGGAGCGCCTGATTGAAATCTTCCATCGCCCGACCATACTTGGCCTGCTGCAGATAGGTCTGGCCGCGCCCGGCAAAGGGTTGGTCGGCCTGCGGGTTTAACTCGATCGCCCGCTCAAAATCGGCGATAGCCTGATCCAACTGCCCCAGCCCCAGGTGAGCCTGTCCCCGCTGGGTGAAGGCCGCGGCCTCATCGGGACTTAACCGGATCGCTTCGTTGAAATCATTGATCGCCCGCTCATAATTTTCTTGGGCCAGATAAGCCTGAGCCCGGTTGAGATAAGCCGGCCCATTTTTTATGTCCAGCTTGATGGTTTGGCTGTAATCCTCAATGGCCTGGGGATAATTGCTCAATTTGGTGTGAGCAAGACCGCGTTGGGAGTAAAATTCGGCATTGTTCGGCATTAGTTTGACCGCCTGATTGAAGTCATCGATAGCCCGGGCGTAGCTACCCTGCTGGCTGTAGATCAGCCCCCGTTCAAAGAAAATCGCGCCGTCATCAGGGAGCAACTTGATGGCCCGGTTGTAATCTTCAATCGCCTTGAGCGGCTCATTTTGGCGGGTGTAGGCCAGCCCGCGCTGTTTGAAGGCGGCAACCAGTCGATTATCCAGGCTGATCGCCCGGCTGAAATCGGCAATGGCCGGCTGATCATCCTGCTGCATAAAATAAGCCACCCCTCGCCGGTAAAAATAGGGCGCTTGCTGCTCGTCGAGCTTGATGGCCTGGTTATAATCTTCGATAGCCCGGCCATACTTTTGGGACGGATAGTCAGCAAACAGATTGGCCCGGTTGAAGTAAAACGCGGCCACCTGGGGCGCCAGCCGGATGGCCTGATTGTAATCGGCCTGGGCCAACTCAAACTCTTGCAAGGCGGCATAGGCCAAACCGCGCTGGTTGAACGTGTGGGCGTCACTGGGGTTGAGTTCGAGGGCCTGGTTAAAATCTTCAATGGCTTCGACCTGCTTTTGCTGCGCGGCCAGGGCCACACCCCGGGCGTAATAGAAGCTCGCTTGCCGGCCGTCCAGTCGAATCGCCTCACTATAGTCCTGCAACGCCGGTTCAAACTGGCCTTGAGCCGCATAGGCTTGTCCCCGCCAGTAGAGCGTTTGGGCGGCCTGCGGCTCTAATTTGAGGGCCTCGTTAAAATCTTCCACGGCCCGCACATAGTCGCGCTGGCTGGCTCTGGCCCGACCGCGCTGGTAGTAAGCGCTGGCTTGCGTGGGACTCAACGAAATGACTTGATTGAAATCGCTGACCGCTTTAGCAAACTGTCCTTGTTCAAGCAAAGCCAAACCCCGCTGGTTGAGAGCGCTGATTTTAACCTCAGCCTCCGGCTTCAGTTCCAGAGTCTGATCGAAATTTTCGATGGCCTGGGAATAATCGAGCAAGGCCACATAGGCCAGACCGCGGCGATAAAAAGCCCGGGGGTTTTGGGGATTTAGAAAAATGGCCTGGCTGAAATCCTCGATGGCCCGCCGATAACTGGTTTCGGGCGGACCGGCCAGGGGGGTGTGATCGGCATACACACAACCCCGTTCATAGAAGGCCACTTCGTGGTCGGGGTTGAGTTTGATGGCCTGGTCAAAATCAGCCAGGGCTTTGGCAAAGTCGCCTTGAGCAACCAGAGCCTGGCCCCGCTTGGTCAAGGCTTCGGCATCGTTGTCAATTAGGGCCAAAGCCCGGTTGAAATCTTCAATGGCGCTGGGATAATCAAACAAAGCCAGATAGGCGCTGCCGCGCTGGCGATAGGCCGCCGCATTCTTATCATCGAGCTTCAACGCCTCTTCAAAATCTTTAAGAGCCGGTTCGGGATTGGCTAGCTGGAGCTGAGCGTAGCCCCGCTCGTTAAAGAGCCTGCTTAATTCCTCCGGCGCCAGCGCCGCCTGGACCACCGCCGACGCGGGCGATACGGGCCGGGTAGTCTCGTCGGCTTGAGCCTCTGCTGTGGCTTGAACTTCTTCTGTTTTCTCACCCGTGGCCAATTGGATGGCTTGATCAAAATCCTCGATGGCCCGCCCGAATTTCTGTTGGCGGCTGTAAGCGACGCCGCGCCGGTAAAACGCGGCCGCGTTCTGCGGATTCAGGTGAATGGCCTGGTCGTAATTTTCAATAGCTTGGGCGTAATTACCCTGATGAGCATAAGCCAGCCCGCGCTGGAAAAGTAGCGCTTCACTCTTGGGGGTCAACTGGAGGGCCTGGTTGTAATTCTCGATGGCCCGACCGTAATCGGCGAGCGGCGGCTGAGCATAAGCCAGCCCACGCTGGAAGAAGGCAGTCGCTACAAAATCTTCCGCTTGCCTGGCCGGCTGTTCCAGAGCGCGGTCAAAATTACGGATGGCCCGGCGAGGGTCGCCCTGGTGGAGGTAAGCCAACCCCAGATTGAAGTAGGATAAGACGTCGGCCGGATCAAGGCGAATGGCCTGATCGAAATCAGCGATGGCCTGGGGCAAGCTGCCCTGCTCCATAAAGGCCAGGCCGCGGCGGCGATAGTGATCGGCTGGTGGAGACGGCTGCAACTCGATGGCCCGGCTGAAATCAGCAATAGCTTTGTCTTTGTCGTTCTGGCCCAGGTAAGCCAGGCCACGTTGGTGAAAGGCGGCGGCGTAAGTGGGTTGGAGCTCGATGGCCCGGCTGAAATCGTCGATAGCCCGAGCCGGGTTGGCCTGATCGGCATAGGCCAGACCGCGATAGTAGTACGCCGTGGCATCGTCAGGATTGAGTTTGATCGCCTGGTCGTAATCCTCAATCGCCCGGTCATGCTCGCCCTGGGCGGCCAGCGCCCGGCCGCGCTCGTAGTAAGTGGCAGCATTATCAGAGTCAAGGCGGATGGTCTGATTGAAATCGTCGATGGCCCGTAAATGATCGGCCAACTGGCTGTAAGCCAGACCACGGCTGTGGTAAATCATCGCCCGCGGCGGCAGGTTTGAGGGTAACGGTTTGGCCTCAAGAAGCCGGTCGAAATCGGTAATGGCCTGGCGGTACTGCTGCAACTCAAAGTAGGCCAGGCCACGCTCGACAGCCAACGGCAGATAATCCACCGCCGCCGCCAACCCCTGGTCTAAAATTTCAACAGCTTTCTCCGGCTTACCACCGGCGCGATAACTGTAGCCCCACCAGTCGTAAGCCATTGCCCGCGACAGGTTGGCCTGCGCCTTGGCCAGGTCGGCCAGAACCGGCTGCATCTGCTCCCACTGGCCGGTCAACCAGGCTGAGGCCAGAATTTGGAGTTGGGCTATGATTTCACCAAGCTGTTCAACCGAAATTGCCGGTTCAGCCGATTGGTAAACCGGCGCGGCGACCGGCTGGTCTAGCCGGGCCAACAGGTCAAACATAAACGGCGGGTTTTGACTCAAAGCTTGCAGGAAGCTGGCGTGCAGAAAATTGGCGGCATCATCACAGAGGCCAAGAGTGTGGCGGAGCCGTTCCAGGATCAGCGCCTGGTAATCTGCCTGGCTCTTCGACGAGAGTCCGGCCGGTAGTTCTGTCCCCAGATGGGCCAACTGGCGGTCTAGATAATCAACCAACTGCTTTTTTGCCGGCCACAGCTCTGCCTCAGCCTCTGCCAGCAGCGCCGCGGCCAGGGTTCTATTCAACCGAAAATGGCCCGGAGTGCTGCCGGCCCGAACCAGCGCCGCCTGGCTCAGCAGCCAGTGGAAGGCATCGCGAGCCTCCTCCTCACCGACCAGTTCAGCCAGCCGTGGTTGATCAAAAGTACTCAACAGGGCCGCCATAACCAGCCAGTTGTGTTGGGTGGGGGTGAACGCTTGAGTCGGCTCGCCAGGCTGGGGTTGGCCGCCGCTTAACAGCCAAACCGTCAGCCACAAGGGAGAGCCACTCGTAGCCTGGCTAATCCGCTCGATGTCAGTCCGGCTGGTCAGGGCGCTATTCTTCTGCATAAAGTCGGCTACCTCAGCCGGCGTAAACGGTTCCAGGGGGAGCGACAGGATATGGTCGCGCCAGGATTGCCAGCGACTGTCGCTTGCCAGGCAATCTTCTCGCCCGGCAATAACAACCCGCAGATCACAGTTGAGCTGATCACGCGCCTGCCCCAGCAAATAAGTCAGCAGCCACTCCCCAACCACAGCCTGGTACTGTTCAAAGTTGTCAACGATCAACACGATTTTGTCGATCCCCGGTTCGGCGGGGACGTTCTGTTTGACCATGAGTTGGTTGAGGTCCGCTACCAGGGCCTGAGTTAACACGCCGATGGGATTCTCAAAGGCCAACTTAAGATCGGCCTCCCCCCAACGCAGGGCGGCGAACTTTTCCAGGTCAGGCTGGAACGGCGATGGGGCGTCGGGTAGCCCCAATAAAACCGGCCGGTGAAAACAGCGCAGTACCTGCTTGGGATCACGGCTGCGCTGCAAAGCCTGAGCCAGCAGTTGCTGCCGCCGCTTGAACATTTGGTCGAATTGAGGGGCGGGCAACGGCTCCCCCTCCCGCTGCAGACCATCGGCAATGGCCCGCAGCAACCGGCTGCCGTCGTGGCCAAAAGCAACGCGGTCGTCCAGCCGGCTATAGGCTGTGTGCGCCGGGCGATACCATTCCAGCTCGTCCAGCAAGCGAGTCTTGCCGACGCCGCCGGGGCCGAAAATGGAGGTGATCAACTTAACTTCGGGGTGATCGGGGGGGCGGTGAAAATGGAGCCGATACAGACCGATCTCTTTTTCGCGGCCGGCCCAAAGGGTTTGCCCGGCCTCAGGCCGGGGCAGAGGTTTTCGTTGACCAAAAGGCATAGAGCACCTCAATAGTTTTCAAAAATAAGATGACTCAATGCGCCCCAAGCAACCTGTCCCAGCGCATTGAGTCAGTCGTTCATCGCATCTCCAAACCGATAGATTAGCATAAAATAGCCAGGGAGACAACTGTTAACGCCAGAATATTGGCAGATTTTGGAGTTTGGATTACTATTGGGGGGCCACACCACGCTGAAGATAAGAGGCTTTTTGGATGTTAAATCGAACCATTCGCAACACGGTTTTTAAAATGGCTCGCCGCGACCTGGCCGAATTTCTGGTAGATCATGAGGAAGAGCTGTTCCAGGTATTTCGGGAAGAACTGCAGCGACTGGATGACGACCTGCCCGATGAGCAATTGTTCATCGATATCAAGGTCGTCCCGCTGGGAGAGTTGATCATGAAAGCGGTGCTCAACGCCTTGCAGCGCTTCTTGAATGAGGATCTGCCCAAAGAGTTGAGGAGTAAGTAAACCCATGAGTCATAATCGTTGGGCTTCAAGGCGGGCCAAACGGATGCCCACCAGCATGTTCAATACGATGGATGCGGCCAAAGTTCAGGCGATCCAGCGGGGGTTGGAAATCATTGACCTATCCATCGGCTCGAGCGACCTGCCGGCGCCCGCCGCGGCCATGGAGGCGTTACGACAGGCCACCTACCGGCCGGAGACGCACGGCTACTGCCTGCACTCCGGCACTCGACCGCTGCGACAAGCGGCCGCGACCTGGTTCAACCGCCGCTACCAGGGCGACCTGAACCCGGAACGAAATATCCTGACCTTGATCGGCTCGCAGGAAGGACTGGGCCACCTGCTCCTGGCCATCGCCGATCCGGGCGACCTCATTCTGGCCCCCGACCCCGGCTATCCTTCGTATTTCGGGGCTATCGCCATCGCCGGATTGGAGCTATACCCGCTGCTGCTGCTGGAAGAAAATCAATTCCTGCCCGACCTGGCCGCCATCCCGGCCGAAGTAGCCCGACAGGCCCGGGTGATGATTCTCTCTTATCCAAATAATCCCACCGCGGCAGTAGCGCCGGCCAGCTTCTTCCGGCAGGCGATTGATTTCTGCACGGCCAACGACATCTTCCTGATTCACGATTTTCCCTATGTCGATATGGTCTATGGCGATTACGAAGCGCCGGCGCTGCTGGCCCAGCCAGGCGCGCTGGATATTGCCATCGAACTCTACTCGTGCAGCAAGAGCTACCACATGGGTGGCTTTCGGATTGGCTGGGCCGCCGGCAACGCCGAGGCGATCCAGGCTCTGGCCCAGGTAAAAGGCGCGCTTGACTTCAACCAGTATCGCGGCATCCAGGAAGCAGCCATTGCGGCCATCAACCAGCCCCGCGCTGAAACCCGCCAGGCAGCTTGCATCTTTGAGCAGCGGCGCAACGTACTGGTGGAGGCGCTCAACGAGTCGGGCTGGGCCACACCGCTGCCCCAGGCCAGCATGTATGTCTGGACCCGGTTGCCGGCCGGGCTGACCGACTCCTTTGCCTTCACGGTTGAGCTGGCCCGAGAAACGGGGGTTTGCCTGGCCCCGGGCCGGGGTTTTGGCGAGCGAGGTGAGGGTTTTGTCCGCTTTGCCCTGGTTCGTGAACCGGAGGCGCTGCGGCGGGCGGTGCGACAAATCCAGAAATTTGTAGGCTGATTGTAACTCCATCTCGCACCCTTCGATACGCTCTTCGCTTCGCTCAGAGCTACTCAGGATGCGGTTGAGCAGTAACAATTTTTCAGTCGTTTCAGCCGGTTGATGACATTCGGGAGCGGCGCTCTAACTTCACCTTGACCCGTTTCAAACGGAAAAGATCCTCGCGGGCCCGTTCTTCCAGAACCATCTGAATGTAGTTACGTTCAGTCTCAAGGCGAGGGATGAGGACATTATCCAAAGCGTTGACCCGCCGGGTGGTCCGGCCAATCTCTTCGGCCAGACGGCGTAAGCGCATCTCGCTGTCGGCTACCTCGATGGTGTGGTCGAGCAGCGCTTCAAAGGCTTCAGCAACCGCATCGATTCGGCTCGACACACTGGCCAGACTGTAGCCCCGGTTGAGCGGGTGCCGGGCCACGCTCTTCTGCTCGATCACCGGTACGGGTACCCCCATCACGTTGGCCCCAGTCACCTCCAAAGTGACCTGCCCCCTGGCCACAAAGGCCGCCGAGCGCACTGCCTCCGGCCCATCCAAAGCCTCGGCCACAGCCAGAGCCATAGTCGCCTCACCAACGCTCTGCTCTAACTCATCGCTGCTGCGTATAACCTGCTCGGCCGTGCGCATTAGCTCGCGCAGCAGGGCATTGCGTTTCTCTTTGAGCAGGTCCCGACCCTGGCAGGCCAGGGCGAATTGACTTTTCTTGGCCAGTAACTCGGCCCGGGTGGCTTTAACCTGTTCCATGATTCTTGGGATAGAATTTTTCGATGAACTCTGTTTTGATCCGCTTAAGCTCCCGAGGCGGGAACAGCGCCAACAATTCCCAGGCGTGGGTAAAGGTTTCCTCTAAAGTTCGATTGGTGGGTCCCTGGTTGACAAATAATTGCTCAAACTTTTCGGCAAAGCTCAAGTAACGCCGGTCTGTCTCAGACAGGGCGGCTTCGCCCACAATGGCGACCAGCCGGCGCAGGTCGCGCCCCTGGGCGTAGAAGGCATAGAGTTGGTCGGCCACCTGGCGGTGGTCGGGCCGGGTCTTACCCTGGCCAATACCGGCGTTCATCAGGCGTGACAGACTGGGCAACGGATCGATGGGGGGATAGATGCCCTTGCGGTGCAAATCGCGCGACAGGACAATTTGGCCCTCGGTGATGTAGCCGGTGAGGTCGGGGATAGGGTGGGTGATATCGTCATCAGGCATGGTCAGGATGAGCAGTTGGGTAATGGAACCAGTTTTGTCTTTGATCCGGCCCGCCCGTTCATAGATAGAAGCCAGGTCGGTGTAGAGATAGCCGGGATAACCGCGCCGTCCGGGCACCTCTTCACGCGCCGCCGAAACCTCACGGAGAGCCTCAGCGTAGTTGGTCATATCGGTGATGATGACCAACACGTGGAGGTCATGCTGAAACGCCAGATATTCGGCCGTAGTCAGCGCCACCCGCGGGGTAATGAGGCGCTCGATGGTGGGGTCGTCGGCCAGATTCATAAAGAGGACCGTCCGCTCCAGGGCGCCGCTGGCCTCGAAACTCCGCCGGAAGACCGCCGCCTCGTGGTGAGGAATACCGATCGCGGCAAAGACTACGGCAAACTCCTCGCCAGTGCCGCGCACCTCGGCCTGAGCGGCGATTTGGGCGGCTAACTCGCCGCCGGGTAAACCAAAGCCGGAGAAGATGGGTAACTTTTGACCTCGAACCAGGGTGTTCAAGCCGTCAATAGCCGAGATACCGGTCTGGATAAATTCGGCCGGATGATCACGGGCCCAGGGATTGATCGGTTGGCCGTTGATGTCGAGGCGCATTTCCGGCACAATCGGCGGACCGCCATCGATGGGCACGCCTGAACCGTTGCACATACGGCCCAACAACTCCAGTGATACGCCCAGGCGGGCCACGTCGCCGGTAAAACGAGCCCTGGTCCGGGCCAGGTCCAGGCCCCGCGTACCCACAAAAACCTGCACCACCGCCCGGTTGCGGTCCACTTCCAGCACCTGGCCGCGGCGAACAACGCCATCAGGGCCGCGCAGTTCAACAATTTCGTTGTACCCCACATTTTGAACGTTCTCCACAAAGAGCAGGGGGCCGGAGAGATAAGACAGGGTACAATAGTCGATCACGTAAAGAGGTAGGTTGTTGGCATTCGTCGAGTCGCTCATAATTTTGACCTGTGGGCTACATTTCACTAAACGTGGTTTGAATCTGTTTCAGCAGTTCCTGCGCCCGGTCGGCAGCCGTCTCGGGCGGCCACTCCCGCAGACGGGCCAGCCGGTCCAGGATATCGGGCGCCAAGGCGCGCTCCAGCGGCACGGCTCGGTGGAGCGCCCCGGCCAAATGATCGTAAAAAGTGAGAATCACCTTCAGCAGCCAATAGGTTTTTTCGGGCGGACAAAAAGCATCGTCGCCAAAAGCCGACTGCTGCAAGAAATCCTCCCGCAATATCCGGCCCACGGCCAGGTCGCCTCGCTCGATTTCGGCCAGGGCGTCGGCTCCAACCAGTTGGACGATTTCCTCTAACTCACGCTCCCGTTGAAGTAAAGCCCTGGCCCGTTGGCTTTGACTGGCCCAATCTGCAGCTACGTGCTGGTTGAACCATTGATCCAATTTGTACAGCGAGTAGCTGGTGGTCCAATTGATGGCCGGAAAGTGGCGCCGGCGAGCCAGGTCGGTATCCAGGCCCCAAAAAGCGCCGGTGACCCGCAACGAATTTTGAGTCATCGGCTCCGAGAAGTCGCCGCCGGGGGGCGACACCGCGCCGATGAGAGTCACTGAACCAACTGCGTTCTGGCCGCCATTGCAAGTCACCCGTCCCCCCCGCTCATAAAAGTCGGCCAGCCGGCTGAGGAGATAGGCCGGGTAGCCCTCCTCGCCCGGCATTTCTTCCAGCCGGCCCGACACCTCCCGCAGCGCCTCGCCCCAGCGCGAAGTTGAGTCGGCCATAAGGGCCACATCATAACCCATATCGCGAAAATACTCGGCAATGGTGACCCCGGTGTAGATGCTGGCTTCGCGGGCGGCCACCGGCATGTTTGAAGTGTTGGCAATCAGGATCGTCCGACTCATCAGCGGGCCGCCGGTGTAAGGGTCCTCCAATTGGGGAAACTCCTCCAACACGTCCGTCATCTCGTTACCCCGTTCACCACAGCCTACATAGACGATGATGTCGGCATCGGCCCACTTGGCAAAGGTCTGCTCCAAGACGGTTTTGCCCGTCCCAAAACCGCCGGGAATGATCGCCGTTCCACCCTTGGGGATAGGGAAAAAGGCATCGACAATGCGTTGGCCGGTGATCAGGGGTTCGCCGGGGTCCAGTTTTTCAAGGTACGGGCGGGGCTGCCGGGTTGGCCAACGCTGCATCAGCGTCAACTCCACAGTTCGGCTCGACCGGTGGCCTGGCTGTTCCAGGCTGAGACCTCTACTTGCAGTGGGACGTTCAGTCTGAACCAGCGGAGAGGTAGCCGACGTGTCAGGCTGAAGCACCGCCACAGTTTGTTCCAGGGTGAAACGGCCGCCCCGGATCTCGGCCACCACCCCCCGGACAGCAGGGGGCACCAACACCCGGTGCTCCAATTGGGGGGTTTCCTGAACCACACCTAATAGACTGCCCCCCGAGACATAGTCGCCGATGCGGGCGCGCGGTTCAAACTCCCATTCTTTCTGGTAATCCAGGGGCAGGGCAGTACCGCCGCGGGCAATGAAATCGCCCTGCTGTTCACGCAGTAGGGGTAAAGGACGCTGGACCCCGTCGAAGATCGAGCCTAACAGGCCAGGTCCAAGCTCTACCACAAAGGGACCGCCGCTGCTGACGACCGGTTCGCCCACGCGCAGGCCGCCGGTGTCTTCGTAAACCTGAATAGTGGCCAACTCGCCAGACAGACGGATCACTTCCCCGACCAGCCGCATTTCTCCGACGTACACGACATCGTAAATGCGAACCCCCTTGAGTCCCGCCGCGGCCACAACCGGGCCGGCAATGCGGACAATGGTTCCAGTAGCGCCAAAGTGACCGGCGCTTTTCACCAATAATGAGGAATCGGCCTCCAAAGAAGAGTGTTTGGCCGGAATGTTTAAGCGCCGGTCACTTTTATTTAACATAAGCCCACCTATCTTTCAACAAGCTAATCCTCCCTGACTTCGGGCTGGCCAGGCCCAAAAGTAATCCGAAAGCCGATAGCCCGACGGATGAGTTCGCTAATGTAACGCTGGCGTCTACCGCTGGGGGAGGTTGGACCACCACCGGGGATCGCGATGACCACCGGCCGGTAGCTATGTCTGACCTGGCGCTGCAAGCCGGCGTCCATTGCTTCGAACAGGCCCTGACGCACCACAATCAGGCTGGCCTCATCACCGCTCAGCAACTGGCGCAGAACTGTCTCGGCCTGGTTGACGGTTTTCACGGCGAACGTCTCCACGCCGGCCAGTTCAAAACCAGGGGCCAGGTCGGGGGTGGTAATGACCATTAAACGTCCCATAAAGCCAAAGGTCCCTATACAATAATCAGGTCACGCTGTACCTGTTGTCGAGCCAGACCCAAGTCGATGGCCTGGGCTATGAGTCGCAGGTTGGCCGCCTCGATCTCTTTGCAGCCAATATAACCAATCGGGATGGCGATGCTGAGCGGGTTACGGCTGAACATCGCCGCGATTTGTCCTGCCTGCCAGCGCTCTAACTCTCGCTCCAGCACGGTCAGACTGGTCTCACCGGCCTGGTAGCGCTGCCAACCGGCGGCTAAGGCCGGGGCATAACGGGTCTCGCTCAAGCCATAAACTACGCCTTCCACTCCTTGACCGGCCGCGACCAATTCGGCCAGCTGCTGAACCGGCACAAGCCCCCGCCCCTCAATCAATAAAGGGCGTACATCGAGAGCCTCATAACGTTGGGCGACCAGGGTGCTGGCGCCAGGTATGCGGGCCAGGCGCAAGGTAGTGGAGATATTGATCAGATCAACCTCGGTTTGGAGATGTTCGAGGACGATGGCGGCATTTCCCTTAGCTGAACCCAGCTCTGCCCACAGCGAAGCATAATGAAAGCGGTTTAGGGCCATTTCCAGTTGGTCAAAGGCCAGAGCCGGATCAATACGAGCCTGGACCTGACGCAATACCCTGGCATAGGGCAACTGCCAGGCAATCATCAGATCCAGGGCAGCCCGCAGGGTGGGCTGGCGGGCCAGCTCACACAGCGACACCTCGTCGAGCTGGCCAACCGGGACAAGCGTTGATAGAATCAGATCAGCAGAAATCTCTTGACTTTGTCCGCGCAGGATGCTCAACAGATTATGCCGGTCCCAGCGGCGTAAGAGCAGATTGACCAGGGTCAACGGCCGGCCTTCGAAGAAGCCCCAAATCTGGCACAGAGTGCGGGTTAAATTGGCCCGCACCGCCTCAAAAATGGTCCGGACTCCCTCCATCCGCACCAGGACCGCCTCGATTTCGGCCTGATAGGGGGTGTCGGCCAGAGCGGTGATGAGTTCATCCAGGCTTGCCCTGGCCAACAAAGCGCGATAGTCGGCTTCGGTCAACAATTGGCTGCGCATCGCTCGTAGCCGGGCGTTACCGTAGCCATAGCCGGCTGGCATGGTTCAAGCCTCCTGCTGATCTCCAAACATCAATTCGGCTATTCGGGTACGATACAGGCTGGCTACCCGCTGCAAACGGACTCCGGGGGTGTTGACCAGGCTAATCCGTCCGTCGGAACTGGTGGCCACGACACCCCCCAAATCACTCTCCAGTTCCTCTGCAAGCTCCAGGCCGCCGGTCACCGTGGCCGAAAGACCCAGCTCTTGAACCAGGCGGTTCATCAGCTCCAGATCATTACTCTGAACGTACAGGCATAGGCTGTTCAGCCCCAGAGCCGCCATAGCCTCCTGGGTCAACTGCCGTAACCAGCCGGCATAATCCTGAGTAGAGGTCAGCGCGGCCAACTGCCGCGTCGCGGCTTCGAGCGCGGCGGTGATAAGGTCTTCGCGCGTTCCCAACACTAATTGGAGACGCTCCAGCTTGGCCCGGTTGAGCAGGCGAGACCGCTCCATCCGAAGCGGAGCTTCAATGGCCGCGAGATGTTTTTGCCGTACGGCCGCGGCCTCGGTCTGGGCTTGCATCAGGATCCGCTCGACTTCAACCTGGGTGGCCTGATCAATCTCGGCGACCAGACGTTCGGCTTCGGCTTCCAGGGCGTGTAAGATGGTATCTAAAGGCATAGGTCAATGCCGTTCCTGATCACACTACCCGACATATCCTTTTGAAACGTCAAGATTGTTTAGATATTTGACAAGATTTACAAGATTCACAGGATATAGTCTTACTGTAACAGTAAGATGATCATAGCCGCCACGGCGAAACCAAGAATCAGCACCGTTTCTGGAATGGCAATCAGTAGAATCATAGTGCCGATCAGCTCCGGTTTCTCCGCAATGACCCCGGCGCCGGCCGAGCCGATGTTCCCCTGGGCATAACCGGTGCCCAGGCCAGCCAAACCTACGGCCAAACCAGCCCCGATAGCCAAGAGACCAACTTCCATAGGTTAGATTCCTTTCTGCCACCAAGGATGATAACAGGTGGCGCTAGAGTTATCACGGTTATTCAAGCATGCTTGTTGAACGTTGAAAAGGACGAAAGGGTTGTCCCCCACCCTGGTAGAATTTACTAAAGAACTCGACGTAATGCAGACGCAGCGACTGAATAGTTGGGCTGAAAGCGCCCAGGGCAATATTGAGGGCATGAAAAAGAACCGCAATAATCAGACCAACCAGGATATTACCCACAAATCCGGCCAGAGCATTGGCCACCATCGCCAGATAAACCGAAGCCAGACCAATGGCCGCAATCCGCAAATATGACAGGATATTGCCTACCAGCCCCACCAATTCCAGCGGCCCCAGAAAGAAACCTAGCTTGCCCAAAGAATAGATGAGAATCGCCAACCCTACCAGGAACAGGGCTATAGCTGGCGTAAAAAAGGAGTTAGGCAGGTAATCTGCCAGAATAGCCGCCAAAAGAAACAGCGCCGCCAGTGAAATCAGCATGGCCACTTTCTCGACTAAATCGTGCCGGTCATGCTGCCGGATGGCCTGCCCTACGCCCAGACCCAACCCCAACACAATATGGCCCGCGCCCAGTCCAATTGTCAATAAGAATAGAGCCTGGACCTCGTGGCCTCGATCAAACCAGAGTGGCTGCAAGCCAAGCTCTTCACCCAGCGGGCCGAAGAACTCGCCAAAGAGGAAGCCAAAGACAATGCTCCAGATCGAGCCGATCATAAGCACCTCGGCCAGGCTGCACAGGGTGGGACGGGCTTTGAAGCGCCGGCGCAGGTAATACATTAAAGCCAGGATAATGGCCCCGTAGGCAATATCTCCCAGCATCAGCCCAAAGAAGATAGGCATAAAGATGGCCATAAGTGGAGTCGGATCAAGGGCCGCGTATTTGGGCAGGGCCAGGAGGCCAACCAGCGGCTCGAAGGGTTTGATCAGGGCTGGATTGGCGAATTTTACCGGAGCCTGCTTTTTCTCCTGGGGTGTCAAAGGGGGATGAACCACCATAACCTCATCGCCGACTTCACCAGCCAGAGCAGTCTCGAGTCTGCTCCGTTCCGACTCGGGCAGCCAACCCTCAATGACAAAAGTGTAGTCCGTTTGTCCAAAGTCGGTGCAAATGTCGATTTGAGCCAGGTGGTCGCGCAGTAGAGCTTGCCAGGTGAGCAGTCGGGGTCGCCAGCGTTGGGCCAGGGCCTCTTGTTGGGTTTTGATCTCGGCCAATTGGCCCGGGATTGCCTGTAACTGCTGCCGGATCTGGCTTAGGGCTTGGGTCAACGGCTGGTTGGCAAATTCGGCCGGAAGACGAGCCTGGGTAATATTCTCCTGGCCCAGCAGTTCGTTGACCGCATCCGTCTGCGTTTTGGGAAAGACCAAAACGGCGGCTAGCAGGTCCTGGTCGACCTCACCGGAGATGACTTCGCAGAGACCCTCAGTCAACTCTTCCAGTTGCCGGGTGATGGCGGCAAGGGCATCGTAGTAGCGACGCTCCACCCAGATGGCCGTTACCATATAATCTTTTAAATCGACGAGAGTTGGTACTAACGGCACCAGGCGGCGCAGGGTTGTTTCGTAACGGGGCAGCGAAGCCAATTGCTCTTGAAGTTGGTCACGCCGGGTGGTGAGCGCCTGTACCTGGGGGGCGACCTCCACCAAATCAGCCGCGACAACATCAAGAACTTCATCGGGGGTACGAATGTAGAACTCTTCTCCCTCAGACCACGGGGGTAACTTGAGGGAGGGTAAGGCGGTCAGCACTGCTTCGACGCGGGTAGTCGTGTAAGCCAGCCGTTCACGAAGATGAACCGCTTCATCACTGAGAGTCATGCGTTGCTGAGAGACAGCCCGCTCCTCCCGCCAGGCATCAATTTGCATAGCACCCAGGCGCTGCAAAAGTTGGACGGTTCTATCCTGGCACTGTTTGGTACCTACAATCTGAACTCTAGCCATTGAGAGGAGCATGATGAAAGCCTTGAAATCGGATTATGGTTTGCTGGAACTTTGGCCGGGCAGAACCCATTCCACAATCTGCTCGGCCACCTCCTCCAATCTGGGTAACACCCGGGCGCGCAACGAGGCTGCCTCCGCCTGGGCGGCGGCCACAATTGCTTCGGCTTGTTGCCGGGCTTCGGCCACCCCGCGTTGAAATATAGCCTCGGCTTCTGCCCGACCGTCGCGTTCAGCCTGAGCAATGATTTTTTGGGCCTCGTCGTGAGCCGCCTGGAGCCGGGCCTCAGCCTGGCGATGGGCTGCCTCCAGCCGACGTCGTAACTCTAACTCTTTCTGATTGATGGCGTGCAGGGGAGAAATTTGGTCTGTCATTGTTGTTTTTTCTGCTCAGCCGCCATCAGTTTTGCCAGCTCCAGCCGGGCGCCCCGCACCCGATCGACCACGACTTCAGTCATGCAGTTCATCATCGCTCGTTCCATCTCGTGGTCGGCTCGAAGCATATCGCGCAGGGCGCTGGCATTAATGGCGATGACCTGGGTGGGTTGAACCACCCTGGCCCTGGCTTGCTTGCGCCGAGTCGGGAATAACGATGACCAACCAAAGAGTTGCCCCGGGCCTAATGTGAACAATGTTACCGGGCCGTAATCCACAACTTCCATTTCAACTGCAACTTCGCCTTCCAGGATCAGATAGATAGCCTGACCCACTTCCCCGGCCTGGTAAATAATTGCCCCTTCTTCAAATTGCACCTCGGTGGCTATGGCAGCCAATTTGTGCAAATGGAGCGGATCCAGATTGCAGAAGGCTTCCATCGACCGGAAGGCCGTTACGATCTTGAGCTCTGTTGGTGTCATTTAGCACCTCTCTCTTTCTGTAATATCTTGGCAGCAATTATTGCAATTGTCACCGATCCATTACCCTGTCCACATAAACTATTGCCTCACGGATGTTTGCCCAGCCTACGAAACTGCTACCACCGGACCACTTTGGATCAGTTGGGTCGACGGGTGAGAATGAGTCCGTCACCTATCGGTACCATAGGCCGATGCTGCCGGCAAGCCGCGTCTGTGCTGGCCCAAACGCTGATCTGCTGACCATGCTGTATAGCCCGGTAATGCATAGCCGCCACAACATGGCTGCAGCCGCTACGTCGATCATTCTTGGGACGATGTTGCCCCCAGGCACAGGTACACGTTCCGCCATTGAGTCCCAGGTTAACGTCATATTCTCGCCGGCTCTGCTGGCTAAACACCTTGAACCAATTGGGACCAATTCGTCGAACCGAATAACCGCGACTTTTTTTCTGAATTTCCTTAGCGTGAGTAATTCGATTTGCCATTGTGCGTATGCTATCGGCCAATCAAAACAAAAATCTCCCCTGATGCTGGGTACAGCCGGGGAGATTCACAGTTAGCTGAATAGATTGTAGTTTCTTGGTTGATTAGAAGACTAAACGATTAGTGTAACCGGTAGTCCGATTGTTGATGCAGTCTGAGTATGAAGAGGAAGATACCTCAGGTACCCTTGTGCCTCCCCAAAAAATCTGGCAGACTTTGAAACAGGTAAAGAAACACTGATATGAAAACTTAAAAAACAATAAAAGTTTGTGATATTCTTAACACACCTTCCATAAATATTATACACCCTTCATTGCCGAAATTCAACCCTGTTTTGCAGCCATTTTTCCTTTACATAGCTTAACCTTAGTGAGTCCTTAGAAATTGACGAAACAGATTTCACCAATTACACTACTCTTGCCTGAATAAGAACAATGATAAGTCTCTGGTTTGGAAGTTTTGTCTCTACTTCACCATCCGTTTTACTTGGCCACTCTTGCCCAAACTTGAACGTTACATGCCAGAGACCGGGAAGATTACAATGCCCTGGTATCAGAAGAGTTTCCGTCTGCCCGCTTTCAAGCGAGGATTTCACCTGATAACTCAACTCATCGAGGATAACGTGCCGGAGTTGCGACAAATTGATGTTGGGCTGGCTCATATCTTTATTCACCACACCTCGGCCAGCCTGACCTTGAATGAAAACGCCGACCCGACGGTGCGAGTCGATTTTGAGAGCCATTTCAACCACATGGTCCCGGAGAATGCGCCCTACTATCGCCACGATTACGAAGGCCCTGACGATATGCCGGCCCACCTCAAAGCCTCGCTGCTGGGCAGTTCCCTGACCATTCCCATCACCAAAGGCCGCCTCAATCTGGGCACCTGGCAGGGTATATACCTGTGCGAGCATCGCAATCACGCTTCCGGCCGGCAGATTACCGTCACCATTCAAGGAGAATAATCACTTTTCTGCGTCGATGCGGATGATATTATCGATCCTCGCCACAATGGTGGCCCTGTATATGGTCATAGTTGCCCTGGCTTATTTCTTTCAGGAGCGGCTGCTCTATTTCCCGTTGCGCGGCATTGCCGTCACCCCCGCCAGCCGGGGCCTGGCCTACGAGGACGTTTGGCTGGAAACAACCGACGGGGTCAAGATTTCAGGCTGGTTCGTTCCGGCAGACCAACCGCGGGCCACGCTGCTATTTTTTCACGGCAACGCCGGCAACATCTCCCACCGGCTGGACTCCATCGAGACTTTTCACCGGCTCGGCTTGAACACCTTCATCATCGACTACCGCGGTTACGGTCAAAGCGAGGGCAGTCCGACCGAGGCCGGCACCTACCTGGACGCCGCGGCGGCCTGGCGCTATCTGGTGGAGGAACGCCAGATTCCGCCCAACAAAATCATCATCTTTGGCCGCTCACTGGGCGGGGCGGTGGCGGCGTGGCTGGCGCAACAGCATCCGCCCGGAGCCTTGATCCTGGAATCGACCTTTACCTCGGCGCCGGATGTGGCCAGCCAGGCTTACCCCTTCTTGCCGGTGCGACAGTTAACCCGGATTCAATACAACACCCTGGCCCGGCTGCCGGAAATCAAGGCGCCGGTGCTGATTGTGCACAGTCCCAACGACGAGGTGATCCCTTACAACCACAGCCAAAAGCTGTTTGCCGCGGCCAACAAACCCAAGGAGTTCCTGCAACTCAACGGCGGCCACAACAACGGCTTCCTCATCTCCGCCCTGGCATACGAGGCCAAGTTTGCCGCCTTCGTGGCCCGGTATGTCGAAAAGCAACAATGAACCGCAAGCTGGTCCATCGCTGGGATCTGTCGCCCGACGAAGCGGAGACCGTGCAACGGCAGTTGGCTCCGTACGTCATTCGTGAAAACCAATTTGGGCCGGCCAGCACAGTTGCGGGGGTTGATGTCAAAATTCAGGACGAGCTGGTCACAGCCGCGATTGTGCTCCTTAGCTATCCTGAACTTGAGGTAATTACTCACGCGGTTGCCAGCCAACGAGTAAATTTTCCCTATGTTCCGGGCCTGCGTAGCTTTCGCGAGGGGCCGGTTATCCTGGCGGCCCTGGCCGAACTGAGTTTACGGCCCGACTTGCTGATTGTGGCCGGACACGGGGTAGCTCATCCGCGCCGCCTGGGCCTGGCCAGTCACCTGGGGCTGCTGGTTGATCTACCGGCGATTGGCTGCGCCAAATCGAGACTGTGTGGTGAATATGATGAACCAGGGATTGAACGGGGCAGTTATGCGCCACTACTCGAGCAAGAAGAAACAATTGGGGCGGTAGTGCGGAGCCGGTATGGGGTCAAGCCGATTTTTGTGTCGATTGGTCACCGGGTTGACCTGCCAACCGGTATCGGCTACGTGTTGGACAGTTGTCGCGACTATCGGCTGCCGGAGCCAATTCGTTGGGCCCATCGCCTGACCGGGGAGTCAGGTCAATTGGGCGGCCAACAGTCACACTTTACTTAAAACCGATAGGCCAAGCTCACCGGCCGGCATCAACCGGCGGCTGGTCGGTCTGAATATCTTTGCGCTCCTTTTTAGGCAAATAGAGCCGCGGCCCTTTGCCTTTTTCAAGCGAGACGCCCTCCAGGGGTACAAAGGTCCGGTACAAACTAAACAAGACATAGAAGATGATATAGCCAATCGATAGAACGACCAAAAAATGGTTGCTACCGGGATAGAGCCACAGCAGGGCCGCCGTCGCCACACCCCAGAGCAGGGTAGCTATCAGCATAACCCACTGTAACCACACCAGACGAGTCAAATAATCCAGCCGCGAGGGGTAGACATATTTGATCGGGACAAAGACCAACACGACCAAGACCAAGACGATAATCAGGTTAGTACGGGGCGAGGTCTGCCAGAAGAAGAGGTAAAAGACGACAATATTCCAATAACTGGGGAACCCTTTGAAAAAGTGGTCTTTGGTTTTAGCATTGGGCTGAGTAAATTGGTAAGCTGAGGCCAGTACCACCAGACTGGCGGCCACATAACGCCAGCCTACCGGTAACAAATCACTGACGATCAATAAGAAGGCGGGGGCCATCACGTAATTTGAATAATCGATGATATTGTCCAGTAACTCACCATCGATTCTGGCCGCAGCTTCTTTGGTTCTGGCCCAGCGGGCCAGGAAACCATCAACCCCATCAACCAGAATAGCCATCCCCATCAACCAGAACGCGGCAATATATTCACCGTAAAGAATGGCATAAAAGGTAAACAGCCCCAGCACGGCCCCACTGGCGGTAAATAGATGAACCAGCCAGGCCGCCACCCGGCGGCGGCGACTGATGAAATTTGTTAATTCATTGACCATTGATTAACTTTCTTTGCTTGGTTTAACCCTGTCCTGAAGCAAGAGAAATTTACCAGTCGATACGCCTATCACATAAATTGGGAGGATAACACACACCCGGTTCAAGAGCAAACAGTTGACATATTTATGACGAGCCACAACTCAATCTTGCCTATTGCCTATTATAGAATAACTCACTGTGTCTACAAAAAATAGGAGTAAAGTACAAGGCCATTATGATTGTAGTCACTGGAATTTAAACCTGATTAGGGTTAAAATATAATTGTTCTAAATTTGCTATGTTTTTGTCTCTGCCTTGACGATATCCCCCTTTATGAGTTATAGTAGATAGAAAAGGTAACAAAACAAATTGTTCAGGAAAGCCGTGAGAAAAGCACAGGTGGCCAACAAACCGCTTCTATATTTTCATTACGCCGGATTAACCAATACCGGACTCATTCGAGACCATAACGAAGATGCCTACAAGCTGCCCGAAGATGCCGATGCCGATACGCTCTCTGCCAAAGGCCATTTGTATATTCTGGCAGATGGGATGGGCGGCCACCAAAAAGGTGAAGTCGCCTCAGCGGTGACCATCGAAACGGTTAACCAGGAATACTATGCTTTAGTCAAGCCGCTGATCGACGACAACCCCGAAGAGGCCATCATCACCGCTTTAACCCAGGCCATCCAAAAAGCCAATTACGACGTAATGGACGTGACCGAAGGCGGTGGCACAACCATTGTCGCGGCCGTTCTCTACGGCGACTCTCTGGTAGCGATGAATGTGGGCGACTCGCGCGCTTATCTCTTGCGCAACAACGAACTCAGTCTCATTACTCGAGATCACTCCCTGGTCTCCCGCCTGGTTGAGATGGGTAAAATCACTGAATCAGAAGCATTGACTCACCCGCGCCGAAACGTGCTCTACCAGGCCTTGGGACAAGGAACCGAAGTAGAAATACATACCTACAGCCAAAAACTTCAGAGTGATGATATTGTTATCCTCTGCAGTGACGGTTTGTGGGGCGAAGTCAGTGAGCCAAATCTAAAACAGGTGCTCAACAGTGCGCCGTCACCACTGGCTGCGGCTGAACAGCTGATAGAGCAGGCCAATGCCTCCGGCGGCACTGACAATATCACTGCCATTATCATTCACGTCTCCGACCAGTCCATTCCCGGTGAAAGGCTAATGACACCCAAAGCCACTGACGATGATACAAACCCCTCATTAAAGGTCAATCTTCAAAAACCTCAAACTCTGCCTGAAGGCAAATACCACACCGACAAGAACCCATAAATGATTGATTTCGCAGAAGTTCAAAAATCCGTTAAAGATCTCAAGAGACAACTGGCTGCCGGTCAAATAGACGAGCAGACGTTTGAAGATCGTCTCCTGGAGTTGATCGATGTGGCCGAAGACGGCTACTACTGGATGTTTGGCCACGAAAGCGGGCAGTGGTTCCGGCATGATGGGCAGCAATGGCTGTCGGATGATCCAGAGAATATCCTGAAGCGCTCCCAATCAAACAATCCCGTTAGCCAGGACGGTGAACTAAAATATGGCTCGGACCTGGATGGCTCGGATCTGGACGAATTTCCGGTGAATCCAATCTGGCTGGGGGTAAGTCTGGCGCTCCTGGTTGTAATTGGGGGGATCGTTTACGTTACCAGCCAGGTTCCGGGCTTCTGATTTACTCCGTGAATTCACACCGGTACTATTGAGGCGTACTTATTGACCTTCACGGTTAAACTTGATATACTTTCAGTAAGATAAAGGTTATCTAACACCATTTGCATTGGGAGGATCGGAACATGGGAGACCTAAAAGAACTAACGCTCCAGATGGCACGAGCAGTCGTCAACAACCCGGACAAGGTTCGAGTGGAGGAGGTAGAGGGGGCCTCAATGATTGTACTTGAACTCAGCGTCGATCCCGAAGATATGGGCAGAATAATCGGCAAAGAAGGTCGAGTGGCCAACGCAATGCGGACTCTGTTGCGTACAAGCGCAGCCAAAGAAGGCAAACGAGTCAACCTGGAGATAATTTAAGCGATTGCAACAAAAAATTCCCGCAGTTTAGGCGGGAATTTTTTGTTCAACTATATTTGACCTAAGTTACTTACTGTCCGATGCTCAATAGCCGGCCCCCGCTCCGGCCAAATACCTCGGGAAAGTAAAATTCGGTTGCCACTGTTGGCATAACATGATAATCACCGGGCAGCGTCGCCCGCACAGTGTAGCTGTATTCATACGCGCCTTTAGGCAAATAATCGGCAAAAAGGACCACCTTTTCGTCGCGCAGTTCACTGCGAGAGTACCAGCGCCACCACCACCTATAGCGAGAGCTTTGCCGGGTTAGGGTCGGATCCATCGCCAACAGGCTGGTTGTGGCCAGGCCGGTATCGATTGCCTCAGCCCCCGCCGGCAGCGGATCTTCCACTACCACGTAGTACAGATCATTCGGAGCAATAATCGTCAGATCAACCCGAATAACGTCGCCCAGTTTGGCCTCCCGCACTTCATTGCAAACCACACTTTTATCTTCGGCCTGTTCTGCCAGGCAAGCCGCCAGGGTGTAGCGGCGGCTGACGCTGATGCCGCGCGTCGCCGGTTCGATCTCCGCCACCGGCAGATACACTTTTAGATGCGCACTGTAATAGAGCCGGCCATTGCCGTCGGCGCGAGCCACCGTCAGCAAGTTACTGGCCTCGGCGGCCAAATCGGCCACGGCAACAGACAGCTTGACGCTCTCCTGAACATTCTCCCGGCTCACCGAACCGCTGGCCAATTCCTGTTGGTTGAGGGCAACGGAGTAGTCATAATCCGCGTCCAGTTCGCCGGTTGCCGCCATCCAATCGGTCAGGGCGATGAGCGCCCAGGCCGTTTCCTGGGTGGTTTCCCAAATACCGCCCTGCCGGGCAACCATCAGCCAGCGGACCACGTTGGGAATGAGCGCATTGTTCGGGTCGAGCCGGGTTAGTGCATCCAAAATGATGGCCGTGGAGCGGGTGTCGGTATTCATAGCCCACCAGTCGCGATAGTTCTCCTCCCAATGCGCCCCGGTAGCGCTCAGGATGGCCGCGTTGTTGAGATCAGACAGCAGCGTGTTAATGTTGCCGCCGTATTTGGCGGCATTGGTTAGCTCCAGGGCCAGGGCCAGGTAAGCTCGGCCATAGTGAGCCAGCTTGTCGCGGGCGTCAAGCAGTGCTTCCAATGAGTCGACCGGCGCCGCGCCCCCTTCGGCCAGGGCATACAAGACGAAGGCGTGCCGGTTAGCCTCAAAGGTCGAATTGAGTTGGCGGGTGTTCTGCAGATGGTTGAGCAGGAAGTTCTGCCCGTTGGCTAACACCGTTGCCGAGACGTTGACGCCGGCCTGCTGCGCCTTGGCCAGGGCAAAGACCACGTAAGCCGTCACATGGACGTTGCTTTCATCGCTGGCCCACCAGCCCCAGCCGCCGTCGGGCTTTTGCTGGGTGTACAGCTTACCCAGCCCCTCTTCGATCAGGCCGGGCAGCCGGTCGGCCAACTTCTTGTTCTCGATGCCGAGCGATTGCAGCGCATTGTAGGTCAACACGTTGGGTAGGAAGCGGCTGACGGTTTGCTCGGTACACTCATAAGTATAATGCTCCAGGTATTTCAAACCGTCCTGCATCCCCGCGGCCAGGCTGGGATCGACCTGCACGCTTAACTCACCTCGCCGCTCGTCATACCCCCCCTCATCTCCCCCCCGTTCACGGGGGGGAAGGGGGGGTAGGGCCACCACCTCGGTGCGGCTGCCGCCCGCGGCCAGTTGCCCGGCCGTACCAACGATGTCCGGCGCGGTGTAACGGAAGACCAGCAGCGAGCCGTCCGGACCGGTGGTCAGGCGGGGTTTGGCCGCATCGCTGTAATTGCCAGTCTGGCTGACTGCGGCAAAGACCAGCTCGGCCTCCGGCACATCCGGCACGGCGACCTGCCAGGTGACCTTGCTTTCGCCGCGGGCCGGCACGGTGACGGTTTGAACCGCCGGCGTCTGCGGGTCGATGAGGAGGTCCGCGCTGGCCAGAGTGACCTCCACCGCCAGGGCGGCGTCGGTGTTGTTACTCACGTTGGCGGCCAGTTGGGCCTGGTCATCGACCACAAAGAAGCGCGGCGCCACCGGCCGGATGAGCAACGGCTTGGTCGAAACCAGTTCGACCGTGGCTTCGCCCACCAACGTGGCGTTGGTCAGGCCGACGCCGCGCATCACCCAGGTGGTCAGATTATCGGGTAGAGTCAGGCTGACCTGGGCCTGCCCCTGCGAGTCGGTCGCCACGACCGGGTTCCAGTAGGCGGTATCGCTGAACTCCTCCCGCACTTCAATCCCGGCCGGGATCTGGGCCTGGCGCCCGGCGGCCGGCGCGGCCTCAGCTACGGTAAACCCTTCTTGCATTGGCGCAGCCTGCGGCATCAGCGTGGGCATCGGCGCGCCGACCATATCCTTCTCGACCTCAACAGCATCGGCAGCAAACTGGGCCTGCTCCAGTCCCAAATCTTCGGCCAGTTCCCGCAACAGCCGATTGACCGAGATCGACAAGCCGCTGGCCGTGCTAATGCCCAGGTCGCGGCGATAGTAATAAGCTTCCACAATCGCCTCCGGCTGGCGCGGCTGAAGCGTCAGCACCGCCTTGTCGACCAGGTCGAGCGAAAATTCGGCCACAACCGGCCGGCCATTAACATCGGTCACGGCCAACCGGTACGTTACAGCCGTGCCCGGCTGAGCCTGCTCCACACTCGGAGTCAGGCTGATGTTGAGCCGCTGCGCTGTGGGTTTAATGTCAATGGGCAGGATGCCCAACTTGAACTCGGCCAGCCGGGGTACCCCCCCTTCATTCCCCCCGCCGGCAGGGGGGGTTCGGCCCTGCACCAGCACTACCGACACGTAGATGTTGGGGGCGTGCTCGGCGGTGATGGGCAGCCGGTAGAGCTGGCTGCTGCCGTTCATTTTGATGACCTCATACTGGTGAATGCGCCCCCGCTCGATGGTGATCAGGGCTTCGTGCTCGCCCGTAAACGGCGAAGGGATCAGAATTTCAGCCGTCTCACCGGGGCTGTATTCAGTTTTGTCGCTGATCAGCGTAATCCGGTCGTGGTTTTCGCGCCGCCAGGAGATGTCATCTTCACCGGCCACCCAGAGAAAAATCGACGAGCGAATACCCCCCCCAGTTCCCCCTTCTGCAAGGGGGGGAGCAGCCGAGGCCGCATCCTGAGCAATGATCTGATAGCTGCCTCCCTGCGGCGGGGTGAAGCGGGCCACAGCTTCGCCCTGGCGGTCGGTAGTTACGGTGAAGTTATCGATCAACTCCTTTTTGGTTTCGCAACTCCAGTAGCCGCCCCCATCGGTCTCAACAAAAGTGTTGACCCACTGGTAGCGGACGATCTGCACGTCAAGCCTTTTGTCCGGCAACCGCTCCCCCGCCCAGTTGACTGCCACCAGATCAACGGCCGTCTCTTTTTTGGCGTCGGCCACGTATTCCTGGGGGCTAAGCCCGATGTAGTAGTCACCTCGATGGGCCACCAGGCTCGTTCGCCCGGAGATGAACTGGTTGTCCGGCCCAACCACGCTGGCTTCGAGGATAAGTCGATGGCTACCCGAAGGCAGCAGGGCGTCGATTTCCTGACCGGCCAGGTTGAGCACAAGTTGGCCGTTGGCGTCGGTGGCGCCGCTGCCGCTCAACAGACTTTGAGGGGCGGGTTGGCGGTACCACCACCAACAGTCAAAGCAGACGTAGGGATCATCAGAGTCGGTAAAGGTGTAGTTACCAAACTGGGGCGGCTCAAAACGATAGCTCTCGGCCAGCAGATTCCAGGTCACATCGGCCCCGGCCAGCGGCCCGCCGAAGAAATATCTGGCCGTGATGGTCGCGCCCACGTCCTGGCCGCGCTCCAACTCGACCACAGCCGGCTCGACCAGTACCTCGAACTCCGGCGGCCGGTAAGCCGCCACCTGGAAGTAATCTTCAAAGCGCTGGTCGGCAAAATCTACGGCAATCGTGTAATTGCCCAGTGACGCGCCGGCAGCCAGCTTCAGCTCACCGTTAAAAGTGCCGGCCGGACTGAGCGAGACCATTTCATCAAAGACAGTCTCGTAAGCCGCATCGAAAATAGCAACGTGAACCCGGCCCAGGTCGGGCAGACGGAACTCGACGTCATCTTCGGCGCGGACGACGCCTTTGAAAGCGACGCTCTGGCCAGGCCGGTAAATTGGCCGGTCGGTGTAGAGATGGACATTGTAGCCGGGCAAGTTATAGGCCAGGTTCAGCCCAAAGTCGTAGGGATTGACCCCGCGCGCCCAATTCTCAGAAACAGCGCTGAACATCTGCCGGTTGCCCGGCGATAGCGCCACTGCCATCACCGTGGAACGAAAGGGCCGCTGGCCCAAATCCAGGCGAGCTACCCCGTCGGCGTCGGTGACAGCCGTACCCAACTGCCGGCGCTCATCATCAAAAAAAGTAATCTCCAGACCGGTGACCGGCTGGCCGCCAGCCAGATCGGTGGCCCAGACCAGGGCATCCCGCTGGCCGGCCTTGAGGGTCAGGTTGGTTTGGGTAACGACCAACAGGTGGTTTTGGTAGTAATTCCGATCCTGAAGTTGGGGGGAGTCGGTTTGCAAGTAGTAGAGGCCGGGGGCCAACTTGCCGCCCCCTTCAACCAGATCGATCACCTGGAAGGATTGTTTATCCGCCGGCGACTCCAACCGCTCTTGCCATTGCCGGATCAGGGCAGTCGAGTCGGGCCGGTAATCGTACCACTCCCACATGGGTCGCAGGATTGCCTGGGGATCAAGCTGGTAGAGCCGCAAGTTGAGCTGGCTGAGATTGACAAAGCCGACCACCAGCTTGGCCGGTAGATCGGCGTCGTACGTACCAACCAAATCCGGTAGCCGCAACTGGTAATTGGGCCGGAGGGGAGCGGTCCGGAACCGGACAATCAGGTTCTCACGGGTCTGGTTGCCGTAGGGGTCTTCGATGCCGGGGGTAATCCGGACTTCGTAATCGGTTGAGGGCTGCGCGCCAAAGTTGAAGCCAAAGCTGTTATCCCAGGGGGAGTAGTACGTGTAGACGGCAGTGGGCGTAATGGGCAACGGCGGCACCATCGAGAGGTGGGCCATCACCGTGGCCGGGTTGATGGGGGCGTTGAACATAATCCTGAAACCGGTATAGGAATAGGCGTTCTTGTCGCCATTGCGCGGCTCAGTGCCGACGATTTTGGGCAGCGGCACGGTGGTAAAGCGGAAGGTATAGGGATTGGCCATCCCCTGCCCCCCGGCCGCGGCCGTGAGGTCGGCATCGAGCGTAACCTGGTAGGTGGCGTCGAACTCCAGGCGGGTGGTGGGGGTAAATGTCATTACATTGTCCTGAATCAGAAAGTCGCCGGCCACAGCCCGGCGCAGCAGGCCGGTTGGGCTGAGTTCAAAATTAGCCTGGGCCGATGGGGGGGCGATAGGCTGGTTAAAGGTGACCTTGATGGCCGAATCGACCGGCACCAGGGTTTGCCCGTCGGTTGGATTGGTAAAAGTGACCGCCGGCGGCTGGGTGGCAAAACTCCACGCAAAGTCAGCCGGCAGCACACTTTGCCCGGTCACATCGGTCAGACCGGCCTTGATCCGGGCGGTAAAGGTGGTGCCGCCGGGGATATCTTGGGCCGGCTTGAAGACATAGATTGAGGTATTCAGCCACTCACCCTGGCCAGTAATGGCTGGCTCAAATTCAAGCGGCTGAGGAAAATTCTCGGCGGCCTGCAACGAAGTCAACGGCACCACCGGCCGGTTGAACATAACCGTAATAGTCGAGTTGGTTTCAACATCGACGGTTCCGGCGGCAGGGATGACCTGGGCCACTTCCAGGTAACCGGCCGTATTGAAACGAAAGGTGAACGGTTCGGCCAGAGGCGCGCCGTCGGCGGCAGTGGCGGCCTGGGTCAGGGTGGCGTCGTACACGGCGGCCCGCGCCAGCGGCTGGGCCGGGGTGAAGTGCAGCGTCCGCTCGTCGGGCCAGCTAACCTGTCCCGGAATGAGTTGGGGCGAGGCAGCGGCCAACTGCAACGTAAAGGCGCTGGCCGTGGCCGGCTGGCTCATGGCCCGGTCAAAGACCAGCTCGATGGAGCCATCAATAGGGAACTCCTCCCCCCGGCGGGGCAGACGCTGTACCACAATGGGCGAAATCGTCTCGACCGGCACGGGGGTGTAGCCAACTTGGGGCGGCGGGGGCGGCAGAGTTGGGGTAGGTGTGGCCGAGGCACTGGCAAGTTGGGTTTCACCGCTCTGGGATTGGGCGGCGCTATTACAACTACCCAGGGCGCAAGCTACCAGCAAGAATACCAGCGCGGACAATATTAACAAGTTTCTTTTGGTCATAGGGGGAGCTCCTTTACAGTTAATTGGCTACTTTCATGATACATAGACGTTGAAAAGGGGCAAGGAGTTCCCGGATGGATGGATGGATGGATGGATGGTTGGTTGGTTGGATGGTTGGATGGTTGGTTGGGGCCTAACCTGGTAATTGACTGGCCTTATTTGGCGCTTGGGAAGTGAACGAGTAAAATTCGAGTCAGGAGCAGGAGGCTAACCAACGATGCAGCAGGATCAAATTACCATTATCGAGCCAAATGGCGTAGAGCGAACCAGACCCATCACCCCGGCGGGACTGACGATTGGCCGCGGCCATGATAATATGCTGGCTCTGGGTTATGATCTGATCTCACGCTATCACGCCCAGGTAACGTTTGAAGGCGGACGCTATTACGTGACCGATCTCAACAGCGCCAATGGCAGTTACCTCGGAAAAAACCGGCTGACCCCCAACATGCCGACAGTTTGGAAACCCGGCCAACCTTTGCGAGTGGGGGAAGTGGTGATCCAGCTTCAGCAAGTGGTGCAGCCCCACCAGGCGGCGCTGGATGCCGGGGAAACGGTTGTCGGCCAACTGCCAGACGACACCTTTTTTAGAAGTGGATCAAAAACGCAGCCAGGCCAGTACCAGGCAGCAATCTGGGTGGTAATTGCCATCATCTTGCTGTGCCTGCTGTTATCGCTGGGGGGCAGTATCTATTACTATTACTTCATTGCCGGGTGACGCCCTCGCCAGCCAGACCCCAATCCCGGCTTTGATAAGTACAAGTGGCCGGCGCTCAAACATTGCCGCTAAACGCTCGTCTTTGGAGATCGTTTCTTCACCATGCCCCAACCCAAAGTCAACCTGACCACCCTGCCAGTCACCTCTCCCCACCTCTTTGGCCGTGAGGCCGAATTGAGCCAACTCGACGCTGCCTGGCGCGAAGCCGGTTGCAACCTGCTCTGCCTGACCGGTGAAGAGGGTATCGGCAAGTCCAGCCTGATCGATTACTGGCTCAGGCATCACCTGCTGTCGACCACCGCCCCGGCCGATCTCCGTGTATTCGGCTGGTCTTTCTACAGCCAGGGTTCTGTGGCCAATCAGACCGTGGCAGCCGATTTCTTCATCCAGGCGGCGCTGGCCTGGTTCGGCGACGACGACCCGGCCAAAGGTTCGGCCTGGGACAAAGGTAAACGGCTGGCCAACCTGATCCGGGCAACTCCGACCCTGCTGATCCTAGACGGGCTGGAGCTGTTGCAAACCGGCCGAGCTGAGACCCACATCGAGATTCGAGATCCGGCGCTGCGTCTTTTGCTCGAAGAGTTGGCCTGCAACAACCCCGGTCTGGCCCTGGTGTCGGCCAGCTTGCCGCCGGCCAATTTGACCCCGTTCTATGGCGACGGCGCCCGTTTACTCACCCTGCCGCCCCTAAGCGAGGAAGCCGGCGTCGCTTTTCTCAAGGCCCAGGGGCTGAGCAGCAACGCCGCCGAGTTGGGCCAAATCAGCCGGGAATTTGAGGGCCATCCTTTGGCCCTGACCCTGGCGAGTAGTTTTGTCCAGCTTGCGCTGGCCGGCGATCCGGCGCGCTTGCTCAAAATCCCGCCCTTACCAGCCGACCATAAAGCCGGCCGGCCGGCCCGGCGGCTGATGCAGGCCTACCAGCAATGGTTCGGGGAGAGTCCTGAATTGAATATCCTGCGGCTGGCGGGCCTCTTCCTCCGCCCCCCTGAACCGGAACTGCTCCAAAGGTTACTTGTCCCGCCGGCTATTCCCGGCCTCACCGACAAGCTATTTACCCTGAAAGAAGCCAAAGCCCTGGGTATCTTCAAAAAAAATGAGGCCTGGCCGATCAGCCAGGAGGACTGGCTGGCCGCCGTGACCAGGCTGCGCCAAGCTGAACTTCTGCTGCCGCCGGCCACCAACGACGAGGAGGCTGCTTACCAGCTTGACGCCCATCCCCTGGTACGCAAATTTTTTGCCCGGCAACTGGGCAATGCCAACCCTATGGCCTGGTACAGCGGCCAGGAACGGTTGTATCGACATCTGACCAGCACCCCTGAGCCATATCCCGACACCCTGACCGAGTTGGCCCCACTCTACCAGGCCGTCGCCCACGGCTGCCGGGCCAACAAGTTTTACGAAGCCCTGGAAGAGGTTTATTGGGAGCGCATTGCCCGCAAACAGGAGCTTTTCAGCGCAACTGCTTTAGGCGTCGCCGGGGCCGACCTGGCCGCGCTGGCCAATGCTTACCGGCAGCCGTGGCGAGAACCGGCCCAGAGTATCTCCAAAACGATGCAGGCCACCCTCTTGAACTGGACCGGTTCGCTGCTGCGGACGCAAGGCCGGTTGGCCGAGGCCCAAGAGGCCTGGCAAGCGGCCATAGACTATTACAAGGCCAAGCGAGTCTGGAAACGGGTGGCTGTTACCGCCGGTCACCTCAGCCAGGTCAGCCTGCTGTTGGGCGATATTCCGGCCGCGCTGAGCCAGGCCCAGCTAGGCGTGAAGCAGGCTATCCGCAGCCGCGATAAATTTCAACAGTTGGTGGTTCGGGCCGCCGAGGCGGTGGCCCTTCATCAGGTCGGACGGCTGGCCGAGGCTGCTCAAATCTATGCCGATATTGAAGCCGGGCAGCGACGACTGCAACCCCACTTGCCTTTCCTGTACTCGCTACGCGGCTACCAGTACTGCGACCTGCTGCTCAACCAGGGCAATTTTGAAGAAGTCAAGCAGCGGGCCGGCCAAACCCTCGACCTGGCCAGGACCAATGACTGGCCGCTGTACGTGGCCCTGGACCAACTTTCACTGGGCCGGGCTTATCTGGCCGAATTAGACTCGGCTGTGGGGCAAGAACGGCAACCATTGCTCCAGACCGCCGGCCAGTATCTTGACCAGGCCGTCACCGGTCTGAAGGCGGAGAAAGCCGAGGAGTTCCTACCCACCGCGTTGCTGGCTCGGGCCGACTGGCATCGCCGGCAGGCCTACTGGGACCAGGCGCAGGCCGACCTGACCGAGGCGCTGGAGATGGCCCGGCTGATGGGACTGAGGCTGGCCGAAGCAGACATCTACCTGGCCCAGAGCCGCTTGGCGCTTGACCAGGGGCAGACGCAGGCAGCGCAAGCCTGGCTCGACCGGGCGAGGATTCTGATTGCAGCTACCGGCTACCATCACCGCGATGGGGAGGTGGCAGCTTTAGCCGGACAACTGGGCGAGGACTGGTCATAACTATCAAAAGGCAACATACATTGTGAAACGCGAAAATCCATGCTTCACGTTTCACGCATCACTCATTACGCTTCTCGCTCCACGTTTACCAACTTCCGCAAGCCCGCTTCAAAATCAACTTGGGGCTGCCAACCGAGCAGAGCAGTGGCCCGGCCAGGGTCGGCATAGGAGTGGAGGACATCGCCGGGGCGGGCCGGTTGGTAGAGGGGCGGCCGGTCATATTGTAACTGCCGGCTCAGCATAGCAAAGAGTTGATGGATGGTCACCAGGCGACCGGTACCGATATTGATGAGCTGCCCCACGGCTTCCGGCACTTGCGCCGCTAACAGATTGGCCCGGACCACGTCGCTGACAAAGACAAAATCCCGGGTTTGCTCGCCGCTGCCAAAGATAGTAACCGGCAAATTGCGAGCCATCCGATCGACAAAGATAGAAATGACCCCGGAGTAAGGTGAGGTGGGGTCCTGGCGCGGCCCAAAGACGTTGAAGTAGCGCAGCGCCACCGTTTCCAGGCCAAAAGCGGTTGTGAATAACCGGCAGTACTGCTCGGCGGCCAGTTTGCTGATGGCATAGGGCGATTGCGGCTGTGGGGGCATCGACTCGATTTTGGGCAGGGTCGGCTCATCGCCGTAGACGGCGCAGGTTGAGCTGAGGATGAGCCGAGACACACCAGCGGCCCGAGCCGCTTGCAGCAGGTTGAGCGTGCCTATCACGTTGATCAACTCGGTCTCCTGTGGCCGGGCCATCGATTGGGGCACCGAAACGACTGCCGCCAGGTGAAAGACCAGCTCAACTCCCGCCATCGCCTGTTGAACGACCGTCTCGTCCTGAATGTCGCCCTCGATGAACTCGATTTTTGGGAGGACGGCTGCAATATTAGCGAGGCGGCCGCTCGATAGATTATCGAGCACCCGCACCCGATCACCCCGTTGCAGCAAGGCCTCGACCAGATGGGAGCCGATGAAGCCGGCTCCGCCGGTGACCAAACAGAGCGGCATCCATTAATCCTCGCGCAGTACGTAATACTTACTGCTAACCCCAGAGGTGCTTATGCGGGGATTAGGAGATTGGGAGATTTGTAAACTCATTTTATCCCCTAATCCTCGCCCCCTAAATGGAAGGCTTAGCGTCGGTTGAATTTTCAAGGTCAGCTTCAAGCGGCGGCTCACTCAAACTCTGAACAGGAACAGCCGTGGCTAAAAGCTGTTCCAGGTATGCCGCCGCGCCGGCCCGACCGCCATACTTTTCCACCACCCCGTAAAGCTGCCCACCCAAACCCTTGATCTCGGGCACCAACCACAACTGCCAGGGTGATAAAACGGGCAGTAAGGTCGCCAGACCGCCCAGGATCAGCAGCCCGCCGATCAGGTAGAGCGGCAGGGCCGGATCGCGATAAGCCAGCAACGAAAGGTTCCGGTTGGCCGTGAGGGTAACGGATAGATCATCTAAGGCAAAGGTTTGGCCGGCCTGGACCGCCAGGGTGTCTGGGGGGACTTCATCTGAACCACGCCGTATCTGGAGCTGGTAACTATTCCGGCCGGAGTCGAGATCGGGTAGAATCTGAACAGCCAACTTGGCCGAAGGAATGGCGAAATACAACGGTTCGCCGCGACCGGTCAGGGGTAAGTTCAGCCACTCGGCCGGGGACAGGTCCTCTTGAATTGGGATCAGCCGGCGCAGTTGGCCGGCATCATCACGGGCTTCAATCGTTAAAACGGGGTCATTACCAGTAGGCAGCAACAGCACATAATTGAATAGAACCGGCTGATAGCGGTAGAAATTAAACAGGAGCGTTGGGGCGGAACTACCAACCGGTGAAAATAGGACTTGGGCCGCGCCTTGGCCGTCTTTGACTTCGGCTAACTCAAATTGCCCCTGCAATAGACGGCTGGTGAAAGGTTGGTGAGGCCACAGAGTGAAACGATCGATCTGCAAAAAATAGTGACTGACCAACAAAGCGGCTACAAGTAAGCCTAAACCGGCATATGTGGCGACCAGTCCCAACCAGGCCCACCGTCGCCGCGCTGCCCCCACTAAACGCCCCTCGGCCTCAGGATATAGATAGAAGCCCTGCTCGGCCAGGCTAGTCTGTAGGCTGATCAAATAGATATCGGGTGATTTAGACAAACGCACAATCTGCTCGGTACGCCGGGCCAGGGGATGTTGCCATACTAGCGATGGGACCCGCTGCTGCAATCGCCGCCACGAGCCGGGCGTATAATCGGCCAGGGCAACCAGGCTATTGAGCAGCAGTAAGCCGACCGGTAACCAGAACCAAATAGATTGAAAGATGCGGGCAAAACCCAGAAAATAGAGCGGTTCACCCCATAATTGCACCAACTGCGGTAACGAGGCGATCCAGAGGGAAACATCGGCAGTGGGCGTGGCCTGCGGCAGCAGCAGCCCCACCAAAATGATCACAGTAATAACGGCCAGTAATAGGCCGGTCAGTTTGGGGCTGCGCAGCGTTACCCAGGCCGAAGCGACCCAACGCTGCCAACGGGCGGAACTTTGAGGGGACTCTTTAGCAGTAACGGCCAAGATGAGGTTGTCTCCAAAACTAAACTGGCTGATATTCTACTATACAACTCCCCCTCACCCAAATTACAAGGCAATTGCCCCCTACGAACCGTTGTCTTCCAGGTACAGAAACAGTTCAACCGTATGGTGGGCCTCATCCGCGGTGATCTGGACATCGTCCACCATCCGCTCAATGAGAAAGAGACCCCAGCCTCGAGGAGGTTCCTGCCCGGCCACTTTGCTGGCCACATCCGGTTCGGCGCGTGGTGGGATTGGCTCATTACCCTGGTCGGTGATTTGCACCGCCAGCGCCCTCTCCGAAACCAACACGCGAATGGTGACCGGCAGGTCGGACCGGTTGCGGTTGCCGTGTTCAATCGCGTTTAGGGTAGCCTCAGTGACTGCGGTTTTGAGTCGCTCCAGGTAAGCCGGCGGCAATTTGAGCGGCTCCACCGCAGCTGCCACCCGTTCTCGGGCCTGGCGGTCGCTGCCAGGCTGGCCAGGTAACATAAAATCAGCCAGAGTCTGCCAGCTAGGAGCTGAAGGTTCAGACGATCCAGACATTCTTGGCATGGTTCATTTCACTTGAGTATTATTCTTGCAGATTGTCATTAGCTTCCCTACAACGCTCGTGAAACATGATGCGTGAAAGGTAAGGCTTGCTGGTGCAAAATCATTACGTTTCACGTTTTACGCATAATGGCGGCAGGTTTTCAACTGAGCTGAAACACATCTGAAGCATTCATCCTGCATTGTACCGCGCCATCGTTTAGAAATCGTTACTTAAACGTTACGGGCTACTGTGAAGCAGTGTCCTTATTGAATTTATGGTCCTTCTAGAGTAAAATTATCCTCGTCACTGCTCAACCAGGACCAACTCGCAAAGTCGTCAACTGCCGCCTTTTTCACGGAAGAAAGATGTCACACCTGCGCCTATTCTTATTTGGCTCGCCCCGCCTGGAGCGGGATGGCCTTTCGCCGCCAATGGATACGCGCAAAGCGATGGCGTTGCTGGCTTATCTTGCCGCCACCGGGCAGAGCCACAGTCGAGATACCCTGGCGGCCCTGCTCTGGCCGGATTACGAGCAGAGCCAGGCCAGGGCTAACCTGCGCCGAACCCTCTCCACGTTGAGTAAAGCCATTGGCAGAGATTCGCTGGAGATTGACCGGGAGACCATTGGCCTCTGGCCGCAGGCTGAGCTGTGGGTTGACGTCCGTCGTTTTGAGGAGTTGCTGAGAGCAAGCCGCAGCCACGGCCATCCAGCCGATGAACTTTGCCCGGTCTGTTTGGAGCTGCTCACCGAAGCGCAATCCCTCTACCAGGCCGATTTTCTGGCCGGTTTCAACCTGCCCGATAGCCCTACGTTTGAAGAGTGGCAATTTTTCCAGGGTGAAAGTCTGCGCCGGCAAATCATCGAGGTACTGGAAAAACTGGCCCGGGGCCACAGCCGTCGCGGCGAGTTTGAGGCGGCCATTGCCTGCACCCGGCGCTGGGTGGCCCTTGATCCGCTGGATGAGACGGCCCATGGCTGGCTCATGCAGGTTTACGCCTGGTCGGGCCAGCGTAGCACTGCCTTGCGCCAGTATCAAAGTCTGGTTCGGGTGCTGGCTGAGGAATTGGGCATATCTCCCAGCCAAGAAATAGAGACCCTCCACCAGGCCATTGAGGAGAATCGCCTGGCCCAGCCACTCGTTGAGCAGATAAGCGGTGGTATTGATAAACAAGTCCAAGAAGAAATGCCGGTCCCCCTGCCCCCCGGCCCCTCCCTCAGCCTGAAGCCTGCTCCGGTGTACAACCTACCCGCGCCCATTACCCCATTCATCGGCCGGGAGTCGGAACTGGTCGCGCTGGCCAACCTGTTGACCAATCCGAACTGCCGCCTGCTGACACTGGTGGGGCCTGGTGGAGTTGGCAAAACCCGGTTAGCGATTGAGCTGGCCGCCAGCCAGAAAGAGATATTGGCTGACGGGATTTGCTTTGTCTCGCTGGCGCCGGTGAGTAACGCCGGGTTCATCCCGCCAGCCATTGCCGACGCCCTGACTTTGCCGCTGCATACTACCGGCGACCCCGGCGAGCAACTCCTTAACTATCTACGCGAAAAACAATTCCTGCTGGTGCTAGACAATCTGGAACATCTACTCGCCACTACCGGGCGAGAGATCACCTTGCTGTCGGACATTTTGCGGCACGCTCCCCAGGTCAAGTTGCTGGTCACCTCCCGCCAGCGGCTGCACCTGCAAGGCGAATGGGTCTTTGAAATTCACGGCTTGCCCCTACCCCCCGCCCAAGAGGCCAGCGGATTTGAACGTTACAGCGCGGTCAACCTGTTCGTCCAAAGCGCCCGCCGGGTCGACAGTAGCTTCAAGCTGAGCCTGGCCGACCGGCCGGCCGTAGCCCGTATCTGCCAACTGGTCGATGGTTTGCCGCTGGGGATCGAATTGGCCGCGGCCTGGACCCATATGCTCTCCTGCACCGAGATCGCTCAAGAGATCGAGCGCAACCTTGACTTTTTGGCGGTAGCCGGACCGGACTTACCCGAGCGCCATCGCAGCTTGCGAGCCGCTTTTGATCACTCCTGGAGCCTCCTCTCGGCTGAAGAGCAACCGGTTCTAAGCCGGCTGACGGTGTTTCGCGGGGGTTTCAGCCGCGACGCCGCCCAACAGGTTACCGGAGCCAACCTGGCCACCCTCTCAGCATTGGTCGATAAGTCGCTGTTACGCCGGATCGGCGCGGGTCGGTACGACTTGCACGAGCTGGTCTGGCAATATACGGCGGCTCACTTGCAAGCGAAACCGGCCACACTGGCCGAGAGCCGCCAGCAGCACAGCCGCTACTATCTGGCGCTCCTGGCCCAGAGCGAAGACCGGATTAAAGGAGCGGAGCAGCCGGCCGTAGTGACAGCCTTGAGTACGGAGATCAGCAATCTACGGCTGGCCTGGCAGTGGGCTATTACCCATACCCGGATCGCCGACTTGAGGCGCGCTTTTCCCACGTTGCTGGTCTTTTTTGAAGTGCGAAACTGGTTTCAAGAAGGCGTGACCTTTTTTCAACAGGCGGTGGAGGGGCTACGAGCTACCGCAGCCGCCCTGCCAACCGAACCGGTTGCCGCTGATTCCCGGGAGTGGCGGCTGTGTCTGGGAGAAATGAAGACCGGGCAGGGCTTTTTCCTGTTTCGACGCGGCCAGATCGACCCGCCGCCGGAAGCCGGCCAAACCACCTCGACTTCCAGCCGGGCCGTAACCTTGCTCCGGGACAGCCTGGCTCTGCTGGAGTCGCTGGGCGACCCAAAAAGCCTGGCCTATGCCCACTTATGTTTGGGGATTGCCCACTACACCATAGGCGACTTTCAGCCAGCCCGCCAGGCGCTGCAAACGGGGTTGAAAATAAGCCGGGCGTTGGCGGATCGCTGGCTGACGGCGGTGCACCTGGGCCATCTGGGGATGATTGCCTATACCCAGGGTGAATGGGGCGAGGCCGAGCAAACGCTCCGTGAAAGTGTGGCCCTGTGGCGAGGTGCCGGCGATATCCGCGGGCTGGTTTTCAACCTCAGCATCTATGGCATGGTGGCAGCCAAAATAGGCGCCGTCGACCAGGCCCAGGGGTTGCTCAATGAAAGCCTGCTGATCAGCAGCCAAAACCACGACCGCTGGGGAATCGCCAACGCCTTCAACTGTCTGGCCCAGATTGCTCTAGCCCGCGAACCGGCTCACCTGGAGGAAGCGAACTACTTCTTGAGCGAAAGCGCGGCAATTTTTAGAGAATTAGGGGCGCGCTGGCTGTTGGTCACTGTGCTCAACAACCTGGGGCAGGTAGCCTGCCGGCGACAAGAGTGCGCCGCCGCCAAAAAGGCATATTTGGGGGCGCTCGACATTGCCGCGACCGACGCCATCTGGCCGGCGGCGATGGAGGCTCTGGTTGGCCTGGCCGAGGTGCTACTAACCGAAGATGCTCTAACCCGGGCCGCGGAACTCATTGCCCAGGTCATCAACCATCCCGCCAGCAGCCAGCCGATCCGCCACAAAGCCAATCAACTGTGGACCAGCCTGGAGGCTAACCTTGGGCCGGCTCAACTCGCCGCAGCCGGGGCCAGACCGATTGAGGAAGTCATAGCCGGCCTCCTGGTCACCGGCCGGGCGAGTTGAGTAGAGCCACGGGTCAATTCATAATCAGCGGTAACTTGTCGATGGGATACTGGCTGTTGAGATAAGCCGTATAGGCCCAGGCCACCCCACCCTGTCCCAGATCGACCATCACCCACGAGCCATCGGTGTTACGCCCCAGCAAACCAACCTGGGCGCCGTGCCATAGACGAGTGACAATTGGAAAGGTCAGGCCGGGACCTTCTCTGAAATTGAGCTGATATGTTTTAACATAGGCTACCGGCTGCGGCCCCGGCTGGGGGTCGAAGACCACGGGCAACTGGTTGAGGGGATACGTGGTGCTGATGTAAGGGGCAGAAACCCAGCCATTACGGTTGGCGTCGGCCAGATAGATTTGCAGCCACGAGCTGGCGGCGTTCCGCCCCACCAGCGTCACCCAGCTATTCCAGGTCAGCCGGTCAATGATCGGGTAGTTGTAGCCCGGTCCGTTGCGCACGTTCAAATTGGGCACGTTGACGTACCCCAGCGCCATGCCGCCGAGCGGCGGGGACGAGCCATCCACCACCGGCAGGTTGAACAGGTTGGCCGGGCTGTAGATGTAGGCTGCGGAAACCCAACCGGGGTTACCATCCGGCGACTGAACTTGCAGCCAGGTGATCTCCTGATTGCGTCCCAGCAGTTTCAACGGCTGGTACGAATAAGCCACCCCAATGATGCTGTAGCTGGTGGCCGGGCCGGAACGGATGTTGAGCCGGTAGACGGTGGGATAACCAAGCGGTTCACCCCTCGCCAGGGCCGGTTGCGCCGGCAGCAGTAAGCTCACCGCCAGTAGAGCCAGCGTCACTACCAAAATTGCCTTCTTTGTCAAAATCTTGTTGTTCATTGTATTTTCCCCCTAAATTCAATAGGGTGTGACCAAAATGAGTTTTAATGTAGGGGCGAATGGCATTCGCCCTGGTTGGTTGGCCCAATTTGGGCGTTCGCCGAACGCCCCTACAACTGAAATTGGTCACACCCTTTTCAAATAGGCGATTGAAATCGCTCCTCCAGGACCAAAGCCGGTCGTCCACCTGCGTGGACGGGTCTTTTTGTCCGCGGAGGCGGACATCACGGCGTAGCCCTCCAGATGCGGTTTCAACCGCTAACTCAATAGGGCTTTGCCGGTCCCCAGATGAACTCACCCTGGCGGTTGATGTAACCATACTGGCCGTCCAGTTCCACCCGGGCCACGCCGTTGGCAAAGTTCTCGGCAAAACTGAACTGCGGCTCGATCACGAACTGGCCGGTTGAGTCGATGAAACCCCAACGGCCGTTGAGACTAACCGCGGCCAAACCTTCCGGGAAGGCCGGTTGGCCAAAGAAAAGCGTATTGTAACCGTCAAACTGCGGCTCGATGACCACGTTGCCGGCCCGGTCGATGAAGCCCCATTTGCCGTTGGCGTACACGGCGGCGTAACCATCGCTGCCAAAGGCATTGACCCCATCAAACTGCGGTTCAACGGCCATATTGCCGTCCAGTTCGACAAAACCCCATTTACCCTCACGCAGCACCGCCGCCAGCCCGGCCGAAAAGTCAAAGGCCATCTCATACTGCGGCTCGATCACCAGCTGGCCGGTGGGGTCGATGAAGCCATATTTGTTATCGAGTTGCACCCAGGCCCGGCCCTGATTGAACAGGCCGGCCCCGCCAAACTGCGGCTCGATCACAATTTGCCCGGTTTTGTCCACAAAGCCAAATTTGTTACCGATCTGGACCTGAGCCAGCCCCTCCCTGAAGTCAGAACTGTACAGGCCGGGTGACTCAAACAGGACCTGGCCGGTCTTATCAATATAGACATTCTGCGAACCAAGCACCACCCGGGCTACGCCCGCCTCAAAGGGGAAGGCGCTATCGAACTGGGGTTCGATCACCATCTGGCCAGTCCGGTCGATGTAACCGACCTTGCTGTTGACTCGCACCGGGGCTAAGCCGTTGTCGCCAAAGGCTTGAGCCTCGTCAAACTGGAAGGGAATCACTTCCTTGCCGGTCGGGTCGATGAAACCCCATTGGCCGTTGCGCATCACGGCGGCCAATCCCTGCGAGAAGTTTGCGGCGGAGTCGTATTGTGGCTCGATGACCCACTGACCGGTGGGGTCGATGTAGCCGAACTTGTAACCATCGGCTGTACCCTGGCCCACCACGGCCAACCCTTCGACAAAGGGAAAAACGCCGTCGAATTGAGGCTGGATCACAAAGTCACCGGCCTGATCGATGTAGCCGTAACGGTACACCCCCTCTTGCAGCAGGCCAACGATAGCCAACCCTGCCGAGAAAGGCTGAGCGTCGTTGAACTGCGGCTCGATGACCCACTCGCCAGTGGTATCAATGTAACCAAATTTGCCGGCCTGAAACACCACGGCCAGCCCTTCGGCAAAGTCATAGGCCCCCTCAAACTGGGGAGCAATGACGAACCGCCCTCTTCCATCAATGTAGCCAAAGCGAGGGTCGTCGTAGCTTTGCAGCGCCGCGGCCAGCCCGCCGGCAAAAGGACCGGCAAAGGCAAACTGCGGCTCGATGACCACTTGCCCATCGAGGTCGATATAGCCATAACCGGCCCCCAGCCGCACCGGGGCCAGGGCCACCAGGTTCGCTTCACCATCGAGCGGAAAACGCTCCGCCTGCTCAAACTGCGGCTCGATCACCACCTGGCCGCCTGGCGCAAGATAACCGAACTTGCCATCTAACTGCATAACGGCCCGATTCTGGTGAAACTCACCAATCCAGTCGTATTGCGGTTCGATCAGGAGCTGCCCCTCGGCATCGATGAGACCCCACCGGCCAAACGTGGCCAGGTGGGCTACCCCATCACGAAAGTAAGGCGGCGCCTGAAACTGCGGCGGGATAACGAACTCACCGTCACGGTCGATGACGCCCCACCGCCCTGCCTGTAACACCGCGGTCACACCTTCGGTAAATGAACTGGTGCTGTCGTACTGCGGTGGGATAATCTCCTGGCCCGTCTCGTCCAGAAAGCCCCACTTGTCGCCGCGCTGAACCATCGCCCGCCCCTCGATAAACCGTTCAGCGTAGTCGTACTGGGGCGGCGTCACCACTTGGCCGGTGGCATCGATGTAGCCGTACTTGCCGGCTTCATCGGTAATGACGAACAGGGGCGGTTCACTGCTGAGGCTGCCGCGCGGGTTCAGCGTGGCATAAACCGACTCGGCCCAAGCGGTCAAGCCGTCAATTTCAGCGGCGCTCCACTCTGTTGAACCGCGGCCATCAAAGTAGCTGTTATCCTGATACAGTTGAGCCTTGTCGTACAGCCAGGCGTCAAACTGCGTCCACGCCGCCGTATCGACCCAGCCGCTGGCAAAATTCGCGGTGCTGCCGCCCCCCTGGCAGGCAGTCGAACCGGCCATCGCAGAACCGTGTACCAGCACAATGAGCAGCCGGCATTGGCCGGGTTGGTCGGGCAACTCGCCTAACTGCCAGGCCAGAACCGTGCGCGTGGCGGCCCCAACCCGGCCGCCGGCCAGTTCGGCCTGGGTGAAGCGGGCCCAGGCAGTGATGGCTCGTTCCCAGGCCGGGCCGCCAATTTGGCCCTGCCCGTTGAAGATGATGCGCTCAACCGGTGTGTCCACCTGGAAGGCGGCAAAGCGAGCCAGCATTTCGGGCCATTCCTGGTTACGGAATTGGACCTCGGTCTGTTCGCCCTCACACGGGCCGATCAACGTCTTGCCACTATTGGTGATGGTCAGGCTATTGCAGGCGTCGCCGATTTCGCCAAACGGCAGCACCGTGCCAGACCACTGCAAGGCAATATCTTCGCTCTCAGCCGGGGTTACGGCCCCGGAGTCTGTTGAGGTTTCAGCGGTCGGTTGGTCAATAACCGGCGGCGCCGCCGGTGTATTTTCCGGGACTACTTCGGCAGCCGCGGTTGGCGGCGCTGCCGGTGGATCAGGTTGTGACGTCGCTGCGGAGCCACAGGCCAGGGCGAGGAGGGCCAACAAACCGAGCATCCCCCCGGCCAACGGCCTGTGGAGCTTTGAAATAAAACTATTTTGATTCATCTTGAATTACACTCACTCCCCAGAAGCAATATTCTCGGCAAAATATTTTCCCCAATTGGGTTGGCGGCCATCGATATCGGTGAAGCCGTACTCCTGGGCCAACCCCCACGAGCTAAGCACCTGACCTGACCTGGCCGCCACATTGGGATCGGCTGCCAGGGCCGCAATCGCTCGCCCGATGAAGAAAGGCGTTTCAGAGGCGATGAAGTGGGGCTCCTTTTTGGCCCCGTCCGGCCAATTGGCCTCGGTTACGCCAAAGTGTTCCAGCATGGCCTCTGAGCGCAAAAAGCCGGGTGTAACCGCCACCGCGGTGACGTTGTGCGGCCGCAACTCCTCGGCCATAGCATAGGCCAGGCGGATCACCGACATCTTGACCAGATCGTAGAAAAGGTTGCCGCGGTAGGCGGCCGTGTCGCCATCGGTGATTTCGACAATCAAGCCCTGTCCCCGCTCGACCAGGAGGGGCGCGCCGTAGCGGTTGGTAATGAGGTGGGTGTGGACGCCGCGCTGCAACATCAACAGCCCTGCCTCGACTGAAAGTTCCCAAAACGGTTTGCCCCATTCGGTCAGGTCATCACCGCCCCAGATATCGTTGACCAAAATATCGAGCCGGCCTTGCTCGGTCTGCACCTGCTCGAACAGAGTCTTGACCTCAGCCTCGACGGTATGGTCTACCCTGACCGGGATGCCCAGGCCGCCGTAAGCAGTGACCATTTCGGCGCTCTCTTCGATTGTTTCGGGCCGGCGCTGCAAATCGAACGGGGAAGCGGCCTGCTTGGCGCGGGCGCGATTGGCCCGGCTGCTCCGCCCGGTACAGTAGACGGTGGCGCCGGCCTCGCCCAGCATACAGGCGATCCCCCGGCCGGCCCCCCGCGTGGCCCCGGCCACCACGGCAACTTGACCTTTTAATGGCTGCATCGGCGCTACCGGTTGCCATAGGGTTTGGCAGGCAAAGTTTCCAGGTAGAGCCACAAGGCCGCCAGCTCAGTGTCGGTCATCTGGCTGAAGGCCGGCCAGGGCATCGCAACCGGATTAATGCCTGTTCCATCCGGGCGTCTGCCTTCGCGCATTACCCGCACAAAATCGGTCTGCTGCCAGCCGGCTAAACCCGTTTCCGCATCGGGGGTCAGGTTGGCCGGATAGGGCGGTTCGGCCGGGACGCCCGGAATCGGCCCGCCGGACAGGCCGGCCCCGTGGCAGCCGGTGCAGGATTGGGCCAGATAGGCCCCATACTCGACTGTTTCACTGCTGGCAATAACCACCGGTCGGGGTGCGTTGTGATCGATTTCTTCAGCCGGCAAGAGAGGCAGCTGGTTAGCTACAGTCAGCGCCCGGCCGAGCAGGCCAAGCTGGTTGGGCGGCAGCTCGTTATCGACCGGCGGCAGGCTCTTGATGTAGGCAATCACCGCGCCCAGGTCGGCGTCATTCAGGCCGTTGTATTCTTGCGAAGGCATCACCTGCAGCGGCAGGCCATCCGGGCCAACGCCGTGGAGAATAGCCCGCACCCAGTCAAGATCGGTGTAACCCTGGGCCACGCCGCCACGCCCACCGGTGAGATTGGAGGCGGCAATCCGGCCCAGGGCCGGATCATCGATAAAGACCGAGCCGCGGCCATCTTCTTTATGGCAATCCACGCAGCCCCTGAAAGTGAAGATACGCTTACCTTCGGCCAGGGAAGCGGCATCGGTCGGAATGGCTACGGCCGCGGGTTGGATATCGTAATGTTTATTGATCCGCTGGTTACTCAGGAAGTACACCCCCGCCAGCGCCAGAACAACCAGGCCCACCAGACCGGCCAGAACAATCCCAATCCATTTCATTACTTTTTGCATCGGTTAATCTCCTCTAATCTTCTCACCTCTAAGGATAGGGCCTGTCTTTAGGACAGGCTGGGGGGTGCCCCCCGTTCCCCCCTGTGCTTTCCAAAATTTGGGACGCCCCCTAAGGGTAGACCTGGAACGGCTTATACACCGCCCCATCGCCGCGCACGCCGACTGCCCACGATTGGTTGGGGGCCATAGTGACCTCATCATTGGCCGCGCCGCCGGGAATACTGATGGTGAAGGTATAACGGCCGGCGTCCAGATCGATCGGCACCTCGGCGTTGATGGCAATTTTGTGCTCGGAATTATTAATGGTGAAGACCAGCTCGTGGTTATACTCGTTGAAGACGTAGAGGCGCGACCGGCCCGGCTGAGGGGCATACTGATTGTTCGCCGGCGCCGGTGTCGGCGTGGGTGGGGCAGTGGTAGGTCGAGGAGCGGTCGGCGTGGCCGACGCGGTCGTCGCGACCAGGGCGGCGTCGGGATCGACGGCGTAGCTGGCGATGATCTCGTCCCAGGTTGGCTGCAATTCGTTGAAAACCGGGGTGTCGAACAGCAGCACAAAGACGATGGTGTTGCGCTGCTCAAAGAAAAAGTCGAGGTCGCCGCTGCCGTCGGCGGTAGAGTAACTCAGGGCCACATAGATACTATCATCCGGCTGAACGTTTTGCTCGATAATCTGGTAATCCTCAGCAAAACTCAAATATTCTTCGATAAACACGTCGATATATTGCTGCATCTGCCTCTGGCTGTAGACGATCTCGCCATCGGTGAAGACCGCCCCAACGTAAGATTGGCCGTCGCCGATGGTGGCGCTGCTTTCGTCTTCGCTGGTCACGGTCCAACCTTCGGGTATGGCAAAGGTGAACGCCCCCGAGGGATGGACGTACGGCTCGTCTTGGAAAGGTAAAGGCTCATACTCAGGCGTTTCTTCCTCAGGCGTAGCCGTTTCTTTGGTCTGACTGCCAAAAGCCAGCGAGTCGCCGGCGGTACTGACCGGGGTATTGGTTGGTTCAGGGGTAACGGTAGGGGCCGGCGTTGGCGTAGCGGTTGGCTCAAGAGTCGGGGTCGGGGTGGGGGTGGGGGCCTGAGCAGCCACGTCGCCTTCAACCGTAAACGTCAAGGTCCGGTCCAACTTCTCGTTCAGGTACAAGTCGACTTTATAGTTCCCGGTCGGCCACAGGTTTTCATTAGTCAGGTCAAAATGAAGGCTGCCGTCGCCGGAGATGAGGCTGGTCTCGCCGATCAGGAAATCAGGCTCAAGGCCGTCGGCTTCAACCGCGGTCCAGACGGCCTTGACGGTGGTGTCGTCCGGCGCGTTGCGCAGCTCTACCACGGCATAGATATTCTCATCCTGGGCAAAGACGGTGGTCGGATTGAGGCCGTCCGGGTCTTTGGCCAGTTCGGCCTGGGAGATATTGGCCGTGCTGAAGTTGAAGCCGCAGGCCAACAGGGTAAGCCAAAAAATGGTCAGGGCAAAGAATAACGGTTTTTTCACGGGTAGTCTCCTTCAATTTGAAAAATGGCGGCCATCAACCGGCCAGATCAAGCGCTCTTTGGATTTCTTGAGTTGTTGCTCTTGGCCTAAAAGTCGGCTTGTAACTCTCCCGTATGGGCTTGTCGGCCTTACTTTCCGGCGATGGCAAAACCCTCTGTTCAATTTTCTTGATGATAGAGCGGGCAAAATGTTTGGTCTGCTGCATAGGGTATTCCCCCCTCAAGGAATATTTGGGCCATACCTTTATTCTTTTCTCAGTGTAACCGGAAACCGTTCCCTCATCGTTACGAGAACCGTTACGGCAACGTGGTTTTACTGATGATGAAACGTTTCTAAAACCAAAACCCCACCGGGATTCGGCGGGGTTGTGGGAAGTAATATGAACATTAGCCGAATTTTTTCGCTCAAGATGTGGCCCCGGCCACGGCATCGACATCGCCCCCATAGGCGGTGAGTTGGGCTTGCTCGGTAATGGTCCGGTAGACCGGGCCGAGAAGACAACTCAGATCATCATCAACTAAAAACGATGGCTGGCCCAGCCGTTTCAGGATTGGCAGCTCGACCTGGGGCGGTTTGAGCGAGGTTTTGATCGGTTCCAGCCGCGCCGGCGTTCCCCAGAAATCGGCCAGCGCATCGGTCAGAGGCGCAGCCGGCTCGTCGGCCTCTTCGGCCAAATCCTCGGCCAGGCCCCCGGCCCGGCAAGCCCGCAGGTCGGCCATGATCTGCTCCTGGCTGCGTCCCCGCAGGCGAAAGAGTAGAAAGGGGTCTTCGTCAAACTGCTCGGCCAGGATGTAATGGACCGCGGCCACGTGTTTGCAGGGGTTGGCCCAGTCCGGGCAGGAGCAGTCGGTGTGCAGTTGGGCCGATTTGTCGGGGAACAGGCTGACCCCGGCCGCGGTGAAGATTTGCTCGATATCGGGCGGCATTTCGCCGGCCAACAACTGCACGGTGAAGATCGCCTGGTCGGCCAGGGTTTCCAGCACCCTGGCCCACTGTGGGTCGGTCAGCGGGTCAACCTTCAGGCTGACTTTGTAGGGCGTGCGGCGTGAGCCTTGAACCCTGGCCTCAACCCCGCCGGCCACTTCCTTGATCGAGATCACCTGGCCGGCGCGGGCATACCGGCGACCCCGTCCCAACCGCCCGGCGTCGACCAGCCGCTCCATCGCCTTGATCCAGCGGGTGGCCCACCAATTCTTGGCAAAAGCGCCCCGTTGGCTGCGGGCCTTGATCCCCTCCCTGGTTTCACGAGGACGGCTGGGTTCAAAAAAGCGATAATAATCGTAACGGCTCATTAAAATGCCTCCCGGCGCAGGCTAACCAGCTCACGCAACTGGGTGGTTGACAGCTCGGTCAGCCAGTTTTCCCCCTGGCCGACCACACTTTCGGCCAGGGCTTTTTTGCTCTCGATCATCTCGTCGATCATCTCCTCCATCGTCCCCACGCAGACAAATTTATGCACCTGGACGTTGCGAGTCTGGCCAATGCGAAAGGCCCGGTCGGTGGCCTGGTTCTCTACGGCCGGATTCCACCAGCGGTCGAAATGAAAAACGTGGTTGGCCCGGGTCAGGTTCAACCCCGTGCCGCCGGCCTTGAGCGACAGAATGAAGATAGGCGGCCCGTGGGGATCATCCTGAAAACGCTGCACCAACTGTGACCGTTTTAGGGCCGGCGTGCCGCCGTGCAGAAACATGGTTGGCACACCCAGGGCGTGCTGGAGCTGCTCCTTGAGAAAGTGGCCCATCTCGGCAAATTGAGTAAAGATCAGGCTGCGGTCGCCCACGGAGATGGTTTCTTCGAGCATTTCGGTCAGGCGGGCCAGTTTGCCGCTGCGCTGCGCCTCTGCTTCCGGATCGAGCGGCTGGCCATCGCCGATCTGGTGGAGAAATTGGGCCGGATGGTTGCAGACCTGCTTCAACTGCATCAGCATACTCAGCACCAAACCCTTGCGCTGAATACCGTCCGCGGCGGCCTGCTCCACCGCGGCCAGCGAGCTTTGCACCACCGATTGGTACAGGGTAGCCTGCTCCTCACTCAGGTTGCAGTAAACCTTCATCTCGTTCTTCTCGGGCAGGTCCTGAATAACGGTGGGGTCGGTTTTGACCCGGCGCATAATGAAGGGGCCGGTCATCTGTCTCAGCCGGCCGGTGGCGGCCTGATCCTGGTAGCGTTCGATAGGCAGGGCAAAGACGGCCCGGAACTCCTGCCGCGAACCCAGGTAGCCCGGGTTGAGGAACTGCATAATCGACCACAACTCTGACAGGCGATTTTCCACGGGAGTGCCGGTCAGGGCCAGCCGGAATTGGGCCGGCAGACTGCGAATGGCGCGGGCCTGTTTGGTGCCGGGATTCTTGATATTTTGGGCTTCGTCGAGCACCACTCCAAACCAGTCCACCGTCTGAATGGCGTCGATGTCGCGGCGCACCACGGCGTAGCTGGTCAGCACCAGGTCAGTCTTCTGAGCCTGCTCAACAAAAGCTTCGCCCTGCAGCCGGTCGGGACCCTGGTGTTGAAAGCTGGTCAGGTCAGGGGCAAAACGGTGGATCTCTTTGGCCCAGTTGGCCACAACCGAGGTGGGGCAAACCAGCAGCACCGGGCCGGCCAATCGCCCGGCCTCCTCTTTTTGGCGCAGCAGCAGGGCCAGGGTTTGGATGGTTTTGCCCAGGCCCATGTCGTCGGCCAGGCAGGCGCCCAGTCCCCAACGGCGCATAAAATCCAACCAGGAATAGCCGTACTGCTGGTATGGCCGCAACGCGCCGTGCAGGCCGGCCGGTTGGGGCAGCAGCGCCAGCGCCTGGTTCCCCTTGAATCGTTCCAGCCAATCGGCCAGCCAGCCTTCAAAGGCCACTTCCTGCACCGGCAGGCCGTCAACCGTGTCAGTTGCGCCCAGACCGAGCCGCAGCGCCTCCTGCCAGCCGATGTCCGCCTCCAGGGCCTGCTTTTCCCAAAAGCGAATGGCCGCCTCGATCTGCGCCGGGTCCAACTGGACCCACTGCCCTCGAATTTGCACCAGCGGCGCTTTGAGCGCTACCAGGGCCTCGAACTCCTCTCGGGTCAGGGTAGTATCGCCCAGCGACAACTCCCAGCGATACCGGATCAGATTTTCAAAACTGACCTTGCTCTTGGGGATGACATCGGCGCCAGGTTCCTGGGGACTGGAGAGCTTCAAGCGGACGCCCAGGCGCGTGCCCGGTTTGTTCCACCAGGGCGGCACTAGGAGGCCAAAGCCGCTGTCTTCCAGCAAGGGGGCCGCATCTCGCAGAAAATCGAACGCTTCCTGCGTGGACAACGCCAGGGCGGTGGGTTTGGCCGAGGTGAGACTGCGTTTGAACGGCTCAAAAAAACGGGCCGCATAGCCCAGGCCGGTCAGCAGTTTTTCCTGAGGCTGCTCAAAACGACGGTTGAGAGCTTTGAGGACGTTGCCTTTGGTCTGCCAGACTTGCTCGGCGCTGACCAGCAGACTGGGATCGTCCCGGGCTTGCAGGGCAAAATGGAGCTTCCAGCCATTATCCTGGGTCGGGGACGATGGCTGTTGCTGAACCGGGGCCTCCAGGCGAAAAGCCACCCGGCTGGTTCGATCACCGGCTACCTGGAGATTGCGCAGCCAGAGCTGATAACTCTGGTAGAGGCGCTGCAGTTGAGCGGCGCTACCACCGATCTTTGGATCGACCGTAAAGAGGGCCGTGAGCCAGCGGCGGGGAGGATCATCCTGGCGGGCCGGCCAGGCCGGTTGGGCAGGTCGTCCCCAGGCGCGGGCCTGGGTATCGGTCATCGTATTGAGAAAGGCATCGAGCAGGTGGCGAGGGTGGGGGGCGTCCTCCGGCCGGATGGCTGCGGCCCGGCACAGCGGCGGCATAGCTGCCTGGAGCTGGGCCAGGCGCGCTCCATCATTGGGGCCATCAAGGACCGGCAGCCAGCGGGCGTGGTAGCTTTGGCCGGCGCTGTCGGCCTGGGTCATTACCGGCAAGATTTTTTGCTGGGCCAGCGTTTCCAATACCAGGCTGCAAACCAACCGCCAATATTGGCAATCGACCCCCAGGACCAGGCCGGGCGGCAGGTTCTCCCGTTCCGGCAGGCCGGTCAAAAAGATAAAAGCCTGCGGCGGCGGCAGGGAAATGCCGGTGATTTGCCACGGGGCCAACCCCGGCGGGCCGTCATCCTCGCTCAATGCCCAATCGGGTTGGAGGTAGGGCGACGGCTGCGGCCCGTAGCGGCCGGTGGGTAACAACAGGGTGATCTCGGTCAGATTTTCGACGGCTTGAACCAGCTCCAATGTGGCCAGGAGACGCTCCAGACTGGCCGGAATATCATCAAAAGGGTGTGGTTTTGGTTTCTGGCTGGGGCGTCCTCTCAGTTTTGCCGGGGCCGGTAACAGTCCGTTTTCGGCCCAGAGCACCACGTCGCCGGAGTCGGCGGGTGAGGTGGGAGGTCGCCAGTGAGCGTGCAAGACGTACATCGGGCATACTCCACATGAAATCTTAAAGGATATTATAGCACAACAAACAAAAACCTTGCCAGGATTTAGCAGGGTTGTCCCGTTGACCCGGGCGCGGTCAACCAAAAAATGAGCCGGTATTTTAGCCTCAAAGTACGATTGAAAAATTGTCCATTTTTTGGTAATATAGCTTGAGAAAGCAGGTCTTTAACAACTGACCCACAGCAGAAAAAGCGTCGCGGCTGACCCGTTTAGCCCAATTTTTCTTCTTGCTGGCAGCGCCAACCCCTTCTGTGGAGTTGGCGTTTTTGTTTTTAGGCTCAATTCTGTCATTACGTCTGTGATGGGGGAGAAAGAAGGATTATGATGAAAACATCTATCAATTGGGAAAAAGGTCAAATCATTATTGGGCTGATTCTGGCTTTGTTGTTCCTCCCCGGCCCAACCGCGCAACCCGCCCAGGCCCAGGCCGGTCCGCCCCTCTTGTTCATCGAGAATGTGGGCCAGTTCCCCCCGGCAGGAGATGGCGAGACGGTTCATTTCCTGGTACAAGGCGCCCAGGCCAGCCTCCGGCTGACCGATCAGGCGCTCTGGTTCACCCAACTGGCCCCAGCCGAGGCCACCGACGATACACCGGCGCTCGAGGCGACGTCGCGGCGCGGCCTCAATCTCCGGCTTGCTTTTGTCGACGCCAGCCCCCAGCCCCGCCTTGAACCTTTCGACCGGCTGGAGACGCGCGTCTCCTATTTCCGCGGCAACGATCCGGCCCAGTGGCGCAGCGATGTCCCCGTTTGGGGCGGTGTGCGCTACGTGGACCTTTACCCCGGCCTCGATCTGGAAGTGACCGGTGAAAATGGCCGGCTGGTGCAGCGTTGGGTCGTTAAGTCGGATGTTGCCATCCAAAGCAGCGACAACTCGCCCCTGGGCGGCGTACGGCTACAGGTAGACGGCGCGGAGGCGCTCGCTTTGGATGAGGCGGGTCAACTGCGCCTGACCACCGCCCTGGGCGAGGTCGTTCTCCCTCTCCCCCACCTCGTTGACGCCAACGGCGCGCCGCTCGATTTCCCGCTTCAGCCCGCCATTGACGGCCTGGAAGTTGTTGGCCCCGTGGGCCAAATGCCCCCGCCGGCCGGTGAAATGGTGGGCGCGGCCGCGGCCGGCGACCTGCTCTTCAGCACTTACCTGGGTGGCAGCGGCAGCGAGGATGCCCGGGCTATTGCCGTCGATGGGGCCGGCAGCGCCTACGTGACCGGCTTCACCAGCTCGGCTGATTTTCCCACCACCCCCGGCGCGATCGATATCAGCCCTATCTACTTTGACGCCTATGTGGCCAAATTGAACCCGGCCGGCGCAGCCCTGGAATACGCCACTTATCTGGGCGGGGATAGCGGTGAGATGACGTACGACCTGGCCGTGGATGAGGCCGGTCAAGCTTATATCACCGGCTATACCCGCTCGCCCAATTTTCCGGTCACCCCCGGCGCTTATAAAACGGCCGTTACCGGGCTGACCGATGCCTTTGTGGTCAAATTCAACGCTGCTGGCGACGGGCTGGTTTACAGCACTTTTATCGGCGGCTCCTATCTGGAATGGGGCTACGGATTGGCCCTCGACGCGGCCGGCAGCGTTTACCTGACCGGCTTGACCACCAGCGGCGACCTGCCGACCACGCCGGGGGCGTTTCAGCCCGGCCCTGGCGGCGAGGCCGGCTATTATGATAGCTTTGTGGTCAAGCTCAATCCCGACGGCTCGGCGCTGGAATACAGCACCTATCTGGGCGGGCACGGCTCGGACCAGGGCTGGGGCATTGCCGTGGACAGTACCGGCCACGCCTATGTCGCCGGCCAAACCGAGTCGACCAACTTTCCGGTGACGCCGGGCGCGTTTCAAACCGATTTTCGCCGCCTCTTTGTGACCAAGTTAAATCCCACCGGCAGCGGCCTGGTCTACAGCACCTTTCTGGGCGGCAACGGCTACGATGAAGCCTGGGCCATCGCGGTGGATGAGGCCGGCCAGGCTTACGTTGCCGGTGATACCACCTCGACCAATTTCCCCACCACCCCCGGCGCGTTTCAGCCCAACTACCACCACGGCAGCAGCGTTACCCGTGAGGGTGATGTCTTTGTGGTCAAATTCAACCCCGCCGGCAGCGGCTTGATTTACGGCACCTACTTGGGCGGCACGGACCACGACCTGGGCTTCGGCCTTGACATCGACTCGCAAGGGCGGGCCTACGTCACCGGCTCGACCATTTCAGCCGACTTTCCGACCACCCCTAATGCCTTTCAGCCGGCCCGCTCCGGCTACCCCGACGCCTATCTGGTCAAGCTCAACGCCGCCGGCAGCGCCTTGACCTACGGTACATTTTTGGGGGGCAGCCGGAGTGACACAGCCTTTGGGGTCGCCGCGGACGACTTGGGCCACGCTTATGTTACCGGCAGCACCTCCTCGCCCGATTTTCCAATTTCGGCTGGTGCGTTTGATACCAGCTTCGACGGCACGGCCTCAGACGCTTTTGTGACCAAACTGGACACCGGCAACGAGCCGGAGTCGCTGCCGGAGCCGGTGCCGCTGCATACCTGCGCCCCAACCCCGTTGGGGACGATTACGGTCGGCAATGAGCCGCGCGGCATCGCCGTAGACTCGCTTCGCCAGCGAGTCTATGTCGCCAACTATAGCAGCGACAGCGTCTCGGTGATTGACAGCAATACCAACACCGTGCTGCAAACCATCGGCGGCATCATTGGCGCCAACGGCATCAGCCTTGATCCCGAACGCAACGTGATCTGGGTCACCAACCACTCGACCGACCAGGTGACCCCCATCCAGGCCAACGATAACGCCACCGACTTCACCGTTCTGCCGCCGGTTGCCGTAGGGGATAGCCCCTGGGGCGTCGCCTATGACCTGGTGCACGATTACGTGTATGTGGTCAACAGTCTGTCCTTCTCGGTCACCGTCATCGAGGCCGAAAGCCACGCCGTAGTCGCTACCATTACCGGCAGCTTTCAGCTACCCTTCCACGTGGCCGCCAACCCGGTGACCGGCAAGGTCTACGTGGTCAACTTTGGCGGTCCCAGCGTGGCTGTGTTGGATGGAACAGCCGTGAGCAAAGTGGTCCCCCTGTACGACAGCAAAGAGCCGTATGGCCTGGCTATCGATGAGACGCGCAACCTGGTCTACGTGGCCACCGTTGAGCCGCACCGGATTGTGGTCATTGGTCCGGCCAAAGGGCAGCCGGATCAATTTTTGGGCTGGGCCGCGTTCCATCGCGGTTTTGGCAATCCCAACCGGCCGGTGCCGCTGCGGGTTATTGCTGTCAATCCCACCCTGGGGCCGGCCGGCGATGGCGGCCACGTCTGGGCCACCACTACCCAGGCCGATGGCGGCGAGTCTAACCAGGCGCTGCTGATCCCCAAGGGCTGGGGTGGCTACTTCCATTTCCCCCTGGCTCAAAATGTTGACCTCTATCCCGCCGACGGGCTGGCCATCGACCGGGCCACCAACCGGGTCTACATCTCCAGCGGTTTTGCGCCGGGTCAGGTTACCGTCATCGGCGATCACGCCAGCCTGTGCGCCGACGCTTTTACCAAAATCGCTTCACTCGAAGAGGGGACCAGTCAAGACCCGGATCAAATTGGTGTAGAAATTTGGGAGGAAGAAACGGCCAACACACTGGTTAGGGGCGACGTAAATGGGGATGGTCAGGTGAATATGCTCGACCTGGCTTACGTGGCCTCACGCTTTGGCAGCAGCGCTGCCACCGCCGACCTGAACAAGGATGGCCGGGTGGATATTCTTGACCTGGCGATAGTTGCCAATAACTATGGCCAGGGTGTGCCTGATTAAATGAAATGGGTGTGACCAAAATGAGTTTTAATGTAGGGGCGAATGGCATTCGCCCTGGTTGGTTGGCCCAATTTGGGCGTTCGCCGAACGCCCCTACAACTGAAATTGGTCACACCCAAATGAAATGGTGGAGGGGTATTATGCACGCGTGGTCGCCGGCTTGACACCTTTGACCGAACCTCTATCCAATTGCTATGTCGGGGGACCGAACGCTGGCTCGCAGCAGCCGCAGCACCCGTAAGGTGACCCATTTGCTCGGTTTACCTTTGGCTTCGATATCGGCCCACACGCGCAGGGTGCCATTGAGACTATTCTCCAACTTCCAACGGCCGTAAGCATCCTGTTTGCTGAGGATGAGTTGCCGAGCCTCACTTAGCCGCGGGTCGCGCCCATAGCCCAGCTCGGCCAGCACCATCATGGTTTCCAACACGTCGCTCCAGTAACTGAGCGGAAAGCCGAATTTGAACCAGGTCGAGCTGACCCGCTCGGTGTAGGGGTAATCGGCCACGGCCGGGTTACGACTGAGCAGGAACTCCGCCCCGATCTGGAGGGCCTGCTGCACCCTCGGGCTGCGCTGGCTGGGGGGAATAGCCAGCAACCCTTTCATAGCCTTGGTCGCGCCCCAGCCACAGGGCTGGCCCAGGTTGATCCCACAGGCAAAGCCGGGATCGCTTGTACCCGATGAGTAATACTGGATCGGCGCTTCACCGGTGATGGCCCGCGCCTGCCACTCCAGAGCCGCCTGCACCCGCGGGTCGTTGGTATAGCCCAGGTGGAGTAAGGCCGACAGCAGGTTGCCATTGAGACAGTGGAAGGCGCGGCTAGGCTGGGGTGGCTGGCTGGCCGCAAAAGCGCCGTTAGCAGCCAGACTGTGGCTCAACAGGTAAGCGCAGCCCCGCCGCACTCGCTCATCGGCCGGATCGGCGCCCAACTCGGCCAGAAAGATGATCTGCCAGACCGTACCCCGATATTTGGGGGAGTAACCGCTGCCGGGTTTAACCCATGCACCGTCAGACTGCTGGGCCGCCAAAATCACCGGTACCGGTCCGCTGGTCATAATCGTTGTTTTGGCCTGACGGAGCTCGGGGTCATCTTCGGGCCGGCCTAACAGGTCGCGCAGAGCAAAGTAACGTACACCGGGATTGGCGGGGTCCGGCTCCAGTAACCAGGGGAGAGGATCATCATTTAATTCATATTGCCAGTCGAACATATCTATCCCCGATAAAACAAAGGTTCATCGTGGCTACTACTTTAGCCAACGGCCGGGCCGGCAGCCTTCACTTCTGCTGAAGCTTGCTCGGCAAACTGCTTGAAGTTGTCCTCGAACATACCGGCCAGTTTCTGGGCCTGCTCATCGTAGGCCTGGGGATCGCTCCAGGTGTTGCGGGGGGTCAGGACTTCGGTGGGGACATCCGGGCAGGCGGTGGGCACCTGGAAGCCAAAAATAGAATCGGGCTTGAACTCCGCGTGAGCCAGCTTGCCGTTCAGGGCAGCGTTGATCATCGCCCGGGTGTAGGCAATCTTCATCCGCTGCCCAACGCCGTAGGGGCCGCCACTCCAGCCGGTGTTGACCAGCCAGCAGTTGACCTTCTGTTCGGCAATCCGTTCGCCTAGCATTTTGGCATAGACGGTGGGGTGATGGGCCATAAAGGGGGCGCCGAAGCAGGCGCTGAAGGTGGCTTGCGGCTCGGTGACCCCTTTTTCGGTGCCGGCGACCTTGGCGGTGTAGCCTGACAGGAAATGGTACATCGTTTGCTCCGGCGTCAACTTGGCGATGGGCGGCATCACCCCAAAGGCGTCGGCGGTGAGAAAGATGATGTCCTTGGGATGGCCGCCCCGGCCGGTGGGGGAAGCATTGGGAATGTGCGAGATGGGGTAGGCGCCACGGGTGTTTTCGGTCAAAGAGTCGTCATTAAGATCAAGCCGGCGAGTAACCGAATTCAAAACCACGTTTTCCAAAATTGTCCCAAAACGGCGAGCGGTTTCATAGATTTCCGGTTCGGCCTCTTTAGACAGGCGGATCATCTTGGCGTAACAGCCGCCTTCAAAGTTGAAAATGCCGTTGTCACTCCAGCCGTGCTCGTCATCGCCGATCAGGGTCCGGCTGGAGTCGGCCGAGAGGGTGGTTTTACCGGTGCCGCTCAAGCCAAAGAAGAGGGCCACATCACCGTTAGCGCCGATATTGGCTGAACAGTGCATGGGCATTACCCGCCGGAATGGGAGCAGGTAATTCATCACCGTAAAGATCGATTTTTTGATCTCACCGGCGTAACTGGAGCCACCGATGATAACCATTTTCTTGGCAAAGTTGATGATAATGAAGACTTCGGAGTTGGTGCCGTCAACTTCCGGGATGGCGTGAAAGCGAGGGCAGTCGATCACGGTAAATTCCGGGCGATGCCTGACTAACTCTTCCGGGGTGGCCTGAATAAACATGTTGCGGGCAAACAGGCTGTGCCAGGCATATTCGGTGATGATACGGATGGGCAGGCGATAGTCAGGGTCAGCCCCGGCCCAGGAATCCTGCACAAAAACGTCCTTCATTTGCAGGTAAGAGACCAAGCGGCGATGCAACTCGTTAAAGCGATCTTCGGCAAAGGGCCGGTTGATCTTGCCCCACCAGATATGCTGTTCGCTGGTTGGCTCTTTGACCAGGAATTTGTCGTTGGGGGAGCGACCGGTGTGGTGGCCGGTTCGAACAACCAGCGGTCCCAGGTGGGCAATAATGCCTTCGTGGCGGCGAATCGCCTCCTCGTACAGGGCCGACGTGTGCAAATTCCAATATACATTGTTGACATTACGGATACCCGCCGAAATTAGGCCAATCTTGCTGTGTTGTTCTTCATAGTGCTCTCGCATTTTGATCGCTCCTTTTGGTAAATTTTGATGTCGTTATAGGGCTGGAATTGGCGCCGTTGCCGATTCGATTTTTTCCGGTCAATCCGGCGTCCGGTGAGGGGGCGGTCAGGCTGCCCGAAAACGCTTTTCCAGGTCTTCGAGCATCATAGCAGCTTCGACCAATTTGTCCAGAGGATTTTCCTCGCCCCGGTAGAAGCGGTAATCACAGGGCATAATGTCCAATACACTGACCAGATCGGCGTGATTGTGGCGGATGGCCGTTTCAGTGGTACCGTACCAGCGGGCGATTTCTTCGATCGGTACTTCGGCAAAGTTAACCTTGCGGACGGTATAATCCAGAGCCGCGGCCCAGCTTTCAGGGTGGCTCAAATCTAAGAAGCGTTTGCCAATGGCCACCCGGTACTCCACCCACATCTGGATCGCGGCCCCGACTATTTCCAGACCCACCCCATGCTGCGGCATTGTCGCGGTCAGCCGAGCTTCAACCTCATCCAGGGCATTGCTAAACAGGGCCTCAAAGCGGCTGAGCAGCGCTTTGTCGTTTTCCACCCGAATATAGTTGCCCAGGGCTTGCAGCATCAACTCATAATCGCCTACTCGCACCTGGGCCCGGGCCAGATTGAGGTGGTACTCCGGCTCAGAGTCATCCAGCCGGGCGGCCTCCTGAAATAGAGTAATGGCGCTCTCCATTTCCCAGCGTTCATAATGCTCCAAGCCGGTTCGATTGAGGGATTGGGCCCGTAATTTATCGGTTGTGGATACTGGTCTGGCCATTTTCTTGAAAACTTCTTTGTTTTTAGATTTTGGTTGGATTTCTTGAATCTATGGCCGGGCAATCAGCGGCTCACCGGCCTCAACCCGACTCAACTCGTGCTCGGCCACTAATTTTTCTTCCACCAGCAGCCGTTTCAGCGCGGCAATAGAAACTTCCAGCATGCTCAAATCCGGTTCGCGAGTGGTCATCCGTTGCAAGGCCAGGCCCGGCGCAATCAGGATTTTGATGATGGGATTCTGTTGGTGGGCCGCGCTAAATTTAAGAAATTCGTAGGCAATCCCGGCAATGACCGGAATCAGCACAATTCGGGAGACAATCTTGACCCATAGGGCCGGGTCGCCTACCAGGGCAAAGACCAGAATTGAGATCACCATCACAATCAGCAAAAAGGCCGTGCCGCAGCGAGGATGAACGATGCTGCATTGGGCCACTTTCTCCGGAACCAGCTCGACCCCTTGCTCATAGGCGTTGATGGCCTTGTGCTCGGCGCCATGATAGCCAAAGACCCGTTTAATATCATCGATAAAGCCAATCGCCCACACGTACCCCAAAAAGAGGGCCAACCGCACGCCGCCCTCGATGAGATGCTGAACCAGGATCGGAATCGAGCCGATCAACCGTTCCAACAAGCTGATCAGCACCAATGGGCCTACAAAGAAAATCCCGACCGCGGCGATCAAAGAGAAGGCGACCGTGCCCCAGGCGACCGGCCCGGAGAATTCCACCTCCTCTTCACCCAGGGCCACATCGGCCGAGTACATCAGGGTGCGCATACCCAACACCAGGGCATCCCACAACAGGGTAAAACCGCGCAAAAAGGGGATCTTGTTGATAAAACTGGCGTAAATCCGGGGGTTGAGTGGTTCGGTGTGCAGGACGATATCGCCCTGAGGATTACGGACGGCCACGGCCATGTGCTTCCGGCCGCGCATCATCACCCCCTCGATGACGGCCTGACCGCCGTAGTTAAAGGGCTTGCTCATAAAAACCTCGTTCACGCTGATCTGGTCTAATTTTACCCTACCCTGTCGCGGTAGACAAATCATCGTCGAACCGCCTGGGGATGATCGGCTCGCACCAGTTCCAATGCAGCGGCGCCGGCGTTGGCCTCGACCTGAGCCGGGGTTTTGCAGCCGGGAATGACGCAGGTGACGGCCGGATGCTGCAAACACCAGGCCAGGGCCCAGGCAGCCATAGTCACACCGGCCGGCACTTCACTCTGTTGGATTTCCGCCGCCAGTTGCAATCGCCGCTCGACCTCGGCCTGATCGTGTTGGGAACGAATGTCATCGAGCTGGGTGAACTGGGTCCCCGGCCGGTATTTGCCGCTCAAGAAGCCGCTGGCCAGCGGCACCCGGGCCAGCACGCCTAAATCCTGGGCCTGGCACAGCGGCAAAACGTCTTGCTCCGGTCCCCGGTCCAGGCGGTTGTAAACAACCTGAATGGCCCCCACGCCAACCTGGCCGGCTCGCTCGGTTTGGTGGCGATTGTCGAGGTTGCTGCTGACCGAAATACCCAGGTGGCGGATCTTGCCGGCCTCGACCTGCTTTTGCAGCATAGCCCACAGCTCATCATTGTCAAAGACCTCGTCTTTGCCGGAGTGGAACTGGTAGAGATCGATGTAGTCGGTGCGCAGGGCTTTGAGCGAGGCTTCGAGCTGCTGCCTGACCTCATCCGGTGACCAGTGGTCGCTCCGTTCAAAATTGCGGTGGAACTTGTGGCCGAATTTAGTCGCCACGATCCAGTCGGCCCGATTGGACTGAATCGATGGACCGATCAGGGACTCGGAGAGGTGGTCGCCGTAACATTCGGCCGTGTCGATCAGGTTGATACCCAGTTCCCTGGCCCGGCCGAGCAGCCGGTCAACCTCGGGCTGGCTGAACTGCTTGCCCCACTCGCCGCCAAACTGCCAGGCCCCAAAGCCCACCACCGAGACCACCAGCTCGGTTTTGCCTAAGCGTCGATATTTCATAAGTTCACTCCCCTCTTTCGTGAAACGTGATAAGTGATAAGTGATACGTGATGCGTGATAAGAGGTCATCAGAGATGCTTCACGTTTCACTCTTCACGTTTTAGAATTCAGTCTAAAGTCAGAACAACATCATTTGCTTGCCAAAGGCAATCGCCCGCTCGTGATTGAGCAACCACTCTTTGCGCCACAGGCCGCCGCCATAGCCAGTGAGTTGGCCGTTGCGACCGATGACCCGGTGGCAGGGGATGATGATCGAGATCGGGTTCTGGCCGTTGGCCGCGCCCACGGCTCTGATCGCCTGCTCATTGCCGATGGCCCGGGCGATATCCAGATAGGCAACGGTCCGGCCATAGGGAATGGTCAGCAGTTCGCGCCAGACTCGCTGCTGGAACGGCGTCCCCTCCGGGGCCAGTTGGAGCGAGAATTGTTGCCGCCGGCCGTGGAAATAGTCGTCCAGTTGTTCAACAGTTGCTTGCAAGCCGGGCGGCACGGTCAAATCAGCGCCGGTCTGCTCGTCAACAAAGTTGAGGGATTTTAGCCCGGCTGCTGTACCGACAATTTCAATCAGGCCGATGGCCGACTGGTAATACGCTTTTTCTGCTTCAAAGTCTTTATGATAGTTCATTCGATCATTCATCCTGCGGCTCGTCGAGTTGGACGTCAAATATATGAAGCTGGTGGGTCCAAACGTCGGTCAGGTAAAGTCGATTGGCAGCGGCGTCAAAGTGAATCCCGACCGGCGCGGCCAGGCTGACCGGCCCGATTGATTGCCATTGGTCCAGCAACGCGCCGTCCGGCCCGTAGCGCAGCAGCGAGCGGCTTTGCGACTCGGTGACAAAAATGGAGCCATCCGGTCCAAAGGCCAGGTGGGGACCGTTGAAAGCGTAGGCGGGCGGAATGGCCCACTGGCTCAGGGGGTTGCCGTTGGCATCGACCCGCTGGATACGATTATTCTCAGCTTCAGCCACAAAGTAAGTACCCTGGGCATCACGCAGCACGTCAGTCGGCTCGTTGAACTGGCCCGGGCCGCTGCCCAACCCGCCGATGCTGCCGGCCTGGACCCCGTCGGCGCTGAACAGGAGCAGCCGGGATTGGCCCGTATCGGCCAGGGCAACCGTGTCATCGTCAAAGACGGTCAGGCCGCGCGGATGGAAGAGATAAGCCGTAGGCCCGCCAAAGCGGTCGATCAGGTTGCCGGCGGCATCGAACCGGTAAACCCACTGGAGGGTGGAGTCCAGCACCAGAATCTCGTCGCGGCTGTTCACCCCCACCGCCAGCGGCTCTTCAAAAGGAAAGTCGGCCCCGGTTAGCATTTGCAGCGGGCGGCCCAGCGGATCCAGAATTTGGACGCGGCGGTTGACCGTATCGGCCACCACCAGATTGCCGTTCGACAGCACGGCGACATCGCGCGGCTCAAAGAATTGACCGGCCTCACCGCCCGGGCCGCCGATGGATTGTCGCCAGGTCAGGCTGAGCGGCACGGCTTGCACCGGGGTCGGCTGGGGCGCTCGTTCCGGGTAGCGACCCAACGGCGGCCACAGGTTTTCGCTGGGGATCGGCCCGGTCTCACCGCGAGGGGTGGTCCAGTAAAGATGGATACGGGAACGGTCGGTGCTGTCTTTGAAGCGAACCCGAATATCGTGCAGACCAGACTCCAGAACCAGCGGAACCTCGATGTACTGATCCGGCGTCCGGGTGGCCACCACCGCCTGCCCGGCTACAAACAGCTCTGCTTCGGCCACGGCGCGCAGCCCCAGCGAGTAAAGCCCACTCTGAGGTACGTCCAGCGCGCCGACCCACTCGACGGTGTAGGGCCGGTTCAGCGGGGTGAAGTGGAAGTAACTATCCAAAAATGGGTCGATACGCTGCAAAGCCGGTTGGCCTTGCCAGCGGTCGTTGGCGTAGAAGCGACCCAACAGGCCGTGGTTGGTGATGGGCGGGCCATACAAGACCCACTGGGGCACTACCTCTTCGCCGCGGCCCGGCGGTTGCCAGTAAAGGGCCACCTCGCCCGGCGCCGACTCGGCCACCAGCCGGAGGGTATGGTTGCCCTGGGCCAGCGGCAGGCCGATCAACTGCTCCGCCTGGCCGTCGAGGACCAGATTGCCGTCAAGCTCAAGCCGGCCCGGGCCCGGCGTGACCAGCCGGAAACTGTAGGGACCGTAGCGGGGGGCATAGAGAATGCCGCGCCACTCGGCCACAAAATCAGCCTCGACCGGGCTATCCTGGGGCCAAACGGTTTGAACCGTCAAGGCTCGACTACTTTGCCGGGGCGTCGGCTGGCTGGCCGACGGCCCGGCCAGGGGGTCGAACTGGGGCGGCCAGTAGCGCAACTCCAAACCCTGGATTGCGGCCAGGTCGGCCGGCTGCAAGTTGACCATATAGACAACCGGCGGACCATCACCTTCGATTGACCGGCCTGTGGCCACTTCAAAGCCGGCATTGGGATACAAATTTTGGGCCTGCTCAAAGACCCAATCATCATCCGGGTGGATAAACAGCGTTACCGGCCGGTCGGGCGGCTGGCGAATGGGTAAGGCGTCGGGTAGCGGCAGGTGAGTCTGGTTGGTGATGTGGGGCGCAATGAAGCGGGTGGTGGGATGGTTGGCCAGGAAGGGAGAGAGCAGGTAGAGCGGCGCCGGTCCCAGTTCGGCCATTTTGCGGCCGGTGATCGTTTCCGGCGCGGAGAAAGCATTCCACGAAGCAAAGTCGTTGGCTTGACGGTAAAGGTAGGTAACGGCGTTATAAAACAAAATGAAGATGAGCAGCGCGGCCAGGGGGGCCAACACCGCCGGCCGGGGTAGAGGCCGGAGCGACTGGCCGGCTTCGCGGCCCAGGGCGGCCAGGGCAATGGCAACAAAATAAAGCGCCGCCGGCATCACCGCAATCGAACGGAGCGACTGCGGCGCTTCAAAGTCGACGCTAAAGATGCCGCCGGCCAGGGCGATGGGAAGCAGGAGTAGAAAGAAGGTATTGGCGGGATAGCGAGTCCGGGCCAGGGCCAACCCAAAACCCAAGACAGCCAAAACGGCCATAGCCGGGTCGAACATCGGTTCGCCGGGCAGGTTGTGGCGGCCATTCTTGTCGCCCTGATAGTTGAACATCAGCAGATGTTTCTGGGCGCTGCTCCACAACGCCCGGCTCAAATCGGCCTGGTCGCGGCGAGTGAAGATAGAGATTTGCTGGGTGCGGTACCAAAAGGCTTCAGGATTGTCCAGCGCATATTTGACCAGCGGCATTACCACCAGACAGCCGCTTAGCAACAGCAACCCCAGGTTCATCATTTGAACGCGCCAGCCGCCATTTTGCCAGGTGGCGGCCAACCACCTGGTCCACCTGAACGCGCCGATTATCGCAAAAACAATGAGCGCCACCACAAACAAGCGAAAGGCGGTGTAAAAGAGCAGGCCAAAACCGAGGCTCAATCCGGCCCATAGCGCCTCGCGAGGTCGACCAGAGCGGATCAGGCGGATGAGGAAATAGAGGCTGAGAAACTCAAAGAAGATGGTGTCGACCCCGGTCATGGCAATCCGGCTGAAGTTGACATGCCAGCGGGCGACCGCCACCAAAAAAGCCAGCAACAGGCCAAAACGAGGGCCGCGCAACTCTTGCCCAAACAGATACGCGGCCAGAACTCCGCCCAGCCCAAACAACACGCTGACCAATCGCAGCGAGTAGATATTATCGCCCAGCCATTCCAAAGCCAGGGCATACAGCGCCAGCAGATGACCGCTGACGTTGATGGGGGGGTAAAAGATGGGCCGATAGTCGGCCTGGGTTAGCATCTGCCGGGCTTCCAAACCGGCCTCGGCTTCATCGTACCAGATGCCAAAAGGTTGGCCGTAAAAGTTGAAGAGGCGCATGAACAGGGCTAAGGCGACCACGGTAAGCAGGCCGAAGGTCACCCGGCGATCAGGCAACCATTGTTTGAGGCTGATGCGCCACGAGTCGCCGGTGGTCAGTAAGATACCGCCGCTGGTGAATAAGACCAAACTGGCCAGATAAAGCCACCAGCCCTGCAGGCGAGCATCTTCATTACCAAAAAAGCTGAAGGCGATGATCGAGAAACCCAGCGCCAGCAGCATAAGCCAGACGCCGAAGTTGCGCCGCCAGCCGCGGCGCAGCGCCATTGAAAACGACAGCCGGGGTGGGGCCGGGAGGGGCAGAGCTTTGGGCCAAAGGTGGTTAGCCAGCGCTTGCGTAAATAAGATGATAGCAATACCATATAAGAATAGGCCATCCCAGAGTGAATCCCGGTAGAAAAAGAGCTGGCCCAATCCGCCCGCGGCCGTCCCCGCTAACGCCAGCGCCAGCCGATTCAAGGTCCGGCGGGGTTGCAGGTGCGCTGCCGCAGGGGGCTTTTCGACTTCAGTTGTCATCGGTTTGGGGTTGGTAGCAGTAACAGACATTGGCTCGGTGGGTCAAAATCCCGCTTGAGTTTGGCCAGTTTCAGTGGAAGTGTAATATGGTTGGGCCAAAAGTCAAAAGTCTGCTTTGAATTGGTTGCCCGGCTTGGAAATTGATGGGCTGGTTAAAAAAATTTAATCTTGCCTTAAAACTGATTTAAAGCAGCCTTAACACCGGCTTAAATGACAGCGCCTTAAATGAATATAGGGTCGAATACAAAGTTGTAGTGGGCCATAAATCATGAAAAAACGTATTTTATTCCTTATGTCCGACACCGGCGGCGGCCATCGAGCCGCGGCTCAGGCTGTTACAGAAGCAATTCATTACCTTTATCCCCAATGCTATGACATCTTCATTGAGGATATCTGGAAAAGATATACTCCCTGGCCGGTGAATCGAATTCCCGACTCTTACGCCTGGCTGACCGGTCCCGGTTTGCCCTTATGGCGGCTCATGTGGTCGGGGTCTATTCATACGCGCGCCCACAAGGTCGTTTTGCCAACGATTTCGCCGGTGGTTGAGCGGAAAATTGTCCGTTATTTGCAAATACTGGGACCGGATATGGTCGTTTCCGTGCATCCCTTTATGAATCATCTTGGCTTGAAATGGCTGAGAAAAGCTCGATTGGACATCCCATTCGTCACGGTTGTCACGGACATGGTGACCATCCACCCGTTGTGGATCTGCCCCAGGGTAACTTGGTGTTCGGTGCCCACCGACGCGGCCAGGACGTTCGCCATAAAGCTGGGAATGAGGCCGACCAGGGTGGAAGTCTGTGGCCAGCCGGTCGGACTCAAATTTGCGACTATGTCAAAAGACCGGCCGGCTATCCGGCAGAAATTGGGGCTGGAGCTGAGTCGTCGAACTGTGCTGCTGGTTGGTGGGGGCGAGGGCTTTGGTCAAGTTTTTGAGATTGCCCGCGCCGTGGCCCAAACAGCGCCCCAGGCGCAACTGTTGATTGTGAGCGGCCGCAATAAAGATTTAAAACAAAAGCTTGAAAACATAGCCTGGGAAATTCCTACCCGGATTTACGGTTTTGTCGATAATATGCCCGAACTGATGGCTGCGGCAGACCTGCTCATTACCAAAGCCGGGCCGGGAACCATTAGCGAGGCCTTTGTGGCCGGCCTGCCCATCATTATCTCCGGCTACATTCCCGGCCAGGAAGAGGGCAATGTCACCTACGTTCAGGAGCATGGCGCCGGTGTTTATACCGAAACACCCGAAAAAATCGCCGGGTTGGTCTTGACCTGGTTCGATCCGGCCAACAACACCCTCCAGCTAATGGCGCAAAAGGCAGCCGGCCTGGCCCGGCCAAATGCCTCATTAATCATTGCCAAACGAATCTGCAGTTTGATGGCAGAGACTCAGCCGGTTCAAACCCACCTGGCCGGCGACCCCAAAACCGGCGGGCTGTCTCAATTCAAACGGTCCTGACTGAAGCTAAAGCGCCGGCCAACTGACAAAGGTAGTTGTGAAAAATCTTGACACCGCCTCGACACAGTGTTATACTAAAACCTGCAAACGTTTGCATAAATTAGGCTTGATACAATGCCTGTATCGATTAAGGATATCGCCAAAGCAGCCGGTGTTTCCCCCTCAACCGTCTCTCGCGCCCTGAATGATCATCCCCATATTCGTGATGAAACCAAGCTACTTATTCATAATTTGGCTAAACAGATGGGCTATGTGCCCAGCGGTTTGGCCCGGAGTCTGGTTGCCAGGCGAACGGCGACCATCGGCGTAGCCATTACTGATCTGGCCGATCCTTATTATGCCCGGCTGATGTTGGGCATCGAGGCGGCTGCGGCCGGCCATCACTACCAGGTGGTGCTGAGTAGTTACTATCGGGACGCAACCCGTGAACTGGCAATTGTGCGTGATTTTCACATGCGGCGGGTGGACGGTATCATCGTGACCGGCTCCGAAATTGAAGAGGCCTATCATCCAACGGAAAATCATTTCTTTATGCCGGTGGTGTTGATTAATCGGCCTAACTATTGCCATTCGGTCTCGGTTGACCGGTTGTTGGGCGCTCAAAAAATCGTTGAGCATCTCATCGAGTTGGGGCATCGGCGGATTGCTCATATTACCGAGGGGGCCAAATTCAGAGCCAAATCCCGGCGTCTGCAGGGTTACGTGGCCGCCCTAACCAAGCATCAGCTTGAGGTAGATGGTAACCTGATTGTCGATGGTGATGGCGGTATCAGCGGCGGGCTTCAGGCGGCGCCTGGCTTGCTTGATTTAGCCGAACCGCCCACAGCTATCTTCTGTTTCAATGATCTGACTGCCATTGGGGCCATTAACGCGCTGCGACAAAGAGGGTATGACGTCCCACAGGCTGTCTCAGTCGCCGGGTATGATGATTTGGAGATGGCGGCTTACTACCACCCCGCTTTGACCACCGTTCGCCAACACACTTTTCAACTTGGCCAATCTGCCGTGAATATGCTGCTCAAACTTATTCAGGGTGAGGCGGAGGTTAGCCCGGTGATGCTGGTCCCTGAACTGGTGATCCGGCAATCAACTGCGGCGGTTGCGGTTTAAGGCGGCAGAAGGGATTGGCTGGTCTGTTGGAGAGGAGACGGTCCCAGCCTGCGGCACGGCAACGATGAATGAAAATGGGGGTGAGGTAGCGGCCCTCTCCCCCAACCCCTCTCCCAATCCTTCGGCTTCGCTCAGGACAGGTTTGGGAGAGGGGAGTCGCTCAGCGACGGGGTGAGGGCTATTTTCAAGGGAGGGCTGCCTATGATCGATGGTTAGTTTCAAACTCAATGAAAGCCAAAAAACCCTTTATTTCTCAAGGAGGATTTACGATGAAGAGCTATTTCTACTATTTCTACTTGGTGATAACAGCACTGGCGTTGTCGATTCTGCTGGCCGGCGTAGCCGGTGCGGCCAGCCCATTGCCCCAGGCGGGCGGGCAGGAGTACGTCGTCCAGGCCGACGACTGGTTGAGCAAACTGGCGGAAAAGAACTATGGCGATGTGTTAGCCTGGCCGGTGATCTGGAAAGCCACCAATCTCAAAGCGGAAACAGATGATAGCTTTGCCGTCATTCCCAACCCTAACGTTATTGAAGTGGGTTGGAAATTGTGGATTCCGGATGAGGGCGAAGCGGCTACTCTGCTGAGCGAGTTTGCCACCGAGCGGGCCGCGGCTTCGACAGTCGGTTCAGCCGACATCACCGGTGAGCTCAACCTGCTCTGTGGGGTTGAGTTAGACTGGTGTGAAGGCCAGGTAGCTGAATTCAATAAGCTCTACCCGGGCATTATGATCAACTGGGCGCGCCTGTCCAGCGGCGAGTCGCTCACCCGGCTGCGAAATGAGGCCGTCAATCCCCAGTTTGATGTGTGGTGGGGCGGTCCGGTTGATAGCTATATTGCGGCGGCCCAGGAAGGGCTGTTAGAGCCGTACGACTCGCCGAATGCGGTTAACCTGCGCAACCCCAACCTGATGAAGGCGCCGGATAATAGCTGGTACGGCATCTACATCGGTACTCTGGGTTTTGCCACCAATACCAACTACCTGGCCGAGCATCCCGAGCTGTCGGCCCCGACCTCGTGGGATGACCTGATCAAGCCGGAGTGGCAGGGGCAGATTATGATAGCCCACCCCTCCAGTTCCGGCACCTCTTATACCGCCCTTTGCACTAACATCCAAACCAGAGGTGAGGCCGCCTGGGACTATGAGCGAGCGTTTGCCAGTAATGTGCTCCAATTTACCAAGAGTGGTTCGGCCCCGGCTCGTTTTGTGGGTGCCGGTGAGGCGGCTGTCGCCGTTGTTTTCTCCCACGATGCGGTGAAGCAGATTGAAGCCGGGCTGCCATTGACCCTGACCTTCCCGCAGGAAGGTACTGGCTACGAGATTGGCGGTACGGCTATCATCAAGGGCGCCAAACATCCTGACCTGGCCAAACTGTGGGTGGACTGGGCCTTGACCCCAGCGGCGCAAGAGCTTGGGCCGAAGTATTCCGCTTACCAAGCGCCTACCGTCATTGGGGCCGAGGCTTCCCGGCCGGAACTTCTGGATGTCAACCTCATCAATTATGATTTTGATTTCTGCGGCAGCAACAAAAAAGATTTTGTCGATCGTTTTACCAACGAAATCGCCAATGCCGAAAGTCTGAAAGAATAACCCGGTTACCGATCTTTCTCAGCCCGGAGTTTGGCGTCAGGAGTCGTGACTGATCCAGACTCCGGGTTCCTGGGCGATTATTAGCTGACAAGTGGGTCAAGATGCAACAAGCAGCTCAATTACGGACTGACTCCCCATCGATGAGTTTGAAAGAGAATATTATCCGCCGGGTTGGCGAATTCAGGCTGATTGCCCACGACAACATTCTAATGGTAGGTTTGTTAACCGTTACCATTTTTGTGCTATTGTTCATCATTCTGCCTTTGGTTCGGGTGATCGTGCAGGGCTTCTTTGACCCGGCCAGCGGTGAATTCAGCCTGGAATATTTTGCCCGTTACTTTGATCCATACTACCGCACCCACTCCTGGAACGTGCTGCGCGATACGATGAAGATGGGGCTGTTCACCGCCGCCTTCGGCACTATTTTAGGCTTTGTTTTTGCCTATACGGTGGTGCGTTGTAACATCCCATTTCCCCGCTTGTTTCATATCGTTACCTTATTGCCGACCATTTCTCCCCCCTTTGCCATTGCTGTGGCCGCTATTTTGTTGTTTGGCCGGAATGGTTTGATCACTCGACAATGGTTAGGGATTCAATTTACGGTGGGGGTCAATGACATTTACGGCCTCGACGGTTTGGTTTTTGTGCAGGTGATTACCTTTTTTTCGGTGCCATACCTGATCATCCGGGCTATGCTAGAACGGTTTGAACCGGCAATGGAGGAAGCCGCCCTGAGTATGGGCGCCAGCAAGTTCCATATTTTTAGAACCATCACCCTGCCGCTCTTGATTCCGGGCCTGGCCGGTTCTTTCCTGCTGCTCTTTGTCGAGTCGCTGGCCGATCTGGGCAATCCGCTGCTCATTGCGGGCAATACCACTGTCCTATCGGCGGAGATTTTTCTGGCGGTCAATGGTGAATATAACCAACAAAAAGCCGCGGCCTTATCACTGGTCTTATTGATACCTACCTTGACCCTATTCATAATACAGAATTACTACGTCAAGCGACGCTCATACGTATCAGTGACCGGCAAGCCAACCGGCGGGCAGTTGCTGGTTAAGGAACCGCTGATTCGCTGGTCTTTTATTACCGTCAGTAGCCTGACTCTGATCCTGGTGTTAGCTCTTTATATCTCTATTGTCGGTGGGTCATTGACTCGATTGTGGGGGATTGATAATTCTATCAGCTTTCAATATTATGCCGTGGCCTTTAACCGAGGACTTGAGGCTATTATTGACACCACTTTTCTGTCGGCCATTTCTACCCCTGTAGCCGGACTGATCGGCATGTTGGTTGCTTTTATGACGATCAGGAAGGCGTTCTCCGGTAAAGAATCGTTGGACTTTTTCTCTAACCTGGGCGGCGCGGTGCCCGGCACAATCCTGGGCATCGGTTATATTATTGCTTTTATCCAGGCGCCGTGGTGGACGTTGTTGATTGTTTACGCTATGCTGGCGTTATATCTGGGGGCTGTCGGCGCCAAATCAACCCAGGGTAGAGTGGTGATCGTTGCCGGAGGGAGTGTGTTGGGCTACCTAATGACTCTCTTGCCCGGCGGGGCCGGTTCTGAAGCGCTGTTCAGTTTTAACGAATGGTATTACTTCCTGGCGGGGATACTGGCGGTAGTGGCGGCTATAGGCTGGTGGGGCACAGAAAAGGGTAAGCGCCGTACCGTCTTTGGCGCCATCATCGGCATGGCTATCTTCCTGGTGATTTTTGTTAACGCCACCCCTTTACTGCGGCAACTGGTCATTTGGAGCCGAACTTTGCCCGGGACAAATTGGCCTAAAGTAGTCAGCAGTATTGCCGATCAAATTGGGGTATTTTTACAACCGGCTCCGGCGTTAATTGGCTTGACTTTCATCACCATCGGAATTCTAGTTTTGGGCCAGGCGGGGATCAAGGTAAGATGGCCGGCGGCCACGGTGTTGTTGAGTGTGGGCGCGGCCCTGTCGCTGGTAGGTGAACCTCTGGCCTTGGTTGGCTCGGCTTACATTGTCATTTTCGCCTATGCCGTCCGCAGCCTGCCGGCCTCGGTGCGGGCCGGCGTAGCCGCGCTGCAACAAATCGATCCGTCGATCGAGGAGGCTTCGGCTAATCTGGGAGGCAATGCCCAATATACTTTCCGGCGGATTACCCTGCCGCTCATTTTGCCTGCCTTTATCGCCGGCTTGATCTTTAGTTTTGCCCGCCATATGACCAGCTTATCGGCCATTATCTTTCTGTCAAACCCCAAATGGCGCATCTTAACCGTTGAGATCCTGAGCGCGGTGGAGCAGGGCGGGATGAGTTTGGCCGCGGCCTATTCGGTCATCTTGATTGTGATTGTGCTGGTCGCCATTGGGCTAACCTACTTCGTTTTGGGCCGGACTCTGGGCAGTTCAGGCCAACAGGTCGATTTGAGTTTGTAATCTTAGGAGAACTTCAGTGAGTTTTTTACTTCTTGAAAACCTGACCAAAGAATTTGTGGGGCGAGGGGGCGAAGGTATTGTTCGGGCGGTAGACCAAATCAATGTCAGTATCCAAGAAGGCGAGTTTGTCACCTTGTTAGGCCCGTCCGGCTGTGGTAAAACGACCACGCTGCGGTTGATTGCCGGCTTTGAATTTCCCACCGAGGGTCGGATTGTCCTGGATGGCGAGGTGATTAACGAGCAGCCGCCCAACCAGCGCGATATGGCCATGGTTTTCCAGAGTTATGCCATCTTCCCCCATCTCAACGTTTTTGAGAATATTGCCTACGGCCTCAAGATCCAACGTCTCTCAAAACAGGTGGTTAAAGAAAAAGTGCGGCGGGTGCTGGAACTTACCGAGCTGACCGGCCTGGAAAATCGCGCCCCCAATGCCCTGTCGGGCGGCCAGCAGCAGCGGGTGGCCCTGGCCCGGGCTTTGGTGATGGAGCCAAAAGTGCTGCTCATGGATGAGCCTCTCTCCAACCTGGATGCCAAATTACGCGAGGTGATGCGCACCGAGATTCGCCGTATTCAGCAGGCTTTGGGTATTACCAGCGTCTACGTGACCCACGACCAGGTGGAAGCGATGACTCTGTCGGACCGAATTGTAGTAATGAATGGGGGACGCATTGAGCAGATTGGCCCGCCCCCGGAGATCTATCGCCATCCCCACAGCGCCTTTGTAGCCGATTTCATTGGCCGGACCAATTTTGTACAGGCGACGGTGCTTGGCGTCAATGGTAATCTGGTGGCGCTGGAAGCGTTGGGCCAGACTTTGACCATTCCCAAACCCGACAAATCGGTTAGCCCAGGTCAAGCCGTCAGGCTGGTGGTGCGGCCCGAAGCTGTTGAGGTCATCGAACAGGGCGGTCAATATCAGGGGATCGTGCGTTGGGCCTCTTACCTGGGTAGCCTGGTGGAGTACCAGATAGAGGTAGCCGGGCAAAACCTGGCCATCACCGACCATGACCCCCGTAAAAGTGTCGTTTATCCCCAGGGCCATCGGGTTGGGGTCCACTTTTTGGAAGACTGCATCTATGTGCTACCAGAGTGAAGAGTAAACCCGGGTTCAGGTTCAATTTTTTGAACTAAGCTGTGGGGCCTATGTGAAAGCTAAACTTTCATATAGGCGTTTTTGTTTACGGTAAATGGGGAGCAACCATGTCTATAAAGCATGTTGATATCGTAATGATTGGCCACTTTGCCAGGGATCGGGTTGTGGTAGACGGCCAGGGCCAAACTTTCTCCGGCGGCGCCGTCTACTATGGCGGTGTGGCGTTGCGCCGTTTGGGGGTAACTGTCGCCATTGTAACCCGCCTGAACCCTGATGATTTCCCTTTTCTGGCCGAGCTTGAGCAAGCTGGCGTGACTGTTTTTGCCTCTCCGGCTCCACAAACTTCCGGGATTGAAAACCTCTACAACTCGGCTGATATGGAACACCGAGTCTGCCGCCCGCTTGGTTTTGCCGGGCCAATCCAACTGGCCGATATTCCGCCTGTATCGGCTTCCATCTACGCCATCACCCCGATTATGGCCGGTGAGGTTGACTTGAAGCTGCTCAGAGCTTTAGCTAAACAGGGACCGGTGGCTTTGGATGTGCAGGGTTTTGTGCGGGTTCCGGCCAAAAATGATTTGGTCTTTGCCCCGTGGCCTGAGCTAGAGGAAGGCCTGTCGCTGGTGACCTACCTTAAGGTGGATCGGGCCGAGGCCGAACTGCTCACCGGCCTAACTGATCTGGCTGCGGCGGCTTTCCGTTTGGCCGAGTATGGCCCGCGCGAAATCGTTCTCACCCAATCGTCCGGCGTCACCGTTTATGCCGCTGGACAGATCTACCACGCTCCCTTCACCCCACGCTCATTGGTCGGACGGACCGGCCGCGGCGATACCTGCTTTGCCGCCTACCTGGGTAAGCGCCTGACCACCTCCCCGGAAGTCGCCACGCGTTGGGCCGGGGCCATAACCACGCTCAAACAAGAAAAAGCCGGTCCCTGGCAAGGCAACGTTGCTGAAGTGGAGCGGGATTCCCGATTTGCTTTGGGAGCGCCGTAAGGCCAAAATACCAATCGCAAATTGCAATTTGCAATTTGTAATTTGTAATTTGTAAAGGAGGTTGGTTATGTCCCCATTATCCCGGATCGTTACCGACTATCATATGCACTCCACTTTTAGCCCGGACGCCCACGACCCGCCGGTGGAATTATGCCGCCGCGCCCTGGCGCTGGGCTTTAGCGAGATTGCCATCACCGAGCACGCCGAATGGCATCCGGTCAGACAGCAGGATGGTTTTCCGAACGCCGACGGCTACTTTGCCGCTATGGCCCAGGTACAGGCCGAATTTGAGCCGCTGGGCTTAACCGTTTACACCGGCATCGAGCTGGGTAATCCCCAGGATTATCCCAGCCAGGCCGCCGAGTTGGTGGCCGCCTATCCTTTTGATCTGGTCATTGGCTCGCTGCACTGGCTGTATGGCGAGAACCTCCAATCGGCCGCCTGCTTTGCCAACCGCGATCCCTACCAGGTCTACACCGATTACTTTGTCGAACTGGAGCGCATGGTTACCAGTTTTGATTTTGAGATGGTGGCCCACTTTGACCGGATTTTCTACCGCGGCGCCTTGTTGGGGGCCAACTTTGAGTCTGATCGCCTCGAACCAATTGTGCGCAAAACATTGGCCACAGTCGCCCGCTACGGCCGGGCGCTGGAAATCAACACTCGCTATCTAAAACACACCCCTAATTGGAATGAGGCGTTGGTCACGATGCTACGCTGGTTTTTAGAGGAAGGCGGCAGTCGCGTGGCGGTCAATTCCGATGCCCACCGGGCCGCCGAGCTTGGCCGTAACCTTGAGCTAGCCACAGAAATTTTGACAAGGGCCGGCTTTGAGTTATCGGCGCAGTTTTTAACTGTACAACCACCGGCGGATTGTGTTAGAATAGGGCCGCTGTTTAACCATAACCGGTCCAGGTGACTCTGATGCCCAATGCTCAATTAGCCCAGGCTAGCGATACCGTTCTCCTGATCAGCCAGGATGGCAAAAAATTCTACATCAAGTTGACACCCGGTAATCGCCAGCACACCCATGAAGGCATCATCGACCACGATCAGCTCATCGACCAACCGTTGGGCCGCAAGATTGTCTCCTCCACCGGCCACGACTTCATTGTCGTCGAACCCTCTCTGTCAGAGTTGGTCAAAGAGATCAAACGCAAAACTCAGATCATCTATCCCAAAGAGGCCGGGCGCATCCTCTTCAAAATGAACATCTACCCCGGCCGGCGGGTGATCGAGGCCGGCAGCGGCAGTGGGGCCTTGACCATCAGCCTGGCCCGCTTTGTTTCGCCCACGGGCCGGGTCTATTCCTACGAGCTGCGCCCGGAGATGCTGGCCAACGCCCGGGCCAATGTCGACAAGGTCGGTCTGGCCGACTTTGTGGATTTCAAGCAGCGCGACATCAGCGCCGGTTTCGAGGAGACCAACGTCGATGCCGTATTTCTGGATGTGCGGGAACCGTGGCAATATCTGGGCCAGGTTAAAGCCGCCCTCAAAAGCAGCGGCTTCTTTGGGGCGATTGTGCCGACCACCAACCAGGTCAGCGAACTGCTCAAAGCGCTCAGGAAACATGAATTTGGCGGCCTGGAAGTGGAGGAGAATTTTATTCGCGCCTACAAGCCCATCCCCGGCCGCCTGCGTCCCGACGATATTATGGTTGGCCACACCGGCTACCTGATTTTTGCCCGCAACCTGGAGGGCGGACTCTGGCCTGAACCGCGTCCCCGGCGAGCCGGTCAGTCGTTCGACGAGGATGCAGATGACTGAGTGACCGCCAGACTCCCCGGTCGGTCTATTTGCGCCCAACTCGATTTCATGGTTTCATGTGCCTTATTCATCACGTTTTATCCCCAGCATAATTAAGGAGCCATTGACAATGACCGATACCAACCTTGAACAACTGTGTGTAGACACCATTCGTACCCTCTCCATCGATGGTGTGCAAAAGGCCAACTCCGGCCATCCCGGTATGCCGATGGGGATGGCCGATGTCGCCTACGTATTGTGGACTCAGTTCCTGCGCCATAACCCTAAAAATCCCGATTGGCCCGACCGTGACCGTTTTGTGCTGTCGGCCGGCCACGGTTCGATGTTGCTCTACAGCCTGCTCCATCTGACCGGCTATGATTTGCCGCTGGAGCAACTCAAACAGTTCCGGCAATGGGGCAGCCTGACCCCCGGCCACCCGGAGTACGGCCTGACCCCCGGCGTCGAAACCACTACCGGGCCGCTGGGCCAGGGTTTTGCCAACGGTGTTGGTATGGCCATTGCCGAAGCCTTTTTGGCCGCCACCTTCAATCGACCCGGCCACGAGCTTGTCAACCATTACATCTATGCCATTGTCAGCGACGGCGACTTGATGGAAGGCGTCTCTCACGAGGCCGCCTCGTTGGCCGGCCACCTGAAGTTGGGCAAGATCATCTATCTCTATGACGATAACCACATCTCCATCGACGGCAGCACCGACCTGGCCTTCACCGAAAACCGGCTGAAACGCTTTGAAGCCTATGGCTGGCACGTCCAGCAGATCGACGGCCACGACCGGGCCGCGGTGGCTGCGGCCATCAAAACCGCCCAGGCAGTGACGGACCAGCCCTCGATTATTGCCTGCCGTACTACCATTGGTTATGGCAGCCCCAATAAAGCCAATACGGCCGAAGTCCACGGCTCGCCGCTGGGTGAGGACGAAGTGAGGCTAACCAAAGAAGTCTATGGCTGGGACCCCGATCAGCATTTCTATATTCCAGATGAAGCGCTGGCCAAATTCCGCCAGGCTGTGGCCCAAGGCGCCGCCCTGGAAGCGGCCTGGAAGGTCAAATTGGAAGCCTACGCCGCGGCTTACCCCCAAGAGGCGGCTCAATTTCGGCGGGCCCTCTCCGGTGAGCTGCCCGAAGGCTGGGCAGAGGCGTTGCCAACTTTTCCGGCCGGCGGTAAAGCGATGGCTACCCGCCAGGCTTCCGGCCAGGTGCTGAACGCCATTGCCCCGGTCATCCCTACCCTGCTGGGCGGCTCGGCGGACCTGGCTCCCAGCAATAACACTTTTTTGAAGGGTTATCCGGTCTTTGGCAATGATAGTTTTGCCGGCCGAAATTTTCATTTCGGCGTACGCGAGCATGGTATGGGCTCGATTTTGAACGGGATGGCGCTCCACGGCGGCGTGATTCCTTACGGCGGCACCTTCCTGGTGTTTGCCGATTACTGCCGCCCGGCCATTCGCATTGCCGCTCTGTCCCACATCCCCACTATTTTTGTGTTTACTCACGATAGCATCGGTTTGGGTGAAGACGGCCCCACCCACCAGCCGGTTGAACACATTCCGGCATTGCGGGTTATTCCCAATCTCATCGTCATTCGCCCGGCCGACGCCAATGAAACCGTGCAAGCCTGGAAAGTGGCCCTGGAGCAGCGCGATGCGCCGGTTGCCTTGTTGCTCACCCGCCAGGGCTTGCCGGTGTATGATCGCGCCACGATGGGTGATGCCGCCGGTCTGGCCAGAGGCGCCTATGTACTGTTGGATACCGCCAAAGTCTATCCCGATATCATCCTGCTGGCCTCCGGCTCCGAGGTGGAGCTGGCCGTGGGCGCGGCGGCCAAGCTGGCCGAAGAGGGGATTGGGGCTCGAGTTGTGAGCATACCCAGTTGGGAACTGTTCAAAGAGCAGTCACCGGAATACCAGGAGTCGGTCCTGCCGGCTGCGGTGAAGGCTCGCCTGGCCATCGAGGCGGCCGTACCGTTTGGTTGGGAGCAGTGGGTCGGTCCAACCGGCAGCGTCATCGGAATAGACCGCTTTGGCGCTTCGGCCCCCTACAAAGTCATCTTTGAGCAGCTTGGCTTTACTGTTGACAACGTGGTCCTGCAAGCCCTGGCTACCATCGACAAATCCAAGAAATAGCCGTATGTCAAGCGAAGCTCTAAAAAAGAAAGCAGCCGAAAAAGCGGTGGAGCAGATCAAGAGTGGCATGGTGGTGGGCCTGGGCACCGGCTCAACGGCCAAATATGCCGTTATGAAAATTGGTGAGTTGTGGCAGGCCGGGGTGTTGACCGACATTGTCGGCATCCCGACCGGAGAAGGGACCGCGGCCCTGGCCAGGCAGTATGGCCTGCCTCTGGCTACGCTTGACGACTACCCCATCATCGACATCGCCATTGACGGCGCCGATGAGATTGCCCCCAATCTTGATCTGATCAAAGGGTTGGGCGGGGCGCTGCTGCGGGAAAAGATGATCGAGTTAGCAACCCGGCGTTTCATTGTGGTCGCCGATGAGAGCAAGCTGGTAAGCCGGCTGGGTACGCGCAGCCCGCTGCCGGTCGAAGTGACCCAATTTGGCTGGAGATACCTGGCCGGGTGGTTAGCCGCTTTGGGCTGCCAGCCGCAGTTGCGCGGCAGTGAGGCCCAACCTTTTGTGACCGATAACGGGAACTACATCCTGGATTGCACCTTTCCCCAGGGAATTGCTCAACCGGCCGAGCTGGCCGAGACCTTGAGCCGGCAACCCGGTATTGTCGAACACGGTCTTTTTTTGGGTATGGCAACTCAGGCTATTGTCGCCGGGACTGCTGGCTTTTCGATTCTGAATTGAGCTAACTGTTAGCAAAAGACTGGCGCTCCAGACCAGGTTGGTGCGCCAGTTTTTCTTTGAGCAGATGCGGCTGGCCTGGCCTACCTTTATTTCCTATTGAAGTAGGTGAGTTGTTGGGAGATACTCTAGATGATATACTTTATAGGGACGCTACAGCGTGTGAAATCCTCGGGGAAAGGCGTGATTGCGGGTGGTTAAAGCCCTACTGCAAATTGATGATCGCCGCTGCCAGATTTGCCGGCATTGTCTGGCGCAACAGGTCTGTAAAGTCAGGGCGATTATGCGAATTGACCGGGATGATCCTCCTTTCATTGATGTGCATCGTTGCTATGGCTGCAAAGTGTGTATAGTAGAATGTCCTTTTGAAGCCATTGTGACCAACTTGAACGGGACCTAACGGATAAACCAGATGGGGAGAAAACTAACGCGCGAACAAATTGAAAAGCTGGTTGCCCAGACTCGCGAGCAGAACCGGGTGCTCGATCTCAGGAGCGTTGAACTGAATTGGGTCAAACTCAATGATATCGATTTGAGTGGAGTTGACCTCAGTGGGGCTAGCCTGGTCAGAGCCGACCTGAGTCGGGTTAACCTTAATAAGGCCAATCTCAGCGGCGCAGATTTGAGCGAAGCCGACCTGAGCGAGGCCAATCTAACTGAGGCCGACCTGATCGGCACCAAACTGGTCCAGGCAAACCTGCGCCGGGCGCGGTTAGAGCGGGCCAACCTGATCAACGCTAATCTGAGCCGGGCGCGGCTTGCTGAAGGCCATCTGACTACGGCCAATTTGAGCGGAGCCAACCTGACCTGGACCAATTTCAGCAGCGCCAATTTGAGTGGCGCTTATCTCAACGAGGCCAACCTGAGTGGGGCTGAACTTGATCGGGCTAATTTTACGGCTGCCAACTTGAGTGATGCCAATCTTAACCGGGCTAATCTGTTGGTGGCCAACCTCAGCCGGGCCGATCTAAGCGGGGCAAATCTAACCGAGGCCAATCTGGGCGGGGCTATTCTTGATCACGCCGTATTGAAGGGGGCTGATTTGCGCGGGGCCGATCTCAGAGGCGCGGATCTGGTGGGCGCCAACCTGCGCCGGGCCAACCTGAGCGAAACAAATTTGAGTCGGGCCGATCTGAGCCAGGCCAATCTCAGCGAAGCCAGCTTGATTGGGACCTATCTCATCGAGGCCAACCTCAGGGCGGCCGATCTGCGCGGGGCCAGCCTGATTGGCACAAATCTCATTGAAGCAACGTTGCTGAAGGCCAATCTCAGCGGGGCCAATTTATTGGTCACCAATCTCAGTCGAGCCGATCTCTGCCAGGCCGATCTCAGCCAGGCCAGCCTCACCATCACCGACTTGATCGGGACTCGCCTCATCGAGGCCAATTTGAGCGGCGCGGACCTCACCGGCGCGGATCTGATTGGGACTAACTTGCTCAAAGCCAATCTCAGCCGGGCTAATTTGCATAACGCCAATATCAATGAGGTCAATCTCACCGAAGCTAACTTGAGTGGTGCTCGTCTTGATAACACTACTATCAGTGGAGCCAATTTCAGCGGGGCCAGCCTGAGGCAAGCCAGTCTTATTCAGGCCAGGCTGGTCAATACAAATCTGACTCAGGTCGATCTCAGCGAATGTGCCATCTATGGCCTGTCGGTGTCGGGGTTAAACCTGCAGGGCGCTAACCAGACCGATCTGATTATTTCCAATGAGACCGGGCCAACTATTGCCGTTGATGATTTTGAATTTGCCCAGTTCATCTCGTTGCTGCTGCAGAATAAGAACATGCGCCATATTATTGACGCCATTAGTTCTAAAGTTGTCTTAATTCTGGGTTATTTTGGGGCCGAGCGCCAAGCTACTTTAGCCACCATGCGGGCCAAACTACGGCAAGGCAATTACGTACCTATTTCACTCGACTTTCACAACTCCGAAAATCAGAGCTGGGCAGACACGATCTCTACTTTGGCTCTGTTAGCCCGGTTGATTGTGGTTGACCTGACCGATGCGAAAATCCTGGCGGAACTGTTACAACAGATTTTGCCAACCCTCACTACGGTACCGATCCAGGTGCTGTTGTCTAACTCAGCCGGTTCTGAAACTGATCCGGCAACTGTTGGGCTGAAACAACTGCCGGGTGCTCTGACTGAATTCCATTACAGCAACCTGGAGGAGCTGGCTCTTTTTCTGGCGAAAAACGTGGTAGCTCCGGTTGAAGTCAAAGCCCAAGAGTAGGTCAGTGGCTTTTACCGATGCAGCGCTTTCCTGGCTAAATGTTGTTCGCCTGGTGACTTTGCTATTGACCGCGTTGCTGGGCTGGATTACCTACCGCAGTCATTTGCTGCTGCAAGAATTTCAGCCTGATTTTAACTTGCTGCTTTCACTACCTGAAATCTTCGTCCGTCTGCTCCTGGTTGGCTTTTGTCTGCTCCTGACCTGGTTGAGCGGCTTGTCGCCAACTGAACTTGGCTTGGACTTTGCAAACCCCCAGCAGATGATTACAATCGGTTTAGCCGTTGGCCTGATCACGGTGGTGGTGATCAATCTGCTGACCCATTGGGCCATCAGGCGTTTTGGCCGGCAGATTTACTCACCCCAGGTCGTCAAGAATATCTTGCCCCACCGTCCGGCCGAATGGTTTTTAGTAACCCTGGCTTTTCTGCCGGCCGTGGCGATGGAGGAACTTCTATTCCGCACCCTCTGGTTGGGCTGCTTCCAGCCGATAATCCCCGTGTGGCTATTGATTCTGATCACCTCGGTTCTGTTTGGTTTAATGCATCAACCGCAAGGACAGCTAGGGATGATTCTGGCCGGAGGTATCAATGTGGTTTTTGCGATTCTCTTCGTCTGGTCCGGCCAGTTATTGCTACCCTTAACCGCTCACTACACCACCAACCTTTGCCAATTGCTGGTGGCCCATTACCAACGAGATTGGCTGGAAAACTATTAACCGGAGTGGCCACCGGCATTGACAAAATAGGGTCCAAGTGATATCCTTTAGGTGAAATCAATTATGACAAGTCAACTGCCGGGTGGCTCTCCGCCTAGTTGGGATTGAGTTTATAGAAAAGAGGGCAGATATGGCCGTTCTCCTGCCGGATGTAATCGGTGAATACATTGACGAACCGGTGCGATATCAAACCGATGGGATTCAGTATGCCGGTTATTTTGAGCCAGATCAAATTGCGCCGGAACAGGTCAGTCACCTGTTTCTTTTTTTGCAAAACACCCTCAATGCCCCGGTTGGGCTTTATCTGAAGGTGAATATCCCCCAAACGGGGGGGTTATTCCGCGGCGGCCGGCCAATGCTGATGATCCAGGACCCCATCATTCAACTTAAGCTGGCCAGCGCCGAGGTTGGTCTGCTGACCTTGCCGGTGACGACCACGGAGCATGTTCAGGAGGGCGAGCATCTGCTAACCCTTGAGCTCAAAGGGGTAACCCAGGGCAAACCTGACCGAATTCGTGCCGCTCAATCCCAGAGTCTCCTTGGCAAAGGTTTTATCGATAGCCCGGTTGGGCTTAATCTGGTCAGTACGATGAGGGCGAATTTCACCGAAAAGCCGGTCAAAAAAGCCTCATTTCCCCTCAAGATAGCCGGCAAACCGGCTCCACCCGAGCGAGCGCTCAAACTCAAATACCAATATCAGACCATCTGGGTTGAAGCGAATATGGAGTTCTTCAATCGGGCGGTACAAGAAATTAACGCACGGGAGGTAAAATTAAACAAGGAGTTAACCGTCGACGCGCTTTACGCGATGCTTTATGCGGAAAGCACCTCTCGATTGGCCAAGACCGGCCAGCCCTTGCGCATTGGTGAAGCCATCATTCTGGCCAAAATTCTGACCTACAGTTGCCAGTATTTCCTGAGCAGTCCCGAACGCCGGAATGGCCTGCTAGTACCGATTTGGGAGCGGGCTATGGAGTCGGAACTGGATACCACCGACGCCTTAGAAGTCATCCGCACCGCCGGTTATTACCATTTGCTAAAACTGGCAGTGGCGATCAGCTTTGGGATTGTAGCCAAAGCCGTAGGCCGTCAGGTGTGGCCTTTGGTCGAGCGGCAGGCCGTGGTTAATCACATTGCTGAATGTGTTGACGAAGGTCAAGAGTTGGACGTGGACTTTCTCTATCTGCCGTTGCTTCTGGCCGGAACCCAGATTTCCAACAAGCTCAAATTTGAAGGCGAAAATCCTCGCCACACCCTGGAGTTGATGAAGCAGGCCTACGAAGCCCGGCTTGACTTATTTGCCGAAGCCGAAATGGATGAGGCCAACCAAATTTTCAATCATATTTTAAAAAAGGCCCTGGAGCAGACCTAAATTAGGTCTGCCGGGCCTGGTTCCCTCCGGTCTGGAACGGTAAAATTTTTAGGCTATTGCACCCCAGCTTTCAGATTGGTTAACCTCTCCTCCAATTCTGCTCGACGCGCTGCGGCTGCTTTGCGGCCTTCCTCCAGTACACGGTCAAACCGGGCTCGCACTTCTGCTTGTAGCTCACTGCCGCTTTGAGGCGTAGTCAGCAGAACCAGGACTGCGCCCAACACAACCCCACCTAAAAAGCCGGCTATAAAATTCATTACCCGCATAATATTCTGCCTCCCTCAATCAAAAAATCTAAAACAAACGGAAGAGTCTCCAGGCACCTTCAGATACAAAATATTTGGCTTATTTGGTCAAAGCAACCACAAAATATACTGACCACATGCCCGGCGCTTTAATTCTAAATTATACCACGTTCTATTTGCAGAGGGAATCCGGTAGCGAGCGATTAGGTGACCTTAAACCATCATTTCCTGACAAACCTCTCGTATGGTACAATCTTTTTGTTGGGTTTCGACCAAGGATCAAAATGGCTGTAAACATCAATCCCATTTTTGAACACGTTCTGGTTCTGATCAAAGGCGCCGGCGACCTGGCCAGTGGGGTCGCCTATCGGTTGAAACGGAGCGGCTTTCCGCTGATAATGACGGAGCTGGCCACGCCGTTAATGGTCCGACGCGCTGTCTGCTTTGGTGAGGCCGTGTACAGCGGCCAGGCCACTGTCGAAGGTATCACCGCTCAGCGGGTTGATACTGCTGTGGCGGCTCGACGCCTGGCCTACACTGACATTATTCCCGTTCTGGTGGCCCCCCAGCCGGAAATTGCGGTTATGTTCAAGCCAAAGGTGTTGGTCGATGCCATTATGGCCAAGGTCAATACCGGCACCGGCCTTGATGATGCGCCGCTGGTTATCGCTTTAGGACCTGGTTTTGTGGCCGGGCAAGATTGCCATGCCGTGATTGAAACCAACCGGGGTCATTGGCTGGGCCGGGTTATCTATGCCGGCCGGGCCGAGCCTGATACCAGGCGGCCCGGTTCGGTCAAAGGTTTCGTGGCTGACCGTGTCCTCCGGGCCCCGGCTGACGGCCATGTGGTCGCTGTGGCCAAACTGGGGGATCAGCTCCAGCCGAACCAACTGATTGCCACGGTGGCCGGTCACGAGGTCAGAGCGCCGTTTGCGGGCGTGCTGCGGGGTCTGATCCATCCTCAGGTTATCGTGACGAAAGGTTTTAAGATTGGCGACCTGGACCCTCGGGGTGTAGTTCACCATTGCTTTACCATTAGTGACAAATCATTGGCTATTGGCGGCGGGGTATTGGAGGCTATTCTGGCCAGTGATCTGCTCAGGCCAGCCCGGAATGGTGATATTTAACGGATGAATCTCGCCCACGCTTTACGCATTGCTCCCGGTGAAGTACTGGCTCTGACCGGCGGGGGGGGTAAAACCACGGCGATGTTCCGTCTGGCCAATGAACTGGCCAATTCAAGCTTGCTCAACCGGCGGGTCTTGACCACTACCAGTACCCGTCTCTTTGTCGTCCAGATCAAACGCTCGCCGGCGCACGTCACCCTTGATCCGCAGCAGCAAGTTATGGCCGATCTAATCCCCCGGCTGGATAAGGCCATCGCCAAATATGGACAAGTTCTCTTGATCGGCCAGACCGATCCGCGTAGCGGCAAAGCCTTCGGTATTCCCCCTGAGACAATCGACGAATTAGCTGCCACTGGCCATTTTGATCTCATTATCAATGAGGCCGATGGTTCGCGGATGCGCCCCTTCAAGGCGCCTGCGATCCACGAGCCGGTCATACCGGCCTGTACGACCATTGTAGTTCCTGTGGTTGGCCTGGACGTTTTGGGCCAACCATTGAATGAAGAAACGGTCCATCGCGCCGGTCTGGTTAGCCAGTTAAGTGGTACTGCCCTGGCAGAGCCGGTCACTATTGAGACAGTCGCCGCTGTACTGAGCCATCCCCTGGGGGGACTCAAACATGTGCCCGCCCAGGCCAGGGTCATCCCGCTGGTGAACAAAGTCGATCAACCAGGCCAATTGCTTGTGGCCAGGAAGTTGGCCACAGCCTTATTGAGGTGCCAGCGGTTCGAAGCGATTGCCATCGGCGCTGTTCAGGCTACCACTGACCCTATCATCGAGGTGATGAGTCGAACCGCGGTGATTGTGTTGGCTGCGGGCGGCTCGACCCGATTCGGCTCGCCCAAGCAATTGGCCCAATGGCGGGGGCAAACCCTGCTTGAACGGGCAGTCGAAGTGGCCCTGGCATCGCAAGCCAGACCGGTCATTGTCGTCCTAGGGGCAGAAGTAGAGCAAAGCCTGGCTTTGCTCAAAGGCAAACTGGTTAAAGTTGTGATCAATGAGGCTTGGGCTACTGGCCAGAGTAGCTCGATGCGAGCCGGTTTAGCCGCCTTGCCGGCAAATGTGAGCAGCGCAGTATTCCAGCTCGTCGATTTGCCCGGCCTTACCTCCGCGACGATTGATGCTTTGATCCGGCGTTATCAACAAACCCTGGCCCCGCTGGTGTGGCCTGAATTTGAGGGACAGCGGGGTAATCCGGTTCTATTCGATCGGGCTCTCTTCACTGAATTAAAGCAGATTAGCGGCGATGTCGGCGGTAGGCCGCTACTCAAGGCATACAAAGCTCAGGCCGAAAAAGTGGCGGTAGCCGACCGAGGTGTTCTATTAGATGTCGATCGAGTGGAGGATTTAGAAAGGTATTCGACCGGTTGAATGCTGGCCCAGGCGGGATTTTGCACTTTTATGGCGGCTGTGATATAATTTTTGCCGTAAGTGGGTGCTTAGCTCAGTTGGTTAGAGCGCACGGTTCACATCCGTGAGGTCACTGGTTCAAGTCCAGTAGCGCCCACTCATCTCAGCTAATAAAGCCCCAAATTTGTTATCTGAGGTGAGTGGGTGTTTTGTTCCTCGTCACCTCAAGTGTACCGTCGTACTACCTCAACTTAGTCTTCGCACCCGTGCGGGGACTCTTTTTATTTTCCCCTGTAAGTTAATCAAATTTTTATTTGTATCTTGTTGAATATTTTGATGAGCAAGTATGGCCGTTTCCCGGCCATCTCTAAAAGCCCTGCCGGGGTTCGGTGGGCTTTTTTGTTTATGTGATGGGAATATGATATGGCTAATGGCAACTTCTCATCCAAAGGTGCTGAATTGAATATTCCCACTTATTTACCGCTCCCTAAAGCCGCTCAAAAATATGGTCT
>CAYNLK010000020.1:0-12418 GCA_964398055.1 uncultured Caldilineaceae bacterium
TATACCCGCTATTATTCACCGTGTCACTCAGGGGTTATTCGGATAGGCCCTTAATGCCATTCATCCAGCAATCTCCTTGAAGGCAGTTTGAGCCGCCTGAATGGTGGCCACGACAACCTCCGGGGTGTGGGCCGTGGAAAAGAAGCCCGCCTCAAATTGGGATGGGGCTAAGTAGACCCCCCGTTCCAGCATAGCCCGGAAGAAGCGCGCGTAAAGTTTGGTGTCGCTTTTGGCGGCGCTGTTCCAATTGGTCACTGGCTGGTCGGTGAAGAAGGTGCAGAACATCGTGCCCACCTGGGTCTGGAACACCGGCACACCGGCGGCCTCGGCCGCAGCCCCAATACCCTCACATAATTTGGTGCTATTTTCAACCAGGTTGTCAAACACGCCCGGCTCGGCCAGGGCCTGCAGCGTTACAATGCCGGCAGTCATCGCCAGGGGGTTGCCGCTGAGGGTGCCGGCCTGGTACATCGCTCCGGCCGGCGCAACCGTTTGCATGATTTCCCGCCGGCCGGCATAGGCCCCCACCGGCAGGCCCCCGCCGATCACTTTACCCAGCGCGGTCAGGTCGGGCATTACGCCGTAGTATTCTTGCGCCCCGCCCAAAGCCACTCTGAAGCCGGTCATCACTTCGTCAAAAATCAACAGCGCGCCGGATTGGTTGCACAACTCTCGCAAGCCGGCCAGATAGCCCTCGACGGGTGGAATGACGCCCATATTGCCGGCAACCGGCTCCAGGATGATCCCGGCAATCCGGTCGCCATATTCATTGAAGAGTTGCCGGATGGCCTCCAGGTCATTAAAGGGCGCGGTCAGGGTGTCTTGGGTGGCGCCTTTGGGCACGCCGGGGCTATCCGGCAACCCCAGGGTCGCCACCCCGGAGCCGGCCTGAACCAGCAGGAAGTCGGCGTGGCCGTGGTAGTGACCTTGCAGCTTGATGATTTTAGCCCGGCCGGTATAGGCCCGGGCCAGGCGCAGCACGCTCATCGTCGCTTCGGTACCGGAGTTGACGAAGCGGACCTGTTCGGCCGAAGGCACCAACTCGATGACCAGCTCGGCCAACTCCGTTTCCAGCGCGGTCGGCGCGCCGTAGCTGGTGCCTCGCTCAATGGCCTGGTGCAATGCTTTGACGACGCGCGGGTTGGCATGTCCCAGAATCAGCGGACCCCAACTGAGAACGTAGTCGATATAGCGATTGCCGTCCGCATCCCAGAGATAGGCGCCGCCAGCCCGGTCGATGAAGAGCGGCTGGCCGCCCACCGCCCGAAAGGCGCGCACCGGCGAGTTGACGCCGCCGGGAATGACTCTTTGGGCCGCCTGGAACAGTTTCTTGGAGTTGGAAAAGTTCATCCCTGCACCTCACTCAATGATATGTTACGCGGCGTATTGCGGCAAGATAAGCCCTCTACGCTTTCCGCTCACCGCGCTACGTGCCCTACTCCGTCAGCCAGCGAGCCGCCGCCTTGGCCCAGTAGGTCAAGATCATATCGGCTCCGGCTCGTTTGATGGCCGTCAAGCTTTCCAATGCGGTTTTCTTCTCGTCCAGCCAGCCCAGTTGGGCCGCGGCTTTGAGCATGCTGTATTCGCCGCTCACGTTGTAGGCTGCCAGTGGTAGACCCGGAAAGCGATCGTGCGCTTGCCGGATAACATCCAGGTAAGGTAGGGCCGGTTTCACCATGATCATATCGGCTCCCTCGGCGATATCCAACTCGATCTCCCGCATAGCCTGGCGAGCATTGGCCGGGTCCAGCTGGTACGTGGAGCGGTCGCCAAATTGGGGCGGGCTATCGGCGGCGTCGCGGAAGGGGCCATAAAAGGCGCTGGCAAACTTGGCCGAGTAGCCCATAATCGGCGTATCGACAAAACCGGCCTGATCCAGTGCCCGGCGAATGGCCGCCACCTGGCCGTCCATCATGGCGCTGGGCGCAGGCACATCAGCCCCGGCCCGGGCATGCGAGACAGCGACCTGGCCCAGAATCTCAATCGACGGGTCATTCAGAATCTGACCATCGGCCACCAGGCCGCAGTGACCATGATCGGTGTACTCACACATGCACACGTCGGTCATAATAACCAGCCCGGGACTGGCTGCCCGCAGCGCCTGGATGGCTTGCTGGACGATTCCATCCTCGGCAAAATTCTCCCGGCCAACCGGATCTTTTTGGGCCGGCAGTCCGAACAGCATTACTGCCGGGATGCCCAGCTCAGCCAGTTCAGCCGCTTCCGCCGCCAGTATGTCAACCGATTGCTGGTAGACGCCCGGCATCGAGGGCACTTCCCGGCGCACACCGTGACCGTGGACAATAAACAGCGGGTAGATGAAATCGGCCGGACTCAGCCGGACTTCTCTCACCAGCCGGCGCAGCCCGTCGGTGCGGCGCAGGCGGCGCAGCCGGGTTGTTGGAAAAGTCGCCCCTCCACTCGGAGCAACAGGCGGGTTGTCAACCACGTCCGCGCTGGCAACGAGTTCAACTTGCATGAGAGACTAACCTCCACCCACAATATAATTTTGCAGTTGTTCGATCATAAATTCCTGATTCGAGATGATGGCCTTGACCACATCACCGATAGAAATGACCCCCACCAGCTTGTCATCCTCCAAAACCGGCAGGTGACGCACTCGCTGGTTGGTCATCAGGGCCATACACTCTTCAATCGAGGCATCCGGGCTTACAAAAAACACCGTGCGGGTCATGATCTCGCTAACCGGTATCTGCATCGACGATTTTTGATGCAAAATGACCTTGCGGGCATAGTCCCGTTCAGAAATGATGCCGGCCAGTTTTCCGCCTTCCAGCACCACTAAGGCCCCGATATTCTTGTCGGCCATCAGTTGCAGCGCTTCGTAAACTGTCGCTTCGGGACTGATCGACCAGACCTCAGAACCCTTCCCCTGGAGCAGTTGTTTTACAATTGTCATCGGCAGACCTCCTTCAATATTGCCAACATTCCTGCGATTGTATAATTTTCGGCCACGGCGTTGACCGGTACGCCCAACTCCGCGGCCGTGGCCGCAGTGATAGGCCCGATACAGACGACCTGGCTATGTTTTAAGAATTCAGCCGGCGCTCGTCCCCCCAGGCAGTTGACATACCCTTGCACAGTTGAGGAGCTGGTAAAGGTGACGATGTCCGCAGCCGGAGGCAGGGGGCCGCCTTCAATAGGTACGGTGCGGTAGGCCGGGATCTCGTCAACCAGGGCGCCCCGCTCGACCAACCCCTCGGCCAGGGTCTGGCGGGCGATATCGGCCCGGGCCAGCAAAAATCGCTGCCCGGCCACCGGGCCAAGCCGGTCAAAAGCCGCCAGCACCCCTTCGGCCGTGTAAACGTCCGGCAGCAGGTCGGGCTTGATGCTGCGCTGAGCCAGAGCAGCCGCGGTGGCCGGCCCAATGGCGGCAATCCGCACCGCCGCTAGACTGCGGCTATCCAATCCCAATTGTTCTAACCGTTCCCAGAAGGCGGCTACGCCATTGGCGCTGGTCAGAACGAGCCAGTTGTAGAGGTTGGCTGGCTGGCCGGTTGGTTGGTCAGGATAGTCAGCCGGCCTGGCCAGCCGTTGGATGGCTTCATCCAGGGAGCTAGTATCGGCTACCGGGCGAATCTCGATGGTTGGAAAGGAGATTGGTTCGGCGCCGAGCGCCCGCAATGCGGCCATAAAATCGGCCGCCTGGTGAACCGGTCGAGTTACCAGGACTCGCTTGCCTGACAAGGGATAATCCGGGCCGGGATAGAACCAGGCCAAGTCAGCAGCCAACTCAGCCACCTGGCCTATCACCACAACTGAATTTGACTCGATTTTCTGCTGCTCAATTGCCGGCGCCAACTTACCCAGTGTGGTCAGCAATTGCTTTTGCTGGGGCAGAGTGCCGTTCTCGACGACCAGCGCCGGCGTATCGGCCGGACGGCCCGCGGCCAACAATTGGTCGACGATTTCCGGTAACCTTTCCAGCGGCATCAGGATAACCAGGGTTTCGACCCCGGCCAGGGCGGTCCAGTTGGCCTTGACCGGCTGCTCCTCAAATTCAAAGCCCGATACGACAGTAAAACTGCTGCCGTAAGCCCAATCTGTTACCGGGACACCGGCGTAAGCCGGCGCGGCGATGGCGCTGGTCACGCCGGGCACCAGTTCGCAGCGCAAACCGGCTTGCCGGGCAGCCTTCAGTTCAAGCGCGGCCCGGCCAAAGACAAAGGGGTCACCCGGCCAGAGCCGGACCACCGTCTTGTTCTGACGGGCCAAATCAAGCAGCAGCCGGTTGACTTCTGCCTGAGCCATTTTGTTGCCTCGGCGGCGCGAGCCGACATCATAGACTTCGGCCTCCGGTCGCGCCGCTTGCAGCAGCCGGGCGTGAGTCAGGGTATCGCCCACAATCGCATCGGCTTCTTGGACCAGGGCTAACCCCTTAACGGTGATCAGGTTTATCTCGCCGGGACCGGTCCCGACCAGGTAGATGCAGCCTGGTTTGTCCATTGCTAACTTGAACCGTTGAGCAATTCCCAGGCCCCGCGGGCCAGGGCTTCGGCGGCCAGTCGCCGGCCCAGGCGCTCGGCCTCGTCAAGCGGGGCGCTGCCAACCGCCCGGACCACCTGGCGGCCGGTAGGACTGGCCACCAGCGCCTCCAGGATAACTTCAGTTTCGGTAACGGTACCAAGAGCTGCTACTGGCACGGAACAACCTCCGCCCAAACCCGCCAAAAAGGCCCGCTCGGCGGTAACGGCGGCGCGGCTGGGCCGATGTTCCAAAACCTGCACATAGCCGCCTATCTCAGGATCGTCGGTGCGACCCTGGACGCCCAGCGCGCCCTGACCCGGTGCCGGCAGCATGACCGAATGGGGAATGGGGTGGGCGCAAACAAGGTCGGCCCGGTTTAGCCGTGAGAGACCGGCCTGGGCCAGCACAATGGCATCGTAACCCTGAGCCGGATCATCCAATTTGCGCAGGCGGGTATCAACATTGCCGCGAATGTCTTTGATTTGCAGGTCGGGTCGTAGGGCCAACACCTGGGCGGCCCGGCGCAGACTGCTGGTGCCAACTACCGCGTCGGCGGGTAAATCCTCCAACCGGGCCGCCCGGTGTGACAGCAGCAGGTCTTGGGTAGAAGCGCGTTCCGGCACGGCCAAAATGGTCAGGCCGCGACTTTCCTCAACCGGCAGGTCCTTCAGGCTGTGGACGGCCAGGTCGATCCGCCCCTGGTGCAGGGCCTGTTCCAACTCAGCGGTAAAAAGACCCTTGCCGCCAATTTTGGGGAGCGGATCGCGCCGATTCAGATCGCCCTGGGTGTCGATTAATTCGATTTCAACGTTAAGTTCTGGCCAGGCCTGCTGCAAAAGCTGGCGGACCTGCTTTGATTGAGCCTGGGCCAGTTGCGAGCGCCGGGAACCAATGATCAGCTTTTTCATCTATCTGGGCAATAAATCTGCCACCACAGCTCTTTCTTGCCGTAGCTCCTCGATTGTAAGTTCAAACTTGGGCCTGGCCCAATCGCTGATGGTGAGACCCTGGACGATATGGTAACCGCCCTGGCCATCGCTGACCAGCGGGAATGACGAAACCAGGCCCTTATCCACCCCATAACTGCCATCGGAGACAACACTGGCCGAGAACCAGTTGCCGGCGGCGGTTTTGTTCCTGAAACTCTGGATGTGATCCCCGATGGCATTGGCAGCCGACCCGGCCGAGGAATGACCACGCACGGCAATGACCACGGCGCCTCGTTTTTGAACGGTGGTGATGAATTCGTTTCTAAGCCAGGCATGATCATTAATGACTTCATAGACCGGCTCACTTTTGATTTTGGCATTTTCGGCATCCGGATATTGGGTATTACTGTGGTTACCCCAGATGGTCACGTTGGTAACATCGGTTACCCGAACGCCGGCCTTTTTAGCCAGTTGGGCGACAGCCCGGTTTTGATCCAGCCGGGTCATAGCGGTAAAGCGTTCTTTGGGGATATCAGGCGCATTGTTAGCGGCGATGAGGGCGTTGGTGTTGGCCGGATTGCCGACCACAACGATTCGAACATCGGCCGCAGCGCGCTCATTCAGGGCCTGGCCCTGCTCGACAAAAATCGGTCCATTCGCCCGGATCAAGTCGCCTCGCTCCATCCCCTGGCCGCGCGGTCTGGCCCCGACCATCAAGACCCAGCTGGCTCCGTCAAAAGCTATTCTGGGATCGTCAGTAGCCATCACGCTGTCCAGCAGCGGAAAGGCGCAATCTTCCAGCTCCATCACTGAGCCTTCCAGGGACTTCAGCGCCGGTGTAATTTCCAGCAAGCGCAGGGCAATCGGCGTATCAGGCCCAAATACTTTGCCAGAGCCCAGACAAAAAAGGAGGGTATAACCAATCTGTCCAGCAGCACCGGTTACAGCAACATTGATCACCTTACTCATGCACATCTCCTTAATCTGTTTTTGGTTGGTATACCGCTGTTATGTTGGGCGGCTTGAAAGGAACTAGCAGAAGGGGAATGAGCAAGGACACTCTCCCTGAAGGCGCTTTGCCCTTGTTCAGGCCCAGGCTTGCAGGAAAAAAAGTTCAACCAAGCTGAGCCTCTTTAATTATGTTACATCCAAGCTAGCAAATTTTAAAATAGACAGGATGATTTTTAGGCACTAGACCGGTCAGGTCTGGGTTATTAATAGAAGATGAGTCGAGGCAGGTTTTTGGCTTGTTCAATCCAGTTACTAACCTGGTTCAGCCCCGCGACTTGACGGACCAGCTTTTTTTCCCCATTGATCTCGAGCAGTTTCTGGTGCAGATTCTCCGGATTGCGTTGGGCCAATTCAGGCACCGTATCGACCCCGGCAGCTTCCAGTAATTCAGCATATTGGCTGCCGATCCCATTGATTCGGAACAGGTCGGCATGATTGACCCAGCGCAGGATCAACTTGCTGCTCAAGCCGGTTTGGGCCGCAATCTCTTCTCGTCCCTTGGGGGTAGCGCCCTGCTCCAGCAACGCTTCCAGAGTGGCAATGCCGGCCGCCTGCAATTTTTGGGCGTAGACCTCGCCGATGCCTTCGATGTCGATTAACTTTGTCATAGTTTGACCTCCATGCTGATTTGAGTTCGTTGAACTTGATTTGGAATGTTATTTTTTGGCGCCACTGAAAAAGGTCAATTACCCGGCTTTTTCAGCAGAGTCATTTTTCGAAAAACTCTTGCACAGCCTTGATATAGTTATGGGGAAAGTGGTCGTCGACAACATTTTTCACCTTATCGATCAAACTTCCTACCACCGAGGCAGTTTGTCCAATCTGCTGCAGCAGGCCAACGTGTTCAAAGCCGCCGGGCGGCAAGGCAGGGACTGTGTCGGCGCTGTTGACAAAGCGGTAGGTCTGAGGGACTCGCTTATTATACGAGTCTTTGAAATAACTGTTACCTACTTTGGGCGAGCCAAAAGTATAGCAGTTGACCTGCCGGTCAGGAAAATTGTATTGTACATCCAGGGCGCACAGAGTGGCCAGGGCGCCGCCTAAACTGTGACCGGTGCAAATGACGCGGCGGTGGGGATTGCTCTTAACCTGGTTGTGAACCGCGTCGCGGACCGATTTGTAGGCCGAGATGAAACCGTAGTGCACTTTCACCTGGCTATTCTTGTTCTCGCCGTAGGGGTAAACCTGTTGAATGAACTTCAAATCGGTAATCCAATCCCAGATACCGGTCTCTTCAGAGCCTCTAAAACCGATGACCAAGGTGTCGTCGCCGGCTTCACCAAAGATGCCCTGGGTGTCGGTACCCTTGTTTTCAAATCTGGCCGTCAAACGAAAATTTTTGATATTCGGTTGGCCGCCGTAAGTAGCCTGGGCCACCTGGGCGCATAAGAGCGCTTCATTTTTGTCCATGTGACGTTCCCCTCCTTCATTGGGAATTCGGTTGACCAAAAAGAGTTGGGCGAACCATTGCCGCGTTTTGGTTCCTAGCGGATGATCAGCCAGACACCGGCTAACAAGACGGCTACGCCGAGCAGCCGGCTCAAATCCAGCGGGCGCACTGCCGCGCCCAAAAAACCGTAGTGATCAAACAAAGCCCCGATGATAAATTGAGCTGCAACGAAAATGGTAAAAGCCGGCACCAGGCCCAGCCTGGGTACGGTATAGCTCAGCGCGCCGATGATGACCAACCCGGTCAGACCGGCGGTGAAGGTATACCACGGGGCATTTCGCCAGGCGCTTAAATTACCGCCGCCCCAGGCAAACATAACCAATAATATAAGCAGGCCGCCGCCAACATAAGTGATGAACACGCTTTCCAAAGTGCCCATGCGCTGATCCAGCAAGCCGATGAATTGAGCTTGCAGGGCGACCACGGCCCCGCCAATGGCTGCAATGATAACCAGCGCCGCCAGATTATTCATTGGGTCAGTTTCCTTTCGAAGTTGGTGACTTTAAGACCAGGCAGGCTCCTATTTCCACTCAGCTCGGACTGGGCAGGCTGTCCAAACGGTTCTTTTCCTCGGCTGAGAGCGTGACCTCAACCGCTTTGATCAGCTCGGCCAGTTGCGCCGCCGTGTTGGCCCCGATAATGGCCGAGGTGATGGTGGGACTAGCCAGCAGCCAGGCCAGAGCGATTTGGGCGATGGTGGCCTGATGATCCTGGCCGATTACAGCCAGGGCGTCGATGATGGCATAGCCACGCTCGTTCATAAAACGTTGCATCCGGTCGCTGCCGTGACCCCGGCTGTGGGGAGGCGCCTGACCTTGCCGGTATTTGCCGGTCAAAAAGCCGCCTGCCAGCGGGCTGTAGGGAATAACGCCCAAATTCTCCCTTTGGCAGAGCGCCATCAGTTCGGCTTCGTACTCCTGGCGGTGGACCAGGTTGTAGTGAGGTTGCAGCGACTCATAGCGGGGTAAGTTTTGGGCTTTGCACAATTCCAGGCTGGCCTGGAGTTGGCTGGCGGTATGGTTTGAGCAGCCGATATAACGGACCTTGCCCTGCCGGATCATTGCCTCGAAGGCGCGAAAGGTCTCTTCCAGGGGAGTTTCTTCGTCGGGCCAGTGGCTTTGATAGAGGTCGATCGTCTCAACTTGGAGCCGGCGGAGACTATCCTCGACCGCCCGCATGAGATGCTTCCGGTTCAAGCCCTCACCGTCGGGACCGTCCCACATCCGGCCGCGGGCTTTGGTGGCGATGATGACTTTGTGACGAGCCTGGCGCCTGGTCAGCCACTCGCCAATCCAGCTTTCGGCTACTCCGCCGTCGTTGCCTTCGGCCCAGTAGGAGTAAACGTCGGCGGTGTCGAAAAAGTTGATCCCATGGTCAACGGCGTAATCCATCACCGCAAAGGAGTCCTCTTTGGAGGAAGTCCAGCCCATCGTCATTGTGCCCAGGCAAAGGGGAGATACCTTAAGCTCAGTTTGGCCTAGAAATTTCGGTTCCATAATTCCCCCTCGCTGAAAAGATCATTTATCAGTATAACATAGATTAGCTCAGTAGGCTAAGAAGATGAGGATTTTGGGTCTGTCCAAATTTTTAGGTGACCGGCACTTACGACTAATTTTAGCTCGGAAAAAATGGTGCTGGCGCCGGCCATCTTCTCATCGGCCAAACAAAAACCCCAACCTGAACCCAGGTTGGGGTTTAATGATGAAAACGGAACCGTAACTCAGCGCCGCCGTTTGCGTAACTGGTCGAGCACGATGGCGATGATAATGACCAGGCCAATGGCCGCCGGTTGCCAGTAAGCCGGGAAGCCGAGCAAGACCAGGCCATTACGCAACACCTGCATAATAGCCGCGCCGATCAACACCCCCAAAATAGTGCCTTCACCACCCATCAAACTGGTGCCCCCAATGACCACTGCGGCGATAATATCCAACTCGTAGCCCAGGGCGGCGGTGGGGGCAGCTACCCCCAGTCGAGCGGTCATCAACAGCCCACCGATAGCGGTCAGGAAGCCGCACAAGGTATAGACTAACAATTTAACGCGTCCGGTGTTGATGCCGGATAGCGCCGTGGCCTGTTCATTGCCGCCAACCGCATAGATGCGATATCCCCATACAGTGCGGCCAAGAAAGATGGACATAATGATGGCAATGATAACCATAAAAATTACCGGCAGCGGCACCAAAAAGGCGCCCACCGGCAGGTCGTATTGCCCAAAAAAGTTGAAGCCGCTGGGAAAACCGCGCACCGGCTGGCCGTTCGTGAGGCCGTAACATAAGCCTCGGGCAATACTCATCATCCCTAAGGTGGCGATAAAGGGCGGCAAGTTGGCCTTGCTGATCAATGCACCGTTGATCAAACCGATTACCACTCCGGTCAGTAGACCAATGGCGATGGCCACCGGCACTGGCCAGCCGGCGGTTAACGCCAGGGCTGCGGTCAATCCTGCCAAAGCCATCACCGCGCCAACCGATAGGTCGATCCCGGCGGTGATGATGACCAGAATTTCGCCAAAGGCGCTAATGGCGATCCATGAGAAGGCCCGCATCACATTGAACAGGTTCCGGCTGGTCAAAAAGTTGTCGGTTTGGAGGGTCAGGAAGAGCCCCATTATGACCAGCACCAGAAAAATGCCAAACTCTTGGGCGCCTAAGATATGGCGTAAACGAGTCGACATGGGGATGCCGTTTTTTTCTTGACTTATCACTGGTGACGTCGATGACATAACTTCTCTCTCCTATGGCATATTCTCGGTAATATGGCCGCTGGCGTAAGTCATAATTCGCTCTTGAGTAGCCTCAGACCGATCCAGAACGCCGGCGACCCGGCCCTCGCACATGACCAGGATGCGGTCACTCATCGCCAGAACTTCCGGCATTTCTGATGAGATCATAATGATGCCGATCCCTTGTTTGGCCAAATCGTTCATAATGGCATGGACTTCGGCCTTGGCCCCAACATCAATGCCGCGGGTGGGTTCATCCATAATTAGCACCCGTGGCTCGGTGGCTAACCATTTGGCCAAAACCACTTTTTGTTGGTTCCCCCCGGACAGGTACATCACCCGCTGTATCAGACTGGGTGTTCGAATGTTGAGCCGGTTGACATACTGCTCCCCTAAGGCCTGAATTTTCTCCGGTTGAACCCAACCATTGCCAAACATCCGATCCAGATTAGGTAAGGCAATATTCTTGGCAACGGTACTGATCAGAACCAGACCGTGCTCCTGGCGACTTTCCGGCACCAGGGCGATCCCATGTTTCACAGCTACATCCGGGGAGGTAATGTTGATTGGCTGGCCGTTGATCAGAATTTGCCCGGCGTCTAGCGGGTCGGCTCCAAAAATAGCCCGCACCGTTTCGGTGCGACCCGACCCGACCAGCCCGGCAATCCCCAAGATTTCACCGCGCCGGAGCGAGAAGCTGACATTGTCGATAACCCCGTGGCGGGTGAGGCCGCGCACCTCCAAGACGGTTTCCCCAACCAGATCAGGATTGAAGGTGCGGAGGAATACTTCTTCCAGAGAACGCCCGACCATCAGCGCGATAATCTTTTCCGGGGTCGCTTCCGCTATCGGCATCCCCCCCACCCGGCGGCCGTCCCGGAAAACAACCACCCGGTCGGCCACCCGGAAAACCTCTTCCAGGCGGTGAGTAATAAAAATTACCGCCAGGCCCTGCTCTTTGAGTGACTGGATAATCTCGAACAGGATAGCTACCTCTTCATCCCCTAAAGCTGAGGTTGGTTCGTCCATAATGATGACCTCAGCCTGGATGGCCAGGGCTTTGGCAATCTCTACCATTTGCTGTTGCGCCACCGAAAGTTTGCGGACCAGCTCATCCGGGGAGAAACGGGCGCCCATTCGCCCCAAGAGTTTGTTGGCCTCACGGCGCATATATTGGCGGTCCACCAGGCGAAGTTTATTGAGCAGACCGCCTGAATACGGTTCACGCCCCAAAAAAATGTTGGTGGCGACGCTTTGATTGGGGGTCAGGTTGAATTCCTGATAGATGATGGCAATGCCCAGCTCCTGGGCGTGGTGGGGATTGTGCAGCGTAACCGGCTTGCCCCGGATGAAGATTTCTCCTTCATCCATCTGGTAAGCTCCGGACACGATTTTCATCAAGGTCGATTTGCCGGCCCCGTTTTCGCCCAGCAGAGCGACCACCTCGCCCGGGTACACTTCAAAATCGACCTTATCCAGGGCCTGAACACCCGGAAAAGCTTTGGAAACCCCTTTTATTTCAAGCAGAGGCGTTGTCTCTGTAGCCAATTTTTTTATCTCCAACCGGTTTGATGGGTGATTATCTAAATCGGACAAGATGGGGCGGGCGATATGTCCCACCCCATCCGATTGTTCTAACCAGAACTAGCGGGTATGTACCAGCCCGCTAGTTCTTTTGTTGAGTTTATTTGTGGGGTGGCAGCGGCTTGGTGAAGTCGCTGGTTTCCCAGGCCTCGGCCATCACATCGACGTTCTTGGCCGTGACAATGTCCATGCCGGAGTTGGTGAAGGAGTCGAAGGTGGCCCCGTTGACGA
>CAYNLK010000020.1:12518-108092 GCA_964398055.1 uncultured Caldilineaceae bacterium
CGCCAACCTTGCCCACCTCAAAGACCGGGTTGTTGAGAGCTTTGGGGATCCAGGCAATGGTCAACTTGCCATCGGCCAGCAACTTGTCTTTGTCGATCATCATTGCGCCTGCTTCGGGGAAGGCCGGCGGCAGCGGCTTGGTGAAGTCGCTGGTTTCCCAGGCCACGGCCATCGCGTCGACGTTGGCCGCGGTGACAATGTCCATGCCGGAGTTGGTGAAGGAGTCGAAGGTGGCCCCGTTGACGATCTTGTCATAGATCATCTGGGTGGTGTCGTAGCCCCAACCCCAGTACTTCTGGCCAACCAGGCCGTAGAGCAGCCCTTCCTTGACATACTCCAGCTCAACCGGCAGGGTGTCGAAGGCGACCGTCTTCATCCCGGCCTGAGCGGCTTCTTCCCACAACGGCATCGAGCCGCGGTCGGCGAAGAGCGGCCACAGGCCAACGAAGAACCAGCCGTCGAGGTCGGGGTAGGCTTGCATCGTCTCTTCGACCACCTGGACGCCCAGGTTGATGTCGTCGTTGCAGGCCACCGTGGTAACGATTTCGAGGTTGCTGCCGGCCACGCCATCCTTGAAGCCGCGGATGCGCTCTTCCAGGTTGAAGGCGCCGGGCACGCCGGTTAGCAGGGCGACCTTACCGCCGTTGGGCAGGGCCTTCTTCATCAGGTCGGCGGCAGCTTTACCGCCCTCGTAGTTGTCCACGCCCAGGTAGGTGAAGCGACCGCTGTCGGGCGAGTCGGAGTCCCAGGTCATTACCGGAATGCCGTCGGCTATGGCCTTGTTGATCGGGTCGATACAGGCGGTCGGGTCGTTGCAAGAGACGCCGATGGCATCGACGCCGGCGGCCAGGGCATCCTCCATCACCCGGGCCTGCTCGGCCGCGTCGGAGGCGACGGAGGCGGTGTAAAGGATTTCGACCTCATACGGGCCGGCTGCGGTTAACTCGGCGGCCTTGGTCTCGGCGCCAACCTTGCCCACCTCAAAGACCGGGTTGTTGAGAGCTTTGGGGATCCAGGCGATGGTCAACTTGCCATCGGCCAGGGCATCGGCCATAGCCGCGGGCGCTTCAGTCGCCGGCTCCTCCACCACCGCAGGTTCGGCGGCTGCCGGTTCCTGCTGGGGTTGCTCGGGCGCCGCCGGCGGAGCCGCCGGGGCGCATTGGGCCGCGATCATGGCCAGCGCAACCAGCAGAGTCAGAATAAGCCATAATTTTCTGTTCATAGCTACTTTTTTCTACCTCCTTTTGCTTGGTTACTATCTAAAATTTGATATGATGGGACGAGATGAGCCGCATGGCTCGACAGGAGAATCAAAATATTTTTTGGGTTCGCATCACCTCCTTGGGATACTGATCGGGAACCACCGCCCCAAAGCTGCCTCTTGGCAAGGCTTTCAGATGGTCTGGTGGTTGCGACTGTGGTTCCACTCCTCCTTGAGTTAATAGGGTTGAACGATCAGAAAGGAAATTGTTGCCGGAAGATGAAAGAGCGATAATCGGAAATCGAATCTTTGTGCGAAGATACACAAAGAAGCCAGTATATCCTATCATAAGATTGAATTTCTTGATACTGCGCTTTCCCCCCAACCATATAGGGGAAATCCCCCTATAACCAAAAAAGCAAAGTAGAAAATGTAAGCCAAGATGTGGTATAATCTAAACCGATGAACAAAACACGGATCTTACTGGCAGATGATCATGCCGTGGTCTGCGCCGGCATCCGCAATGCCCTACAAGAGTTGCCCGCGTTAGAGATTATCGGCGAGGTGGGCGATGGTCCAACCCTGTTCACTGCTCTGGCCCAAAACCGGCCCGACTGCCTGCTCATCGACGTAACCATGCCCAACTTTGAGCCGATCAGCGCCATTCGCCAGATTCGGGCCAGTTATCCTGCCATGAAGATTCTGGTTGTTAGCGCCTATGACGACCGGGTCTATGTACAGGGCTTGTTGAGCGTGGGGGTTGATGGCTACCATCTAAAGGATCAGCCGCTCAGCGATCTACGGCTGGCGGTGCAACGGGTTCTGGTGGGTGAGAAATGGATCTCCAGCCGTCTGGTAGACAAATTAGTCGGCCGGGTCGTTCCGACGGCAATTACCCCCCCGTTGACCCCTCGCCAGCGCGACATTCTCCGCCTTTTGCAGCAAGGGCTGGATAATCAAGCTATTGCCCGCCGGATAGGGTTGAGCGTTAAAACGGTGGAGAATCACTTAACCCGGCTCTACCGCCAGCTCAACGTGCAGAGCCGGTTAGAGGCGGTTAATTACGTTAACCAGCAGCCCGAAGTGCTGGGCTTATCGGGACAGCAATTGGCTCAGGAATTTGATATTGAGGAGAATGGCGCCTCTGCTATCACGATGTTGTTGGTTGATGACAATGCCCGTTATCGGACCCAATTGCGCCGAATGGTTGGCAAAGTCTGCGCCCGGGCCATTATTTATGAAGCTGAAAACATTGCCGAAGCCACCCAGTTAGTGCAGCAGGTTGCCCCCCAATTGGTCCTGGTCGACGTGGTATTGGGGGAAGAGGATGGAATTCGCTGTGCCCGCCGGATCAAGGCGCTCTCCCCCCCGGCCCGGATTGTGCTGATCAGCGCCTATCCCGACCGGGAGTTTCACCGGCTGGGGCTGGAAGCCGGGGCGGTGGCCTTTTTGGACAAAAAGGACCTTGACGCTATGGCCTTGCAGCAGGTCATCGATGATTTGATTGGGTGAGGCCATTTATGGACAGCCAAATCGTTTCAGGGGCAGCTCCAACTCAAAAGGCGATTCAACTCAAGGCAGTCAAGCGGTATTGGCGTTCCCTGGTCAGCCGCCAATATTTGTTCGTGCTGCTGACCCTGTTTTTGATCGGCGCTTTTCTCAGCCTGAATACTGACACTTTTTTAACCAGTAACAATCTTTTTAATGTAGCTCGAGCCGCCTCCTGGATTGCCATTGTTGCCTTTGGCCAGAGTATGGTCATTATCATCGGCGGTATCGACCTGTCGGTGGGTGCGGTGATGGCCCTGGCCGGACTGGTCACCGCCCTCGCCCTGCAAGCCGACCTGCCGCTGCCTGTGGCCATCCTGGCCGGTCTGTTGACGGGGGGTGCGGCCGGCTGGGCCAACGGGATGATGGTGGGCCGGGTCAGACTACCCTCATTTATCATCACTCTAGGCACGATGAGTATTGCCCGCGGCCTGACTTTTGGCCTGACCGGCGGCTGGCCGGTACGCAATCTACCCCCCAGTTTCACCATGCTGGGTGTCTATAATGTACCCATTGGGCCGTGGCACGTCCCGCTGCCGGTCATATTTATGCTCGGTTTGACCGTGCTGGTAAGTCTCCTGCTCGGTCATACTGTGTTGGGGCGTTATATTTATACTCTGGGCAGCAGCGAGCGCGCCCTCTTGGTGTCGGGCGTGAAGGTGGTCCAGATCAAAGTATTGGTTTACACCCTGTGCGGTCTGCTGGCCGCCGCCGGCGGCTTGCTGATGACGGCCCGCCTGGGCGTGGCCGCGCCCACGGCTGCCGTTGGTTACGAGCTTGACATCATCGCCGCGGCGATTATCGGCGGCACCAGCCTCTTTGGCGGCGAAGGCAGCATTGTGGGGGTGTTATTGGCGGCGGTGCTCATGCAGATCCTTCGCAGCGGCCTGGTGCAGCTTGGTTTTTCGGCTTACTGGCAGGCCGTGGCCATTGGCGCCATGATCCTGGTTGCCATCTTGCTGGATTATTGGCGGCGACACAAAGCGCTTCTGTGATGATGGAACCTCTGTTACGTGTAACAAACCTATCTAAACAGTTTGGAACGTTAGCGGCAGTGCAGCGGATCAGTTTTGAGGTCTGCGCCGGTGAGGTTGTTGGCCTGGCCGGCCGGAGCGGCTCCGGGAAAACAGTGTTGACGATGCTGCTGGCCGGTTTGTATGCGCCCAGCCAGGGTGAAATCTACTTCAATGGGCGATATCTGCAATGGCCTTTTCAGGCGCGCCAGTTGGGGATCGAGGTGATCCACCAGAAGCCGGACCTGGCGGAACGACTCGACATTACCTGCAATATCTTTCTTGGCGCCGAAGTCGGTTGGCCGGCAGTGGTCAAATGGCTAAAGATTCCCAACCGGCGTTACATGGATCGTCAGGCCGCCCGTATCCTGGCTGAACTGGATGTGCCCTTTGAGTCTTTACACCAAAAAGTGGCCAACCTATCGAGCGAGCAGCGGCAGATGATCGCCATCGCCCGAACGATGGCCCGCCCGACCAGGTTGGTTATTATCGATGAACCGACGGTGCTGTTGGGGTACGCCTACCAGCAGAAGCTCCTGTCGTTGATCCAGAGCTGGCAGCAGCAGGGCAAAGCCATCATTTTTTGCAGTAACAATCTGGACCATCTCTTTGCCGTTACGGATCGAATCATCGTGCTGCGTCAGGGCTGCTGGGTGACCAGTCGCCGCACCGATGAGACCAATCGGGAGGAGATAGTGGCAGCGATGGTTGGGATGTCGGACCGGCAGCAGTTGACCCCGGCTATTTGGGCGCTCGATAGCTACTACCGGGCCCGGCAGCAGGCCGAAAAGCTGCACCACCAGCAGCAGCTTCTGGAGCGCGACCTGGCGGCTCAGGACAGTCTCAACCAGCAGTTGATCCACCAACTGGCCACCCAGGTCACCGCGCTTGACCGGGCCAACCTGGCTTTGCAAGATGCTCACCGCCGCCTCCTGACCGAACGGGAGCAGGAACGGAAGCATTTGGCCCGCGAAATTCACGATCAGGTGATTCAAGATTTGCTGACGGTCAATTATCGCCTGGAAGAGGTGGCTGAGGATGGCGCGGTCAACGGCGACTTGCCTGAAGAGATTGCCGACATCCGCAGCAGTATCAGAGTGCTGGTCGATGACCTGCGCCGGATTTGCGGCATTTTGCGTCCGCCAACCATTGATAGCCTGGGGTTGGGCGCGGCTCTGCAATCTTATGCCCGTGATTGGAGCGAGCGCACCGGTATCAATGTTACCCTTGCCTTGCCCGACCATCTGGGCCGGCTACCTGAAGCGATTGAGCTGTCGATCTTTCGGATTGTGCAGGAAGGCTTGAGCAACGTTCGGAAGCATGCCCAGGCCGGTACCGTGCGCATCTGTTTGCAGCATACCTCACCGCGTATGCTGCTGGTTACTATTAGCGATGACGGGCGGGGTTTGGCCGACAATTTTGATTTGGGTTCGCTGTCGGCAAAAGGGCACTACGGTTTGTTGGGCATTAGCGAGCGGGTCGCCCTGCTGGGGGGGCGACTGAAATTGCAGAATCAGGCCGGCGGCGGGTTGCGGCTTGAGGTGGAGATACCCCATCCCAGAGTGGCGGACAACAGGTTATGAGTGACTACTTTGACCCGTATGTAACTCGATCCGGCCAAGTAGTCAAGCTGCGCCGGGTCAAAAAAGGTGATGCTGCCCTCCTGGTCGATATGTTTCATCGCTTATCGTCCGAGACGAAGCGGCTGCGATTTCATCTCTATACCGCCAAGATTCCGGAGGAACAGGTCTGGCAAGAGGCGGAGAAACTGTCGGATTTAGACCCCCAACGACAGGTAGCCATCGTCGGGACGGTGGTGGAGGCTGATGGCCAGGAACATGCCGCGGGCGTGGCCCGGTTTATGCGACCCACCGTGGAGGATAGGGAGGCCGAGGTGGCGGTGGTGGTGCGAGATGATTACCAGCGCAAGGGGCTGGGTAAGTACCTGCTGTTATGCCTGACCGAGCAGGCGCGCCAGTTGGGGATAACTCATTTTACGGCCTGGGTGGCCAGTGATAATATCCGCTTGATGAAGTTGATCAAAGATATGGAACTGAAAAATGTCGAGGCCGAAACCCGCCACGGCCAAACCAAGATCAGGGTGCCGTTGTAAGCGGCAGCGCCATCTCCACCCGGTGAAACATGACCAGATAACCTAACTGTTTGAAGGCCGGCCAATGGGGATCTGTGGCGGGCAAATTTTCAGTTTTGGTATCCTGCACCGGGTGGATCGAGTGCAGGTGGTGGAGTAGAACTCGCCCCACCTCAACCGGATCCCCCACCTCTGTTTGTAGGACCAACCGGCCAAGTTGAAAAACAGTATTTTGATAAACCAACCAGCCGACGCTCCCATCGTTCAGAGTGGCATAGAAGGCGGAAAGGTTGCCGGCGTTAATTAGCGATTCTGGCTCGTCGATCCAGGAGGGAGTCGAGGCCCGGGTTTTTAGGAGCTTAATAGCCTCAGGATAGCCCAGCGGTTTGATGTCGGCCGGAGGCACCTTGATGGCCGGGGGACCGGGCGGCCGGCGCAGTACCAACAACTCCCTGGTTTCCGTAAATCCCTTTTTGATGAAGAGAGTCTGCGCCGGCAAATTATCTTTGATAACCTCGATGACCATCTGCCTGGCTTGTTTGAGTTGAGCCTGCTCAATCAGGTGAGTGACCATTGCCCAGCCGGTGCCCTGGCGGCGCTTACGGCTGATGACTCCCAACCGGGTCAGCCAGGCCCGTTCCGGTCTGATACCCAGCATACTAAGCCCCAAGATCTCATTGCCGTCCACCGCCACCACCGAGGTATCCATATCGATGTCGTAGATTTCCACATACTCACGTAATCTGGCCGCGTTCATCGGCATCGGCACAATATAATCCACCCGGGTGTGGTTATAGGCCTCGCTTAGTTCCTCATAGGTAAAGGCGCTGGCGGGAATCAGCGCAATCTGGTTGTAGCTATCCAACATGGTCAGGCTTAATGGAACCTTCCGGCGCGAAATATACAAAACAGCCTGCGAGAGGCTGCAAGCATTACCACGACCGAGGGTTTTGAGCGGGGGTGAGGTTAAGCTCACTCATTAGCCAGATAGGCGGCAATCTGGTCGGGAAAGGCGCGGGTGTTGATTGGTTTGGAGATATAGCCATCACAGCCATAAGCCAGGGCCATTTCTCTGGCCGTATCTTCAGGCCAGGCTGTAACTGCTACCATTGGGATATGCTGCAATTCAGGCACGCGCTTGATGAAGGTCGCCAGGGTTTGACCATCGATATCAGGCAGCCCCAAATCAATCAAGATGAGGTCCGGTATCTCTTCAATGGCCGCTTTCAGGCCGGCTTCACCTTCACTCTCGTGAATAATCTGGTGCCCGCGCGCCTCCAAAATCCGTCTCATCAGGAGCGCATTTTGTTGATTGTCCTCGATAAGCAATATCTTACTAATGGTGACCTCCACTATCAACTGGAGTGGTTGAGATGAGTAGACCCTCAGTATATCATATTCCGGCGAAAGCCAAAAATCGGGATTTAAGGTGTAACCTCTTGACCCAATTTGGGATTGTAAACATCGCCGGTAAAAAGCCAATAATCAATCGGTCCGTCGGCCCTGTTGCGGACTCTGATGTAATAAAGCTCGCCGTCAATGAGCCAGCCGGTCCAAAAGCGCTCGCCAGTCAGGGGATTACTATCTCGCCTGACCAGACTGCCGGCCCCAATATTGTTGAGTTGATCAGCATAGCCGGCTAACCAGTTCTCGACTTCCCGGCCGGTGAAGAGATCAAACTCCACCCGCCCAATCTGGTCGCTGCTATTTGGCGTGACGACCATGGTCAGGGCGGCTTCTGTAAAGTATTCGCCGTCGGCGTCGGTCAACGTAAAGCGGTACCAGATTTCCTGCGCTGGCCTGAGTTGGCCCTGATTCTGGCCGATATCTAGGATAACTGCCTGGCCAGGGTTACTGCCTGTGGCAACGGCTGGCGTTGGCGCGATTGGTGGGCTTGTGGAAAGGGCGGCTGTCGCGCCCAGTAGCAAACCGCGGATATCGCCGGTCATAAGCCAATAGTCGATGGGGGCGGAAGTGGGGTTGGAAAGCTGAATGTAGTAGCTGGCCTCGCTCGGTAGCCAGCCACTCCAGAACAGTTCGCCGGTTTCGGGGTTGTTGTCGCGGGTAACTGTTTGGCCGGCGCCCAGGTTGGTCATCTGGCCGGTTTCACCGGTGTAAAATAGTTGCAGTTGCTGCTCTTCAAAGATCTGCATAGCTACTTGATTTTGGGAATCATTGCCAGGGGTATAGATCAGGGTCAGGGCTTGTTCCACCGAGCCACCCTGAGCCGGCTGGTCAAGTCTGAGCCTGAACCAGCGCTCCTGACCAGGTCCAAGCAGGCCGGTGTTCACGCCCTCCACCAGGGCGATCGATAAAAAGGGGCTGCTGCCGGTGACCGTCGCCGCAGAGGTCGAGAGGATCAGCAGCAGGACAGCGGCCGTCGCAAAAACCACGGCGATCAATCCTAAGCAAACTTTGAATGAGGTCGATACGGTTTGATTCTGACCGGTCATCATCGTTTTTGGCTCGACTGGCCGCCCACATAACGGCTGGATCAGGTGGCCTGGCAGCCTATGGCGGGTGGCTTTGGTTATTAAAGAACAGCTTGTAGTTGAAGTCAGGTCAATCGATCTGACTCCAGTATAAAGGGTAACGGGGCAGGCGTCAATGGGAGGGTTGCCCTACCCAAGTAAAAAGCTGACCTGATTTTCAGATCAGCTTTCATTTTCGGCCTGACTGTTTTTGGTTGATCGTTCAGGGTTTAGGGATGGTTGGTCAAGATGATTAGTTCTGAAGACCCGATGTCCCGAATCTCAACATAGGCAATCCCGTCCGAGGTTCGGCGCACCGGTAGGGTTGACCCGACCGGATGCGAGCCGCTATAGCCGGGCGGATTGACCGCCTGGGCACTGTTGAGCACTACCGTCATCGAGTCGCCGGACAGGTTGGCATCGACCAGGACGTCCGCGCCGCGGCGATCGGCGCCGTGAGCGTTCAAAATGCAGACCATCTCCTCATCGTCCAGGATGCGAGACCAGGCCACAATTTCACCCGGCCCGTAAAGCCCAAACGGCCGGCCTAAAAAGGAGATGGGGCGCAGGTATTGCCGCCCATACCGCAGCACCGGAAAATCCCGTCGTAGTGCCGCCAGCGCGGCTATGCGCCGATAAGCCGGGTGGTGCGGGTCAAAGCAATGCTGGCCGGCGGTGCCAAACGGGCCGAAGCCGGGGAGTTCTTCATCTATAGCCGTAAAACCGGCCCGACCATGCTGCCGGGGATGGGCCGGACCGAACATCGCTTCCCGCAGGTAGCGATCAGACGCCTTCCACTCCGGTAGCCAGTGCCGTTCGGACGGTTCAGGGCCGGCCAGGGCCTGCTCGGTGCCGTAATAAATGCAGGGAATCCCCAGACTGAACAACTGAATAGCCACCCCGGCTGCCACCTGCTGCTCGGAGGCCGCCTCGCTGGCAAAGCGAATCTTGGGACCAAAGACGTGGTCGTGGTCATCCAAAATGGAGACGTGCCGTTCGCCCAGATTCCGGTGCGAGCCCATCACCGCGTCGCCGGGATCGAAACCGTCAAAGTAAGCTCTGGGCTGGACCAGTCCTTTGGCTACATCGTTCAACGCCAGCCGCATCCCGCCGATATCCAGGGCCGCGTTGAGGTTACGGTCGAGCACGTCCAGGTAGCGATCCTGAGCGTAATCTCCCCCGGCAATCTCGCCGACCAGGAAGAAGTCGTGCTTGCCCAGGTTGGCGGCAAACTCTTTGATCGTGCCGCAGAAATTCCGGGCCTCTTCCAGCGACACGTGTTTGAGCGTATCGATACGGAAGCCATCGCAGTCGGTCAGGGCAATCCAATATTTGTAGCAGCGGGCCAGCTCGGTCAACAGGCCCGGCGCGTCGAGGTTGAAGTCGCGCAGGGTAATAAAGTCGCTCCGCTTGTGCTCCGCCTGTGGGTCGTCGATGTCGCCCGCACCCAGGTTGCCGCTGCCGGCGCGGGTATAGCGCTCAACATCCTGCAACTCCGTGGGCCAGACCCCCTCGTCCTCACTCTGGATAGAAGCTACCGGCTGGCCCTGGTCGCCCCGCCAGCTTCCAAAAGGATACCGGCCGGTGGTGTAGTAAGGCGTATCTGGGCCGCCGGGCGTGTCTGGCGGGTAGAGCCAGTTGTGCCCGGAGTGGTTGAAAATGATATCCAGGATGACCCGCAGTCCCTGAGTATGAGCCGCGGCCACCAGTTCCACCAGGTCATCACGGCGGCCAAAGCGGGGATCGACCTCCAAGAAATCCTGAATGCCGTAGCCGTGGAACGTATCCAGGTGGCCGCGCTGCTTGAAGACCGGGCTGAGCCAGATAGCGGTCACGCCGAGTTCCTTCAGATAGTCCAGTTTCGACTTGACCCCGGCCAGCGTGCCCCCTTGCCAGCGCTCCCCACCCGACTCGGCCCAGCGGTCCCAGCGCCAGCCGGCCGGCCGGGCCGCCCAACGATTCTGCCGGTCGAGCAACGGGCGCTCCGTTTCCCGGCCGTCGCTGAAACGGTCCACCAGCAGAAAATAAAGCACCTCATCCCGCCAATCCCCCGGTGACGGGTAATAGGGCTGCCGCCGCGGCAACTCGACCTGGTTAATCCGGTCGGGCCTGGACTGGCCCAGAGTCCTTTCTGCAAATCTCATCGGACTACCTCCTCTGTGTAGTTCTACATTTTTTTGGAATATAGCCGTAGTTCGTATTGGGAAACAGCGGGTGGGGAACTGGACGCTTTAGCCGGAGCTTATCTCACCACAAAGTCTGTGGCCCGCTCGGTTGGCTCATCGTAACGGTAAAGGATGGTTTTGATGTTACTGTTGTGAGGTTCCTGCTGGCACCAGGCCAGCATTTGATCTAATTGCTCTTTGTTGCCCTGGATATCGATTTCGATCCGCCCGTCGGAGAGAATGCGAACAAAGCCGCTGACGCCCAACTGCTGGGCTTGCTGCTGGGTGTGATAGCGAAAGTTGCTCCCCTGTAATTTGCCTTCAATCAAAATGCGCATTCGCATCGGTTTCATAGTCAACTCTGCCTCAGGTCTAAAAATAGTAGCCCCAAATTTCATCGCCCCAAACTAACATGATCCAGCCGGTAATGGTCAGAAATGGGCCATATGGAATCATACTTTTCAACCCGACCCGGCGGGTGATCAGCAGCAAAAAGGCTACCAGCCCACCCAGAAATACACCAAACAGCAAGCTCAGCAAGATTTTGGGAAAGCCGAGTATCAAGCCGAGAAATGCCGACAGGGTCACGTCGCCGCCGCCCAGTCCGCCTCGAGCCAACAAGGCCGCCAGGTAAACCAAAACAAAGCCAACCGCGCCGCCCAATAGGGCAACTTTCCAGGATAAGCCGGGGGTGACAAAGGCGAACCCTACGGCCAGCAGAATGGCCGGCAGCATGACGTCGTTTAAGATAAGCCGGTGTTCCAGGTCTGTTACAGTTACCAAGAGCAGGATGGCCGTATACAACGATACCAGCCCGGCGTACCAGGATGGTCCATACCGTCCCAGCAAAAAAACAAACAAAAGCGGCGTAACCACCTCAACGCCAAGCGAGCGAGCCAGCCGGGCGCGGCCCTGACCACACTGACGGCAGGCGGCCTGGCCACTGAGATAGGCCAACAGGACGCTCCAGGCCGGCCAGGGCCGTCTGGCTCCACAGGCCGAACAACGGGGCCATTGTCGCAGTGGAGTCCGCTCCGGCAGGATGACGGCCGCGTGATTAATGGCTACCCCCACAACCCAGCCGGCCAGGGCAGCTAATAGAAATAGAATGATCAAGTTTGGTTCCTCTGATAGTCGTGATCGCTGTTTCTGACCATAAAGCCGCCCAGGCCGATTACTGCCAGCAGGCTGATGAGACTGACCCCCAGCCCCAGCCTGAAACTGAGTGGGCGGTAATTAAAGATCACGGTATGGTCTCCTGCCGGCATCGCCACCGCCCGAAAGGCCAAATTGGCCGGCCAGATCGGCACCGGCCGGCCATCGATAGTGGCCTCCCAGCCCGGATAAAAAGTATCGGCCAGAACGACGAAGCCCGGCCTGGTCGTCTCAACCGTCAGGCTAACCTGGCCAGGAGCCGATGTATTAATTGTGACCGGCTTAATATCGGTTGGCAAAGATGCTGTTTTGGCTGGATCAGGAGAGCTACCGCTAAGCCCAAACTCTGCCTCATCTGCCATGATAACCACTTCTCGGCCGGAATCAAAATCAGGCGCGGTCATGCGGGCGATCATTTCATGCTCACTCGAAACCAGCACGGCTCGCTCGACCAGGTAAGCGCGCGTTTGCGGGGCAGGGAGCTGTTGGATGGACATCGAGCCGGTGGTGTAAATGATCGCCCCAACCGCTTCAGCGCTGTGGTCAATAAAATAAGCCCCGTTGGCCAGCCCCAAGAGTCGGCTTTTTCCCGCCGGGTCAGCCTGGTTTACCAGTTCTGTAAATCGTTCCCAACGGCCAATTGTCAGCGGGTCGTCATTGTTGAGCGAGGGCAGGCCGGCATAAATCCCCAGATTAGGGACCAACGATTCCCGGAATTGGCGCCAGTGGCCGATTTCTTGTGATCCAAATGTTTCAAACCGGAAATATTGATTGAATTTGGTCTGGTAATCGCTGGTCTCGGTTACAAAGAAGCGATAGTTACCCGGCTGTTTTTGCAGAAACTCGGCGCTGGCGATTGGCTGGGTGTAGACAGCCGCAGGCAGCATGGGCAATAAGGGGAACGCGGCCAGCAGCAAATCGACCGCCACCAACACCAACCCGGTCCATTGCCACACAGTCACCTGTCGTTGAGCTGCACCTGCTTCCGGTTGCTTCAGCAGCCAGGTGATCGACAGCGCCAGCCACAGCCCCAGGGTAAAGGTTGCAACCAGGAAAGTGCGGCTCCGGTCCGTCACCAGCAGAGCGCCGATCAGCACCGCCACGGCGATGCCGAGGCTGGCAACGAGCAGCCGTCGCCACAGCGGGCGGTAGGGTTCCTGCTCCGGCAAGATATGCGCGCCGACGCCGGCCAGCACCGCCATTGCCACCGTGGTCCAAATCAATAGCCGGGCCGGGGCCTGAAAGTAGCCAAAGCCGGGCACGTGGTCGAATACCCACAGGTAGATCGGCGTGTTCCAGCCCATTGCCAGAACTAGGCTGATCGGGATGAGGGCGGCGAAGAAGGGTATAACCTGGCGGTAGGCGGGGAAGCAGGTTTGACCGCCGACCGCAGTTGGTTGGCCGCGGTGACTCTCTTCAGTTGTCGGCGCCTCGACTGGTTTGACCATCCCTCTGAGGTAACGCCATACCGCCACCAACATGAATAGTAGGGGTAAAACGCCAACGTAGGCGTGATCCTCCCAGAAGTTGGCATAACCCCAATAATCGCCCGTGGCCGGGTGGCCGAAAAAGGTGGGCGCCAGCAGGGTGATCAACCGCCAGGGCCAGAATGAGTAGGTCAAGGCAAAGGTGCGCTCGGCTCCACTGCTACGGTCGGACTCCAGCACCAGTTCAGCCGTGGGCAGCAGTTGGGCCGCGGCCAATAACAGCCCTAGGGCCAGGGCCAACCCCAAACGCCACCCTGCCTGGAGACTGCCTGACCAGGGAGAACGGTCGCCACAACTCTTGGCCGTTTGCCAGCCCCTCACCACGGTATAGGCTGCCGCCAACCACAGGCTGTAAAACCAGAGCTGGGCATGCCCGGCCAAAAGCGGCATCGTCAGGGCCAGGCTCAGCCCGATCACCGCCAGGCCGCCTCTTTGGCTCAGGGGATGCCGTCGGGCAATGTTTTCGCATAGTGATAATATTATCGGCAACCAGGCCGCTGCATTGACTATCGTCACGAACTGAGTCCGTCCGATCAAGTAGCCGCTGCACATATATGTCAGCGCTGAGACGGCGGCGGCAAAGGGAGTCAACCCGAGTTGTTGGGTGTAAAGGACCATAAATAGACCGGCCAGGAGCAGGTGGAATAACACTGAGAAAGTCAGGCCGTGTTCGACCGGCATCACTAAGTAAAGTAGATTGGGCGGATAAAAAACCGCGCTTTGCAGATTCGCCAGTAGGGGACTGCCGTTGCCTAGCAGGGGATTCCACAGCGGCCACTCACCGGCTAACAGGCTGGTTTTGACCAGTTGATGCCAGGGCCAGAACTGGAATAGCAGGGTGCCCCAATACAGAACTTCACCCTGCAACAGCCAACGCCAGAACAGGGCGAAGGGCAGGATGATAACAACCAACAGGTATGGCGACGGGCGATTCTTGAGCAAACGCTGATCCTACCTAACTGATCGTGGGTTGATCAATGTCATTAAGTTAACGAGTTGGAGTCGAGGCTTTAGCCGGACGCCGGGGCGTAACCGCCCAAAGGTTCGACTCCAATCTTAACTTAATGACATTAGTAGTTTGACGGGTGTATTTAACCATAATAAGTGACTCTATACAAGTAAGCCTGTTGCAGGCGCAACCCTGAGCGGTTACATTTCAACGCGTTACGTTGTCAGCCAAAAACGGCTGTGCTATACTGTCGCCGTGAACCTACATCCGGAGAAAGTTGCCCATGACGAAAGACTCGTTTGAAAAAACCGACTCGCCGGGATTGTTCCTGGTTGGTCGCGAACCTAGATGCAAACGGGATGATTTTCCGTTGGTTGAGATCGATGGAAAGCTGGAATGTGTGGCTGAGTATATCGATCGCTGTATTGGCCAGCAGCCGGTAGTGGATATTGTTGAACGCAACAAAACGATTTACTACATCTTTGCTAATGGCCACCAGCTACCGATGCTCTGCTCCTGCTGCGGCGCCCCCCTGGTTTATGGCGATCTCAAGCAGCCTTGCCAGAAAATCGTTGGCCGGCGATTGGAGGCTATGTCGATCATCTCTCAAGTTTTGCCGGATGGCCGGAAATACGAAGAGCTGGTGCTGGAGTTTTCCGCCACGTCCGGTTCAGAAATGTTTGGCGTGCCGGTCTCCTTCCTGGTGGCAACTCAGATGAAGCACCCAGGCCATTGTCCTCACCGGCGTGGCCCGGTCGCGACCCAACTTTCTGCCCGAAAAAAAAAGGCGTTATCGCGGTTTGCCTGGCCGGAATTAAGGATCTTGGTATGCCCGTATACGAACGAATTAGCGCTGTCGTCAGCCTGACCCTGATCGGGTTGGCTTTATATTTTGTATTGGAATTTCCCCGGCAGGTAGCGGCCTTTACCCTGCTCGACTCGCCATTGGCATTGGTGTCGCCGCGGCAGTGGTTGATGACCTTCCTGTTAGCCGGGTTGGCTATGGCCGGTACCGACGCCATCATCCGCGGCCACCCGGCTTTGACCGACATGCGGGCTGCTTACCTGGCCACGTTCTGGACTCTACCGGCTTTGCTGGTCATCGTGTCTACCCAAACGTTGGGCCTGGCCCCCAACACCGTGGCCTGGGTGGTTGGGCTAGTTGGTATTGGTCTGTTGCTGTGGTTGACCATCCTGGCCGAGTATCGCCAGGTGTCTCCGGCAGCCAATCAGCGTTGGCCGCGGCTGTGGCAGCAACTGGTTGGCTTTAGCGTGGCCCTACCCCTCTTTGTAGTGATTTACTACACCCGTAGTCGCAGTGCTTTAAGCGCCACCGGTATTATGCTGGTCAGCGGCATGGTTGGGTTGGCTTTACTGCGTTACAATTCCAAGAATCTGTTCCGAACCTGGCTGTTTGCCGCGGTCATCGGTTTAAGTTTGGGCCAGATCACTTGGGCTTTGAATTACTGGCGCATCGGCGCGCTGCAAGCCGGCTTGCTCCTGTTGTTGTTGCTGTACGTGCTGCTGGGTCTGGCCCAGGAGCAGCTTCTGGGTGGCCTGTCGCGGCGAGCGTTGGTTGAATTTGGGGTGGTCGCGCTGGTAGCCTTGGCCGTAATTCTCAACCTCTGATTGACAACCTCCTGGCTTCAAGCTACACTTTACTCTAGTTCAGGTATCCCCTCATGATCGAAGCGGTTGACTTAACCAAGGAATTTGGTAACTTTATCGCGGTTCAGAATGTCTGTCTGGCCGTACCCGAGGGTGAGGTTTTAGCCCTATTAGGCCCCAACGGCGCCGGCAAAACCACCACGGTGCGGATGTTGGGCTCCATTCTGAAGCCAACCCGCGGCTATGCCCGCATTGCCGGCTACGACACGGTGACCGAAGCCCGGCAGGTTCGCCGCCTCATTGGCCTGTTGACCGAGTTCCCCGGCCTCTATTTGCGGATGAAAGGGCTGGATTATTTGCGCTTCTTTGGTGAACTGCAAGGAATGCCGCCGCCCCTCATCCACCGTCGCAGTGAGGAACTGCTCCAACGCTTCCAATTGTGGGACGCCCGTGACAAGCAGGTGGGCCAGTATTCCAAGGGCATGAAGCAGAAGCTAACCCTGGTGCGGGCCATGCTGCACGCCCCCCAGGTGCTCTTTTTGGATGAACCCACTTCGGCGATGGACCCCCACAGCGCCAAGCTGGTGCGCGATGCCATTACCGATCTCCGCCGCGAACAGCGGACCATCATTCTCTGTACCCACAACCTGGCCGAAGCTGAGCAGTTGGCCGAGCGAATTGCCATTGTTAGCCAGGGCCGCATCATTGCCCAGGGCCGCACCGCCGAGTTGAAGCAGCGATTGCTGGGTGATCCCATCATGGAAATTCGCCTGGCCGAACCGCTGAATGGGCTGGTCGGCAGCCTGGCCGACCGGGTCAACGTGGTCAGCTATGGTCAGGATTGGGTCAGGTATAGCGTGCCCAATCCCGATGAGTTCAACCCCTGCCTGCTGGCCGAACTGGCCCAGCAGCAGGTGCCGGTCGTTACCCTTAGTGAAGTGCCGCGCAGTCTGGAAGAGGTCTATTTGCGCATTGTGGAGACCGGTAGAATAGCCCTGCCGGGGCCGGAATACCGTTCTCAACCAGACGCGCTTGCGGGAAAGGAGTAGCCGGCGATGGCCGTTCAATCGCTGCCCCGGCTGGAACGTAGTAGTCTGGGGATCGCCTTGATTATCACCCGCCGCGAACTGTGGGACAGCTTCCGGGATTGGCGGATTATGTCGCCTATCCTCATTTTGACCCTAGTTTTTCCGTTTTTGATGGATTTTACCTCGCGCTGGGCCACCAACTGGGTCTCTCAATTCACCGATCCGCTGCTGGTGGAGCGGCTCAATCCCTTTCTACTGCTGGTGGTGGGCTTCTTCCCCATCTCCTTCTCCCTGATTATCGCTCTGGAATCTTTTGTAGGCGAAAAGGAGCGGAACAGCATCGAACCGCTGCTGTCGATGCCGGTCAGCGATCTTGAACTCTACCTGGGCAAACTGCTGTCGGCGCTCTTGCTGCCTCTGCTGGCCGCCTATTTGGGCATCACTGTCTTCTTAATCATGCGCTTGACTACCACCCCTCCCTGGACGCCCTCGCCTGACTTAGTCATCCTGATGTTCTTGTTGACCACAGCCGAGGCATTGGTGATGGTCTCCGGAGCGGTGGTCGTGTCGAGCCAGACCACCAGTGTGCGCGCCGCCAACCTGCTGGCCAGCTTCATCATCATTCCGATGGCGCTGCTGGTGCAGGCCGAAAGCGTTATCATGTTTTATGCCGAGTATCAGGCCTTGTGGTGGTTCGTAGCCGGTTTGCTGGTCGTCAACGTCATTTTGGTCCGGATGGGGATTCGCCTGTTCAACCGCGAGGATATTCTATCCAAAGAGTTGGACGAACTCAACCTAAAGAATATCTGGCGAGATTTCATGGGCTACCTGTTGCGTCCGCCCGAACTGGCCACCCAACGCGGCCAGCAGTCACCGGCTAAATTTAGCCCGTTCCGGATTTACCGGCACGATATTCCGCTGTTGTTGAAACAGCAAACTCTGCCGTTGGGGGTGCTTCTGCTGATCAGCCTGGTTGGGGTGGGGTTGGGGGTGGCCTTTGCCGGGCAATATCCTATTCCGCCGGAGGCTTTTCCTCTCCAGGAACTCTCCCCACAAACCTTTGAAACGGTCAATCAATTTCGACTTTTGCCCGAAATTACGACCTCGTTTATTTTTTTCAATAATTTGCGGGTGGTACTTCTGGCTGGTTTGGTAAGTTTTTTCTCGTTTGGGGCGCTTACCCTGATCCTGACGCTGATCAATGTGGGCCTGGTCAGTTTCATCGTTGCCCAGATTATTGCCCTGGGTCATAATCCCTGGCTCTTTACAGCCACCTTTATTCTGCCTCATGGCCTGATGGAGATCCCGGCGGTTTTGCTGGGGATGACTTTTGCCTTGCGTATCGGCGCGGCAATGGTCTCACCGCCGGCCGGGCTGGATATTGGCCAGGGGGTGTTGCTGACCACGGCCAACTTTGTTAAAGTTCTCTTCTTTTTGGTAATTCCCCTCTTATTGCTGGCCGCCTTTATTGAAGCCAATATAACCCCGCAACTGGTGCTGGCCGTTTACGCCGGGCAGTAAATCAAAAGGGTGTGACCAAAATAAAGACACCCGGAGTTTCAAAAACTCCGGGTGTCTGTGACTGGTTGGGGATTTAACCAAACCAGGGGGGTAGCAGGTCGGTGATCTGGATCAAATCCAGGTAATCGGCCACAATCAAGAGGAAAACGATAATGAAGATTATGGCCAGGGTAACGCCGGCTACGCCGGCAAACCAGACTCGCCCGCGCATAGGAGGTTGAACCGGTCGATCCTCGGCCGCGGCGGCGGTTGGGCTGTTTTCTGCGGCTGCCCCGCTCTCCTGAAATTTCAACCTGACCATGTGGCCCAGTTCAATCACATCGCTGTGGTGGAGCCGAAATGGGCCGGCAATTTCCACCCCATTAACGGCCGTACCGCCTGGCCCCCCCATATCTTGGAGGACCCAATATTCGTTGCGTAGTTCCATACTGGCGTGGATCGGCTCGACCTCGGCCAGTTCCAACACCAGGTCGTTATCCGGGCCAGAGCCGATCAGCAGCCGTTGGGTCGCCAGCTCAAAATCTTCGACAGGAGTTTCTTTACCGTCAATAATCTGGTAGATGACAAGTTTCGCCATAGTTATTTTTACGCTAAAGAGTCAATTTTGCTTCGCCGCTTTGGTAAAATCGCGATCATTTTTTATAAAGGCCAGGGCTGTTGCCTTGTCTGTTACCACCCCCATCGCCTGGGCCTCTTTGAGCCGGTTTAGCAGCAGGCCGATGGTTCGTCCTTCCTTAAGCCCCAGCTGCTCGATCAGGTCCCGCCCGGTTAATAGCGGCGGCGGGTCGACCAGTTCCTTTCGCTCCTCAAAATAGGCCGTCAGCAGTTGGTGGAGTACCCGGCCGAGCGCCTGCTGCCGGGCCTGGCCTGTGGTCGAGGTCGGCGGGTAGATCGCCTGTTGGTCGGCCAGGGCATGGAGAGCGACCGCGATGCCCGCCGAATAGCCCGGCCCGGTCGTATCCCGAAAAAAACGATAGATCGCCCGCCGGCTGATCTTACCACCGTCTTGGGTTAACAGCAAAGGCCGCAGATGATGTGCGACGACAGTCTCGACAAAGTTGGCGGCCTGGTTGCTGAAGTTAAAAGTTTTCATAGCCCGGCTGGCCAATCTGGCGCTGGCCTGCTCGTGCCCCAAGAAACGAATTTTAGGATCAGGCCCTTCGCTTTCGGTGCGACTGAGGGGCTTACCGGTGTCGTGCCACAGTAAGGCGAGGGGGATGAGTTGTTGCAGGCTCAAATCACCGCTGATGCGTTCGGCCAGGTATGCTTTGACGGCCGGCTGAAACTCAGGCGGAATCGCCGGCAGCCCCTCCTTCAGCATTGCGGCCCAGGCTTCCAGCGCCGAAACGGTATGCTCAAATACATCAAGATAATGCGGCGGCCCCTGCTCCACCCCCACCATTGCCCCCACTTCCGGTAAAAAATGGGCCAGCACGCCCAAACGATCAAGCAGTTGAACTGCTTGACCGGGGTTGGGGGTGTTGAGCAATTTTAGCAATTCATCCCGCTGCCGCTCGGCTGAGGTGCTGGTTAGTTTTGGCGCCGCCTGGCGTAGTTGTGTCTGGCTGTCCGGCTCAATTGCAAAACCGAACTCAATTGCCTGCCGGACCGCCCGCAGCACCCGCACCGGGTCACGCTGAAACGCCCCTGGCGCGGCGACTTTAATCTGCTGCCGGCTCAAATCGGCCTGACCTCCCAACGGATCGATCAATTGAGGTGGTTCGGTCAGGCTGAGGGCTATGGCGTTGATGGTAAAATCTCGATCCTGGAGATCCTCTGGTAAGGAGGCCCCGCGCAACGTGGCAAAGTCGAGGTGACTCTTGTTGGGGGCGGCGCTGGCTGGCGGCTGCCAGATCACCCGGCCAACGCCGCGTCCCGCGTCGAGGGGGTAATAGGCGCTGCCCAGGGCATCGGCCACCCGGCGGGCCACGGTCAGGCCATCGCCTGGCGTCACAAAATCGAGGTCAACGATGCTGGCCCGCCCCAGCAGCAAGTCCCGCACCGGCCCACCCACCAGGTAGGCTTCAATTTGCTGTCTGTGCAGGATTTTAATGACCTCCGCCAGGGGCGGATATTGGTCGGCCCAATTTGCTTTCAAACGCAAGGTCATACTCCCCAAATTTAACCGCCGGCCACTACCTTATACGTTACGTAACAGGCAGCGGCCGGCGGTGTCATTCTTGCTGTGGCGATTGGCGTCCGTATGAGTCGCGACCTTACATCCGGTCGGCGACGATGCTGGCTACTTCCTCCGGCAGCCGGGCAACTTTAACCCCCACGGCCTCAAAGGCTTTAATTTTTTCCTGAGCTGTGCCTTCACCGCCCTCGATGATGGCCCCGGCGTGGCCCATTCTTTTCCCTGGCGGGGCGGTGCGGCCCGCAATAAAGGCTGTGACCGGTTTAGTCATATGTTCGGCAATAAAACGGGCGGCCTTTTGTTCGTCGGCGCCGCCAATTTCGCCGATCAACACCACCTGGTCGGTGAGAGGGTCGCTCTCAAATAGCTTCAGAATATCAATGAAGGTACTGCCGATGATCGGATCACCCCCAATCCCGACCGCAGTGCTCTGGCCGATGCCGCGCTGGGTGAGAGCCTGCACTACCTCATAGGTCAGCGTGCCGCTGCGCGAGACCAACCCAACACTGCCAGGTTTGTGAATCTGGGCCGGCATGATCCCGACTTTGGCTTCGTCCGGTGTGATCAGCCCCGGACAGTTAGGGCCAATTAAGCGAGCCTCCTTCTGCTTGAGAAAACTCTGCACCCGGACCATGTCCAGCACCGGTACCCCTTCGGTAATGCACACAATCAATTTGATGTTGGCATCGGCCGCCTCCATAATGGCGTCGGCGGCAAAGCGGGCCGGCACAAAAATGATACTGGTATTGGCGTCGGTGGCATTGACCGCCTCTTTCACGGTATCGAACACGGGGATCCCATGCATCCACTCGCCGCCTTTGCCCGGCGTCACCCCACCGACGACGTTGGTGCCATATTCTTTTATTTGCTGGGTATGAAAGGAACCTTCCCGTCCGGTAATACCCTGAACCAGCAAGCGGGTCTGTTTTCCTACCAGGATGCTCATGCTTTTGTCTCCTTTGCCGCCTTGGCCAGGTCGACCGCGATTTTAGCGGCTTCACCCAGGCTGCTGGCGTTGGGAAAATTTGCCTGGGCCAATATCTGGCGACCTTCGGCTTCATTCGTCCCTACCAGCCGGGCGACCATAGGGACGTTGGTGGGTACTTCCTGTAGGGCAGCCAGGATGCCGCGGGCCACTTCGTCGCAGCGAGTGATGCCGCCAAAGATGTTGAATAAGACGGCTTTGACTTTGGGATCGCTGAGAATGATGCGCAGCGCCGCGGCAACCTTATCGGCTTTGGCCCCGCCGCCAATGTCGAGAAAATTGGCCGGATCGCCGCCGTTCTGCTTGATGATGTCCATCGTGGCCATTGCCAGGCCGGCCCCGTTGACCATACAGCCAATTTCACCATCCAGTTTAACGTAACTCAAGCCGGCCAGGCGAGCCTCCCGTTCCGGCGGCGTTTCTTCCTGCCCGTCCCGGAGTTCGGCCAGATCAGGATGGCGGAAGAGAGCGTTGTCGTCCAGCACAATCTTGCCATCGACGGCTAGCAACTTTTCGCCACCCGTGACCACTAAGGGGTTGATTTCGGCCAGGCTGGCGTCGATGTTGATAAAGGCCCGGTAAAGCCCCTTGACAATACGGACGAATTGCCCGATAAAGGTTCGCCGTAAGCCTAATTCAAAGGCCAGATCACGGGCTTGGTAATCCATCAAGCCAACTTGAGGATCGATGGCCAGGCGAATGATCGCTCCCGGATTGGTTTTAGCCACGTCCTCGATCTCGACCCCGCCTTCGGCCGAGGCAATAATGACCGGCTTCTGCCGCGCCCGATCGATGACGATGCCCAAATAGATTTCTTCGTTGATCTCAGCCGCTTCATCAACCAAAACCTTGTCTACGATCAACCCTTTGATATTCATGCCCAAAATCTGCTTGGCCAGGGACTCGGCTTCGTCGGGATTTTTGGCCAGTTTGATGCCCCCGGCTTTGCCTCGCCCACCAACCAGAACCTGACTTTTGATCACCACCGAACCACCTAATTCTTTGGCCAGCTCGCGTACTTCGGCCGGTGAGGTAGCTATGTCTCCCTGAGGAATGGGTACACCATATTCGGCAAATATTCGTTTGGATTGGTATTCGTGAAGTTTCACATGGAGCCTCCTCGCATCCAGGTTTTTGGGAGAATTTGTGGGTCTGAAACTCCCAGCAAATTATACCACATTTTCCGTACTTACCCTAGCAGATTGAGCCAAACGGTTACGTTCCAGGGCAGACTGGCAACGACGCGAACGTAGAGTGTCGCCGCCAAACCTGGCCACTCAGCGTTCAAATAGTCCGCGTTCGCCCCCAAAAAGTTGGTACCTAATCTCTATTGTTCTATCGTTATGCCTGTGTTATGCTTTTAAGTGGTTATTATAGCGCCGCTTCTGCAAAATTTGTGTGACCAGGCGAAATAGGTTGGGGCAGCCGAGGTTGTTGGGCGGCCCGGTAGTTTGGTCGGCAGTTGCTCTTTACCAACTTAATCTCTGGATAGCCAGAGCAATGAATTATTTTATGATGCTACGTAAGTGTGTTGATTGCAGGCCTGTCTGCTTTTACTCCCGGCAGTAAATTTTGCTGTGGGGCGTGATTGCGGTGCGGGCCTTTTTGTTTTTCCGGGATCAGCGATCAAAAATTTATTCAAGAAAGGAGTTTGTGAATGGAATTAATTACCAAAAAATCTCAGCAGATCCTGACTTTCGCCTTAATAGTGGCCGTATTAGGGGGACTGGTCTGGATCCAGGCCGCGGTTAGCCCGGCTTTAGCCGAGGGGCCAGACGGGGAGGAACCCGTTCTAACCGTGTTGGTCATCCCTGAAGGCGATGCCGTGGGGATGGCCAGTGTCGGCGCGCCGCCCGTTTTTGAGGTTGGCGACATCTTCAGAGTCTCGATTGTGGCCCTGGGCGTGGCTGACCCTGGTATCTTTGGCAGCCAGTTTGAGATTACCTTCGATACCGCCCATCTGGCTGCGGTCGAAGGGAGTCTGACCTCGGGCTCGGCCCTGGAACCGGTGGTGGCGGCCGTATCCAATTTGGATAACACTGCCGGTCTGGTGCAATACGCCGCCAGTCGCCAGGGCGATGTTGACAACGTGGCCGGCAACGTGGTTCTGGCCACGCTCAGGTTTGAAGCCGTTGGCGCCACCGAGCCGCCGGAAGGTCAAACCACGGTGCTCCACCTGCAAAATGTCAAGTTGGGCGCCAAAGGTGGAATCGAGGTGCCAATCGGTGGGCTGGTTGACCTGGAGGTTATCATCGTTGAGCCTGGCGGCGGCGAACCCGGCTCCGGCGATATAGCCGGGAATGTTCAGGTTGAAGGCCGGGCGGCCGACAACCAGGCCGGCCATACCGTTACAGCCGTGGGTGATGTAGCCGGAACTTTGGAAGCAGTGACCGAGTCAAACAGCAACTTTGTCATTGACAATGCTCCGGCCGATACCTACACCCTGACTGCCGACCGTCCGGGCTTTTTGGCGGCTAGCTGTGCCGATGTGGTCCATACCAGCACGGCCCTGACCAGTCTGGCCGGCGTGACTCTGCTGGCCGGCGACATCGTTGATCCTGGTATCATCGACATAACCGATGCAGTCGCCATCGGCGCCGTCTTTGGTAGTACGGTTGCCGGTCAGGTGGCCGACCTGAACGCTGACGGGATTGTTGACATTTTGGATCTGGTACTGATGGCGGTCAACTTTGGCCAGACCTCGGTGGGTAATCCGTGGTTGTGCCAATTGCCAACTGAGCTGTAAGCAATACCAAACTAAATAGACAAAAATATTTCAATACCAAAGCGATTATAGATTAAATGAAGAAGGAGACAGGCATGATGACAAGTAGATTTTTCCGCACTATTTTTACCTTGATGATCTTGATCGTAGTTTTGAGTATAGTTGGTTGGGTGCAAGCCCCGGTGGTTGTGCAGGCGGAACCGCCCGCACAGGGAGAGCCGGCCGGCCTCACGGTGAAGGTGGTTGGCCCCACCTCAGTGGCGGTGGGTGATACGTTTACGGTTGAGGTGGTTGCCGAGAACATTCCCGATCCCGGTATCTTCGGTTACCAGTTCGTCTTCAACTGGGATAACGCGGTCTTCGCCCCCGTCAGCGTCGCCACCAACCCCAACTTTCCCATTCTGGCGGTGGCCAGTCTGGGCGACGGTAGCTATGAAATTGCCGCCAGCCGCGAGGGTGATGTGCCCGATCTGACCGGGCCGTTGACCCTGCTGACGGTGCAAATTCAGGCCAACACTGTAACCGATCCTGACAGTTCACTGCTCTCCCTCACGGGCGTCAAGCTGGGCCGGCGGGGCGGTATCGATGTGCCGGTTGATCAGGTCATCGACCTGGCGGTGGTTGTACTGGATGTGACCGGCGATGATATCGTTGGTAATGTGAAGGTTGAAGGCCGGGCGGCCGATAATCAAGCCGGTCATACCGTAACCGGTGATGGGCTGTCCACCACCACCAACGCTAATGGTGATTTTGTACTGGCGGGGGTTGAGTTCGGCACCTATAGCTTCACCGCCGACAGCGCCGGCTTCCTGGCCGCCACCTGTGATAGTGTGGTGCATGAGAGCGGTCTAACCGTGCTGGCCAATGTGGTCCTGCTGGCCGGCGACATCAACGGCGACAACGCCATCGATGTGGCCGACGCTGTGGCTATCGGTTCCGTGTTTGGCAGCACCGCCTCCGGCGAAGTGGCCGACCTGAACGTGGACGGCGTCGTGGACATCCTCGACCTGATCCTGATGTCGGTGAACTATGGCCAGACCTCGGCGGCTAATCCCTGGGTTTGCCAGCCGTAAAGGTTGCGGCTTAAGAGTTGAGTAACGGGTAGTGAAACGTGAAACGTGGAGATTTCATTCTAATCATCTCATCACGTTTCACGTTTCACACCCGATAATGTCGCCAAATCTGATTATCTTGAGGGGAGAATTGAACGGAATGGAAAAATTCAAGCAACCAATCAAACTAACGATTATCTTTCTGGTTATTGGCACTGGGCTGCTATTGACGGCCCCGTTGGCCCTGGCTCAAACCGGGGCACGGGTCTATGCCCAGCCGGTTGAGGCGTCTGATAGCCAATTGGTGGTCGATATCATCGCCGAAAACGTGACCGACCTGTACGGAGCGGAATTCCGATTGACCTATGATCCGGCGGTGGTGGCGGTGCAGGATTTCAAGCCGGAGCAAGCCGGCATTCAAATTTCAGTTGGCACCCTGCTGGCGCCTGATAAAGGTTTTGTGGTGGCCAATCAGGTTGATGAGACCACTGGGACGGTCACTTTTGCCATGACTCTGCTCAATCCGGCTCCGGCCGTAACCGGCAGCGGCCCTCTGGCGCGAGTCAGCTTTAATATTTTGCAGAATACCCCATCCACGATCAATGTTGAGCATGCCAAACTGGTCTCCCTCGATCTGGAGACCATCCCTACCCAAACTTCGGCGCTGGCCATCGGGTCCAGTGACAATAATCAACCGGTCGTCGTCGCCAACCCCCCGTCTCCCGCCAGTAGCGCCGAGCCGGCTGTACCTGCCCCGGCGGCCCAGGCTGAAGGTTTTCCGTGGTGGATCGTCGCTGCGGTCATTATGGTCCTGGGTATCCTGGCTCTCGGCGGCTTCATTGTGATGGACGGTTTGAAGTCGGCTTCCACCGGGCCAGTCAATCGGCAGAGTAGCCAGTAATGCAAGTAGCGAATTGCAAATTGCAAATTGTGAACGGTGAGTGATTTGCGTTCAACCTGAGATGAACCAATCCGGCGCGCTTGAGCCTAGAGAAACTTCGGCGGCTGTTTTTGAGCAAGTTCGGACAGCCATTCGGCAGGGCTTGTTGCGATTTGCTCTATCCGGTCATGAAATTGGTCGGGTTGGGATCATCCTATTATTGCTGATTTTGCTCCTCCTATTGCCGCTGGCGCTGGTTATGGCCCTCACCAATTTTCAAGGCCCCGTTTGGCTCACCTGGCTGGACTGGTTGGCTTTTGGGATGTGGTGTGTCTGGGTGGGGTCAAAGTTGGAGTATCTTTTGCAGCCGGAGCGACTGGCCTACCAGCAGGCTTTGGCCGCTTGCACCCAAATTGTCCAAGAAGTTTCTGATCAAGATGTCTTACTGGACCGCCTGACGCAGCTCCTGTTTCAAAATCTGGGCCTGGCGAGCATCTCGGTTTGGCGTTACCGGGTTGAAGAGAAGGTTGTGGAGCTGGTCCGGTTTCAGGGCGTTGCTGAGACCAAGGCATTAACCAGGCTGCCGCTTGATCTCGAGGTCAGATATCTGCATGGGACCTGGCCAGTGACGCTGCTGCCGGAAAGCGCCTTCCGCCAGGGGCTTATGATTGGCGGTATCCAAGTAGTGGCCTCGTTGAGTGTGGGGGATGAGTTGGTCGGCTTGATGGCCTTTGGCCATTCGCGGTGGGGGAACCGGTATAGCCCGGAAGCTTTGCGCTGGTTGAGATTGATCGCCGGGCAGTTGGCTTTGGCCGTTAAGAGCGCCTACCTGTTGAGTGACCTGACCGAGGCCCTGAGCAAGTTACAGTTAGCCTACCGGCGCACTATCGACGCCGAAGATGAGGAACGCCGCCGGCTGGCCGTTGAGCTGCACGATGACATCCTCAGCCGGTTAACGACGATGACCCTGGCCCTGCGCCACGGCCAGAAACAGTTAGCCGCCAACCCGGAGCAGGTGCGAGCCTGTTTGGAAACGGTTGAAAATGAGACGCAGACACTCAATCGCCGTCTGCGTGAAATAACCCAGGGGCTTCACCCCTCGGTTCTGGTCGATCTGGGCCTGATCTCGGCGCTGCAGGCTTATATGGACTCCCTGGTTAAGAAATCGTTGCCCGCCTCAGCCCCGGCCCTGATTACCCTCACCGCCCAGGGCTTCAATAGCGACCGCCTGGCTGAGCCAAACTTGGAGCGTGATCTCTATTTTATCACCCGCCAGGCCCTGGATAACGCCATTGAACACGCCCAGGCCGATCAAGTTTTTATCCATCTGCGCTGGCGAGAGGACTCCATCAGCGTGACAATCCAGGATAATGGCTGTGGGATGAAAGAGCCGCCTGAAAAGTTGGTGGGCCAGAATGGCCGGTTAGGTCTGCTGTCGATGAATGAACGCGTGTTGACCTGGCAAGGCCGGCTCACCTTTCATACCGCCCCAGGTCGAGGGACAACCGTCTACGTCCGCCTCCCCATCAACCAGCCCAGCCGCCATCCTGCTCATCTGCAAGCCTTCTCCCAGCTACTCCGGCCCCAGCCTGATGAAGCTTTTCAGTAGCGGCTCAGGTTGGCTGTATTGAGCACCCTTCGACAGGCTTTGCGTCAGGATGCACCCCGCCGCTTCGCGTATCTCTTGCGACCTGCGACCTGCAACTTGCCACCTGCTACCTGATCTTTTCCCAGGCCGGTCGATTGTCCGCAGCTTCCTGAATCAGCCTTAATTGTTCCCGTAATTCAGCAATCTGGTCGCGATACATGGCTGCTTTTTCAAACTCCAGTTCAGCCGCAGCGGTCTTCATCTGCTTCTCGAGCTGTTCGATCAGATACTCTATTTCGTGGGCCGGCAGCGCTTCAGAGACGTGGTAACCGGCCCGCTTTTCGGCGATTACGCGCTGAGGTTCGGCCTCGCCACGGGAGGCGGCCACCGCGTCGGTGAGGTCTTTGATCTGTTTGACAATCGATTGCGGTTCGATGCCGTGTTCCTGATTGTATTGCTGCTGCTTGGCCCGGCGGCGATTGGTCTCATCGATGGCCCCCTGCATCGAATCGGTAATTCTATCGGCGTACATGATAACCTTGCCATTGATGTGCCGTGCTGCCCGGCCAATCGTCTGGATGAGAGCCTGTTTGGAGCGCAGAAAGCCTTCTTTGTCCGCATCCAGAATTGCCACCAGCGACACTTCCGGTAAATCCAGCCCTTCCCGTAGCAGGTTGATGCCGACCACCACGTCGTAGACCCCCAGCCGCAGGTCGCGCAAAATCTCCACCCGCTCCAGGGTTTGAATTTCGCTGTGCAAATAGTGCACTTTGATACCCAACTCCATCAGGTAATCGGCCAAATCTTCGGCCATCCGCTTGGTCAGGGTGGTAACCAGCGCCCGCTCACCCCGCTCAACCCGCCGATTGATTTCGGCCAACAGATCGTCGATTTGACCTTTGACCGGCCGGACTTCCACTTCCGGATCAACCAGGCCGGTCGGCCGGATGATCTGCTCGACCACCTGCTGGCTGTGGTCCAGCTCGTAGGGGCCGGGCGTGGCGCTGGTATAGATGATCTGGTGGATATGCGCTTCCCACTCCTCAAAATTGAGGGGGCGGTTGTCCAGGGCGCTGGGCAGGCGGAAACCATAATCCACCAGTACCTCTTTGCGGCTACGGTCGCCGGCATACATGCCCCGGATTTGGGGGATCGACATGTGACTCTCATCCACCACAATGAGGAAGTCATCCGGGAAGTAATCCAGCAGCGTCCAGGGGGTGCTGCCCGGTTCGCGGCGAGCCAGCGGCCGGCTGTAATTCTCGATGCCGGAGCAGTAGCCGACCTCCCGGAGCATCTCCAGGTCGTAGCGGGTGCGCTGCTCCAGCCGTTGCGCTTCCAGTAACTTATTCTGGTTGCGTAGCTCGGCCAGTCGTTCGGCCAGTTCCTGCTCGATATCGTCAATGGCCTCGGCCAGCTTTTCCTCCAGGGTGATGAAATGCTTGGCCGGGTAGATATCCAGGCTGTTGTGACGATTCAGGATTTCCCCGGTCATGCGGTCGATTTCGGTGATCCGGTCGATCTCGTCGCCAAAGAATTCGATGCGATAAACCTGGTCGCCATAGGGCGGCATCACCTCCAGGGTGTCGCCGCGCACCCGGAAGGTACCGGGTCGCAGGTCGTAATCATTCCGGCCGTATTGAATATCGACCAGGTGGCGTAGAATTTTGTCCCGCTTGCGGAATTCGCCCTGCTGCAGGTGAATGACCACCTGACCGTAATCCTCCGGGCTGCCCAGGCCATAAATGGCGCTGACGCTGGCCACAATGACCACGTCTCGCCGCGAGAAGAGGTATTGGGTCGCCGCCAATCGCAGCCGGTCGATCTCTTCGTTGATCTGGGCATCCTTCTCGATGTAGGTATCGGTTTTGGGGAGGTAGGCTTCGGGCTGGTAGTAGTCGTAATAGCTCACAAAGTAAGCCACGGCGTTGTGGGGGAAGAACTCTTTGAACTCGCTGTAGAGCTGAGCGGCCAGGGTTTTGTTGTGGGCCATCACCAGGGTCGGCTTCTGGATCTGTTCGATGACCTTGGCCATGGTGTAGGTTTTGCCGGTGCCGGTCGCCCCCAGCAGGGTTTGATGCACCAATCCGGCCTCAAGCCCTTCCACCAACTGCCGGATCGCGGCCGGCTGGTCGCCGGTAGGGTGGTAATCTGACACAACTTCAAACTTGGGCATAGTCACTCCAATTATCAATGAACAATTATCAATGAACAATTTTCAATGAGGAATAAAGAGTAACTGACGAAATGCAAACAACAATTGGTACGCAGCGGTAGATGATGAGCAGAGAAAGGGTGTTCGAACTGATAATTCAAAACTAAGAACTCAAAACTCGATTAGAACAAACGTGCAACAGGAAAGTATAATCAAAGCCGAGAGATTGGCAAAGTTGACGTGAGGGGATGAACTACCTTCTTGTTTGGGCGGCACATATTCGCCTTGCATCACTGCCAGGGGGGGCAGGTTGGGCCAGGTCAAGGCGATAAGCCAGCAGCTTACTCAAAACTGGGGCCAACTCTGCTTCTGCCTCCGCTCCCAACTCCTCGATGGCCTCCTGGAATAGGGCTTCACCTTCTTGAAAGCGATTGCTGACCTGGCAAAAGAGGAACAGGCTTTTGCCGGCCTGTTCCAGCGTTTCACCGTATCTCTGGGCCACGGCCCAACGCCAGGCCGCCTGGATATTGGTCAGGGCGTCGCTGATCTCCCCAACTGCTTCCGGCTGACCGCTTTGCAGGCGGGTTTCGCGCTCCTTGAGGAAACTGAGATAATAGTTACTGTGACGAGCATAGGTTTCCAGCAGCCGGTTGGTTGCGCCCAGATCAGCTGCCAGCTTTTCCGCGGCGTATTGCCGCAATAACTCGTGCATACTGTAGCGACCGGCGGCGTCTCGCTGCAACAGCGATTTACTCAGCAAGGCTAACAGGAGTTGTGGCGAGGCGTGCGCCACCGCGCTGGCTGCCTCACGCTGAAAATGACCCCGAAAGACCGACAGCTTTTGTAACACCGCTTGTTCTACTGCTGATAGCAATTGCCAGGAGGACTCAAAGACGGTTCGCATACTGCGATGCCGATCGGAACTGTCGGGGGAAGAGTCGGTCAGAAAATCCAGGTCTCGTTCGATCTCCCGGACGATTTCGGCGCAGGAGAGCACCGGCGCCCAGGTGGCGGCCAGCTCTAAACCCAGCGGGCTGCCGTTGACCAGTTGGCAAAGCCGAATTACATCGGCCTGATTGGCCGCCGACAGGCTAAAACCGGCCTGCACCCGCTGGACCTGCTGCACAAACAATTTGACCGCGCTATAGTTGGCCGGGTCGGGCACATCGGCCGGCGAGTCCGGGTAGGTCAGTCCTTCGACCTCCAATACCCACTCTGCTCGCAACTTGAGCCGCTGGCGTGAGGTCACCAGTAGTTTGACCTGAGGGGCGTCGGTCAGGATTTTGAGCAATAAACCCTCCCCACCGGCTGCACCCTGAGGGGTAGATGTCAGGAGATGTTCAAAGTTATCCAGAATGAGCAGCAGTTCACGCCTGGCCAGGTAGTTGATGAGCTGCTGGTCGGCCTCGCCAGGGCTACTCAGGGGGCAGCCCAGCACCTCGGCCAGGGCCGCAGCCAGGAGTTTGGGTGCAGTGATTCCTTCCAGCGGCGCAAAAAAAAGGCCATCTCTGAAGGTTGACAGTTGCTCCAGGGCGGCTTGTAAGGCTAAACGGGTTTTACCGATCCCGCCGGCCCCAATCAGGGTGAGCAGCCGGCAGTCGGACCGGTCAAGAATGGCGGCAATTTGGGCTAACTCGGTTTCCCGCCCTACAAACGGAGTTGCCTGGGGGGGCAGATTATGCTGCGCCGGCTGGTCCTTTGCCTTGAGCCGGCGGTAGAGGGCTTGAGTTTCGGGCAGCGGTTCCACCCCTAGTTCGCGGGCCAGCAATTGGCGACAGCTCTCGTATTGGGCCAGGGCGGCGGCGCGCTGCCCACTGCGATCCAGTAGAATCATCATCTGCCGGTGGGCCTCTTCCTGCCACGGCTCCAGTACCAGCAGGCGGTTGGTGATGTTGATTCCGGCGGCATACTCGCCGCGGGCGGTGTGGGCTATGGCCAGTTGGTATAAAGCCTGGACGGCCAGTTGGCGCAGCCGGGCTTGTTCAACCAGCACCCATTCCTCAAAAGGCAGGGCTTGATCAACCGAAAAACTGGCCAGGAAGTTACCCTGATAGAGTTCGGCTGCTTCGCGCAAGGCCAGCAAATTGGGGGGCGTCTGCAAACCGACGGCCAGGGCTGTCTCAAAGGCCCTAATGTCTAGCCAGGTCGATCCGGTATCGTTGAAAGCCACGCTCTGTTCGCTGGTCAGAAGATAATCACCCAGTAACCGGCGTAGATTAGAGAGCGCCTTGCGCAGGTTGGCCCGCGCTTTGGCCTCGGGTTTGTCACCCCAGAACAGTTCGGCCAGAATTTCTCGGTCGTGCGGCCGGCCGGTGACAGCCAGGTAAATGAGCAAAGCCTGGACCTTGGCCGAGACAAATCCAATCACCGGCAGACCGTTTCGCCTGATTTCAACCCGACCCAGCAGCGATATCTCCAGGCTAGTGCTCATAGGGGCGACTTCTCAGTTCAAATTCAAGGTTTCATTCACGCTAGAATTCACACTTTGGGAACGGTGGTGGCGTATACTGGCTGAAGGAAGTGAAACCGGTCAGGCAAATGAGCCACCAAGAGACGGCCAATATTTTGTCCAATCCACCTGCCTATCATACTTATCTGCTGCGCTGCTGGCAAGAGCGTAGCACTGACGGGCTTGAGGAGATCAGGGTCTGGCGCTTCAGCCTGGAGAATCCGCGCACGGGTCAGCGGCAGGGTTTTGCCACTCTTGAATCTCTGCTGGCTTCCTTACAAGCCGAGTTGATGGCTGAATAAGTCGATGACCAGCCAGACCCAATACCTAAAATCATACCTTCAATCTGGTTCAAAAGCAAAGAATTATATGTTCCGATCTGATAAGGCCATATCTTCAATCCCAACCCAAGAATTCATAAAAGGAGCATTTTATGGATCTCAAGAAATCAAATTGGCTTTTAGTTTTATTGTTGACGTTGGTCTGGGTTTTGACCGCCTGCGGTGGTCAGGATAAGCCTGAGACACCCTCTGCAGAAGCCGTTCAAGCCGAAGCCGCGCCGACAGCCACCCCCGCACCGGCAGCGACCGAGACAGCTTCGCCCAAGGTCGAAGCCCCGGCCAAGCCGGTGGAGTTGGCAAAAGTGACCACCGTGCAGGAGGCTGCCCAACTGCTTGACCTCCGCCAGTTGGCCCAGCCCGACCAGGCGACCCTGATCGGTCAGGCCGAAGTCGGCGCTTTGAATTACAACACCCCGGCTAAAGTTGCCGGAGTGGTCGACTTTTACCGGCCCTTGCTGACTGAGCAGGGCTGGCAGGATCTGTCGGACCAGGGGTATGCGGACGATACTACGGCGACTCTATACTTCACCAAGTCGGGTTTCGCCCTTAGCCTATCGGCCAGCCAGATGAGCGAGGGCAATACCTCGGTCACCCTGCTGCATCATGGCAATGTTGATCTGAGCACACTGCCTCAAATGGCCGACGCCGAAGCCGGCTTTGCTGCGCCCAACACTTTGATCTACTTCAGCCCCAGCAGCGTGGCTGATGTGGCTCGTTTTATCCGCACCGAACTGGCTGCCCAGGGCTGGCACGAATACAGCCGGCCCAACACCACCGCCGCCGACAGCGCCGACATGCAAACCAGGAGCTTTATCCAGAACGGCCTGGAGTTGATCGTCTTCATCGCCACCGCCCCGGCCCAGGGGAACAAAACTTCGGTGCAATACAGTACGGTTTTGTTGCCGCTGGATGTGCCGATTGCTGCCGGCGCTAACCAGGTTCAATTTGATGAAACTGAACCCTACCTGGAGTATACCAGTTCAGACAGCCCGGCTAGCCTGGCCGACTTCTACCGCCAGGCAATGGCTGCCTTCGGTTGGACCGAACTGCCCGATGCGACCGTCACCACCGAGCAGGCGGTGGTGGCCTTTGCCAATGATCTGGAAGAGCTGGTTTGGCAGTTTCAAGCTACTTCGTCCGGCGGCCAGACCAGGGTCACTCTGAGTTCATATGGCCTCCCAACGATGGCCGATACCGGCGGCGAGACTGCGGTTGAGCCTGATGTTACCGGCCAGACTTTGCCCGATCTACCCATCCCCGAGGACGCCCAGGCGGTGACCTACGATGCCGATAGCGCCCAGCTCACTTTCAGCAGCCCGTCTAAAGTCGCGGCCCTGATCGATTTTTACCGGCAGGCGCTGCCGGCGCAGGGCTGGCAGGAGGACAAAGATTTCGCTATAGTGACCGATACGTTCGGCTCGATTGATTTCAATCAGGGCGACGACACCGTAACCCTGACCTTGTTCGACCTGGCCGGCAGCACGGAAGTGAGCCTGGATTTGAGCAACGCCCCCTCGCTGGCCGGCAGCGTCACTCCAATCGACGCCGGCAGACCTGCGCCTCCTCCCGACGCCCCAACTTTCACCATCAACGACTGGCCGGTGCCGCCGGAGGCGGTTGAGGTTAAGCGTTCCGGGGAGACTTTGAGCTATAAGATTGGTTGGGTCCTGGCCGACGTGGCCGACTTCTACCGTCCGACCTATGAATTGATGGAGCTTGACCCCGGCTGCCTCGATAAGGCCGCCGAATACACCTCGATGTCGTGCAGTTTGAGCAACGGCAACATCTCGCTCAACTTCTTTGCCTACGAGACGATTGGCGACGAGACCGAGGTCGAGATCAGCTTTACCAACTACAACTATCCGGTCGATGGGGCTGCGTCTGGCAGCAGTTCGGGCGAGCTGACCGCCGACGAGCAGGACGGTCTGCCCCTGCCATCTGACCGCACCGGCTATTCCGATGAAAAGAGCGACTTCAGCCGGCGCATGACGGTGACTTCCCCGTCCGATGCGCCGGCTCTGGCCAATTTCTACCAGGCCGAGCTGCCTGCCTACGGCTGGGAGTTGGACGAATACACCCAGGCCGGCGCTAGTACGACGCTGATTTTTACCGGCGTCGACGGTACGCTGACCGTAACTTTAAAACCCTCCCGCGACGAGACCGAGGTGGTGTTGGTCAACAAGAACTCGGCTGCCGCAGCCGAGGCCGGCATCCTGCCCCCGGCCGGGCAGGCCCGGATTTACCTGGTCAACTTCTCCGACGCAGCCCTGACAGTGCTGATCAATGATCAAACCATTCAGGTGGCGGCCGGGGCCGAGATGGACTCGCCGGATACTGCGCCCAAACTCGATCTGCGGCCCAATACTTACCGGGTTACGACCAAAGCCGGCAGCAGTTCCGTCACCGACGAGCTTACGGTTGGCCCCGATGAAGTCTGGGCTTTGCTGCTCACCCCTGAAGGAGCCGGGCCGTTGCAAATGTATTAGGGTTAGGGAGATTTGAGATTGGGAGAAAAGGAGGTAAACATTCTATGAAAAATAGACTTTCACTCATCACGTTTTTACTTATTACGTTGGCCTTGCTGGCTTGCAACAGTATTCTACCCTTTGGCGGCGGGGGCAGCGCCGTCACGGCCAACGACTTGCCGGTCTATCCCGGCGCGACCGAGCTAAAAGAAGGCGAAAGTATTATCGGCGATACCCTGGCCCAAAATATGGAGCAGGATGCGGCCATGCGCGAAGCGATGGGCGCGCTTGGCCGCGGCAGCACCCAGCAAAAAGGCTTCCAACTACCGGCCGAAGCCACCTGGGAACAGGTTAAAGCGTTCTACGAAAAAGAGTTGACTGCCGCCGGCTGGCAAAGCGGGCTGGGGGGAATTGCCGGCAGCGTGGTTGACGTCAATGCCATGATGGAGGCGGCCAATCAGGGTAATGAGTTGTTCCAGACCGCCTTGTGGTCCAAGGGCAAGCAGACCTTGACCACGGTGATGGTAACCGACCCGACCAACGCGACCAATAAACAATTGATTCTGTCGCTTTCAACTCAGTAGTTGTGTTCTGAGAAGGATCTCACTGACAGCCCGATTAGGCTAACGAGGAGGCAGGTATGGACGGCCAAAGTTGTCTGAGTGCGACGGTGAGATGGATGAAGGCACGGTATCCAAATATCCGGTCGATAGCCCGGCGACCGTCTACTACAATCCCCAGAATCCGGCCGAGTTCGTGTTATAGATGTTCAGAAAAAGATTCGTGCTCAGAAACCCGTTTTCTTCGAGAAAACGGGTTTCTATTGTTTGTTGCATAATAACTAGAAATTGCTGTACAATAACTGGATGATTTTGATAGAAGTATGTTACAGAGCTTTCCCCGATGATCGCCTGCCCCGAATTGAAGAAAAAACCGCGCCTTGAATTCATTTGTGTCAGATTTATCGATCCGTACACGAATAACAGGGATCAATCGAGGCCTGGATTAGCGGTACGTCGGCCAGGCTGGCCCCTTGCACCATCAGCCGCACGGTCGGCATATTGGCAAAACTGGGAGTCCGCACCTTCACCCGCAGCGGCACATCTGAACCGTCGGCAGCGACATAGTAGAAAACCTCCCCGCGCGGGGCCTCGATGCGCGCCGTCGCTTCGCCGGGAGGTATCTCCACAAAGCCGGCTCCGCAGATTGGGCCGGCCGGCATCTGCTTAAGCGCCTGTTCAATAAGGCGGCAGCTTTCGACCATCTCCAGCGCCCGCACCACAATCCGGGCCAGCACATCGCCTGTTGTTTCCAGCGGCGCCGCAAATTCAAGCTGGTCGTACGCGGCATACGGCGCGGCGCGGCGGATATCCTGCGGCAGCCCTGAGGCGCGGGCAGTTGGTCCAACCGCGCCCCAGGCCGTGGCTTGCTCGCGGGTTAGCACACCCACCCCAACGCAGCGAGCCCGCACGGTGCGGTCGGTGGTAAAAATGGGGATGAGGGTCCGGGTTAGCTCCTGTTTAAATGACTGCACCGCGGCCAAAACCATTTCAATATCAGTGATGTCTCGGTTGACACCCCCGATACAGTTCATGGCGTAGTTGACCCGGTTGCCGGAGATGGCTTCCAGCACATCCATAATCTGCTCGCGCAGGGCAAAACAACTCATAAACAACGTCTGGAAGCCCATTATCTCGGCGGCAATCCCGGCCCACAAGATATGGGAATGGAGTCGCTCCAGTTCGGCCATAATCACCCGAATGTATTCGGCTCGCTCCGGTACGGCCAGGCCGGCCAATCTCTCCACGGCCATACAAAAGGTGAGGGTGTGGACCCCGGAACAGATGCCGCATACCCGCTCCACCAGGGCGATATTTTGGATATAGTTGCGCCGTTGGGCCAGCCACTCGATGCCGCGAAAATTGAAGCCAATATGCAAGGTGACATCTCGAACCGTCTCTCCCTCGCAGACCACGTCGATTTTGTACGGTTCTTCCAGGGCCGGATGATAGGGACCAATGGGGATGGTGTAACTCATGGTTCCCCTCCTGCCGGGCCATTCCATTGAAAAAGGCCGGGCGAGTCGCCGGGGCGCAACACCAGCGGGTCCAGTTTTTCCTCCCGGCCAGCGAAGTCTACGGCAAAATAATCGTGGATTTCCCGCTCGATCCAGTCGGCGGCAGGGCAGATGGCGGCAATGCTGTGAATTGTCCCCTCGTGGGTGGTCGTGACCAGGTTCAACAACTCTCCCGCCAGGTCCCAGTGATAAGCCAGGCGACACTCACCATTAGGAGCCGGTCGAGCGGTGATCGTCACCAGCCGGGCCGCCTGGTCGACCATCAACGCGGCCATGCGCTGCACCTCCAGATAGGGTTCGATTAGCCACCAGCCATCAGTTCGCTGCTCCCACGGCTGGGTGGTACCCAATTGAGTGGTGATGAATTCAACGTTCATATTGCTCACTCCTGGCGGCGTAACCGGTCTCGATCAGGGCCGGCTGATAGCGGCGCTGGCGGCAACGGCCACACAATCGGCTCCAGGCGCGAATTTCGGCGGTAATCTCGTCAAAGGCCCGGCCCAAAACCGCATCATTAACCGGGTGGGCCGGCCGGCCACATTCCAGACAGCGGGGGTAGGCCAGGCAATGGCTTTGCCGCAGCCCGCCGGCTTTGGTGTAAACCGGCGGCCGTTGTGACGCCATCGTCAGGGCGTGGCTGGGACAAACGTCCACACAACGCCCACAGAAGGTGCAGCGTCCGGGATCGTAACGCCATTCGTAATCGGTTACACGATCGATGACTTCAATCGCGCTCGACGTACACACATAGGCGCAAGTGGCGCAGCCCACACAGCGTTCCGGCTCCAGTTGGACCGCGCCGCGGAAATTTAGTGGTGAGGGCGCCTGCTCCGGAAAACGGAGGGTTATTGGCCCGTGCTTTAGATTGTTGGTGATAACGTGCCAGATATTCATCACTTCATCTCCTCAAACCGGAACCGCCGCCAAAAGCAGAGACAGTCCGGCCAGCCCCAACCCCCACCGCCAATAGAAGCGGGCAGCCTGGGGCACCTTGAGCCGGGCAGTGGCTGCGGCCAGGACCGAGAGCAAGATGACCAATCCCACCGACAGGAGGGCAAAGATGACGGCGTCGGCCAGCCACAGCCCTACTCTGAAGGGCCACAAGCTGACCACCAGACCCGTCAGGGCGACCCATTCCAAACCGTGGGCCAGTTCCCACATCGCCAGACGCGGCCCGCCGAACTCGGTGGTTGGCCCGGCGTAAATCTCCTGCTCGGCGTTGGACAAAGAAAAGGGATTGAGACGCAACTTAACCGGCAGGCACAAAACCAGCGCCAGCAACGCCAACATACGCCCACTGCCGGCGACCCAACCGGCCTGGCCCGCCGGCCAGACAGCCAGGTCGGCCAGTTGCAGGCTGCCGGCGCTCGAGGCCAGGGCAATCAAAGCGGTCAGAAAAGGCAGGTTATAAGCGATACTCAGCACGGCCTCCCGCGTTGCCCCCACCTGGCCGAAGATTGAACGCGACGCAAAACCGGCCAGTACGGTACACAGGGGGGGCACTTCCAGAAGGGCCACCAACAGAATCAAATCACCGGCAAAGCCGCTCCGGTCGGGAAAGACCGGTAACAGGGCCAGCGCGCCTAACGTGGCTCCTATGGCCAACACAGGTAAGGCCGTCAGCAGCCAGCCATCGAAGCCTGGCCGGAACAGCGGCTGCTTGGCCATCAGTTTCACAAAATCGAAAAAAGGCTGGTAAAAAGGAGGGCCAATCCGCCCCTGCTGTCGGGCCAGCAGCTTGCGCTCGACCCAGAGCATCAGCCAGGCCATCAGCGCCGCGTACAGCAGGCCGGGAAAGATCAACAGGGCCAGCAAAGCTTGTCCGAGATTCATTCGTCTATCCTCCCGGCGACGCCGGCTTCAGCCGCAGCGCCATTGCCTTGCCGGCCCAAAATGGCGACCGCCTGAGCAATACCCTCGATGATAGCATCGGGCCGGGGTGGACAGCCGGGGACGTACACATCCACCGGCAGGAAGCGGGCCAGCGGTCCGGCCACTGTGGGGCTGCCGGCAAAGGCGTTGCACGTGGCCGGGCAAGAGCCAATGGCCACCACCACCTTCGGCGTCGGCATCTGGGCATAGATGGCTTCCAGGGCAGCCTTGCTGGTCCGAGTTACCGGCCCGGAGACGCATAACACGTCAGCGTGCCGCGGGCTGCCCTCCAGCCGGATGCCCAATTGTTCCACGTCGTAGCGCGGGGTCAGGCAGGCCACCAGTTCAATATCGCAACCATTGCAGCCGCCGGCGTTGAGATGAAACAACCACGGCGACCGCTGCCGGGCGTGCTTGATGAGTTTATCGAGGATGCTCATAGTTCGTTTACTTTCATCAGGAACGAGAACAAGATAATTCTCCCAATTCATCGAGAGATTAGAAATTGGAGATTCGGGCTAATAATCTCCCACTCTCCACTCTCCCCAATATCAACCGCTCAATAGACTTGGCCATACCCCTGTTACTAGCAGAATGGCGCTCAAACCCACCACGGCCACGATCAGGGGTAATGGCTCAGAGCGACGCTGTTCACCCGCCCCCCACCAAAAGCTGGCAACAATGCGGGCGTAAGCCAGGACAGCCAACGCCGTAGCCAAGAGCAACGCAGCCAGGAGCCAGGGGCTTGTCTCGGCGGCCAGGCCGTACAATCGCCAGTGAGCCGCGTAGCCAAGCGTCGGCGGTATCCCCAGCATCGCCAGCGCGCCCAGCAGAAATCCGGCCCCGGAAACCGGGTAGCTGGCCGCCAGGCCGCCCACGTCCAGAGTGAGCGATTGCCGGTCCGCTTCGGGAGCGGTCAGGCTGACAAAGAGCAGCACCTTGGCCAGAGCGTGGACAATGGCTCCCAGCAGCGCCCCGGTCAAGCCCAACTCACCGCCGAGGGTTAAACCTAATAACAGATAACCCATATCCTCGATCGTCGAGAAAGCGAGGAATCGCTTGAGGCTACGTTGGGCCAGCATCAGGACAGCCCCACCCAGGGCTGACATCACCGCCAGGACCAACCAGGGAGTAGCGGGGGTGAACAGCCCAGGGACAGATTGACGCAGCGTCAGCAGCTCGCCAAAGGCAGCTACATCGACCACGGCGACTATTAACCCAATTACAGCAACCGGCGTTGCTGCGGCTACCTGAGGCAGCCACAGATATAGCGGAACAAGGGCTAACTTCAGTGCAAATCCGCACAACAACAAGGCCATGGCCAACTCCGGGAATGCCGTGTTCAGGATCAGAGTCCCGCTAATGGTCATCAACGCCGAAAGCAAGACGACCAGCAGATAAATGCGAGTCGCGGCCCGGCTGGTTGTGGTCTGCCACACCAGGATCAGGGCGCTCAGGGCTGCTCCCTCCAGCAGGATCAAGCGAGCGAACGGTTGGCTGAAGCCAGGCCCCAGCAGTGATAATATCCCGGCCCCCATCAGCCAGGGCCAGGTTTGTCGTAGCGGCGGCGCAACAGTGACGGCCAACAGTAGGGCTACCAAAGCCAGACCGGTTGCGGCCAAAAGAGGCCATTCCAGCGGTTGAGATACAGCAGAGGGGGGCGCGCCAGCCGGTGCAGTGCCAAAGCTGACCACTACGGCCAGAATTAATGTTAAAATCAGGCTGGCCGGGGCTGTATATCTCTCCAGCCATAGACTGCCTCTCCCCAGCGCGCCGGTGACCTTTAACAGCCAGCGCCATAGGGTCAGGTAGTAGCGATCCACCTCAAGCCAGCGGTAAAAGGGCGCCAACCCCTGATAGATGATGAGCGAGAAATCGCTGGCTGGAAGACGAGCTGAGGTGGACAATGGCTCGCCGCCGGTAAAAATACCGCCCGCGGCGACGGCTGAGGTTGCGCCAGCCACGACCAGGCCGCGGGAGGGTTGGGCCAGCCAATACACCAATATTCCTCCCCCCACGGCCACTAAAGCCAAGATCAGCCCGCCGGTGGTGTACCAACTGCCGCCGCCAGCCGTTAGACCCAACCAGGTGACGTTGATAACTGGCTGTTGCCCTAACGCCAGTAACAGTGGGTTGATGAGGGTGTTAATAGCCAGTTGGGGGGCAATACCCAGCACCACACTGGCGACGGCCAGTATTGCTGTCCCAACCAGCATCAAGGGGGGAGCCTCATACCCACGCCCTGCAGCCGGGGTCTCATCACCCATAAAAACAGTACAGGTGGCCTTAAGAAAGGAGAAGATGGTGAGCATACTAACGATCCAGGCAACCAGAGCCGGAATAACCTGCCCGACTTCGAGCGCCGCGTTGTAGATTAACCATTTACTGGTGAACCCACTTAACAACGGCACGCCAGCAATACTACCGGCCACGATTAACCACAACACCGTGATCGCCGGCATCTGTCGAGCCAGCCCACCCAAACGGTTCATATCTCTGGTACCGGTCGCCTGCTGTACCGCTCCGGCACAGAGAAATAGGCCGCCCTTAAACAGGCCGTGATTCAAACAATGCAGCAACCCGGCGGCAACGCCCAGCGGCGTCGCCAGACCAAGCCCCAGGATCATATAGCCGATCTGACTGACCGTATGGAACGCCAGTAACCGCTTGATGTCAGATTGAATGATGGCATAGAGTACCCCCACCAGCATAGTAATGGTTCCAATCCAGATTACCAATGTCTGCCAGGCCACCGGCCACGTTCCCAGGCTGTGCAGCCGGGCAATCAGATAAACTCCGGCCTTAACGTAGCAAGCGGCGTGCAGCAAGGCGCTGACCGGCGTGGGCGCGGCCATGGCCTCGGGAATCCAGGTGTGGAGCGGGAATTGGACCGACTTGGCCACGGCAGCCAATAAAGTCAGTAAAAACAGGCCGGAGCCGAAGGCAGTTACAACCTGGGGGTCAGTCCAGAGGGTGCTGCCGGTGCGGGCGTAGAGCAGCAGCACCGTGGCCAGGAGACCGTAGCCGGGCAGGTGGGTCATCACCAGCACTTTGCGGGCGCCGGCGGCAGCTTCGGGTTGCTGATACCAAAAACCGACTAATAGGAAGGAACACAGGCCGATGACTTCCCAACTCAGGTAAAGCAAGAATAGATCGGCGCTGTAGACCAGGTTGACCAGCCCGGCGATGAAGAGCAGCATCAAAGCGTAGAAGCGGGTGGGGGCCGGATCGTCGGCCATGTAGGCAATTGCATAAAGCAGGATGGCCGCGCCGATGCCGGTGGCCATCACGGCAAAGAGCTGGCTCAACCCATCAACGTGATAGGCCAGCGCGGCCGGGCCATCCCAGATCAGGAGATTGACCGCCACCGCCTGCCCTTGCCAGGTCAGCGGCCAAACGGCCAGCACCCCACCCAGGGCAACCAGGCTGCTAACAAAGGCCAACCAGCCTTTGGCGCGGGCGACATTCAGCCCTGCCAGCAGCAGTTCCAGCAGCAGCCCGACCAGTAACGCGCCCACAGGAATGAAAACGAGGCTTTCGGGAGACATAACGATCTCCTACTACAAGGAAGATATCCTCACCCCGGCCTAAGATTCTTTAAACCAGCCGATCGAGGCCTGACGGAACCCTGGCCTGAGCCAGGAGAAGGCACGCCCTACAAATTGGGTTGCGTGTTCCATCACAGTTTGCAACGGCTTCTGGCGAGAACGTCGGAGCCGCGCTGGTAGGGTTTACGGCTTAAGCCGGGGCCAACTCAGATACCGGCAACCCCAGATCAACCCGTTTACGGTTGATATGCTGGACCATCAACCCGGCAGCCTTGATCGGATCGGTTTCTACTGCGAATTTGCCACCGATAACCTGCTCCGCCGTCTCGGTTAACAGTTTGGTGACTTGCGGGCTGCCCAACACTTGCGGCACAGTACCCAGCACGGTAAAGATACCACTCGACACCACGTAAGCCCCGATGCTGACCGCTTTCTCGCTCATCCACTCCGGCGCAGCCCCGGCGACCGGCAGATCGCTGATGTCAACGCCCAGTTCTTTGGCGATGACCGCACACACCGTCAAAATGCGGCTGATGTCAACGCAGGAGCCCATGTGCAGTACCGGTGGAATCCCCAGGGCTTGACAGACCGCTTTCAAGCCCGCGCCGGCCTTCTCGGCAGCTTCCGGCAGCAGCAAGCCGGCCTTGGCCGCGGCAATGGCGTTACAGCCGGTCGTCACTACCAGCACATTTTGTTTGATCAATTCCTCCAGCATGGTAATGTGGCCGTAATCGTGCTTGATTTTGGGGTTGTTGCAGCCCACGACGCCGGCAATGCCCCGAATGCTACCGTTGGCAATGGCGTCGATGAGGGGCTTGGGTGAACCGCCTAAAGCCGCCAGAATAGCCTCGGCGCTGAAGCCAACCATACAGGCTGTCTTCTCGGCGGGAATATTGACCTGACCGGGTTTGCGGAAGCGGTAGTTCTCCACCGCGGTCCGCACAATTTCCTTGGCCGTAGTCAGGGCGTGTTCCTCGTGGAACTCGATGTGGGTCGCGCCAGGGAATTTGGCCTTGGGCGAGGTAGAGATCAATTTGGTATGGAAACAGCCGGCCACTGCCCCCAGCGCCGGGAAGATACATTGCACATCGACAATCATCGCCTCAACTGCGCCGGTGATGAGCGCCAGCTCCTGCTGCAAGAAGTTGCCGGCCACCGGAATACCGTGGCGCATCAAGATTTCGTTGCCGGTGCAGCAGATACCGGCGACGTTGATGCCCTTGGCTCCATATTTCTTGGCCAGGGCCACCATGTCGGGGTCCTGCGCCGCGGCGACGATCATTTCAGATAGGGTTGGCTCGTGTCCGTGCACGATGATGTTGACCTGATCCTGCTTGAGCACACCCAGATTGGCTTCTGATTTAATCGGCTTTGGTGTGCCAAACAAAACGTCGGACAGTTCGGTCGCGATCATCGAGCCGCCCCAGCCATCAGCGATGGAGGTCCGCAAGCCGTGCAGGATCAGATTGACCGGATCATTATCGACCCCAATGTGGGTTCGGTGCATCACCTCGACAATCTCGCGGTCAACGCCACGCGGGTCAATGCCGACCTGCTTCCACAAAGCCAGCCGCTTTTCGGGGGCACGGCGGGTGAACTGAACCGGTCCCTCCTGCTTACCGAACTCGGCGTAGGCAGCCCGGGCCAAATCCAGGGCGATCTCTTCGTTGCTCCGCTTGTCAACCTTGATCCCGTACTCTTGGGCCAGAGCCTTGAGTTTGGCCTCGTCCTTAATTTGGTAGCCGCCGCTCTTGCCCTCGGCGATCAACAGCAGGGTGTGGGCAATGTCGCGGCCGTGGTCGGAGTGGGCCGCCGCGCCGGCGGCAATCATCCGCAGGAGGCCGCGAGCCACGATGATATCAGCGGTTGCCCCGCAAATGCCCTGTTTGGGACCCTCGCCTTCAAAGGGACTGATCCGGCACGGGCCCATATTGCAATGCCGACAGCACAACCCCAGTTCGCCAAAGCCGCATTGGGGGATCATCGCTTCGTAACGATCCCAGGCGGTGTCGATACCTAGCTCCTCGGCCCGGGCCAGCATGGCGTGAACGGTCGGGTCGATGCTCTTTTCCATTATCTTTTCAGGATATTTCCCATTACCTTTCATCAATAGCTCTCCTTATCTGGTTAAATTTGCTGTTGTTTCTGGCTTGCCAGGGCCTCCAAAAACCGTTCGGCTGAGGCTTTGAGGGCTGCGTCGATCACCTGGCGCGGCCTGGCCAGACTCAGGGCCTGGGTAGGACAGGCCTCGATGCAGGCGGGACCTTCAGGCCGGTCCACACACAGGTCACACTTGGTCGCGGCGCGCTTGGTTTTGCCATTGACCGGTACCGTGTTGATGTGAATGGCGCCAAAAGGACAAACCATCGTACACAGCCCGCAGGCAATGCAACGGTTAGAATTGACCGCTGTGTAGGTCTCGGTGCGGAAAGTGGCCCCGGTAGGGCAGACCTTGACGCAGGGCGCATCTTCACACTGGCGACATTGGGTAGAAAGCTTCACCTCAGCCACTTGCACTACCCGGTTGCGGGGTGCCAGAGGTTCCTCAGTCAAGATTGCCCCAAAAAGTGTGCCGGCCCGGCTATGGGCTACGGCGCAGGCCAATTCGCAGGTGTGGCAACCCAAACAGCGGTCGGGATCGACCATAATAAACGGACCACGCAATTCAGTCATGCATTTCACCTCCTTATTTATGTGGGAAAAGTCATTTGTCGGGAAAATAGAAACGACCGATCGGGTCAGAATCGGTAATAGAAGCATATTTTGGATCTGATACTATTTTATCAAGAGCGCGGCAGAAAAATAAGACCCGGAGAGGGGGTCTCAACCGGCCGGCCGGGGGGTGGCCAAGACCCGGATGGGTGGTCAAAGAGCTACAAAAGGGGGGTCAGATTAAGCCGCGTTCTTTGGCCAGCAGCACGGCTTCGATGCGGTTGTGAACATTCAACTTTGCCAGGATATCCTTGACGTATCCCTTGACGGTATTCTCACTGAGATGAAGCTGGTTGCCAATCTCTTTGTTGGTTAAGCCGTGAGCAATGAGGCGTAGGATTTCCACTTCTCGGAGAGTGAGCATGCGGGGCGGCTGCTCCTGCTGGCGTACATACTCAGTTAATACGTCGGCGGCGCGGGGGTCCAGAGCGGCGTGTCCCTCAACCACAGCCAGCAGTTGTTCCCGTAGATGCAAATTTTCGGCATCTTTCAGCAAATAACCGCGGGCCCCGGCTTGAAGAGAGGCATTGACCAGATTTCGGTCGATAAAGGCGCTTAAAATCAGTACCGCAGTCTCCGGACATGCCTGGACAATCCGCTGGCAAAGTTCTACCCCGCCCATATCAGGCAGTTTCAGGTCAAGCAGGCTGACATCCGGCCGCAGCTGGGTGACAAGGCGCAGCGCATCGGCGCCATTGGCCGCCTCCCCCACCACTTCAAACCGGGGGTCAGGGTCCAAAATCGAGCGCAAGCCCTGGCGCACGATCCGATGGTCATCCACAATCACCACGCGGACCGGTTTCATGGTAGACAGGCTCCGGGCAGCGGAAAACGCGCTTTGACCATCACTCCCTGGTCGTCGTTATTGGCGATGAAGAAATCACCCCGGGCCTGAGCCGTGAGCTGGTGCATCGTTGGCACGCCAAAATGCAGGTCGGCGTCGTCAGCCTCCAGGGTAAGCGGCTCGGCCAGGCCGACCCCATTATCCTGGATGGTGACGGTCACGCAGTCCTGGTTGCAGTGCAGGCTGACCATCACCGCCGAAGCCCGGGCGTGCTTGCGCACGTTAGAGAGCGACTCGCGGATAATCCGATAGACCGCCTCGCTGACCAGCGGCGGCAACGCCGGAAATTGGGGGGGCACAATCAGCGTGGCGGCGATACCGCTTTGAGCCTCAAAGTCGGTGACCTGTTCTTGAAGCAACTCGATCAGGCCCTCACCGCCGGGCAAGTAGTGACTACGCAGAGCAAAGATAGCGCTGCGCAACTCGTCGCTGCTGCGAGCCGACAATCGCCGGATGGTCTGCATCTTCTGGCGGGCTTCACCGTCCAGGGTCAGGTGGTTGATACACCACTCCGCCTCCAGGCCAATGGTGAAGAGCATCTGGGCCACCGTGTCGTGCAGAGCCTGAGCAATTCGCTGCCGTTCCCGCAAGCGAGCCAGTTCGTCCGTTTGGGCGTACAGCCGGGCGTTCTCAATGGCAATGGTCGCCTGGGCGGCAAAAGCGAGTAACAATTCCTCATCTTCACCACTGAAGCTCTTGCCGTTGGGCGAGTTGCCGACGAATAAAGCCCCCAGAGATTGCCCTTTGCGCAGCAACGGCACCGACAGGAACGCCTCCACTTCGGGATGGTAGGAGGGGAAACCAATCGCCTGGGGGTGGCTGCGGACATCGTCCAACCGCAAGGGGAGACCCTGCCGATAAGGCAAACTTAGGAGACCGGCCCCGGTAGGGAAGCCTTGGGGTTCATAAGGCCAGCCGCTAACCTTGAAGAATTGAAAGTTTTCCTTATCCTCGCTGAGGACCAGCAACCCACCCATCTCTGCCTCAACCAGCTCGGTGGCGGTGTCAACGATTTGTTGCAGCAGCGGGTCCAAATCAAGTTGAGCCGCCACCGATTTACTCACCTCAATAAGTTGCGAGAATTGCGACACTCGACGGGTTAATTGATTGATCGGGTCGACCAGGGTTTGCGTTTGGTCATCCATAACCCTCTCCCAGGTTGCTGTCTTCGATGGTACGAATTTAGCACACCCCTATGGAGCTGATATCTGCGGATACAAGAAAGTAAGCCTATGATACCTCAGGACCAGGTAATCTTCAATTCGACAACTGGTGTTTTTGCGCCAACTATTGAAATGCCGGAGATGGTCATAATCGGCGGGCCTATCGGTTCTGCTTTGCCAGAAGGCAGAATCTTTCACCAATAATACCAAAAACGACGGGGGCCGTGCCTCTGAAGAAATGCGGGCTTATCTCGGTTTTGAAACCCAACGTCACTGGTCGGTCCGGGCCATTGAACGGACCACCCCCGGTCTGATGGGCTTGTTCAGTCTGGTGGTGGTCATAGCCCATACCCTCCACCCAGAACAATTACCCATTCGACAAGCCAGTTGGTATCTTAAAGAAGAAGCCACCTTCAGTGACGCCCTGGCGGCCGTCCGACGAGACTTGTGGGCCAATTTTGATTATCGCACTTCAGGGAATGAGGCCGACCTGCGCCTGATTTCTGAGGATACTTTGCTTTCTTTACTGGATTTGGCCTGTTATTCGGTCTAATCAAGCCAGAAATGGGGGTTCTGACCCCAATTTTTCTATCAACATCGGCTTTGAGCCAAATTTCCCGGCTTGACCCGGCTACTTTGATTTTTTTATCCGCTTTCAAAAATGGACAAAGTCGAGTTTACAATATTTGACAATTTCAAAGCGGTATAGTATGATTGACGGTCAGACCGGTCTAACCGGTCAGACCATCTTAACTCTGGCTCACAGGTGCGCCGTGTTAATTACCTCCCCAAAATCCAGCGTTTCTGCCGATACCGTCCACCAGATCGCCGAGATGCTTCGGGCCGGTGACTATACCGTGGGCGACCGCCTGCCGGGCGAGCGGCAGTTGGCCAAGCAACTCCATGTGAGCCGGGCCTCGGTACGGGAGGCGCTGCGCAAGCTGGAAACTGTCGGCCTGTTAGAGATCCGCCAGGGATTGGGCACCTTTGTCAAAGACCCCAGTAACGAGACTATTCAGGCCTCGCTGGCCCCCCATATTCTCACCGATCAAACGACCCTCAATAAGTTATTTGAAATCCGAGAAATCATCGAAGTGGAAGCTGCGGCGCGGGCGGCTCAACGGGTTACCCCGGCGCAGCTTGCAGCCATGCGCCAGTGGCTGGAAGCCGTAGAAACGGCTGTGGCGCGCCGGGACGCGGCCGGCATTGTGACGGCTGACGTTGAGTTCCACCGTCAGATTGTGGTGGCCACCGACAACGAGCTGCTGGTTTATTTGATGGATAGTATTGTGGATTTGCTGCGCGATATACGCTGGGATAGCAGTAATATCCCTGAACTATTACCCGAAATCATCGCCGGTCACCGGGCCATTCTGGCGGCTATTGAAATCGCTGATAGCCAGGCGGCCCGGCTGGCGATGCAGAGCCACCTGGCCGGAATCAGCGCCCGGGTGCAGGCTTATTGGGCCGGGCGATAACATTATAGATTGGAGAAAAGAGATGGCTGTACCCATAATCGATTGTATCACCCACCTCAGCCGCACGGCGGACGATGTCATCGGCTGGGGGCCTCGCTTTCTGGCCGAGGATTTGATCGCCCAGATGGATGCTCCCCGGCTGGTGTTGGGCGCGCCGGCCCGGGTCGACCGGGCGGTGGTCTTTCCGGCCCTGGGCGACACGGTGCCGACCTCAACCCTGTCGTTTGATGAGCAGCACGCCTACGTGCTCGACAGCGTGCAAAAGTATCCTGACCGGTTGATCGGCGGGATCGTGATGCACGCCCGGCTCTGGAATGAGCCGGTCAGGGCCTCGGTGCGGCGGCTGGTGCAGGAGGATGGTTTCAAGATGATCTTGATTCACCCCTCGCTGCACAAATATTGGCTGCCGATCCAGACCCCCAGCGAGGGGGAAGGCTCCAAGCAGATGCTCTACCCCATTTTTGAGGCGGCCCGGGAGCTGCACCTACCGGTTCTAATCCACACCGGGGAGCAGCCCTACGCCGTGCCGGCCACGGTCGATTTTGTGGCCGGAGAATTCGCCGATGTCAATATTATCATTGCTCACCTGGGCACCCAGGGCGAGATGTTCACCATCGAGTCGCTGCTGGTGGCGGCGCGCCATCCCAATGTGTATGTCGAAACCAGCTTTGCCATGCCCCACATGCTCATCGAGGCGGTTCATACCATTGGGCCGGAGCGGGTGCTCTTTGGCAGCAACACCCCGCCGCTGGAGCAGACCCAGCAGTTGTTGAATGTGGAAGAGGCATTGACTTTGGAACCACCGATCGGCATGAGCCTGTCGGTTGAGGCGACTCGCCAGGTGATGGGTGGTAATCTGGCCCGCTTATTGGGACTTTGACCATTTTAGGTGACCGGCACTTTTAAAGTGCCGGTCACCTGGTAGATAGTTACGAAAGGAATAACGCTATGGCTTACGTAGTTATAGATCCGCACTGCCATATTATTCCCCACCGGGAGCCGGTGTGGGGTTGGGGGCCCCGTTTCACAGTGGAGCAGTTAATCGAGATGATGAACCGGGATTACGAGGTGATGGGCGAGGTGAAGCATATCAGCAAGGCGGTGGTGATGACCGGCCTGGGTTTGACCTCGGTGGACCATCGCTCGATTGCCGAGTCGCACCAATATGTCTTGGCGAGCATCAAAAAATATCCGGAGCGGCTCTTCTTCAACCCGGTCATCAATCCGCGCTATGCGGTCAGAGAGCAGCTCGATCAGATCCGGGCCTGGAAAGATGAGTACAATGTGCGGATGTTGAAGCTCCACCCGAGTATGCACAACTACTATTTGCCGACTTACCGGCCGTTCCCCGGCGATGAAAGTAAGAAGCGAATCTATCCGGTATTTGAATTAGCCCGCGAGTTGGGCGTGCCGGTGATGATCCACATGGGCGAGTCGCCCTATTCCATCCCGGCCCAGATTGCACCGGTGGCCGAGGCTTTTGCCGACGTGCCGATCATCTGCGCTCACTCCGGGGCCAACAATATCCCCAGTAATGCATTGGATGCCATTTTGCTGGCTCGCACCCACAACAATGTCTATCTGGGGACAAGCTGGGTGCAAATGCCGGAGTTGGTCGAGATGTACTACGCCATCGGACCAAACAAGATCGTCTATGAGAGCGACTGCTCGCCCCAGGCAATGGGCCAGACCCTGCGGATGGTAACAAATCTTCATTTGGCCCCGCCGCTGGGTGTCGGCGCCAGTAAGGATGAGGTCTACCAGATGATCGGCGGCAATGCGGCCCGGCTATGTAACATTCCGCTGGATTAAGGCGCCGGTTCTGTTGGCTGATTGTTGACCGAATGAGTGACCTGGCTATAAAATTTGACATAGTATCGAATTATGTACTTGAGCAACTTCAATTCTGAAATGGGACACGGACACCTGCACTTGCAGTGCCGGTGCATCAGCCAGTCGGGGCGAGGTGAAGGAGGTGTCTATCGAGGTATGGTGAGAAATTTTAGTTCGATTGATCGGTGGTAAATAAAGTTTCGTAAAAAGATTCAGGAGGAGACCTAACTATGAAATCGCATCGCTTGTTTGGTTTATTGTCGCTTATGATCGTATTGGCGTTGGTTGCAGCCTGCGCCGGCGCGCCGCCGGCGGCGCCAGCGCAACCGGCCGCAGAACAACCGGCGGCGGAGCAACCCGCCGCAAAACCGGCTGACGACACTTTCAAGATGGGGTTATTGGTGCCGGGGAGTGCGAATGACCAGGGTTGGAACCAGATTGCGTATGACGCCCTGTTGCGGATTGAGAAAGAGTTGGGGGCGGAGATCAGCTATGTCGAGTTGGAGCAGAATCCGGCGGCGTTCGAGAAGGCGTTTCGGGATTACGCCAGCCAGGGGTACGATCTGGTGTTGGGGCACGGTTTTGAGTTCCAGGACCCGGCGTTGATCGTATCGAAAGAATATCCGGAGACCTACTTTTTCATTTCGAGCAGCCGGATTTTTGAAGGGAACGTGATCGGGTTGAACACAGATTCGAGTCAGCCGTTCTACCTGATGGGGGTAATTGCGGCGAAGATCGGCCGAGGAGCGGGGGTAGTCGGTGGGATGGAGATACCACCGATTTCGGAAGCGATCACGGGGTTCATCAACGGGGCGAAGAGTGTGGACCCGAACTTTCCGGTGAGCAGCACGTACATTGGGAACTTCACGGATGCGGCGGCGGCGAAGGAAGCGGCGTTGAGTATGCTGGCCGAGGGGGCAGATGTGATTGTGCCGGATGCAGACGTAGCCGGGCTGGGGGTGTACCAGGCGGTGGCGGAAGCAGGTCCGGGGATTGCGACGTTTGGGGTATTTGGGGATTTCACGGACAAAGCGCCGGCGAATGTGATTGGGAACTACTTTGCCAACTACGGGCAAGGGATTGTGAACATAGCCAGGGCGGTGAAAGAGGGGACGTTCAAGCCGGAGGGGAACATCGAGTTTGGGTTGGCGAATGAAGATGTGATGTGGATCGAGTACAACGACGCTGCGGCCAATCCGGTGCCGGAAGATGTCCGCCAGGCGGTGGCCGAGGCCAAGCAAAAGATCGTCGCCGGTCAAGTCGATACGCTGGCGCCTGCTGGTGAGGGTGGAGCAGCAGCCGCGCCCTCAGCCGAAGAGCCTGGCAAACCGTTCAAGATGGGGTTATTGGTGCCGGGGAGTGCGAATGACCAGGGTTGGAACCAGATTGCGTATGACGCCCTGTTGCGGATTGAGAAAGAGTTGGGGGCGGAGATCAGCTATGTCGAGTTGGAGCAGAATCCGGCGGCGTTCGAGAAGGCGTTTCGGGATTACGCCAGCCAGGGGTACGATCTGGTGTTGGGGCACGGTTTTGAGTTCCAGGACCCGGCGTTGATCGTATCGAAAGAATATCCGGAGACCTACTTTTTCATTTCGAGCAGCCGGATTTTTGAAGGGAACGTGATCGGGTTGAACACAGATTCGAGTCAGCCGTTCTACCTGATGGGGGTAATTGCGGCGAAGATCGGCCGAGGAGCGGGGGTAGTCGGTGGGATGGAGATACCACCGATTTCGGAAGCGATCACGGGGTTCATCAACGGGGCGAAGAGTGTGGACCCGAACTTTCCGGTGAGCAGCACGTACATTGGGAACTTCACGGATGCGGCGGCGGCGAAGGAAGCGGCGTTGAGTATGCTGGCCGAGGGGGCAGATGTGATTGTGCCGGATGCAGACGTAGCCGGGCTGGGGGTGTACCAGGCGGTGGCGGAAGCAGGTCCGGGGATTGCGACGTTTGGGGTATTTGGGGATTTCACGGACAAAGCGCCGGCGAATGTGATTGGGAACTACTTTGCCAACTACGGGCAAGGGATTGTGAACATAGCCAGGGCGGTGAAAGAGGGGACGTTCAAGCCGGAGGGGAACATCGAGTTTGGGTTGGCGAATGAAGATGTGATGTGGATCGAGTACAACGACGCTGCGGCCAATCCGGTGCCGGAAGATGTCCGCCAGGCGGTGGCCGAGGCCAAGCAAAAGATCGTCGCCGGTCAAGTCGATACGCTGGCGCCGGTCAAATAACGGTTGGCGGGTTCAATCGGAGATTGTTTGCGGTTTGGGTGGTGCACTACCCTGGTGGTGGTGCACCACCGTTATTGGGTAGGTCGAAGATGTAATTGGGAGAGCTTGGAATATGGCTGAAACTCAAATGCCGCCAGCCAGTTCAACATCTGACCAAACCTTAGCGGCCGGCGGCGATGTCGCCCGGGCTAGAAGCCGGCGACGGCTCTGGAACACGCTGCGAGGCATCCTCTTGCCCGTTGCCGCGATTGTGGTAGCCTTATTGGTTAGCGGTCTTATTTTATTGTTGGCCGGTTACAATCCTGTGTTGGCCTTCAAGGTGATGTGGCAAGGCGCTTTTGGCGACCTGCGGGCGATCACCGAGGTTTTGCTGAAAGCAACGCCCTTAATCCTGATCGGGGCCGGGCTGGCCGTGGCTTTTCGCTGTAGTATTTGGAATATCGGGGCGGAGGGACAGTTTTACCTGGGCGCGGTTTTCAGCACCATTGTCGGCATTTTTTGGGCCGATTTGCCGGCCCTAATTTTGATTCCCCTGATTTTGGTCTTGGGCACGCTGGGCGGCGCGTTGTGGGCCATGCTGGCCGCCTACCTCAAGGTGCGCTTTGGGGCCAGCGAAATCGTTACCACGATTATGCTCAACTACATCGCCATTATCGGCACCGGCTATCTGGTGACCGGGCCGCTGATCGAGGAAGCCGGCAAATTTCCCCAGACCGCCCGGATTGCCGAGGCGGCCTGGCTGCCCCGTTTTTTGCCGCCGACTCGCTTGCACATCGGTTTTATTATCGCGGTGGTGCTGGCTGTGCTGATTTATCTGCTGATCTTCAAGACCAGCACCGGTTATGCCATTAGAGCCGTGGGCATTAACCCGGAGGCGGCCCGCTATGCCGGCATGAGCGTGGAAGGCAATCTGCTGTTGGCGATGGCTATTAGTGGGGGAGCTGCCGGGTTAGCCGGCGCCATCGAGGTGGCCGGTTTGACGTACCGGCTTTACCAGCAGATTTCACCCGGTTATGGCTTTGAGGGGATTGCCGTGGCCCTCTTGGCCAACACCAATCCCCTCGGCGTGATTTTTTCGGGGATTCTGTTTGGCGCGCTGCGCTCCGGCTCCGAAGTGATGCAGATGAACGCTAAAGTACCGTCGGTGCTGGTGTTTGCTATTCAGGGTCTGGTGATTCTGTCGGTGGTGGCCTTTGGAGCCTACCGCATGTATACCAGCCGGGGAGAATAGGCTTATGGACATCCTGTTTTTGGTTGCGGTCATCCAGGCGGTGCTGGCTTCCAGTTGGCGGCTGGCGACGCCGTTGATTTATGCCGCCATCGGCGAAGTTTTTACGGAACGGTCCGGGGTGCTCAACATCGGCCTGGAAGGGATTATGCTGATGGGCGCCTTTGCTGGTTTTGCCGGAACTTTTTATACCGGCAGTTTGATCCTGGGACTGCTCATCGCCCTGGGCAGCGGTGTGCTCAGTGGTTTACTGTTTGCTTTATTTACCGTCACCATCAAAGCCAACCAGATTGTGGTCGGCGCGGCGATGAACTTGATCGGCCTGGGTTTGACCGGCTTTCTTTACCGGGCTTTGTTTGCCGGCAAGGCTCAGGGTATCCAAACGTTTGGGCCGCTGCAAATCCCCTTCCTCAGCAATATCCCGGTTGCCGGTGAAGTTCTGTTCCGCCACAATATTTTGGTTTATGGGACGGTGGTCTTGATGTTGGTGGCCTCCTTTGTACTGTACCGGACTGCCTTTGGCCTGTCAACCCGCTCGGTGGGTGAACATCCTCGGGCCGCCGATACGGTTGGCATCAATGTTGCCCGGATGCGCTATGTCGGCATCTTGATCGGCACCACCTTGACTGCCCTGGGCGGGGCTTATTTGACGATGGCCCATACCAACCAGTTTGTTGAAGGGCTGACCACCGGCCGCGGCTTTATCGCCCTGGCCGTGGTGGTCTTTGGCCGCTGGTCGCCCAAGGGGGCCTTCTGGGCGGCGCTCCTGTTTGGCTTCTTTTTTGCCTTGCAGTTGCGCTTGCAGGCTGTGCCCAACCTGGCCATCCCCTACCAATTTTTACAGGCCCTGCCCTACGTGATGACCTTATTGGTGTTGATTAGTCTGCGCGGTCGAGCCGCCATGCCCAAGGCGCTTGGTGTGCCGTATGAGCATTAGTTGTGGATCAGGGTGAAGAAATGATGGACCAATCTCAACCGCTCCTGCGGATGGAAAACATTGTCAAAACCTTTCCTGGCGTTATCGCCAACAGGGGGATCAACCTTGAGGTGCGAGCGGGCGAAATTCATTCATTGTTGGGTGAAAATGGCGCCGGCAAGACCGTGCTGATGAGTATTCTCTACGGTCTTTATCAGCCGGACGAGGGGCAGATCTATTATAAGGGCCAGCCTTTGCACGTCCACTCGCCCAAAGACGCCATTCGCCAGCGCATCGGCATGGTCCACCAACATTTTATGCTGGTGCCCACCCTGACTGTCGCTGAGAACGTAATTTTGGGCCAGTACCAGCCCTGGAAGGTGCTGCACGATCTGGCGCAGGTGGCCAGCCGCATCCGCCGGATGAGCCGGGAATTTGGTTTGAATGTCGACCCGCTGGCCCTGGTCAATACTTTATCGGTGGGTGAACAGCAGCGAGTGGAAATCTTGAAGAATCTTTATCATGGAGCCGACCTGCTCATCCTGGATGAGCCGACCGCGGTGCTAACGCCCCAGGAAACCGAGCATCTGCTCAAATTTTTGCGCGACCTGGCCGACCGCGGCCTGACCATTATTTTCATCACCCACAAGCTGGACGAGGTGATGCAGGTGAGCGACCGGGTGACGGTGCTGCGCGACGGGCATGTGGTCGCCACAGTCAATACTGTCGATACGAACCCGCGCGAACTGGCCCGGTTGATGGTTGGCCGGGACGTATTGATGGAACTGCCCCGTAAGCACAGCGAGGCCGGCCAGGTGGTGCTGGCGGTGGAAAACCTGTCGGTGGATGATGAGCGGGGGCTGCCGGCCGTCAAAGGTATTTCTTTTCAGGTCCGCGCCCAAGAAATTGTGGGCATTGCCGGGGTGTCGGGCAACGGCCAGAGCGAGCTGGCCCTGGCCCTGGCCGGTTTGATACCGGTAACGGGCGGCCAGATCAAATTGGCCGGCCAGCTTGTCCACAATCTAACCCCCCGAGCTTTGAGCAAAATCGGCTTTGCCCACATTCCGGAGGATCGTCACCGTATGGGGGTCATCTTGCCCTTTTCCGTGGCCGATAATCTCATTCTCCACGACTATTACCGGCCACCCTACGCCCGGCGTGGCTTTCTGGCTTCGGGCAAAATAGTGAACCACGCCTGGGAACTGGTCAAAAAATTTGATGTGCGGCTGGCGGATGTGGAAGATGAAATTGCCCATCTGTCCGGCGGCAACCAGCAAAAGGCGGTCGTGGCGCGGGAACTGCATCGCAATCCCCCTTTTATGCTGGTCAACCAACCCACCCGCGGTATCGACATTGGCGCCACTGAATTTGTGCTGCAACAAATTCTGATCCACCGGGATGAGGGCGCGGCCGTGCTGCTAATCTCGACCGAGTTGGAAGAACTGTTCGCCCTGAGCGACCGGATTTTGGTGATGTACGAAGGTGAGCTTGTGGGCCAGGTCCCCCCTGACCGAAGCCTGATCGAAGAAGTCGGGTTGATGATGGCAGGGAAGCTAAAGGCGGAGTAATGAATTGTGAATTGTGAATTGTCAATTGTGAATGATATTTGCCATTTGTGTTGAGGTGAACGGATGACGTCATTACGAGCGTTCTTGGATACGTTGCCGGAGGATGAAGTTCTGCGGATCACGGAACCGGTGAACCTGGATTTTACGCCAACGGCCCTGGTGATAGAGCTGGAGCGGCGTAAGAAATTCCCGGTGATCTACATGGAACAGCCAGAGGGTTTTGATATGCCGGTGGTGGCGAACATCTTTGCCGACCGCCGCCGGATTGCCCGCATCGCCGGGGTCGATTCGCCGGCTCAGTTCAACCAGGCCTGGCTGCGGGCCGAAGCCAACCCAATTCCGCCCGTCATCGTCGAGTCCGGGCCGGTGCAGGAGGTGGTGTTAACCGGCGCCGATGTCGACGCCGGCCTGCTGCCGATCAGCCGCCATTTTGAGCAGGACGCCGGGCGCTATATCGGCTCCGGCATTTTGGTTTGCAAAGACCCGGACACCGGGGTGCGCAACTTAAGCTACCAGCGGCTGCAACTGAAAGAGCGCAACCGCTTTGGGGCCAGCCTCCATTCGCGGGGGCACATCTGGGATCACCTGCTCCGCTCTGAGGCCCGGGGTAAGAATTTGGAGGTGGCGGTGGTGTTGGGCGCTCACCCGGCGGTGCACCTGGCCGGTGGGGCTAAAGTGGCCATGGAAGTGGATGAGTACGACATCGCCGGGGCGCTGCTGGGCCGGCCGGTGGAGCTGGTCAAATGCCAGACCATCGACGTGGAAGTGCCGGCCAACGCCGAAATTGTGCTGGAAGGGGAGCTGCTGGCCAACGTACACGAGGAAGAAGGCCCGTATGGAGAGTACACCGGTTATTCCACCTTCCGCTCAACCAGGAATGTTTTTGTGGTCAAGGCCATCACCCGCCGGGCCAGGCCGATCTTTCTCGACATCATCCCCGGCTACTCCACTGAACATTTGCTGCTGGGCCGCAGCGCCAAAGAAGCCCACGTCTTCAACCGGCTGAAGGAGATTGTGCCCAATGTTGTTGCCCTCAATTATCCCAAATCCGGCACCCACTTCCACGCCTATCTTTCGCTCAAAAAGAGTGCCGAGGGCCAGGCTCGCCACGCCCTGATGTTGCTGTTTGGGTTAGACTCCTATGTTAAGCTGGCGGTCGCCGTGGATGACGATATCGACATCTACAACGAGGAAGACGTACTGTGGGCCATCGCCACGCGCTTTCAGGCTGATACCGATATGTTCGTGGTGCCCAAAGTCTTTTGCAACCGGCTCGACCCCTCCTCCGTTGAAGGCATGTCGGCCAAATTAGGCCTCGATGCGACCGCGCCCCTGACCTGGGATGTCGAGCGGACCTCGCTGCCGGCCAGGGCGGTTGAGGCGGCGGCTGAGATTCTGGCTAAACTCTCCGCTCTGCGCAGGTGACCGGCACCTTAAAAGCGTCGGTCACTTGGAAACATAAAGCCTATGGACTATCACTTGTCCACAGGCTTTTGTGTTTTTGCCGGCCGAATTTGCTAACGCCGCCGGGTGCGGCTTCGTTTGGTTTCGCTGCTGCGGCTGTATTGGCTTTGGCGGGTCGCCAACAGTTGCGAGTCATCCTGGTATGGGCTGCGACGAATGTATTGGCGATGGACCGCCGGGTCTTCCAGAATCGAGACGGTGAGGCTACCGGTAACCGTGCCGCCGGTGGTGCTGGCGGTGGCTTCGACGGTATAGTTTCCCGGTAAAACAACCCGGCCAAAGTCGTCGTAGCCGTCCCAAAAGAGCGGATGCTGGCCTGAATTGCGGTGACGGCGGTGCAACAAGGTAGCGATGGTGTTGCCCCGCCGATCTTTGATCTGTACCGTGGTCCGAGCTGGTTTGGAGAGGTCGATCGACAGTCGCAGGAATCGTCCTTCTTCCGGCAGGCCGGGCCGAAAATTGCCGCTCTCGGCTGAAACCACCAGGGCTACCGGACGGGTCAAAATGTAGGCGATGATCAGCAGTAACGGCAAGGCCAGTAGCACCGGCACAAAGTAGTTGGACAGGTTGGGCAGGTTGCGCGCCACTCGGGCCAATTCCGACTCGGGGGCGGTAATCTCGTAGTTAAGCCGGTATTGGCGCTGGGTCACGTTGCCGGCCTGATCCTGAGCCGCCACCTCGAGCAGATTCTCACCGGTCAGCAGCTTGACGTTGGTTTGAAACTCTCCCAATGGGCTGACGGCAACTGCCTGCCCGCCGACCAGAACCGTTGCGCCGGAGTTTGTTTTGCCAACGATCTGCACATCGGACTGCTGGAAAATCTGGTTGTCAGCTACATTGAGCTCCAGCGTCGGCGGCGTGGTTTTACGGTGGACAATAATTTCCTGAGAGGCCACGTTGCCCACGTCATCGATCGCCTCCAGCCGGATGATGTTATCCCCTTCTTGCAAAATTATTTCCCGTTCGAACTGGCTGGCCTCATTTACCGCCGCTTCCTGCCCGTTGACCTTCAACCGCGTGCCGGCGGGGATGGCCCCGGCGACGGTGATGATGTTCTGATTGGTCCATTGGTCGTTCAGCGGATTGGTAATCACAACTTCCGGTGGGCGAGTCACCAGAATGGCTTCACGACTAACCGTGGTCGTGTTGCCGGCCGGATCGGTGGCTATAAGTTGGATAATATTTGAACCTTCGACCAATTGGCGTTTGAGGTTAAAACGGCCATCGCCGCTCACCGGAATAAAACTGGGATCGCCCTGAAGTTGAACCACGGCGTCAGGGTCGGTCAGACCCTCGATGGTCAGGTTGGCTTCTCGCACCCGGCTGACTTCAGCCAAATTGGCCAGGCGCAGGGTCGGGGGTAGGGTATCGACCACCACGTTGACGCCTTGCGCGGCGGCTCGCATGGTGCCTTTGGCCGTAACCTGGAGGCGGTAGTGTCCATCCGGAACCACCTGGCCCTGGCTATCGAACCCATTCCAGATGGCCACATGTTGGCCGCGGGTTTTGAATTCATTATTTGTGATCGTTTGCACCAACCGATTGGCTTCATTGAAAACTTCTACCGTGACCTCGGCATCTTCATTGAGCGTGTAGCTGAGATTGGTGCTGTCCTGGGTTTGGTCGCCGTTAGGGGAAATAATCGTCGGTGAGGCGGTGGCAGCCAGTTTGGGTGTGCGCAGCCAGTCGCCGACAAAGGTAACTCCAATGAGCACGGCAACTGTGCCAACGGTGATGGCCGTCGCCAGCGGCCCAAAACTAAGCCCTTTGCTGGTGGCCCGACGCCGAATCTGCTGTTTCTCATTATCAACCTGGCGAAAAGTCAAGCCCATCGTACCGGCCTCTAGTCGATTTCAAGCATAATTAGCCCCCCCTCGTCCTGGGGAGGTTCCCATTCCGGTAATTCGGTATAGGGCACACTTGGCGGACGGCGCGTCCGGTTAATATTTTCAGGAGATTGGCCTCGTTTAAAGATCCTGACCAACTGGGAATCTCGTCCGCTTCTAATTTTTTGCTGGCGGCGTCGGGCCGCCCATAGATTCTGTTGGGGGGCCACCGGCAGATCTAACGACTCGCGCAGGCTATAAATGGTAGTGCCAACGATAATTACCACCAGCAGCGAGAAGAGTGGACCGGCCGGATTTCGCAGCGCCGCAATGGTTTCTGGGGTGATCGCCTCCCGTAGCCAGTAGGGTAAGCCCAGGTGAGTTACCAGTAAGATCAAACCGCCGCCGGCAGTAACAACCAAGATAGACCAGGGGGTTCTGTATTTCACCCATTTGCGCCTGGCCAGGAAGCCCACAAAGCCGCCGGCAGCCGCCCAGCCAATGACCTGGAGCAGGTTGTACAGGATAACGCCAGAGCTATCGGCAACAGGCTCAATGAGCAGTAGCAAGGTATCCAACGAGTTGGCGTTCTGGAAACGGCTGATCATGGCGTTGACCTCAGGCGTTTGGCCGGCCAGCACCAGCCAATCCAGGTTCATGCCGGCCATCCCGGCCAGGAATTTGCCCCATAGAGCGGCCAATGCCCCAATCCAGGCCCCGGTGGCGCCCCACCACAAACCGCCCAATATCGGCACCAGCCAGTGCAAGTGATATTGCGCCAACACCGGCGTCGCCAGCACCAAGACGGTGGCGCCTAGATAATGGACCAGGACTCGGTGTCCCAGGGCGCTGAGGGCCAAAAAGAGCACGGCCAGATAAAAATTAATGGTGTAAAGGGGATACAGCATCACCCCAACGGCCAGCCCATAGGCTACCAGCGGCCAGCGAATGCCCAGCGACGCGATAGCCACCGCTATCACCACAATCCAGTTGTAGGGATATGCGGGCATAGCCAACAGCGCCAGCATGACAACCATAGCCAAACCGACCGCGGTAATTGTACTCTCTAATAAGCCTTGATAGCGACGATATAGTTTGTGTGGTCCTCGTAGAGTTTGAGCAATCATCTCAATGAACAATGAGCAATGAGCAATTAGTAATGAACAATGAGCAATGGGCAATGGGCCAATAAGCTAACAATCAGGGATTTGTTAATTGATAATTGATAATTGAGTCTTGATCATCGATCACTTAGTTCTATCCGCCGCATTTCACCGTTGCCTCGATTGGGCAGCAGGGGTTGCGGTTGGGGTGGTTCTGAGGCCGGGCGGGCGTGCTTGCGGGCCCATTGGCGCAGCGCCGTAATCTTGCTTTCCACAGTTTGTGACAGCGGAATGGTGTCATTCATGTTGCGGAACAGGTCGGCGTCGGTTAGCTCACGGTTATCTTCAAAAGCATCGTACAGGGCGTCGATAATGACTTGCTCTATTTCGGCGCCGCTGAAGCCCTCGGCGGCCACAGCCAACTGGTTCAAATCAAACTCTAACGGGTCCCGGCCGCGGCGGGCCAGGTGGATGGCAAAAATTTCCCGGCGTTCCTGCGGCTGGGGCAAATCGACAAAGAAGATCTCATCGAACCGCCCCTTGCGCAGCACCTCGGGCGGCAGGGCCGAGATATCGTTGGCCGTGCCGATGACAAAAACCGGTGAAGTTTTCTCCTGCATCCAGGTCAGCAAGCTGCCAAATACTCGCGCCGACGTGCCGGCGTCGGACGTACCGGCGCCGGTGGCCCCGGCCAATCCTTTTTCAATTTCGTCCAACCACAGTACACAGGGGGCCACGTTCTCGGCCAAGCGCAGGGCCGTGCGAATGTTCTGCTCGGATGAGCCAACCAGCTCGCTAAAGACCCGGCCCAAATCGAGCCGCAACAGCGGCAACTGCCATTGGCTGGCCACGGCTTTGGCCAACAGACTCTTGCCCGCGCCCTGAACGCCGAGTAATAACAGCCCTTTGGGTTCAGGTAAGCCAAAGCGCCGAGCCTTTTCGCTAAAGGCTACGCCTCGTTTGCGCAGCCACTGCTTCACCAGGTTCAGCCCGCCGACGTTAGCAAAGCCTTCAACCGACTCGTAATATTCCAGGATTTGGGAGCGTCTGATCAGTTGCTCCTTTTCGGCAATGATGATGCCCAGGTCTAGCTTGCGCCCCATGACCAGGCTTTTGGCAAAGACGTTTTCAGCCTCGATGCAGGTGAGGCCGCGGGCTGCATTCAATACCCGTTCCCGTTCATCGTCGCTCATCTTGAGCTGCACCCCGGCAATCTCTCGGGCCGAGCGGACGACCCGCTCCAGTGACAGCTCAAGTTCGTCGAGGGTGGGCAGCGAGTAATCCAACACCGTGATATCTTTTTCCAGGTCGGTCGGGATGCGCAGAATCGGGGAGAGGATGATCAGAGTTTTGCGGCTTTCCTTCAACTGGTTGGTGATGTCACGCAGACGCCGGATGATGACCGGATGGTCTGGCCCGCCGCGGGCTTCATCCAGATAGGGATGAAAATCCTTTAGTACAAAAATAGCGGCTTCCTGAGAGCGGGCCATAAAATCGAGGGCGTTGAGCGGGTCGCGGGTCGTCGGATCAACCGTATTCGCCTGAACCAAATCCAGCGGGGTAATGCCGTCGGTCAGGGTCCAGCCATACAACTTTTTACGCCGGTCGATGGCCACCTGGCGCAGCATATCTTCGATCCGCCGCTCTTCCCAGGAGACAATGTAGATGATCGGATATTTGGCTCGGGTCAAGATATTCAGTTCATCGAGACGCTGTAAGGTTGACATCGGCGCGTGGGCACTAACTATAGGCTGTTGACCCTGACTGGATCACTATATCTAGGATCGACAACATTACATAATAACATTACATAACAATTTGACTATAACATAATTGGGAATAGTTGTCAATGAGTAGCCCACGCATTTGCCGCAGCCTGTTTGACGCACCCCCTTAAAAGTTCGCCTATCAGGATAGGCTGTGCTATAATAATAGTTTGTGCTTTGTTTCCGCCAGGAAAATAAAGCCGAATATTTTGAACGTGAGAAAGGCTAATAGAATATGGAAGAGCTGCACAGCCGACTTACCGATATGGATAAGCGTATCGGTTTAAACTTGGTGCGTCTTTGACGTTGCCGGTAAGGCCAAACAGGTTGAGGCTTTAGAGAAAGAGAGCGGTGAGGCCAACTTTTGGCACGACCAGCTCGAGGCCCAGGCTAAGATGCGCCGTTTGTCTGAATTGCGCGATACAGTCACAACCTGGCAAGAGCTGGACCGCCGAGTCAAGGAGACGTTGGCTCTGGTTGAAATGTCTACAGCCGAAGACGACGACTCGCTGTTAACCGAATTGAGCAGCGAGGTCAACTCCCTGGAAGAAACGCTCAACAAGCTGGAATTCCGGTTGATTTTGTCCGGCGAGCACGATAAAGACTCGGCCCTCCTCTCAATTCACGCCGGCGCGGGCGGCACCGAAAGCCAGGATTGGACCGCCATGTTGCTGCGGATGTATCTGCGCTGGGCCGAGGACAATGGGTACGAGACAACCATTGTTGACCAGACTGAAGGTGAAGAGGCCGGCTTGAAGAGTGTAACGGTGGAGGTTGCCGGCGACTACGCCTACGGTTATCTCAAAGCAGAGCGGGGCGTCCATCGGCTGGTCAGAATTTCGCCCTTTGACGCCAGCAGCCGCCGCCACACCTCTTTTGCCCTGGTTGAAGTGGTGCCCGATATTGACACCGATATCGAGATCGAGATCAACCCTGATGACCTGGAGATCGATGTCTTCAAGTCCGGAGGGGCCGGGGGGCAGCACGTCCAAAAGAACGCCACGGCAGTGCGGATCAAGCACCTGCCGACTGGTCTCATTGTGAGTTGCCAGAATCAACGCAGCCAGTTGCAGAATAAAGAAACGGCCATGCGTATTTTGCGGGGGCGGCTGTATGATTTGGAGTTGAAAAAGCAGGAAGTGGAACAAGCCAGGCTGAAAGGGCAGCACGTTGATGCCGGCTGGGGTAACCAGATCAGGTCATATGTGTTGCATCCCTACAAAATGGTCAAAGATCACCGCACTGATTACGAGGTCGGCAATGCCGAAGCAGTGCTCAACGGTCGCCTGGATGGCTTCATCGGGGCCTATTTGCGTTACACGATTGGCGAAAATTAAGCCAAAGGTAATTTGACAAAATTCAGTCGAGGCCATATAATTATTGCGTATAAAGTGAGCTTACAGCGTCGATTGCTCCCCTAATTTATACCCACACCCATACAGTCTACGATAGATTGCGCCATCGGCAGTTGTGGCGCATTTTTTGCTGTCTTGCTAAGGTTAGGTTGGGATCAGATTGTCGGTATGTCTCAGCAACAGGATGAAGCCATTTTGGCCCGATTTGAAGAGTCGTTGCTGTTAGCGGCCATGGCGCCTGCCACAGTTGTAAACTACCTGGCCGACTTGCGAGCTTTCTTGCGTTGGGGCAGAACCGAACTGGGTGATAATTTCTCGTTACTCCAGGTTACTCAACTTCATATCCGGCGTTACCGTAACCATCTGGCTGAAGAATTGGAGCGGACAGCCTCAACCGTCAATCGACATTTGATGGCCTTGCGCAAATTCTGCGCCTTCGCCCGGCAGACCGGCGAGATGTCCTTCGATCCGACAGAGGGGGTATCCCTGGTGCAAGATGACCGGCAGGTGGCCTCGCGAGCCTTGACCGGCCATGAGATCGACCGGCTGATCCAGGCTGCCCAGCGAGGGGCGCGGGCCAGTCTGGTGCGGCGTGACCTGGCCATTTTGCATTTGCTGCTCCATACCGGTATTCGCATTGGCGAGTTGGTTGATTTACAGAAGAACGACGTGATTTTTGATCACCCCGGCGTGCGTTTGCGAGTAAGTGGGGTGGGTCAGGACCAAACCGAGGCCCGCTATTTGCCGTTGAACAACCAGGTTTATAAAACGCTGAATGAATATTTACTGGTCCGTCCACAATTGGCTGCCAGTGACCACCTTTTCTTGGGGCAGGATGGCCGGCCCATTTCTAGCCGGACTGTCCAGCGGATTGTCAGTAGTTGCGCCAGGGCGGCCGGACTCACGGGTGTGTCGGCTCAATCACTGCGGCGAACTTTTGCCTTGCAGCTCCTGGCCGAGACGGATGACCTGGAGTTGGTTTCGGCCCGTTTGGGCCATCAAAACAAAATGATTACCGAGCAATATCTGGCTGTCCATCAGAATAGTGTGTCATTATTAACTCAATAATTATTGGGACCGTATTAGTTTGATTGAGGAGGATTACCTTGGAAGTGAAAGATTTCCGCGCGTTGAGGGTTAGTTTGGCTTCACCGGATGAGATCCGGAGCTGGTCTTACGGTGAGGTGACCAAGCCGGAAACCATCAACTATCGGCGCTTACGGCCCGAGAAAGATGGCCTTTTCTGCGAAGCTATCTTTGGCCCCACCAAGGATTGGCAGTGTTACTGCGGTAAATACAAACAGGTCCGCTACAAAGGGATTGTGTGTGAAAAGTGCGGCGTGCTGGTGACCCGTTCTTCGGTACGTCGTGAACGGATGGGCCACATCGAGTTGGCTGCGCCGGTGGCCCACATCTGGTATACCCGGCGGGTGCCCTCTTACCTGGGACTTTTGCTGGATATCTCCCGCCGCAACCTGGACCGGGTGCTCTATTTTGCCCACTACATTATTACCCGGGTGGATGAACAGGCCCGGGCCCGGGCCATCAAACGGTTGGAGGATGAAGTTCATCGCGAGGAGAAACGGCTGGAAGAACTGCGGCAGGAACAGACTGACGCGATTCGTGGCCAGAGCGATGAGCAAATCAATAAATTGCGGGACGAAGAGCAACGCCTGCTTGACGAAACCAATGAGCGCCGGGATAAGCTGATTGAAGAAGTGATGAAAGAGGCCCAGCGAACCCAAAAACTGCTGGAAGACAAATCGGGCTTGCTGTTGCGCGAGCCGGTTCTCTTTGGCAGCAGCGGTGAGGTGGTGGTGGCTGCCGGTGAAATCCCGGATCGAACCCATCTCCAGGCCTTGAACAATCTGGTTGAAGCTCGCTTGAATGAAATCAAGGTCGAGATCGATGAGGAAGTCAGCCGAGAACAGGCCCGGCTCAATGCCGAGATCGACCGGATTCGTCACCTGGCCGAGCAGGAGGTCGAGGCTCAATTGGGCAATGTTAGCCAAGAAGTGAGCCAGCTCAGGGATCGGGTGCAGTTTCAAATTCAAGAACTGATGAGTATTCAGGCGATGCAGTTTCTGAATGAGGCTGAATACCGCGATTTGTCTGATCGCTGGGGTAATGTGTTCAGCGCCGGAATGGGCGCCGAAGCCCTGTATGAAATTTGCCTGCATCTGGACCTGGACAGGTTGGCCAAGGAGTTGCGCTTGCAGGTGCGCAGTACCCGCTCCAAACAGCTCAAAAAGAAGGCCATCAAGCGGCTGCGAGTGGTGGAGAGCCTGCGTAAAAGCGGCAATCGTCCTGAATGGATGATCCTGACGGTGCTGCCGGTCATTCCACCCGACCTGCGGCCAATGGTCCAACTCGACGGCGGCCGCTTTGCCACCTCTGATCTAAACGACCTCTATCGGCGGGTTATCAATCGCAACAACCGGCTCAAGCGTTTGCTAGACCTGGGCGCGCCCGACGTGATTGTGCGCAACGAGAAGCGGATGCTGCAAGAGGCCGTCGACTCTTTGATTGATAACAGCCGGCGAGGCAAGGCCGTCTCTTCGCGGGGCCGGCGCCAGCTCAAGAGCCTGAGCGATATGTTGAAGGGCAAACAGGGCCGTTTCCGCCGCAACCTGCTGGGCAAACGGGTCGATTACTCCGGCCGCTCCGTGATTGTAACCGGCCCGACATTGGAACTGCACCAATGCGGTCTACCCAAAACGATGGCCCTGGAACTGTTCCGTCCCTTTGTCATTCAAAAGCTGGTGGAATACAACTATGCCAACAACGTGAAAGGGGCCAAGCGCATTGTGGAGCAGCGGCGACCTGAGGTGTGGGAGGTGCTGGAAGAAGTTATCCACACCCGGCCCATCCTGCTCAACCGGGCGCCGACCCTGCACCGGCTGGGTATTCAAGCCTTTGAACCGATTCTGGTTGAAGGCAACGCCATCCAGATTCACCCGCTGGTCTGCGCTGCCTTCAACGCCGACTTTGACGGCGACCAGATGGCGGTCCATATTCCACTGTCTCAAAAAGCGGTTGAAGAAGCACGCGACTTGATGCTGTCAACCAGGAACTTGCTGTTGCCCTCCAACGGCGAACCGGTTGTGTCGCCGACTAAAGATATGGTGCTGGGCATCTATTACCTGACGATGGAAGATGAGGGCAAAAAGGGTGAAGGTAAAACCTTTACCGATGTGGATGAAGTCGCGCTGGCCTATTCCCTGGGCAAAGTTGACCTGCACGCCAAGATCAAGCTGCTCAATTACGGTCAATCGACCAGGGCGACCAAACCCATTGAAACAACGGTTGGCCGGGTCTTGTTCAATCAAATCCTGCCCGAAGAATTGCGTTTCGTCAATGAAGTGCTGGATAAAGGCGCTCTGAAGGATCTGGTGGGCAAATGCTACTCAACGGTAGGCATCGATGTGACCGTGAAATTGGTGGATGATATCAAGAATCTCGGTTTCAGATATGCCACCCGTTCCGGGTTAACCATCTCGGTGTCTGATATCACGGTCCCGGCTGAAAAGAAAGAGATTTTGAGCCGGGTCACCGAACAGGTGGCCAAAACGGAACAACAGTATCGCCGCGGCCTCATTACCGAAGACGAACGGTACGTTAAGACCGTCCAGCTATGGACTGATGCCACCGACGAGGTGACCGACGCGGTCCGCAAGGCCATTGATCCGGCCAGTCCCATCAAGGTGATGGCCGACTCGGGCGCCACCAAAGGCGGCTTTCAACCGATCCGCCAGTTGGCCGGGATGCGCGGCCTGATGGCCGACCCGAGCGGCCGGATTATTGCTTTGCCGATTCGCTCCAACTTCCGGGAAGGGTTGACCGCGCTGGAGTACTTCATCTCCACGCACGGGGCGCGCAAAGGTCTGGCTGATACGGCCCTGCGCACCGCCGACGCCGGCTATCTGACTCGCCGCCTGGTCGACGTGGCTCAAGAGGTCATCATCAATACTGAGGATTGTGGGGCCACTACTGGCCTGGTAATAACTCAGGCCGAAAGCGTTGGCATGGGCGAAACCCTGCGAGAACGGGTGGTCGGACGGGCGGCTCTCAAGAATATCGTCGATCCGGCTACCGGCGAAGTGCTGATCGAAGCTGGCCAGCTTATCACCCAGAGTTCCTTTGACTTAATTGAGCAGGCCGGTCTGGAGAAAGTTGAAGTTCGGTCACCGCTGCACTGCCAGCTTGAGCACGGCATCTGCAGCTTGTGCTACGGCAGCGACCTGGGCCGCGGCGGTCTGGTAGAAGTGGGCGCGGCCGTTGGCATCATTGCGGCTCAATCCATTGGAGAGCCGGGGACGCAGTTGACCCTGCGCACCTTCCATACCGGCGGTGTGGCCGGGGTTGAGGACATCACCCACGGTCTGCCCCGGGTGCAGGAGTTGTTTGAAGCCCGTAATCCCAAGGGTGAGGCAATCATCTCTGATTTGGACGGCCGGGTTGAGTTGATTGTGCGCGAAGATGGCAGCCGGGTGCTCAAAGTGGTTTCGTCCGAGATGCGCCAGGATGAATACGAAGTGCCCGGCAACTGGGCCGTTCTGGTGGAAGATGGCGACGAGATTCCGGCCAAGACCAAGATTGCCAAGCGCGGCGACCAGGCTATTGTGGCCGAGAATAGTGGCCGGGTGCAGCGAGAAGATCACAAAATCATCGTGCGCTGGGAGCAAACCCAGGCCGAAGAGTACGAGATTGAGTCGGCGGCCCGGCTGCGGGTCAGCGATGGGGAGATGGTTTCGGTGGGCCAGCAGTTGACGGAAGGTTCGTTGAATCCTAGCCGGATCTTGCGGGTTATGGGTCGCGAGGCCGCCCAACTCTACCTGCTCAAAGAGGTGCAAAAAGTGTACCGCTCCCAGGGTGTGCCGATCAATGATAAGCACATCGAGGTTATTGTGCGCCAGATGACCAATAAGGTCCGCATTGTGACCAGCGGCGATAGCGAGTACCTGCCCGGCGAACTGCTCGATCTGCAGAAGTTCCAGGTGATGAATGAGGCCCTGATGGCCGCCGGCCGTCGCCCGGCTTCGGGCCGCCCCATCTTGTTGGGGATCACCAAAGCCGCGCTCAATACCGAGAGTTTCTTGTCGGCCTCGTCGTTCCAACATACCATCAATGTGTTGGCTCAGGCGGCCATTGAGGGAAAGCGTGATGAGTTGTACGGCCTGAAAGAAAACGTGATTTTGGGTAAACTGATCCCGGCCGGAACCGGTTATCTGCACTATCAAACCAGAGACGACGAAACCGAAGCCGAGGTAGGGGGCGAAGGCCGGCTACAGCAGCCCGGTGATGGGCAGGAAGAGCTTGAGCTTGAAGATCTCTTTGGGTTGGATGATAATGGCCTGGGCGAAGAAGACGCCATCTCTGATGAATACCTGTTTTCCGATTAACCATCTGAACAATGACGAATGTACGTTTGCTGAATTGTACCATTGCCCCCTATCGGGCGACATACTTGCTTCGATAACTGCTTAGTCTGCATTTGTCGTGAATCCCTAAACCGAAAGGGGGTGAGACTAGACATGAGCGTCGAACTTAAATCCGGCGAGTCTCAAGACTCTTTACTGAAAAGATTCCGTAAAGAGGTCATTAAGACGCGCGTTTTGAGTACGTACCGCAAAAAGCGCTGGTTTGTCTCAAAGAGCGAACAACGCCGCCTGGCCAAGCAGCGCGCCATTCGCAAGGCGCGGCGGAAGATGATCCGCCGCCAAAATAGCCGGTAAGCGTTAAACTCTGCTCTTTTCAGGTTCTCACGTTATCAAGAGGGTGCCAGGCGCGCCCTCTTTTGTTTTTACAGCCCCTTGCTTGATTACTAAAACTGCTTATAATTGATATCAGAATATCTTGTGTAGAATTTTTGTTCTCATACTAGATGTAGTGAATGGGCGAATAGCGAATAGGCGAATAAGCGAATAGCGAATAGGCGAATAAGCGAATAGCGAATAGCGAATGGGCGAATAAGCGAATAGCGAATAGGCGAATAAGCGAATAGCGAATGGGCGAATAGCGAATGGGCGAATTAACAGAATTTCACATAGCGAAATCTTCATTAATCACAATTCACAATTCACAATTCACAATTCACTATTCACTATTCACTATTCACAATTCGGTATTCATTGCTGGAGGTGACAGATGGAAGTTGGAACAGTGCGTCAGGTTGATATCGATCAACAGATGCAAGAGGCATACCTGGATTATGCCATGAGCGTCATTGTGGCGCGGGCGTTGCCGGATGTGCGGGACGGTTTGAAGCCGGTGCATCGACGTATCCTGTACGCGATGCACGATATGAATCTGCACGCCAACCAATCTTACAAGAAAAGCGCCCGGATTGTGGGCGAGGTGCTGGGCAAGTACCACCCGCACGGCGACGCCGCGGTGTACGACGCCATGGTTCGGATGGCCCAGGATTTTTCAATGCGCCTACCCCTGATTGACGGTCAGGGCAACTTTGGCTCCATCGATGGCGACCCTCCGGCGGCGATGCGCTACACCGAGGCCCGGTTGGCCGCCCTGGCCGGCGAGGTGATGGTCGATATCGACAAAGACACGGTCGATTTTGTCGACAACTTTGACGGCAGCCTGGTTGAACCGCGCGTTCTGCCGGCCAAGGTACCCAATTTTCTGGTCAATGGCGCGTCCGGCATTGCCGTGGGCATGGCCACCAGTGTTCCGCCCCATAACCTGGGCGAGGTTTGCGAGGCGCTGATATTCATGCTAGACCGGCAAACCAAAAACAAGGATGTGAGCGTTGACGAGCTGCTCAAGTTCATCAAAGGCCCTGATTTTCCCACCGGTGGGATTATCTATCGCTATGCCGACAAGAAAGGTGGGCAGGAGCAGGAAGATTTACTCCAGGCGGCTTATGCGGTCGGCCGGGGCCGGATCACCGTTCAGGCCAAAGTCCACGTGGAAGAGATGAGCCGCAATCGTAACCGGCTGGTCATCACCGAACTCCCCTACCAAACCAACAAAGCCAATCTCACCGAGAAGATTGCCGAGCTGGCCCGCGACGGCAAAGTCGAAGGGCTGGTCGATCTGCGTGATGAGTCGGACCGGCAGGGTATGCGGTTGGTTGTCGAACTGACCCGCACCGTTGAGCCAACCGAAATCTTGAAGCAGCTCTTCAAATTGACCCCCTTGCAAAGCACCTTCAGTATCAACATGCTGGCCCTGGTGGATGGCGAGCCGCGCCTGGTCTCCCTGAAGCGGGCGTTGCAGCTCTTCATCGAGCACCGCCAAGAAATCATTACCCGCCGCACTCGCTATGAGCTGGATCAGGCCAGGAATCGAGCTCACATTCTGGAAGGCTTGCGGGTTGCCCTGGATAATCTGGATGAGGTGATTGCCCTTATCCGTAAATCCAGAACGGTCGACACGGCCAGAAGCAATTTGTGCCAGCAGTTCAAGTTGAGTGTGATCCAGGCTACCGCCATTCTGGATATGCCGCTGCGCCGGTTGGCCGCCCTGGAACGGAAAAAGATTGAAACCGAATACAAAGAGTTGCTCCAGCGGATCAAATATCTGGAGGATTTGCTCAAAACCCCCAAAAAAATATTGGGGGTGATTAAAGAGGAGCTGGCCGAGCTTAAGCAGAGGTATGATTCGCCGCGGCGAACCGTGATCATTGACCGGGCCGCGGACAGCGACAGGCCGCTGACCACAGCCGATTTGGCCCCGAACGAAGCGGTTGTGGTCGCCGTTAGCCGGAGTGGCCAACTGTGCCGCTGGCCGGCTGAGGCCGGGCTGGAGCCGGGAAGGGGACGGTCCAAAGATGGACTGGCCGTAGTCGCGCCGGCCCAGACGCGCGGCACGCTCTATCTGTTCACGTCGGCCGGCCGGGCTATGATCTTGCCTATGCACCAGGTGCCTGAGGGTAAGGAACCGGGTGATGGCCTCAGCCTGGCCGAGGTTGGTCTGGCGCCGGCTGAGGCGGTTGTGGCTGCTTTGGCGTTGACCAACGGCGAAGAGCCGGCCGGCTACCTGTTCCTGGTGTCCAGGGCAGGCCGGGTGAAGCGTGTGGCCCTGAGTGAGTTGAAGGCGGTCCGGGGCCAGGATACGGTGGTGATGGGCTTTGACAACGGCGACACCTTGCTGACCGCTTTTGCCACCCCCGGCGACGGCGAAGTTATTTTGGCCAGCGCCGCCGGCCAGGCGATTCGCTTCAAGGAGGAGGAAGTCCGGCCGATGGGGCTGCCTGCGGTTGGAGTGTGGGGTATGAAATTGGCCGAAAAGGATGAGCTGGCCGGCGCCGGCCTGGTCAAGCCGCGGGCTGATCTGGTGATGGTCACCGTCCAGGGTGTAGGCAAACGGACCGGTTTGGAGGAATATCCCACCCAGGGACGGTATGGCCAGGGCGTGATCAATATCAAGCTGACCAAAGCCTCCGGTCCGCTGGCGGCGGCAACAACGGCCAATGCCTCGGACCGGCTGATGCTGGTTTCGGCAAAGGGGAATAACAAGACCGTCTATGTGAGAGCTTTACCCAAGCTGGGGCGCAATCAAGCGGGTAAAGAGCTGATCGCCATCCGAGGCAAGGATGAAGTAGCCGCCTTAATTACCCTGACAACCGCCGGCGGGTAACCGGACGATCTTTGACAAGATATCCCTCTTCTGTTAAAATCCCCGCTATTCATCTTCGAACTTGTGTTCTGGACTCATGTCTGGAATAAGTGCAAAAGTGACCGGCACTTTTCGCTAATTGAGGAAACAGTCTCGAAAGATGAGCGTTTCGCTGGAATGTTTAAGTGCCGGATACTGTATCCTGGAGTAATCGATGACCATCAGAAACGTAATTGCCGCCGTTGTTCTCATCTTCTTGTTGGTTTCGCTGGCTTGTTTGGGGGGCGGCGCCCTATTACCCGTAGCGACTCCCACCTCACCGCCGCCGGTTACGGCCACGCCTGCGCCGCCCGCTGGCCCGCCTCAACCCGGCGGCCTGGAAAGGGCCAGGGTGGCCAATGTGTTTGATGGTGACACCATCGAACTGGTCGATGGCCGGCGGGTGCGTTACATCGGTATCAACACCCCGGAACGGGATCAACCTTTTTATCAAGAATCTACCGAGGTTAACCGGCGGCTTGTTGGCAGCCAGGAGGTTGACCTGGAGTATGACCTGGAGACCTTTGACAAGTATGGCCGGACCCTGGCCTATGTGTGGGTGAACGGGTTAATGGTGAATTTAGAGATTGTCTCGCAGGGGTATGCCAACGCCTTCACCGTGCCGCCGAATCTGCGCTATGAGGCCGAATTTCGGCAGGCAGAGCGGGCCGCCCGGGAGTCAGAGCGAGGCTTGTGGGGCAGGGCAGAGGTAGCTTTGAAGATCATTCACATCGAGGCGGACGCGCCCGGCAGTGACAGCGAGAATCCCAACGGGGAGTGGATCGAGATTGCCAACCAGGGCGACGAGCCGGTGCAGCTACAGGGCTATACCCTGAAAGATGAGGCCAATCACATCTATACCTTTGGCCTGTTCCTGGTCAAGCCGGGCCACTCATTTCGGTTGTACTCAGGTCAGGGTATCGATACAGCCACCGAGTTGTATTGGGGTTTGGTCGGCGACAGCGTTTGGAATAATAACGGCGATACCGCTTTTTTGAGGGACGCCGAGGGCAACTTGGTCGATACGTACGCCTATTAGATATTATCGCCTGTTAAGCGTCTGTCACCTTATCGCTATTTTTGCCGCCTGGCGTTCCAGATACCGGCCCCCACCATGCCAATGATCAGCAGGGCCGCGACTGCCCCAATCAACAGGGTATTGCCACTCCGTTCAAGAACGCCGCCGCTGGGCGGGATGATGACCGACTCAGCCGATGGAGTTGGCGCTCCTGGCGTTCCCGGCGCGGGTATAACCACCGGCGCTGCGGCCGGAGTTGCCCCGGCCGGGGCGCGGGCGCCCGTTTCCAAAGCCTGATCGAGCGTCGTCACTGAAAGCTGGCTGAGTTGAGGGACAATATTCCCCACATTGACCTCTCTGAGCGGCACAAGCGACACGCAATCAAGGGTGAAGCGACCGGTCCGCCAGTTGGCCCAGCGACGCCAGCCCATCAGAAAGATGGTCATCTTGTCCGACCCGGCGGTAACAACCTGGTAATAATTCTCGATTTCGGCGATGTCCGGGTCATCAGCGCCGCTCCGTTCGAACTCCAGTTCCTGCACCCGCCAACGCAGATCGGTCCATTTCTCGTGGGGGATGGCCCGCCAGTCGCGGCCGCCCTGCCGGTCAAAATAGAGCAACACCCGATGGTTTCGATCAGGCGAGTCGCCGCCCGGCTGCACCTCAATAGTGCCGCTGATGGAAAAAAGGTAGTCTCGACCGGGCACCACATTGATCGTTTGGTAAACCCCCAGGCGGGCATCCGACTGGTCGGTGGATTGCATCTCCAGGGTCAATGAATTTTTGCCGGAGGTGCCCTGGTTGATATCATCAGGGCAAATCAGCCCAAAACCTTCGTTATTGTAGATATTATATTTGCCGTATTTCTCGTTTTTGAACCAGTTCCAATTGTTGGGCACCTGGCCGCTATCCCGCACTTCAAAGCCAAGCTCCGGCACTTGGTAGAAGCCAAACTCAAAATTACCGTTGTAAACCAGATTGTTCGCCCCGGCGACTTCTGGCTCAGCAGGGACCACCCGGGTTGGTTCAACCGGTTGAACCGGTGCATACTGGGTATCTTCACAGGCAACGCCATTGTTATTCCGGTCCAGGTCGTGAACGTCCTCTTTGGTGGTTCTCTTGCAATAATCAAAGCAGGCCTGCGCCACTTGCTGGCTCTCAAAATATTCACAATTGTAGAGGTTGTCTGAACAGTCACATATTTGCGCCTGGGGCAGGCTGGAAAGTTGAAGCTGGTTAAGTTGCTCCTTACCGTCGGCGGCCTGGGCAGCCCTGACATCAAGTCCGTTAATTAAAAGCAGGCTGGCCAGCAAAACCAGCGTTGGTCCAAGGATGATGAGGCCAATCTGACCTGATTTCTTCATGTTAATCGTTGACATAACCCACCTCGCAGTCGAACAATTCAGCTAAACATAACTGCATTATACCACTGTTTCGCCAAAGGTTCAACCACCCGTCCCCTGGTACAGCGTTTCTGCTTTTCAACCTAATTATTAATCTGTTGAGCCGGTTGGCCCGGAAATTGCATAAAGACCTGTTTGGTTTCGGGGACGATCCAGCCTAAGATGACCTCGCCGCTGGAGGTCCTGAACTCCTTACCGGCGCTGAAGCCGGGAGTACTCCAGATGGTGCGGTAGTTACCGGGCAGCAGTTCGAGCGGTATCTCTGTATTGGCGTCCAACGTGATCTGTTGGCCGCCGGCAAAACTGCCGCCGGAAACGGTCACCACCCCGAACTGGTTGACCAGACTCTTATTCGCTACCACCAGCAGTGCCTTGCCGGGCGGAGCGGTGTAACCGGTGATGACCGGAGCCGGTGTTGGCGATGGCGTCGAGGTGGGCGCGGCTTCATCCTGAATTGTCAACTCATCGTATATCTCGGTCTCGGTCAGGCCATCTTCGGGCACAACCCACATCACCATCACCTTGCCTGCTACGGCCGTAAAATCTGCGCCGCGCCTGAAGTTGCGGACAGGCGAACTCCATAACGCCCGGTAAAAGTCCGGTTCGAGCACAATTTGAGCCTCATTGCCGGCCGCCACATCGATTTCTTGACCTCCCCCCACCGACTTACCGCCCGACAGGGTCAGGCGGGCCGGCTTGTTGTCCAGGCTGCGATTGCTAACGATGAGCAGGGTTTTGCCGGCTGGAGCGAGAATCACCGGCCTGGGGGGGGTCGGGGTAAGGGTTTGAGTTGGGGTTGGAGTCGGCGTGGGCGTGGACGGAGCCACTTCAGTTGGCCCGGCCGGCGGCGCGGCCACAATACTCACGCCCGGCACAACATCGGTATTGATCGTCGTAACCAAACTGGGATCGGCCGACACCCAACCCAGACCCGTTGCGACTTGATCAAATCTAATCTGCCACCAGCGACCTTGTGGCGTATTGGCCTGGCTCAAGATTGCTACCCCATCGCCCTGTTTCAACTGGCCGACCGAGCTGTACTGGACGCCCGGCCCCTGGCGCACGTTCAGCACCGGCGCATTGACCGACAGTAGGGCCAGCCGAGGCGTAGGCGTCGGCGGAGCCGCGGTCGGCGTGGGCAGAGGCGCCGGGGTGAAAGTGGGAGGGGGCGGCGGCGGGGTAAAGGTGGGGGCCGGCGTCGCGATTGGCAGCGGAGTGGCTGTATTTTGGCTGCCGATGGCCGTAAGATTGGTTACCGTCACCGAGCTGGACAGCCCCGCCTGATTGTAGGCCCGGATGATGATCAGATATGTGCCGGGCGTCGTGGCGGCCCACTGAAAGGCCGCCGTCATCGAGGGCACATCCTGGGTCAGTTGGCTGGCCACCTGGTCCACTTTTTGATCATTGACCCACAGCTCCAGCCGGTTGATCCCGGTTGGGTCTGAAGCGGTCGCCTGGACGACGATCGACTGGTTGACCTGGACCTGGCCATAGCTGGCCGGGGCCTGGTTGATGACGATGGCGGGCGCCCGGGCGACGACTGCGGTTTCGGTTTGAGCCGGAGAGGGCGGCAAATCGGCCAGGCGCGGTTGGCGGCCGGCTGCCAGCAGCCAGTACAAACCAAACCCCAACAGCGCCACCACAATCAGCAGAGCCGCCACTGCGCCCAAGAGGAACACCAGACGCCCTGGCTGTAGTGGCGCGGCCGTAACGGGATAGACGCGGGTTGGCGTCTGAGCCTGCGTCAACTCCACCCCGGCTTGCTCGACGCTGAAGGTGAACGGGCCGAGGGTAATCGTGTCGCCCGGCTGCAGGTCGTAAGGCGCAGCGATAAGGCTATCATTGACCAGCGTCCCGTTGACGCTGTCCAAATCTTCAATGAGCAGGCGATCTTCCTGCCGGATCAACCGGGCATGCTGTTTGGAGATGGTCAGATCTTCCAGGGGCAAGTCGTTGAAAAGCTCGCGGCCAATCGTAAATATCTCGCCAGTAATGGGAAAAGATTGCCCTGGAGCGGAGTCATCGTGGAGCACTAACCGCCACTGGGGCCGGCTCGGTTGTTCTGGCGTCTCAGCCATACAAGGTGTCCTTTCTTACAACGTCGAACCTGGATCGAAAGTTTGAAGCAATTGTATAACCGCAGGTAAACCAGATGTCATACTCAAGATTGTAATGGCAGCCCTCAAATAATCAAAATGAAAACCCCAATTGATTTTCACCCAAAAAACGTGGTACACTAGAGTTCGTGGAGGTCGCTGAATGGAAACACAGAAGATTACTTTAGCAATACCTGAACACATTCTACGCAAAATTGAAATCATTGCGGCCAAACAAGGTACCTCAGTCTCCGGCCTGATGACCCGGGTGCTGGAAGATATCGTGGTCCGAGAAGAAGGTTTTGAAGCGGCCCGTCACCGGCACCTGCAATTACTGGACAGTGGGATAGAGTTGGGCACAAACGGAATGGCTACCTGGAGACGTGAGGATGTGCATGGTGCGACACAATTTATTAAAATCTGAAATTCTTCTAGAACCAGAACAACCGATGGAGGTGTTACTATGGAAGAGAAATTTATCGGTTTTTTGCAGGTATCTGAAATCGCCCCAGACTCCTATTTGGGAGCCATTTTGGTGACTAAGTTGAACAGCGTGCCGGTGGAGTTCCGGGTCACCCTGCCGGTTAAGCCCACCAGTATTCAGAAGTCCCTCTATGGTGAGTCGATGGTACCCTACATTGGCACCGAACTATGTGGCACCCAATTACTGGAGGCCATCACTCATAATCCTGAGGTGGTGTTTGTCTCGCCAAAGTATATGCTTGGCGTGCGGCCCAACAGCGCCGCCCCGATCATCTATGTTTTTGAAGCTGATCAGAGTCACAAAACGAAGGTAGGGGAAATGGATCAGGTTGCGACAGATCAGAACGCTCCGGTGAAATCGTGGCAATTATCGGGATCTAACAACCAGCCGATCACTCTTTCAACGGCCTTCAATTTTGCAGAAGACTACGAGATCACAAAGGATTTGATTGCAGAATTGGCCCTCAAGTTTGACCTGCTGGAACCCTTCACCCGCATCAATCGAGCTATTGATGTCTTAGCCGAGCAGGATCAACGCTTTGCCAAGAGCTGATGGAAAACAACAATACTTTTTTGAATAAATTCAAGAGAGGGCTAAAGGCTTCTGCAATCTGGGCCTTTGGGTTGCGAACACCGCACCTGATTCGTTTCGATCGGGCAGAAGTTGAGCTTATCTGCCCTGAATTACCGCCGCTGGCTGTTCAACTGGTTCGGCCAGAGCTGGTTGCCTTGCTAACGGAGGCGTCAATTTTAACCGTAGCTGGTAAGTTTTCTCTGAATATAAACCTTCTCCTGGACATCCCAGAACGATACCAATTTTCGACCGATCTTTTTTTGAGACAACCACAACTGCTGATGGGCGTTATCGAGTCGCAACTTATCCCTCCGCCACAATATCCGGTCAAGGGGGCTTTATGGTTGAAAATAGATGCGACCGAACTTCATGATCCCCAGTTGGGAACACCGCAAATCAATGATCTGACCGCCCAGATGGTAGCTGAGTGGCCTTGGTTTAAAATCCTGGACCTTTTCTCCGTTCTGACTGGCGACGGTAAGCCGTCCCCGGATCGACCCGAAATCGAAGCTATTGACCTTCAACTGGCGACTTATGCCTCATTGGACACCTCAGAAGCGGTTATTGACGACGCGGCCGTCATCATCCTTGACCTGTTTGAATTTCTAACCACCGGTCGCGTCCTGGGTAAAAATTACGAGCTTGAGCCGCTTCTAAAAAAAGCTCGATCCAAAGAGGCGGCGGATAGTGATATATGCAGACACGGCCTCGTCCGAAGTACATGCGCCGAATGTAATCCACCTGAACCAATTGTTCAGATGCGCAGTCGGTCATGCTCTGATACCGACAGACGCACCGGAAGCCTTCGACCGCCAGTCGTCAATGTGTTCGATTTACTACTTCCTTATCTGCAACCGCCCATCGAAAGCATTAGAGACTGGTCAATCATTTTTCCGCCGGGCAAGAAGTTGTATGATTTTCAAGTTTCCGGCAGTCACTTTCTCGTTACCACCGACTCGGTTTTGCTGGCCGACGAAATGGGATTGGGCAAATCGATTCAGGCTATCTTTGCCCTGCGAATTCTGTTCAGGCGTGGCCGCAAGCCAATGACAGCTTTGATTCTCTGCCCCAAATCAGTGCTAATAGATTGGGAAAGAAAGTTGAAGGAGTGGGCGCCCGAACTACGGGTCACCACCATTGAGGGTAACCACAGGCTCAGACTCAATTTATGGCGTACCCCCAGCCACGTATTTCTGGCTGGTTATGATAGCGCCGTTAGTGATATTGCTCAGGTGAACACTCGAAAATACGATGTCATTGTCCTGGACGAAATCCAGGCCATCAAGAATCCCTCTACCAAAAGAACTAAGACAATCAGAACCATTCAGGCTGAAAGGCGTTGGGGTTTATCGGCTACCCCCCTGGAGAATAAGGCTGAGGATTTGATCAGCATTTTTGCCTACCTCAAACCAGGCTATCTCCGTTATGAAGATGCGCAAAATCGGACGCGGTTAAAAAATAGGATTAAGCCGTACTTCTTGCGGCGACGGGTCAAAGATGTTGGCTCTGATATTAATCTAGATGAACCTATTTTCAGTCAGGTTTGGCTACAGTTAACTCCGGAACAACAGAAACGATACGATCACGTCCTGGAAAAGGCTAGAAAGAATCTAAGACCATTTACCCCCCGGCCAGGTTTGGATAAAAACGAGTTTGAAACAAAACGGGCCGTCCTGGCCGAGATTACCGAACTAAAAAAGATCTGCAACTTCGATCCAGTTACCGGCCAAAGCTGCAAGGCAGATTATCTCAAAGAAAGGTTGGAGGATATCTGTGATATCAACGAAAAAGCATTGATTTTTTCTCAGTATCCCAATATTTCTTTGAAACCACTCGCCGACAAGCTGAGCAGATTCAAACCGGACCTGTTTGATGGCTCCTTATCTAATTCCCAACGCGACCAAAAGATAGGCGAATTTCAGAATACGGATAACACCAACATACTGTTGATGTCGGTAAAGGCAGGCGGGGTTGGTATCACCCTGACCCGGGCCAATCACGTCTTCTTTCTGGATCAATGGTGGAATCCGGCGGTGCAAAAGCAGGCTTATGCACGCGCCCACCGTATTGGCCAGGATAAAACTGTACGTGTGACCAATTTCTGTGTGGAAAACACGATTGAAGAACGGATTCTCAGGATTTTGGAACGTAAACAACAGCTCTTTGATGAAATTATTGATGATGAGAGTACAAAGGTCTATGAAAAAATCACGGTTGAAGAATTGTTTGAAATCCTAGATATGGTCCAGTTTGATGTTATTTTAAGAACTGCTGGTAGGGCCGTTGGCAGAACGATACAAGCAATTTCTGAAATCGCCGAGATTGGTGATTACCAGAAAGCCCGCAAGCTAGTCCAGCATTTGCCGGCCACTATTCTGAAAAATGTCTCTCGAGAAAAGGCCGAGAAAGTAAAACAGTACTTGGCGGAAATTTCGGGAGCATTAGTAGAAATCAGGCCGAACTATATTGATTAACGCTATTAACATTACCTTTGACCGCAACTTGGAAACGGCATAACTGAAATTAGAACAGGCCAATTGGTGGGAAATGCACTGCCAAAAACAAACGTGAAATGGCCTCATCTTTCTAAAAAAGGACGTATTTGTGCCTCCAAAGTGAGGCATTGTCCCTATGACATTTCCATTTATGCGATTATTAGAGTTCCGGTCAAACCTGATGTTAAAGTTCGTTGTTCAGAAACTCATCTCCTGGGTGCGAGCAAAGGCGTGATCCAGAATCTCGAGGGCCTCGTCGACGTGCTCTTTGGTGGCGATGAGCGGCGGGGCAATCCGCAAGGCGTTGCTGTACATACCCCCTTTGCCAACCAGCAGCCCCAACGCCCTGGTTTGATCCATAAGATAGGCCGTTTCTTCAACCGCCGGCTCTTTGGTTTGGCGATCCTTGACCAGTTCGGCGGCCTGCATCAAACCCATCCCCCGCACATCGCCGATGAGCGGATATTTCTCCTTGAGCTGTTCCAGGCCGGCCCGCAGGTGACGGCCCACCGCGCCGGTCTGCTCCGGCCTGGCCTCCGTTTGCATCACTTCGATGGTGGCCAGAGAGGCGGCGCAGGCCAGCGGGTTGCCGCCAAAGGTGCTGATCGTCAGGCCATTGCCAATGGTGCTTTCGGCAATTTCGGCCGTGGTGATCGTATTGCCCAGCGGCAACCCATTGGCAATGCCCTTGGCCATCGTCATAATATCCGGCTCCACCTCCCAATGTTCGATACCGAACATCTTGTCCCCCAGCCGGCCAAAACCGGTCTGAACCTCATCACAGATGAACAGCCCGCCGTAGCGATGCACAATCTCGACCACAATTTTGAAATATTCGGGCGGGGCCGGGATATAGCCGCCAACTCCCTGAATCGGCTCGGCCAGGAAAGCGGCAATCCGGCCGGAGGTCATAGTTTTGATGACTTCCTCCACATCCTCGGCGCAAGCTATGCCGCATTCGGGATATTTCAGCTTTAACGGGCAGCGGTAGCAGTAGGGGTTCAGGGCGTGTTTGATGCCGATGAAGTGGGTGCCGGCAATGCGCCAGCCGGAGATACCGGCCAGGCCCATCGCCAGAGCCGAGCGACCGCTGTAACCGTGGCGCAGAGCAATGACTTCCTGGTAGCCGGTATAGACTTTGGCCAGGATGACCGCGGCTTCGTTGGCCTCGGTGCCGGAGGCGGTGAAGTAAGAGGTCTGCAGCCGGCCGGGCGTAATCTGGGCCACCTTCTCGGCCAGAGCAACCTGATTCTCATTGGGGTAAAGGGTGGAGGTGTGGATCAGCCTGGCGGCTTGCTCCTGGACTCGCTGGGTCACTTTAGGGTGATTGTGGCCCACGCTGGTCACCAGAATGCCGGCAAAAAAGTCAAGATATTTATTGCCGTCGACATCCCAAATGTACATCCCCTCCCCATGATCCAGGGGCAAAGGTTCGGTGTAATAGAGCAGATGGTTGGGCCACAGATATTGCTTCTGTTTGGCCAGAATCTCTTGCTTGTTCATCGTTGAAGTTCCTTTCTTCGCTGAAAGCCTGGGGATAATTCATGCGATTCATTGTAATCCAGCTTGGCTGCACAGACAAACAATCTGAGCAGGTTCCCTTGGCGCGGACGGAATAAGCAAGAGAACTTCACAATTCATCCCAGCAATCTTTTTGAGGCAATGGCTGCGCCCTCGGCCAGCGACCGTAGTTTGGCCCACACCACCTCTTCGATAACCATCTTGGAACCGGCCGCGGTCTCAAAGCCGCAATCGGTGCCGGCAATGATCCGCCGCGGATCGCCGACTGCCTGGACCACCCGTTCAAGGCGGTCGGCCACCACCTCCGGGTGCTCCACGTAGTTGGTGGTGGTGTCGATAACCCCGGGGATCAGTAGCCTGTCGCCCAGAAAAGCGGGGTCTGCAAACAAGCGGTACTCGTGGGCATGGCGGGGATTAGCCATCGACAGCATCACAGCCCCGGCATTGATCTGCGACACCTCCGGCCAGATATCCGCCAGCGGCACGTCGCAATCGTGCGGTCCTTCGTAATTACCCCAGCAGACGTGCAGCCGGACCTGCTCGCGGGAAATGCCGCTAAGGGCCTGGTTGATGGCGGTCACCACCAACCTTACAAAAGCCAGAAAGTCGGCCAGCGGCCTATCCTGGAAGAGGGTGTGGCGCTCCAGGGCCAGGTCCGGCGCGTCGATCTGCAGGATGAAGCCGGCCGCGGCAATAGCCGCATATTCGGTCCGCAAAGCCTCGGCCACCGCATTCACATAGCTCTCAAGGTCTGCGTAATATTCGTTCTGCATAGCCGCGGCTATGATGCCAGGTGACGGCGCGGAGACGAAGGCTTCGCTGAACCCGCCCCCTGTTTCGCTCAGCAGGCGTTGAAGCTGCCAACATTCCTGCTCAATGGGCGCGGCGTTCACATAGCGCACCGGGCCGATGGCCTTGGGCGCTTTCAGTAGATCGACCCGCTCCTCGCTGCTCATGGCCTGGCGGCGGCGCTCCAGACTACCGGGATATCGGCGCAGGTCGGCCATAATCGGCCGGCTGCCGCTGCCGCCAAAACCGGTCATCCGATGCTGGACATAGGTAAAGAAGCTCTCCCGGCCCAACTCACCGTTATTGATAATATCAAGCCCGGCCTCGATTTGCCTGGCAATAACAGCCCGGGTGGCCTTCTCGACGGCCTGGGCCAGGGCGGCCTCCTCGACGGCCGCGCCGCTATACCTGGCAGTATGCAAGGCAACCAATGAGGCTGGCCGCGGCAGGCTGCCCGCGTGCGTGGTTAAGATACGGTCGGCGCTGTGTTTCATGCTTACCTCCTCAAAGTCTTGACGAAACTATCTTGAAAGCATTCGGAAACTCTATGATTAACCTTGCCCCGTAATTTTTGGCAAGAGTTTGTTGTCTTCAATTCTCAGGCGGCTATTGGCAGCATCAACAACGCGACGAGGAAGTTCGGGTTTGGCAACCCTGTCAAAAAAGCGACGTCCCCATTTTCGCATTGAATCGCCTCCCGGTCAAGTTCAACCTTGACCAGGGTGTGTCCGATTTTTTAGGTGACCGGCACTTCTAACTCATCTTGGCTTGAAATTGCCGTCAAATCGCCTTAATTTTGGCTTGGAAATTGTGGCGAAAGTGCCGGTCACCTTATTTACCTAAAATTCTGGACAGACTCCTTGACCAAGATGACAACCAGCCGTCTCTGTGCTAAGATTAAGAGTGAGCCAAGAAGGAAGGCCCAAATTTAGCATGCGGACTTTCAAGTTGAGCTATGATGACCTGTCTAGATGAGAAAGACTGCTGGTGAAAATGGTGGCCCCGCTAACGATTCGGTTGTTTGGCGCGCCGGAAATTGAGGCGCACGGCCGGCCGCTGGCCTTGAAAAACCAAAAGGCGCGGGCGCTGTTGTTTTACCTGGCTGTTAGCGGGCAACCGCACACCCGTAATCACCTGGCCACGCTGTTGTGGAGCGAGTTTCCGGCCAACAGCGCCCGCCGTTCGCTGCGCGCCGCGCTGTTTCAACTCCGCCGGGCCTTGCAGGCTGCCAAAGTTGCACAACTTTTGAGCAGTGAGGCTGACTTGGTGCGCCTTGACCAAACCGGGATCGAGTGCGACGTTATTCACTTTTCGCGTCTGCTGGCTGAGGCCAGCGAAGCGGCTCTGGTTGAGGCCGTTGGCCTCTATCGGGGTCCGCTCCTTGAAGGCTTTTCTCTGCCCGACGCCCCGCTGTTGGATGAGTGGGTGCGGCTAGAGGATGAGCGGTTGACCCGGGCCTACCTCGGCGCGCTCGATCGCCTGGCCAACTGGGCTGAAGCGCAGCAGGGTTGGTCCACGGCCATTGGTTATCTCCAGCGCCTGGTGCAGACTGATCCTTTGGCGGAGCAGGCTCACCGGCAGTTGATCCGGTTATACCTGCAAACCGGCGCCATTAGCCAGGCTTTACGCCAGTATCAACAATTTGAAGCTGAGTTGCAACAAAAATTTGGCCTGGTTCCAGCGCCCGAAACCCAGGCATTGTTTCAAGAAGCAGTTCGACTGCAACAGCCGCGCCGGCCGGCTCAGCAACCTGCTCCACCAACTATGAACCGGCGAACTCAGCCGGCCTTGCCCTTTGTTGGGCGTGACGGTCTGCTCACCAAACTCCTGGCCATCAGCGGCGAGGTTAAGGCCGGCCAGGGCGGCACTGTGCTGTTGCAAGGCGAAGGGGGCATTGGCAAAACTCGCCTGGTAAACGAATTCCTGGTCAAACTTTCTCAAGAGTCGCCGCCCTGGTTGGTTTTGCCCGGCGCTTGTTCGCCCTTTGATGATTTGATCTCCTATGGCCCTTTCCTGGAAGCCTTTCAAGAGACCGCGCTGGTTGATTTTACCGACCTGCTGCCTGGTTCCAAAACAGATACGCCGGATGTGCGGGAGCAGTTTGCTCATCGTATCCTGCAAACGTTGCGCCAGCTCAGCCGAAATGCGCCGCTGGCGCTGGCCATCGACGATTTACAGTGGGCCAATAGCTCAACCCTCAATTTGTTTGGCCTGTTGGCCACGCGGTTGCACCATTTGCCGGTGCTGCTGGTCGGCACCGTCCAGCGAGCCGAAGCTATTCCGGCTTTGCAGCGGTTGGTTACCCTGGAGCGACGTCGCGGGCAGTTACACCTGTTGTCCCTTGCCCCTCTGATCGAAGAGGCCATTACCGAACTGCTCCACAGCTTAAACATCAGCCCGACATCCCTGCCTTCGTTGGCGGAATGGCTGCAGCAGCGGTCTGGGGGTAATCCCTTTATTTTGGCAGAAATTGTGGCCCAATTATGGGCCGACTCCATCCTCGTCCCGGCCGGCGCTCGCTGGCGCCTTGACCCCGGCCGCTGGCTTCGCTGGCGAGCCGCCTTTACCCTGCCGGAGACCACGCACGATCTGGTGTCGTGGCGCTTGCGGCAGCTTTCTGCCGAGACTCGCTACCTGTTAGAGTTGTTGGCCGTGGCCGGCCAGCCGCTACCTTTTGCCCTGCTGGTGGATTGTCCGGGCGTTCCGCCGGCTGAGCAACTTTTACCGCTCATCGATGACCTGCTGGCTCGCCGCCTTGTGGTAGAAAACGATGACGACATGTTGGCCTTACCCCACTATCTGTTGCGAGAAACCATCTTGCACCCCCTCAGTCACGTCCACCGCCGTATGCTGCACCGCTACCTGGCCGGTACGCTGGAGAAATATCCCAAGCTCAAGGCCAAATTTCCCCTGTGGGAAGTGGCTCGGCACGCGGTTGCCGGCGAAGACATTGAGCTGGCCCGGCGTTATGGCCTGCAAATTCTGTGCAAGCTGCCTCAAGAGTACACCGGGGCCGCCACCGTAGACTTTTTACAGCACATGTACGACCTGCTGGCGCCTTCCGCCTCGCCCGATGAGCTGCTCCGCTTAACCCGCGCCCTGGGTTACGCTCACCAGGCCCTCGGCCAACTCGCCCAGGCAACCCATTGGCAGCAGCACTATCTTGACCTGGCCCGGACCAGCGGCGATACCGCCGCCCAGGCCACCGCCTATTTTGAACGGGGTGAACTGGCCCTGATTAGCAACGACTACATCGCCGCGACCGAGGCGGCGGAGGCCGGTTTGCAGGTCCGTTCCTTGCTGCCGGAGACCGATCCGGCTTTGGCCGAACTTTCAGGCCGCGGTTATCGCCTGTTGGGCGCCGCCCTGGCGATGGAGGGCCGCGACCTGCCGGCGGCCGAACATCATCTCCGCCAGGCCACGGCCGCTCACCGGCAAACCGGTCCTCCGGCTGATTTATGCGCCAGCCTGTTTGAACTGGGTAACGTGGCGGCTCAACGAGGTGAGCTGCTGCGGGCGCTTGAATTTTACGAAGAAGCTATACACGTGGCCGAAGCAGGTCAGGCCCATTACTTTCACGCCCTGGCCCAAAACAATTTTGCTTATCATAGCCTGCTTCTGGGCTGGCTGATACCCGCCCGCCGGGCGCTGGAACGCGGTCAAAAATTAGCCGAAGATCATGAGCTTTTGGGTGCATTCTTACATTTGTGCAGCACTCAGGGCGAGATTCACCTCTACCTGGGTGAGTGGGAGTTGGCCCAGGAGTCTTTTCAGAGGGGCCTGGCCCTGGCCGAGGAGTTGGGCAACCCGGAGCGGCAGGCCGGTTATGGGGCCGGCCTGGCCCTGGCTGCCCGGGGCCGGCAAGAACTGGCTAGAGCGCAGGCTCTTTTAGAAGAGGCGCTGCTGCTGATTAGTGGCCGCGGCTATTGGCACCTGCGGGCGCGCTTGCTGATCTGGCTGGCCGAAACCCTCCTGCTGGCCGAACAGACCGCCGCAGCCTGGCCCCATCTCCGGGCCGCCCTGGAAATAACCCAAAGCCAGGGCCGGGCGCTTCTACATTTACAGGCCGAACGTTTGCGGGCTGGCCTCCTGGCCGCCGACGGCGATTGGCCGGCCGCAGCAGCCTGCTTTACCAAAACGATGGCGCTGGCGGCGGACCTCGATATCCCGCTGGAAATTGCCCGGACCCAAGCCGCCTGGGGTCGAGCCGCCTGCCGTTATTTGCCGGCCCCTTACCAGGGTCGCGATCTCCTGGCCCAGGCCGGCAAGGTTTTGGCCGATCACCAGGCCCAGGCCGAACTCGATGCGCTTGAGTTGTTGGCATAATCTCCGTAATTCTGCTCCAATTAACGCCCCAAATAACGGTTCTTTAACGCCCTCTCTTTTATAATCTTCCCAAATAGTGTCAGTAGATCCAAATTTACGTAGGACGGCATCCCTATGCCGTCCGCAAAGGCATAAGGATGCCTTTGCTACGGTTAAAAATTGGATCGACATATAGTACGGGCAACGGGGGGGACCATGCCTAAACAGTTCGGGGTTATCCTTTGGCTCTGGATTTCCTCTGTGCTGGCTGCTTGCGCCGGCCCATCAACATCCGGCTTCAACACACCCATCCCTAACCAGCTAGAAGAAGTGCATCAAGAGACCGATCACCACGGTCACGAGCATGCCCACGTGGTAGCCTCTCAGGCCACTGCCGCTATGGAAGTTGTGCTGGTGGCCTCAGAATTGGTCGTCGGCCCGAACCGTTTTGCCGTGGGCCTGTTTGATGAAGAAGGGCGGGTCATCCAGGAGGCGACGGTTCACTTTCACTACTACGACCTGAGCAATCCCCAAACACCGCTCCTTGAGACAGAGGCGGACGCCATGCCGATCCGTACACCCGATGGCTACACCACAATCTTTGCTCATGAGCGCGAGTTTCAGCGCGCCGGCGAATGGGGCGTGGAGGTTCAGACCCGCTTTCCCAATGGCGCCACCGCCGTCAAACGGGTTGGCTTTGAAGTGCTAGCCGATTCGCCCACGCTGAAGCCCGGCCAATTCGCCCCGGCCCTGGTAACGCCAACATCCGGCTGGGCCAACAATGACCTGAGCAAACTGACCTCGGCTCTCGCCCCCAACCCGGCTTTTTACGAGCTGAGCCTGGCTCAGGCGATCACCAACGGCAAGCCGACCGTGCTGCTGCTGGCCACCCCGGCTTTTTGCCAGACTCGCTTCTGCGGCCCGGCCTACGACCAGGCCAGTGAGCTGCAAAAACGGTACGGCGACGCCTTCAACTTTGTTCACGTTGAGGTCTATACCGGGCTGCCTAGCCCTGCTGCTAATAATTGGGAAGTGGCCCCGGCTATGGTTGCGTTCGGTCTCACCACCGAACCCTGGCTTTACCTGATCGACGCCAGGGGCAAAATTGTCTACCGGGTGGAGGGGGTCTTTACCACCGCTGAGGTCGAGCGCCATTTACAGCAAACCCGGCCGGGCGCATAGCCGGGAGGAGGGTATGCCATGATCAGATGAGGCCCGTCGTCAGGGCAAATCTAACTATCAAAGGTCGTATTTTTAGATAAACCCAAATGGAGGGTTACAGGGGGAATCAAATGGTCCGAATAGTGCTGCTTCTATGTTTACTGATTAGTGTGATCGGCTTGACCGCCTGCCAACAAGCTGCCCCGCAAATCGTCGAAGTGACTCGACAAGTGGAAGTGGTCAAGGAGGTAGAGGTCACCCGTGAGGTTGAGGTGGTCAAGGAGGTAGAAGTCACCCGGGTGGTCGAAGTGAAAGTGACGCCGCCAGTGCAACCGGAAGCGCCGGCCCAGGAACCCAGAGAAGTTACCGTCCTGGCCGGGGCCGGTCAAGATACGGTGGCGATCAACGCCTACTTCCCGGCCAGCCTGCGTATCCGCGCCGGCGATACCGTTACCTGGAAGATCAATAGCAATGAACCCCACTTTGCCACTTTCCTGGCCGGCGAGCCGCCGCCACCCGACCCCATTCCCATTCCCGGCGGCGGGCCAACCGACTTGATGCTTAACCCCAAACTGGCCTTTCCATCCAGAGCGCCCGACGCCCCGGTTGAGACTTACGACGGTACGGAATTTCGGAATTCCGGCTTTCTGTCCGATGGCACGGTGGTGCCGCCCGGCGAAACGTACTCGCTGAAGTTTGACACCCCCGGCACGTATCAATATATCTGCCCGATCCATCCCACCACGATGATCGGCGAGATTATTGTGGCACAGGCCAATGCGACTGATGTGCCCTCACAGGACGAGATCGACGCCATGGCCGAAGCCGAAATGTCCCCCTTATTGGAGCAGGCCGAAGAAATTAGAGCCGCCGCGGCCAGTTCCAACATGGTGCGCTCGGCGCCGGGACCGAATGATACGACCATCTGGTATATTCCGGCCGGCGTCACCGGCGCGGATCCCAGGGTCGAAATCTACGATTATTTCCCCAAAAACCTGTCAATTAAACAGGGTGACCAGGTGGTCTGGACATCTGTCTTTTTCCACCAGGTGATCTTCCCGGCGGGCCAGCCGGCGCCCCCCTTTGTGGTCCCAACGGAGGTCGAGGGGCAGCCGGTTCCCAATCTGGTCGTCAGTCCCGAAGTGGCTTTCCCTGTCATCCCCGCCGGTGAATTTGACGGCACCGAATTCTTCAGCAGTGGCCTTATCGGTACGCTCGGTGGTCCGCTGCCCGGCGGAACAACTTTTGCCCTGACCTTCAGCGAACCCGGTTCCTTTGACTACGTCTGCTCCACCCACCTGCCGCTGGGCATGGCGGGGACGATAACCGTGGTTGCGCCTTGATTTCGGGGGTAACAATACCCTCGTCTGGACAAGCCATCTTTGGCCCAATAAGTTAAATGAACCACGAAGGAACACAAAGGGACATCAAGATTCTTAAAAAGTTCCTTTGTGTCTCTTCGTGTCCTTTGTGGCTAAAATTTTCTTGCTCGATGCGCCAGTCAGTAAGGTGCCAGTGATAGTATGCCTAAACGCCGACCTTTGCATCTGCTCAGACTCTTGGGTTTCTTTTGGCTTATATCTATTCTGTTCTCTATGCCCGCGGTCGTCTTCGCCCACGGGGGCGTCAATGATGGGCATCCCAACGCGGCCGGTTCAGGCGTTAGCTGGAATTTGCTGATCCTGGCTACCCCACTTCTGCTGATCGCCGTGTTTGGCCTGTTTTACTATTACCGGGGCGACGGCGGCTTGTCCACCGGCGTCAAACTGATTCTCTCGGCCGGCATGGTTAGTTTGGCCGCCGCAACTTCCGGCTTCTACTATCAGCGCCAGGAGACTACCCGGCCAACCCAGGCTGTCCTGCCTGCCCACGGCCCGGCCGGCCACGAAGCTGCCGAGGGCCAGTTGCTGGGCAGCGACCACAGCGTCGAAAGCGTCTATCAGGCCCCGCTGTGTGATCCGGCCGCCCCGGTGCGAGCCTACGATATCGCCGCCATCAACGTCGAAATGACCTTGAATCGCTACCTGGATTATGACCCGGAAGGGCGCATGTATGTACTTGAAGAAGATTTGGCCAGGGTCCGGCAAGAAGAGGCCCAAAATCGAGCGGCCCGGGCCGACCAGGCCGAGCCGGCCGTCTCTCTGGGTCTCCAGGGCGACGCCATCCAGCCGCTCATTCTACGGGTGAACCAGGGTGAATGTTTGCGCCTGACCTTGAGGAATGAACTGGCCGATAACGAACCGGCCAGCCTGCATCTGCATGGCTCCGGCCTGGTTGTGGCCGCCAGCGGGCTGCCGGCCATTGCTGCCAATCCCCAGGCGATGACCTTACCCGGCCAGAGCGTTACCTACGAATGGTGGGTCTCTGAAGCAGAACCGGAAGGGACCCATTATTTCCACAGCCACGGCAACGACCGTGAACAGACCAACCACGGTCTATTTGGCGCGGTGATTGTGGAACCGCAAGGCGCCGCCTATATCGACCCCCTCAGCGGTCGAGAGCTCCACAGCGGTTGGACGGCTATTATTCAAGACCCCGCCGGCAGCGATTTCCGGGAGTTCGCCCTCGTCTACCACGAAATCGGCACCGAGCGCTTTCGCCATCGCAACAAATCCGGGACGGCGGTGCTTTTGACCGATAGGTACAGCTCGGCTTACAAGCCCGGCGGCCGGGCCTTGAATTACCGCAGCGAACCCTTTATGAATCGCTTCCATTTGCAGCAGCAAACCTTTGGCCAAATTGACTCGTCGCTGCCCTACAGTTCTTACGCCTTTGGCGACCCGGCCACGCCCATTGCCCGCAGCTATCTGGACGATCCGGTCAAGCAGCGGGTCGTCCACGGCGGCTCGGAAGTCTTCCACGTCCATCACGTTCACGGTGGGGCCATCCGCTGGCGGCGCCAGCCGGATGTGGAGCCAACCGGTTTTGACCACGGCTTTGAGAAACAGCCGCCGCTGCTGCCCCAAGCCACCGAGCGAGCCGATTCCCAGAGTATCGGCCCGTCGGAGAGTTACGACCTGGAAAACGAATGTGGCAGCGGCGGCTGCCAGCACAGCGTGGGCGATTATCTATTCCACTGCCACGTCGCCCACCATTACCTGGCCGGCATGTGGGGCATCTGGCGCGTTTACAACACATTGCAAAACGAGACCGCGACGCAGGATGACCTGCCGCCTCTGCAAGAACTGCCCGACCGGCCAGGCCAGATGAAACCGGCCGTCACCTCAACGGAGTTGGTCAATAGCACGGTAGACTGGAAAGGCCAGACTTTTGACATCACCCCGGCGAACCTGGCCGAATGGGTCGAACAGCAGCTTCCCCCGCCCGGCATCCCCAAAGGCTACGACGCCTCGGTGCTGGACTGGCAAAAGGAGGGCGATCTCTACCTGAACGAGGTCGAGACCGCTCAGGTCTGGCCCGGTTATCGCTCGGCCCAGCCGGGTAGCCGGCCGCCCTTTTACTTTGACCCGAAAACCGGCAAACTGGCCTATCCCTTTCTGCGACCTCACCTGGGCCAGCGGCCGCCTTTTGCGCCCAATCACGGCCCGGCCCCCTTTCTGGACCCGGTGCATCCCGGACGAGACCCGCCGCAGCCGGGCCAGAACGGGCCAGGCAGCCTCTGTCCAACCGGCGCCAGGCTAAAAGAGTTCGTCATCCACGCTATCAGCCTGCCTCTCACCCTGAGCGAGCGGGCTAACATCGTAGACCCGGTCGCTCAACTCTATGTTTTGAAAGAGGATGAAGCCGCCGTTCGGGCCAACAACGGCCTGAAGACGCCCCTGGCCATTCGAGCCAACGCCGGGGAGGATTGCGTGGATATCATTTTCAAGAGTGAGTTGCGGGATAGCAGCGAAAATTTCCGGTTCAGCAAAGTCAGCCTGCATATTCACTTTGTTCAGTTCGATATCCAGGGCAGCGATGGGGTGGATACCGGCTTCAACTTTGAGCAATCGATTCGCCCCTTCACCGTTGCCGGCGAAATGCTGCGGGCAAATGTCGCCGCCGGAGAAAGCCGAGTGGCGCTCAGCAGCGCCGAGCGTTTCCAGCCCGGCATCCTGGTCGGTATCGGCATGGACGAGGTAGACACCTTTGAGATTGGGCGGATTCAGGCCATCGAAGGCGACGTGCTCATCTTTGAGGAGCCGCTGCGCTATAGCCATGCCCCGGACGAGATCGTTAGCGCCGAGTTTCTGCGCCACCGCTGGTATCCCGATGTTCAGTTTGGCACGGCTTACTTTCACGACCACGTCAGCGCCCTGACCTCATGGCATCATGGCCTCTTTGGCGCCTTGATTGCCGAGCCGCCCGGCTCCACCTACCATGCCCCGCACACGGGCCAGGAGGTTCGCAGCGGGCCGATCGTAGATGTTCGCACCGAGGCCGTAGTGTCCGCCGATATTACCGGCAGCTTTCGAGAACTGGTCCTGTTTCTGCAAGACGACAACCGGCTGACCCGCGTGGATGACTCCAGCGGCAGCGCCATCAATATGCGGGTGGAACCGCTGGCGGCCCGGGGCGGTGACCCCGACCGCCTGTTCAGCAGCGAGCTTCACGGCGACCCGGAGACGCCGCTGCTAGAGGCTTTTCTGGGCGACCCTATCGTCATTCGCACGCTGGTGCCGGCCACCAACGACGTCCACACCCTGCACGTCGACGGCCATTGGTTCCGGCTGGAGCCTTTCAGCCCTACCTCGCCGCCGATCAACACGATTCACCTGGGCATCTCGGAACGGTACGACCTGATGATCCCTGCCGCCGGCGGGCCACAGCGGTTACCCGGCGACTATCTCTATTACAATGGCCGCTCTTTTAAGCTGCGTGAGGGCAGTTGGGGCTTGCTGCGGGTTTACGATGATGCTGGCGACACGTCCCTGCAAAAACTACCCGGTCACGAAACTGCGCGGGGCGCGCCGCCGGCCGGCGTCTGCCCGGCCGCCGCGCTGCAGAAAGTTTTTGATGTATCGGCCATTGAAGCGCCCTTACCGATGTTGGACGATGCGCCGGGCAAAATTTACGTGCTGGCCGAAGATAAAGCCGCGGTCCGATCCGGCAGCCGACCAGCTGAACCATTGGTGCTCCACGTGAATGTGGGCGACTGCCTGGTCATCAACCTGACCAATGAAACTCAGGCGGGACCGATCTCTTTCCATCCTGATCTGCTGGCCGCCGACCCGCGCGATGGCCTGGGGGTCGAGGCCGGGTTCAACCCGCCCCAGACGGTGTTGCCGGGCCAGAGCCGGACCTACACCTACTACGCCCACCCTGAAATTGGCGAGACTACCGCCCTGGTGCGGGATTGGGGCAACGTGCTGGTGAATCCCGGCCTGGGACTTTACGGAGCGATCATCGTTGGCCCGGCCGGGACCCGCTATACCGACCCAGTGACCGGCGCGGATATGTCGTTGCGGGCCGGCTGGCGCGTGGACGCGCACCCCCCGGCCGGGGCCGGTTACCGGGATTTCAGTCTCTTCATTCAGGAAGAGGATGAACTCATCGGCACGGCGATTATGCCGTACAGCGAACATGTGGCCGGGGTGGTCGGGCTGAATTACCGGGCCGACTCGCTCTTGGACCGGCTGAAGAGGCGCAAAGAGACGGCCAGCGTTTTTCAAAGTGCGGTGCATGGCGATCCAACGACGCCGCTTATGGAGGCGTATGCCGGCGATGCCGTCAAAATTCACGTGCTTGTCCCTTATGGTGAGCAAGCCCACGTGTTCACCTTAGAAGGCCATCAATGGCCGCTGGAACCGGCCCGAGCCAACTCTGACCTGCTCAACTCGCTGCAAGTGGGTCCGCTGGAAGTCGTCACTATCATTCCGCTTCAGGGCGCGGGCGGCGCAACCGCGTTGCCGGGGGACTATCTATATGGCGACCACCGCGAGCCATTCCGTCAAGCGGGGTTGTGGGGCATCTTCCGGGTCTATGCGCCGGGCGCGCCTGGGGTCGAGCTTCGGCCTTTGGAATAGAAAGGAGGTGCCGGCGGACGGCACATTTGCACCTGCGCCGCGCAGAGCGTACGGATGCAGGTGTAGGGATGCCGTCCTGCATCAAAAAATGTCCAATTTTTGACTGTGGCAAAGGTATCGGGCTGCCTTTGCGGACGGTATGGGGATACCGCCCTACGAAAATTTGGATCTTTTGGATCTACTGAAGCTATCAATAAAATTCAAAGGAGCAAACAATGGCAATCAACCCAATGGCTTATAGTAGCAAAGATGTGGTGCTGGATGTGGTCCGCACGGAACGGGACAGATTTTACGACGTGATTGACACCCCGGCCAACTGGAACGTTGATACCCGCTGCGAAGGCTGGCAGGTGCGGGATATTGTTGGTCATATGATCGATGTCACCGAAGCCTACCTGGCTCGCTGGGACATAGCCCGTAAAGGCCAGGATGCCCCGCCGCCGCTGGGCTGGCTGGTGATGGCCGACGAGCTGAACAAAGGCGCCCTGGCCTTGCGCAGCCTTTCCCGCGACGAAGCGATTGCCCGTCTCAAAGCAGCCTCCAATAAGCTGATGACGATCTTCGAGAGCCTGACTGAGGACCAGTGGAATAACTTTATGGTGGCTCACGTTTTTTCAGGGCCGTTACCCGCGTTTTGTTACCCTGCTTTCCAGATTATGGATTACGGTGTTCATACCTGGGATATGCATTGGGGCCTGGGCGACAAAGCGGCCAAACTCGACGAGCGAACCGCCGGGGTTTTGCTGCCCTATATGTTCATCATCTGGCAATATTCGGTCGATCAAGAGGCGGCCAAAGGCGTCGATATCACCTATGGCATTAAAGTGGATGGCGAGTGGGGCGGCCAGTGGCTTTGCAAGGTCAAGGATGGTCAGTTTAGCTACGAAGCTGCTGCTGACCTGAGCGACGCCCAGGCGAATTTCCACTTCAAGCATCCCTCGGACATGGTCCTGACGACCTACCAGCGCATCCGGGGCGGCGAAACAACGGGCGATCCGGAAGTCATCAACAAGGCCCGCAATATCTTTTTCCACATTTAGGTCCAATACTTTCCAAATAAGGACGCGGTTGAAACCGTATCTGGAGGGCTACGCCGTGATGTCCGCCTCTGCGGACAAAAAGACCCGTCCACGCAGGTGGACGAC
>CAYNLK010000021.1:0-61837 GCA_964398055.1 uncultured Caldilineaceae bacterium
AATGAACTGGTAACAGCCTATAACTGGAGTAACCACAGAAAACGTCAGAACTAGGAATTTATTTATGATTTTGTAAGAACTCTAAACAATACTGGGGGTAGTTTAATCGACCCAAATTTAAGCATATACGGAGGAACAAATGAGTATCAAAAATTTTGCTTTAGCCTTGCTTTTGCTGACGGCGCTGGTAGTCTCGGCCTGTGGGGGCGTACCGGCCGCGCTGACCGAACCGGAAGCTCCGGCCAAAGAGGCAATGGCCGAAAAAGATGACGAGGCCATGATGGCCGACAAGTCGTCGGACGAAGCCATGGCCGAGCCCGCCGCTGAAGATGACGCTATGATGGCCGACCAGGAAACCGGTGGCGAGATTATGGAACAGGAGGTCCCGGCCTGGTTCAACGCCGAATTGACCAATGTCAATACCGGCCAAACCTTCAAAATCACTGATTTCAAAGGCAAGGTGGTGCTGGTAGAAACGATGGCGGTGTGGTGCCCAACCTGCCTGAGGCAGCAAAACAACGTGCGAGCGTTGCATGAAGCGCTGGGTGAGCGAGACGATTTCATCAGCGTGGCCCTGGATATCGACCCGAACGAAGAGGCCGACTTTCTGCAACAGCACGCCGCCAAGCATGGCTTTGATTGGGTTTACGCCGTCACCGGGCCGGAAGTGGCTCGTGAAATCGGCCAACTCTACGGCCTGCAATTCTTGAACCCACCGTCGGCGCCTATGTTCATCATTGATCGCCACGGCGCCGTGCAGCTACTCCCCTTTGGGGTTAAAGATGCCCAAACGCTCCAGGAAGCTATTGAACCATTCCTGAACGAAATCTAAAAAAGCGAAAGATACCGGCGGGACTGTCTAAATTTATAGGTGACCGGCACTTACAACTAATTTTGGCTTGGAATTGCGGCCCAAGCGCCGGTCACCTTATCTACCCAAAATTCTGAACACCCCCAATGTCGGCTGGGAAATTGAACCGATGAAACCATCCTTCAATCTCCCGACCTCCGCCTCAATTTATGAACCAGGAAAAAAACTATGTTTGACACAATCTTAACCTCTATTTCACTTGGTTTGCTGGCCACCACCAGCCCATGTGTTTTGCCCCTCTATCCCGGTTACCTGGCTTATCTCAGCGGCGGGCAGCAGGCTACAGCCGGCCGTCCCTGGGGACGCTACTTTTTGGGCTTTTTTGTTCTGGCCGGAGTGTTGACCATGATGTTGGCGCTGGGGCTGGTCATCGCCGCCCTGTCAGTCTCCATCGGCCGGGCCCTGGCCATAATCGTTCCGCTGGCCGACCTGCTGATTATCGGCCTGGGGGTTATGCTCTTGCTAGACCGTAACCCGTTTAAGCAGTTACCCCAGATGCAGGTGCCGGTGCTGTCACACCCGTATATCAACGCCTTTCTGTATGGCCTGCTCTACGGGCCGATTGCCTTACCCTGTTCCGGTCCGTTGGTGGTCGGCATTTTTGCCCTGTCGCTCACGGCCAGCGAAGCCTTGAGTCAATTGGCCGTTTTTTTGTGGTTTGGCCTGGGCTTTGGCTTGCCCCTGTTGGCGCTATCTTTTCTATCGGGGGCGTCACAGCGTTGGATTACCCGCCAGTTTGCGGTGCATGCCCGGCTGGTCAATGTGATCGGGGGAGTGCTGCTGGTAGGGATTGGCCTGTATGATCTCTGGATAAATTGGGAGGTCATCAGTCTCTTATCGTGACTCAACCATAAAGCGTTGACGCTCAGAACTCACCTCCAAAAATGACGCCTGCTTTTTATTTGGGCGGGTGAACGGACTGTGTTACAATCCGACCAATGGAGGTGAGAAAGTGAGATGCGGCTGATCTGGAGCGTCATCAAACTGGCGGCCGGGGATATCTGGGACGAGTTGCTGCACCTGCTTATCTTTAACGCCATCTGGCTGCTGGGCAGTCTGCTCATTCTGCCCTGGCCTTTCTTGACCTTTGGCCTGTTCTTTACCGTGTATGAGATTAGCCAGGGCAAGGCCATTACGTTAAGCACCTTTTTTGTCCGCCCCGCCCCATTCTGGAAGCAGGCCTACCTGTGGGGAGCCATCAATCTGCTGGCGGCCTTGCTGCTGGGGTTTAATTTGAATTTCTATAGCAATTTTGAGGCCAGTTGGGCCGCAACTATGCAGGTTGTTTTTGTGGCCCTGTTATTACTATGGAGTATGTGGCAGTTGCTGGCGCTGCCCATGTATCCCCGATTGGAGGAACCGGGCCTGAAACTGGCTCTGCGCAACGCCGCAGTGGTGTTGGGCCGGTATCCGTTGGCGGTGTTGGTGTTGGCCGTCATCGTCACCGTGCTGCTGCTGATCGCCGCTATTTTTCCCCTGTTCGCTTTCTTTGGAGCCGGCGCGTTCATTACCGTGCTGTGCAACCGGCTGGTGGGGGCGATAGTAGAGCGGGAGTTAGGGCGAGGAGCGGAGAGCGATAAGCGTGAAGCGTGAAGCGTGGGGCGTGAAACGCGCCGCCTGCCGCTGCGTGTGCAACCTTGCGACCTGCGACCTGCTACCTGCCACACAACTCCCGAAACTGGCATTGCCGACACCGGCTCAGATCATCGATCATCGGGAAGCGGCGTAATTCGGCCAGGTTAGCCGCCGGATCGAGCAGCAGGCTTTGCAATTGAGCCACGCTGGCCTCAATCTGCGCCTGCGTCGCCGATAGGTCAGTTTCGGCCAGCTCAAATTCCAACAGGCGGCCATCGGCCAGGTCAAAAACAACTCCCTGGATGGGCCGCTCCGGGCCAACCAACTCCGGCCAGCTTTGCCGGACATAGAGGGCGTAGATCGCTAATTGCTGCCGTAGTTCGGTCTCCTCGACCGGGCCGGTTTTCCAATCATACAGCACCAACGTCTCCTCTTCCCGGCGGAGCAGGTCGGGCTGGAGCCAAACCTTCACCCCGGCCAGGGTGAAAGAGGTGAGTTCCTCGATGTGCAGAAAGGTGGCCGGCGCCTGCCGGGCCAGATGGGCGTATAGATCGGAGTGGAGAAAGGTTTGCAGATATTGCTCGGCGCGGCTCCAGGCTGCTTGCCAGGTTGAGCCGGGTAGCGCCAACCGGTAGTAATGCTCCTGAAAACCGGTGAAACGAGTGGGCTGCTGCCGGTAGCGGCCACGGCGAGAATTTTCAAAGTCGGCCCGGGCGCGGCGGTGCATCTGCTTGAGCAGGTCGGCCGGGGTAATGGCCTGTCCGGCCTGGAGCCGGGTCAGGGCAAATTTGATCGACTGGTGGACCAGGTTGCCCACCCAGCGGGAGAGATCGGTCAGATTCTTGAGGAGGTAAGCGCGACGGACCGGTTCGGCGGCGTCGCTGCGCCAGCCGGCCCAGGCGGCGTAGTAGTGATAATAGTAAGCCCGCGGGCAATAGCGGAATTTGGCCGCCCGGGAGTAGGACCAACTGAACTCATTCTTAGGCTCACTCTCGCTGAGGTGACGGGTGTGGGCGGCCAGCAGGTCGAGCGGGGTAGCCAGGGTGCAATTGAGCACAGGACCGCTGTCGGTGTCGAGCCAATCACGGCCGAGGTGGCCGTGCCAATAGCCCGGCTGGCGGCCACGGGTGATGAACAGTTCATCGCCGTAAAGGACCGCCCGGAGGCGGCGGGTCAGCCCCAGGGAGGCCGCGGACGCGCCGATGGCCTCAAGCTCCAGGTGACGTGAGTCAACCGCGTTCACCTGGCGCAGGTGCCAGCGGCGATTATGGAGCAGTAAGCTTTGCCCCGCTTGCAGCCGGATTTCCTCGGTCATCGACCCAGCTTAGCTACTCCAGTTTCTGTTCCATCCCCTCCATCTCACCGTGACCTATCTGGCTCATCATACTGTCGCGCACTTCGACCTCGAGGGTCCGGGGGCCGGATTTTTCAAAATTGAGGGTCAGGCTGAACTTATCGCCGACGGCCAGCTCCCGCTTCAAACCGATGAGCATCACGTGCAGACCGCCCGGCTCCAGGATGGCCGAACCGCCGGCCGGCACAGGAATGTTGGCGACGGGACTCATCCTCATCACGCCGTTTTCATCCATTTTTGACTCGTGCAGTTCGACGGCGTCGGCCACGTCGGTTTGGGCGCTGATGAGGCTGTCGTCGACGCGGCCCTGATTCATCAACTCCATAAAGACAGCCCCATTGGGAATGGCGGCGCGGGCATACGGTTCCATAATTACAATGTCAGGGTCGCCACTTTGTTGGGGGGCGGCCGGGGCCGAACCACATTGAGCTGCCAAGCCGGTCACGGCCAACAGCATCGCCATCAGGAATAGATAGATTTTCATTACAATTACCCTTCGTTAACTTTCTGGTTGTTGTAATAAATGGGTTAGATCACTCCGCAAATCTTCCGGTTCAAAGCCAAAGGGGTAGGTCAGGAGCAGGTTGCGGTCAGGGCCGACCAAGTAGAGGCGGGCAGTGTGGTTCACCAGGTAACCGGCGGCCGAGCCGGTCACCGCCTCTTTCTCGGCATAAGCGCCGTAAGGCTTCATCATAGCCCGGGTCTTCTCAAAATCATCGGTCAGACCAATGAAGTCAGGGCCAAAGGCTTTGACATATCGCGCCAACAGTTCGGGCGTGTCCCGTTCCGGATCGACCGAAATGAAGATGACGTGGACGCGGTCACGTCCCTCGAAATCGGCCAGGGCTTGGCGCACATCGGCCATGGTCAGCGGACAAACATCCGGGCAGAAGGTGTAGCCGAAGTAGATCAAGGCGTAATCGCCGGCCACGTCACTCAGGCGAAAAGGTTGGCCGTCGGTGGCGGTCAACTCAAAATCGGGCAGCGCCAGGGGTGGGTCCAGCAGCACCCCTTTGTATTGATAGGTGGTGGTACAGCCGGCAGCAAACAAACTCAGCCCAATCAAGACAAAGGTGAGCCACAAGAAGGTATATTTTGGGGCCGTTGTCATACCATCTCCCTCCCAGGTGGTCAGTATTGGTAGCAAAGTCAGGCGACTACCATCTGAGTTGAAATTGTGTCACTTTTTAGGCGTTTGTCAAATTAGGGGGTGATGGGGTTCCTCATGTAAACATGCGTTCTAGGTCAATTAGTGGTATACATGCGTTCTAGGTCAATTAGTGGTATACTATTAAAAAATTTCTGGAGAATTTACGGTGAGAACTGCTGCCGATAAAGCGGGGATGAATAGCTTTAATATTAGCCGATTACCGCCGGAATTGCAGCGCCAACTGGCGGATGTTTATCAAGGCAACCATCTTGACGAGGCTCTAGAGGTAAACCACATTTACCCAGGTGATGCCCGGCAACTTCTGCCCAGGATTCAACCGAATAGCATCGCCTTGAGTATCTGGTCGCCGCCCTATTTTGTGGGCAAGGAATACGAGTCTGATTTATCATTTGAAGACTGGCAAAGCCTGCTTTCAACGGTAATCGCCCTTCACTTTCCGATCATTAAGCCGGGCGGCTTTCTGGTTATTAACATCGCCGACATTTTAGTTTTCAAAGACTCGACCATACCCAAAATACAGGCCGAAGTGGTCAGCAGTCGGCGTTCACCGGTGACCAGAGAGGATGTGCTCCGGGCGATGGCTGAACATCCTGATTATAATCGTTATCAAATTGCCCAACTGCCAGGTTGTAGCGAACAAACTGTTGATCGCCGGCTCAACGGCAATAACATCCGCGGCGGTAAATATGAAACGCAAACCCGGGTCAAAATTGTAGGGGGATTAATTGAAGCCTGGGGGCTTGAGGCCGGCTTCTACATGTACGACAGGCGAGCCTGGGTCAAGGACGCGGCCTGGGAAAATTCGCGCTGGCATAGTCTGTCTTACAAAGCGGTCGATGAGTTTGAATATTTGTACGTGTTCTGGAAGCCGGGCGTCACCAAAGTTGACCGTACCAGGTTAGCAAAAAAGGAATGGCGAGAGTGGGGGTCACGCGGGGTCTGGTATATTCCGTCGGTGCGGGCCAATGATGACCATGAAGCTAAATTTCCGCCGGAACTACCGCGCCGGTTTATCCAATTGTTAACCGAGCCGGATGACATTGTGCTCGACTGCTTTATGGGCAGCGGCACAACCGCCGTGGTCGCTATCCGGCAACAACGCCGCTTTATTGGGATTGAATTACTGGAAGAATATGTAAAGTTGGCTCAACGTAATATTGATAAGGCGCTGGTAGAACAGCGGCAATTGGCGTTGCCGCTGAAAGAAGTAGACGAAGATTGGGCAGATGACGATGCTGCTTAACCCGAACACGCTCATCGATGACCTGGATCGGCTGGAAGAGATAGAAAAAGCCACCCTGCGGCTCGTGGTCCAGGCTCTCTACGATTATAGGGAGGCAGCTATTGAAATCTTTCACCACGAAAGTGATCTGGCGGCTGATATTGGCGAGGATATTACCCGAGAGGCTTTAGATAGATTGGGCATGGCCCGAATCGATCAGCGATTGTTTGGAAAAATCGACTATAAACGTGCCAGATACCTGTTTCATCCAGATTATGCGATCCGGCAGGCATTGTTTGTAGACTCTAAAGCCTGATTGGCTGATACTTTTAACATAGCTCACGGATTAACACGGATGAACACTGATTTCTTGTGTTTTTTTATTAAATCCGTGTAAATCTGTGAAAATCCGTGAGCAATTATTACTGGTCAACTTTGAATGTTAAATTTGTCAGTCAGCCAGCTCTAAAGCTGAACAGGTAAGTGGTCTAAGGGACAGCAACCCTACAAACCTCTCAATTCTCGATGACCGTCCGTCAAATCAGAGCAGCAGAACATGTTGAAGTTGAGGAAACTTTACCCAAAATTTTGACGATTCGGGACACCAGTTATATTACCACAACTATTTTTGTCAAATACAATTACGAAGAGAAAAACAGTCATAACGAGTTAAAGTCGATTACCGTGGCGGCTGTGCCCAATGGCTTACTCCAGGCCAGATACAACCCCTCCCCAAGCGATGCCATCTGGTTAGCCGGGAGAAATGCGCCTACCAGAGGCGAGGCGTTTCGGGTCCGCCTGTCATTTAGCCGCCTAAAGGCCAAAGCCGGTTGGCGCGTTCAAAGAATACCCGTTCCCCCCGCCAGTTTTGTCTGGAACAATTAACTCTCTAGTTCTAACTCATCTTTTATTAGCACGTCGGTAGATACATCAAAGATTTGAGCAATCTTTAATACCATTGCCACGTTAGGGATTTTATCCCCGGTTTCCATTTTGCTTACATAACTATCGCTGACCCCAAGTAGCTCTCCAAGCTGCCTCATTGTTAATCTACGTTGTTGGCGCAAAACTCGTAACTTTTCCCCAAATCTTTTCATAAGTTTGTTTTCACTGATTTGACATCTGGTAAAAACTATGATATCATTTACTGACCTATAGGTCAGTAAATTAGATTTTTTACAGAAAGGAGGTGAATAAATGAGTACATACGACCACAAACAAATTCTATCAGATTATGCCAATGGCAAAATGACCATTGAAATGGCAATGGGGCATAGCTTGCAGCACATTGATCATCTCTACGAACTACAAACCACCGCCAATATCAACCGGTATGAATTGCGCGGCAAGGTCGATACGCTTGAAAGTAGAGTCAACGCCTTGCAAACAGAGGTTGCTCGCCTGACGGTTCTCATAGAAAAGTTTCTGTCCAGGCGTAGACGGACATCTTCCGGCGCGTCACAATCGAACCGGCCTTAACCAATCAGGCGAGTCAACCCGTCCTAAACCCGCCAGGTGTGTCAAACCTGACGGGTTTTCTGTTGAAATGATAGGTCAAAGCCATCTTTTGAGCAAAATTTCAGATTTGGGGCAGTTAGGGGTGGGCGAGAAACCGTCAGTATGGTTGACGGCTTGACAGAAATGGGTAAACTTATGTAAAGTTATTTTACTACCACACCACGATGAAGATGAAAGAATTCTTAAAATGGCTGCTGGCCGTCATCGCCCTGGTGCTGATTTGCGGGGGGATTGCGCTGTGGCCCTCGCTGATGCGGCTGCGTGAGGAGGCCGATTATCTGGGCTTTGGGCAGAAGCCGGACGGGGGGGAACTGCCGGTGGTCACCGGCCTGGCCCAATGTAGCCGGGCGCCCTTTGTTATGCCGACCGAAGGCTGGGTGGGGGTGTTGTATGGCGACAGCATTCTGGGCACGGTCAACCACTCCGGGTTGGATATCTTTGGCCTGGCCGGCAACGGAGTAACGCCGGTCTATGCCGCTTACGACGGCTATCTGACCCGCCGGCCGGAGTGGATCAGCGCCGTGATCATCCGCCACCCGGAGGACCCGCTGAGGCCGGGCCGGCAAATCTGGACCTATTACACCCATATGGCCGATGCCGCCGGCCACAGCTACATCATCGACCAGATTCCGCCAGGCACATTTGAACTGCCGGTGAAGCAGGGCACGCTGTTGGGCTACCAGGGCGACTACAACGGCCAATCCTGGCGCGGTATCGACACCCATCTCCATTTTAGCATTGTGCTGGACGACGGCAACGGCACCTTTGTCAACGAAACCGACATTGCCAACACCATCGATCCTTCCCCCTACCTGGGTATGCGTCTCAACGCCCGCTGCGGCGACCGCCCCCCGGAATGCCGGCCCGACTTCTTCTGTCCTTAGCAAGGGGTGGTGAAACCCCTGCCCAGTCGAAAATAACCTGCCGCCTGCATTTACTTTTCATTCCCTCCGTGCTAAACTTGAATATAGTCGGTCGCCAATCTGGTTGTCAGGCTATTCACAATTCATAGGTCACAATTCACCGTTTTTGAGGAGCCACTTTGACCGCAGCAATTCGACCCGGTCAGAGCTTTCCGCTGGGCGCCACCGTTTATCCCGAGGGCGTCAACTTTACGGTTTTTTCCAAAAACTGCACGGACGTGACCTTACTGCTGTTCGATGCCGTTGACGATCCTGAACCGGCCCGCCTCATCAGCCTCGATCCCAACCAAAATCGCACCTTTTACTACTGGCACGTCTTTGTGCCGGGCCTCAAACCCGGCCAACTCTATGGCTATCGCGTGGCCGGCCCGTTTGAGCCGGAGCAGGGATTACGATTTGACGGCGACAAAGTGCTGCTCGACCCGTACGGCCGGGGCGTGGCCGTTCCCACCAATTACAGCCGCCAGGCCGCGGCCCAACCGGGCGACAACACCGCCGTTGCTATGAAAAGCGTGGTGGCCGATCCCACCGGTTATAACTGGGAGGGCGATACGCCCCTGCGCCGTCCCTTTGCCCAAACGATCATCTATGAAATGCACGTCGGCGGCTTTACCCGCCACCCCAACTCCGGGGTTGACCCGCCCAAGCGGGGCACCTATGCCGGCCTGATCGACAAAATCTCCTACCTGCAAGAGTTGGGCATCACCGCGGTCGAACTGCTGCCGATTTTCCAATTCGATACGCAAGACGCGCCGGCCGGACTGGTTAATTACTGGGGCTACAGCCCGGTCTCTTTTTTTGCCCCGCACTGCGGCTATAGCTCCCGGCAGGAGCCGTTGGGACCCCTGGACGAATTTCGGGATATGGTCAAGGCGCTGCATCGGGCCGGGATCGAGGTGATTTTGGACGTGGTTTACAACCATACCGCCGAGGGGGGATCGGACGGTCCAACCTTTTGCTTCCGCGGCCTGGAAAACCGGGCCTACTATATCCTGGAGGATGGCGGCCTCAACTACGCCAACTTCAGCGGCACCGGCAACACGCTCAATGCCAATCAGTCCATCGTCCGCCGTATGATCGTTGACAGCCTGCACTACTGGGTGGAGCAGATGCACATCGACGGTTTTCGCTTCGACCTGGCCTCGATTCTGGCCCGCGACGAGCGGGGGCGTCTGCTAGAAAGCCCGCCTATCCTGTGGGAAATCGAGTCCGACCCCATCCTGGCCGGCACCAAAATTATCGCCGAAGCCTGGGACGCGGCCGGACTCTACCAGGTTGGCAGCTTTATCGGCGACCGCTGGAAGGAGTGGAACGGCCGCTTTCGAGACGACTTGCGCAGTTTTATGAAGGGCGACCGGGGTATTGTGGCCAAACTGCCGGCCCGCTTGCTGGCCAGTCCCGATCTGTACGGCCACGAAAACCGGGAACCGGAACAAAGTATCAACTTTATTACCTGCCACGACGGCTTCACTCTCAACGATTTGGTATCGTACAATCACAAGCACAACGAGGCCAATCGCGAGGATAATCGGGACGGCCACAATCACAATTTGAGCTGGAACTGCGGTGTGGAAGGCCCCACCGACGACCCCGAGATCGAGCAGTTGCGCCAGCGGCAGCTCAAGAATTTTTTCACGGTCACGCTGCTGGCTCTGGGTGTGCCCATGCTGCTAATGGGCGATGAGGTGCGGCGCACCCAACAGGGCAACAACAACGCCTACTGCCAGGACAATGAACTGAGCTGGTTTGATTGGAGCCTGCTTGACAAACATGCCAAGCTCCATCAATTTGTCAAGCAGCTCATTCGTCTCCGGCTCGATCTGCCCGTGTTTGAAGAGCAACGCGGCTTAACCCTGAACCAGCTTCTCCGCCAGGCTCAGATTCAATGGCACGGCGTCAGGCTCTATCAACCCGACTGGGGCGAGCATTCCCACAGCCTGGCCGTTACTATCCAAGGGGAGCGGGGCTTATTTCACCTCATCTTGAATGCTTACTGGGAACCCCTGGAGTTTGAGTTACCCCCCCTCCCATCCACTTGCCATAATGGCTGGCGACAAGTGATCGACACTTATTTGGAGTCCCCGGCCGATTGCTGCGACCAAGCCGGACCGGTTGTGGCCGGCCCAACTTACCCGGTTCAGCCCCGGTCGGTGGTGTTGTTAGCAACGGAGCTATCGCCAGACGCACCCGCCGGCTGGAGTGGATCATGACCGCGGTCAAATTTTGATTGACAGCTTTCCTTTCCTGGCATATAATGGGATCAAGTCTTCAAGACGAGTAGCCAGGGCAACTCTGCCAACAATTGTTCTGCCTCGTTTTTTGAGAGCCGGGTTTGATGTTATCTCATAACCGCAATAATTGCACTACCGGGTAGTGTTTCACAATGAATTTCATCATGCCCAACCCCATCCCTTATCACTCCAAGTAGACCATACCCGTCTCAAGTCCTGACCGGGCGCTCCACTGAACTCGAAAAATACGAACAACTGAAGATTGGCTGGTAGCCAACGGAGGCTATTAAATTTATGCAAAAAGAGTTTCGCCGATGGTTTGGGCCTGGCAGTGTGGCTGATGGGCTACATTATGCCGGTTCAAGGTGATGCTATGCGCCTCGACATGACGCCTTCCGTGTAGATTGTATTGCAACTGCTGATGAAAAAATGAGTTAAGGAGGTAGGCTATGACATAGACGGCATGTTCGGCAATTAAACCTGTTGCCCATCACGCCCAAAGGGTTGTTTCAAAAAATTTATCAAACAAGACCAATTTATTAAGGAGGATGTGATGAGAATTCGGTTTAACTGGTGGAGCTTGCTGGCCGTGATGGCACTGGTCAGCTTGATTGTAAGCGCCTGCGGCGGTGGTGGCGGCGCTACGGGTGGCGGCGAAGGCACATTCAAGGCCGCCATTGTGCTGGATGTGGCCGGGTTGGGCGACCAATCCTTCAACGATTCGGCCAATCGGGGCCTGGAACGGGCCAAAGCAGAACTGGGCATCGAGACGCAGGTGTATGAAACGTCCCAACCTTCTGATTATGAACCCAGTCTGGCTAGAGCGCCGTCACAGGGCAGCAATCTCACCTTCGCCATCGGCTTTTTGCAAACCGACGCTCTGGCCAACGTGGCCCCTCAAAATTCCAATGCCAAGTACGCCATTGTCGACTCGGTGGTAGAGGGTGACAACATCGCCTCACTACTCTTCAAAGAGGAAGAAGGCTCTTTTCTGGTCGGCGTGGTGGCCGGTTTGATGACCAAATCGAACAAAGTTGGCTTTATTGGCGGTTTGGAAGTGCCCCTGATCAAAAAATTTGAGGCCGGTTACCGGGCCGGCGTAAAGACCGCCAACCCGGAGGCAGAGATTCTGTCGACCTATGCCGGCTCCTTTGGCGACCCGGGCAGGGGTAAAGAGATTGCGCTCAGCCAATACGCCAGCGGGGCCGATGTTATCTATCACGCTTCGGGCGGCACCGGCCTGGGACTGTTCCAGGCGGCCCAGGAAAGAGGCGCCGGCTATTGGGCCATCGGCGTCGACTCTGACCAATATAGCCTGGCCCCGGCGAATACCCTGACCTCGATGATGAAGCAGGTCGATGTGGCTGTCTTTGAAACGATCAAGGCAACCAAGGAAGGTAATTTCAAGGCTGGAACCCTGGTTTTTGGTTTGAAAGAAAATGGCGTGGGCCTGGCTCCCACAACCGGTGAGAATACCCCGCAGGAGGTCATTGACAAGGCGAACGAATACGCCAAGAGAATTATCGATGGCGAGTTCAAGGTGCCGGCTACCGAAGAAGAACTGGCGAATTTTAGCCCGCCGCAATAAATAGCGACGATCCAGAGAAGTTTTTTGGGCTAAGTTCGTGTTACGTGTTGCGGGTTCCGGTAATTTTTGGCAACACGTAACACGAAGCTCGGGCGTCGCTTGGGTAAGCGAACTTTTCTGGACTATTACATCTGCCACGAGGTAAACCTATGCGCGATAAAGTGCCTGTAATTGAAATGAGGGATGTGACCAAAGTCTTCCCGGGCGTGATTGCAAACGATCACATCAATCTGGCCGTTTATGAGGGTGAGGTATTGGGGCTACTGGGTGAAAATGGGGCCGGAAAATCCGTTCTGATGAGTATCCTGTATGGCCTCTACCAACCGACCAAGGGCCAAATTTTTGTGCGCGGCCAAGAGGTGGCTATCACGGAACCCAAAGTGGCCATAGAACTGGGGATTGGGATGGTTCATCAACACTTCATGTTGGTGCCGGTCTTTACCGTGGCCGAAAATATTGTTCTTGGCTCCGAGCCGCGCACCCCGGCCGGCACGCTGGATGTAGCTAAAGCGGCCGAGGAAATTAGAGCTTTGTCTGAAAGATATAACCTGGAAGTAGACCCCTACGCCAGAATTGAGGATATTTCGGTGGGGATGGCCCAACGGGTCGAGATTCTCAAGACAATGTATCGAGGCGCCCGGGTCTTAATCCTGGACGAACCAACCGCGGTGCTGACGCCCCAGGAGATTAGAGGGTTGTTCAAAATTATGCGCACCCTGACGGACCAGGGCGTACCGGTTATCTTTATCTCCCATAAACTCAAAGAGTTGATGGAGGTTTGCGACCGGGTCACGGTTATCCGCCGGGGCAAGATGATCGGTACCATTGAAATCAAAGATGCTTCACCCCAGTTACTGGCCAGCATGATGGTTGGACGTGATGTTGTGCTTGAGGTGGAAAAAGAAGCTGGCCAGCCCAAGGAAGTGGTCCTGGATGTTAAGAATCTACATGCCGTTGGCCGCAACGGTTTACCTGTGCTCAATGGTGTTTCCTTTCAAGTGCATGCGGGTGAGATTGTAGGCATCGCCGGGGTAGCCGGCAACGGCCAATCGGAACTGATTGAAGTCATTACCGGGCTGCACAAGGCCAAAGCGGGGACGATTGATTTAAAGGGCGTTCCCATTACCAATCACGCCACCAAAGAGATTATCGCCAGGGGCATCGCCACCATCCCTGAAGATCGCCATCATCGCGGCCTGGTGCTGGACTTTAGCATTGCCGATAACGGCGTGCTGGGTTCTCACGACCAGGCCCCCTTTGCCCGTTGGATCCGCCGTGTTTTTGCGGCGATCAAAAGCTATGCCGACAGGCTCATCCACGAGTTCGATGTGCGCACGCCCAACCAGGAAGTACTGGTCAAAAACTTATCGGGCGGCAACCAGCAGAAGGTCATCATTGCCCGGGAGATGGGGCGAGATCCGGCCCTGCTGATTGCTGCTCAACCGACCCGGGGGGTGGATGTAGGGGCAATTGAGTTCATCCACAAGCGGATCATCGAACAGCGCGACGCCGGCAAAGCTGTCCTTCTGATCTCAAACGAGTTGGACGAAGTGATGGGTCTCAGCGACCGGATTTTGGTGATATTCCACGGTGAAATTGTGGCCGATATCCCGGCGGCAGAAGCCACAGAAGATGAATTGGGCCTGTATATGGCCGGAGCCAAGCGCAGTACACCGCCAACCCAAGGAGGACAGATCAAATGACCACATCCGAAGAATTAACCACAAGAAATTGGCGAGAAAGGGTGATGTTCACCCTGGCGCCCTTTTTAAAGGCGCTTATTCTGCCGGTCGGGGCGATCATCCTGGCTTTGTTGGTGGGGGCAATCTTTATCCTGATTATCGGCAAAAATCCCATTACAGCCTATGCAGCCCTGCTCCAGGGCGCCTTTGGAGACATCTTTTCTATTGGCGAAACCCTGGAAAACACCACCCCCCTTATCCTGACCGGCCTGGCCGTGGCTTTTGCTTTTCGGGCCAAGCTGTTCAATATTGGGGGCGAGGGCCAGTTTTTGATGGGCGCGCTGGCCGCGGCCTGGGTAGGCATTAACCTGTCGCTGCCGCCGGTCATCCATGTCATTGCGGCTTTGTTGGTGGCCACTATTGTCGGTGGTTTGTGGGGGGGTATCGCCGGTTTTCTCAAAGCCACCCGCGGGGTCCACGAGGTCATCAGTACGATCATGTTGAATTTTATCGCCATCTTCTTCATCAGCTATATGGTCACCGGACCGATGAAAGAGGTTTCGGCGCTGGATATTCCCCAAACGGCCAGGGTGCTGCCATCGGCCCAGTTGATGAAAATCTTGCCGCCCTCCAGGTTATCGGCTGGGATCATCATTGCCTTGCTGGCCGCCGCCTTTATCTGGTGGTTGTTGTGGAAAACCACCATTGGCTACGAGGTCAGAGCCGTTGGGCTTAATCCATATTCAGCCGAATATGCCGGCATCAGGCCAAACTATAATATGCTCCTGGCAATGCTCATCAGCGGGGGACTGGCCGGGTTAGGCGGCGGCATCATCATCACCGGGTTGTTCTATCGCTACCAGCACGGTTTTCAACCGGGTTACGGCTTTACGGCCATTGCGGTCTCACTGGTCGGCGGCAATAACCCACCCGGCGTGGTGTTGGCCGCCCTGCTCTTTGCCACCTTGAGTCAGGGCGCGCTGGGGATGCAGAACGTAGCCGGAGTGCCGCAGGATATCGTCCTGGTTATTCAAGCCCTGGTGATCTTTTTTGTAGCCGCGCCGCAAATTGTGCAGGCGTTGCCGCAATGGCTGGAAAAGAGAAGAGCAGCCGCCCAGGCTTCGGCTGAAGGGGTTCAATTGGAAGGAGGACAGGCATAATGGAAATGTTAGTCTCAATCTTCAGCGTCGCCCTCTTTGCTTCAACCATCCGGGCGGCCACGCCGCTTATTCTGGCGGCGCTAGGAGGCATCTTCTCCGAACGGTCCGGGGTGGTCAATATCGCCCTGGAGGGGATTATGTTGATTGGCGCCTTTTTTGCCATGATGATCAGCTACTTTGCGGCCCAGTTTGGCCTGCCGCCGCTGGTCAGCGCTATCTCCGGCATGGTGGGCGCCATCATCTTTGGCTTTCTTATCTCCATGGTTCATGCGGTTGTTTCAATTCGTTTCCGGGCCAATCAGGTGGTCAGCGGCGTCGCCATCAACATCCTGGCGCTCGGTTTGACCGGATTTTTGCTGCAATTTATCTTCAATACCTCCGGCAACTCGCCCTCTGTGCCCAATCTCCCGGCCGCGCCCATCCCGGCTCTGGCCAGCATTCCCATACTCGGAGATATTTTGTTCAACCAGCCGCCAATCGTTTACATTGCCCTCATTGCCGTGCCTATCTCCTCCTTTGTCCTCTTCCGCACCCCTCTGGGACTGCGTTTACGCTCGGTGGGGGAGCACCCCAAAGCGGCTGATACGGTGGGCGTGAATGTGTTCAGTTTACGTTACCTGGGCGTTGGCTTAAGCGGCGTGCTGGCCGGCCTGGGTGGGGCCTACCTGTCGATCGGCCAACTCAACATCTTTACCGAAAACATGACCAACGGTCGAGGGTTTATTGCCCTGGCTGCCGTTATCTTTGGCAAGTGGAATCCCTGGGGGGCGTTGGGCGCATGTCTGCTGTTTGGTTTCGCCGACGCCGTCCAAATCTCGCTCCAAAATGCCGGCGTTAGAATCCCCAGCGACTTTCTGTTGATGTTACCCTACGTGCTGACCCTGGTGGCCCTGGCCGGTTTCATCGGTCGGTCCAATCCGCCTGCCGCAGCCGGGGTGCCGTATGAAAAGTAGCCGGTCGTCAACTGATCACTGATCACTGCTGGCAGGCTGCAAGGGGGAATACTATGCAAATTAAGCGATTTATTGTGATTGTTTTGGATAGTGTTGGTATTGGCGAGGCGCCTGATGCGGCTACCTTTGGCGACGTGGGCAGCCACACCCTGGGCAATATTGCCCGGGTGGTCGGCGGCTTGAGTCTACCGACCATGGAAAAGATGGGGCTGGCCAACATTGCCATTTTGCAGGGCGTTGTGCCGCAATACCGGCCCCAGGCGGCTTACGGCAAGATGGCCGAGGTATCGCCGGGTAAAGACACCACCACCGGCCACTGGGAACTGATGGGGCTTCAATTGTCCCAACCCTTCCCGCTTTACCCTAACGGCTTCCCGCCGGAGATCATGGCTCGATACGAAGCTGAAACCGGCCGGGGGTGGTTGGGCAACTATCCTGCTTCGGGGACGGCCATCATCGACGAGTTGGGCGAAGAGCATCTGCGCACCGGCAAGACCATTGTCTATACCTCCGGCGATAGCGTGTTTCAGATTGCTGCCCACGAAGAGATCATCCCAATTGAGGAGCTGTACCGGATTTGCCGCATCGCCCGGGAGATTTTGCGGGGCGAGCACGAGGTGAGCCGGGTTATCGCCCGCCCCTTTGTGGGCGCGCCGGGGAATTTTACGCGCACGGCCAACCGGCACGACTTTTCGGTGCTGCCCACAGAGCCAACAGTGCTGGACTCGCTAAAAGAGGCCGGCTTAATGGTCTACGCCGTGGGCAAAATCGAAGATATTTTTGTTGGGCAGGGTATCACCGACGCTGTCCACACCCAGGATAATATGGATGGAGTCGATCAGACCATTGCGGCAATGCGTAACCGCCGGGAGCCGGGCCTGATTTTTACCAACCTGGTTGATTTCGACGCCAAATATGGCCATCGCAATAACCCGGCCGGCTATGCCCAGGCCCTGGTCGAGTTTGACCGGCGGCTGCCTGAAATCATGGACGCCCTGGCCGAAGATGATGTCCTGGTCATCACCGCCGATCACGGCAACGACCCAACGACGCCCGGCACCGATCACTCGCGTGAATATGTGCCTGTCCTGATCGCCGGCGCTCCTATCCGGGCCGGGGCCAATATTGGCGTTCGTGAAACTTTTGCCGACCTGGCCGCGACCATTGCCGATACGCTGGGGGTCAAACCACCGCGGTGCGGGACCAGTTTCAAGTCAATGATCGTCAAATAGCAGGTGATCTTAGGTACGACCGGAGAATACGTTATGAGCGAACAAAAAGAAAAAATTGAGGCCGCCAGGGCTTATATTCAAGCTGGCGCCCAAACTCAGCCTCAGATTGCCATTATCTTAGGCTCCGGGTTGGGCGCTCTGGCCAATGAAGTTGAGGGAACAACCGTTTTTCCATACAGTGAGATCCCCCATTTTCCCGTTTCTACGGTCGCCGGACACGCCGGCCAACTGGTGACGGGTGTTCTGGCCGGCAAGAGCGTTGTGGTGATGCAGGGTCGCTTTCACTACTACGAGGGCTATCCAATGGCTGTGGTGGTCTTCCCGGTGCGGGTTCTGCGCGCCCTGGGGGCCGCCTGGCTGATTGTGACCAATGCGGCCGGCGGGCTTAACCCTGAATTCGACGCCGGGGATGTAATGCTCATCACGGATCACATTAACACAATGGGCAATAACCCCCTGATCGGTCCCAATGACGATGACCTTGGCCCCCGCTTCCCCGATATGTCGCGGGCTTATGATCCCAATTTGCGCGCCCTGGCCCTCACTGTGGCCGAACGAGAAGGGATCAGGTTACACCAGGGGGTCTATGTGGCTACTTCCGGCCCAACCTTCGAAACCTCGGCCGAGCGGCGTTACTTGCGGCTCATCGGTGGGGATGCGGTGGGCATGTCGACCGTACCTGAAGTTATCGCGGCCAATCATGCCGGCATGCGCGTTCTGGGGCTGTCGGCCATCACCAATAAGGCTACCGGGCAGCCGGATCAGCAACCGGACAGCCATACTGAAGTAATTGCGATGGCCCAAGTAGCCGGCGATAAGCTGGTTCGTTTGGTTCGCCAGGTAATTCAAGAAATGTAAAAGCGGAGGAAACAGCCATGGCAGTTATCACCATTTCTCGCGAAAGTGGCGCTCGGGGCAGTTACATCGGACGGAAATTGGCTGAACGTTTGGGCTATGTCTATGCCGATCGCGAGCTGATCCATGAGGTGAGTTTGGAATATGGCGTTAGACAGGATGAGTTTGAGCGCATCTATGAGCAGGCGCCCGGCCTGCTGGAACGATATGATCGGCGTAATCGGGAGATTGTCCAACTGATCGGTCGCATGATCCAGGGCCTGGCCCGCCGCGATAACATCGTCATTGTGAGCCGGGATGCGTTTGCTGCGCTGCGCGATTATGGCGACGTGCTGAATGTTCGCGTCACCGCCAGCCATAAGGTTCGCCTTCAGCGTATCCAACAAGAGCACAACTTGACCCGGCAGCAGGCCCGCACCAAGCTCAACCGGCTCGATAGCGAGCGAAGTAAATATGTTGGCGCCTACTATGGCCTGGACTGGACAGATTCGGCGCTGTATGACCTGTGCCTCAATACCACCAAACTCCCCGCCGAGCAGGGCGTTGACTTGATTCTGCAAGGGCTGACGATCCTGGTAGAAAACCGCGACCCGGAACGTTCGCTTGTGCGCGATCTGCCGGTTGACCCTATTCTGGACCGGGCTATCCATGAGGCCCTGAGTCTGCTTGAAGCAACCGGGCGGATGGCCTGACAGGTAAATTTCGGCTAAGCTAAAAAGGAGAGCAAAAATGCAAGAACATAGTCCTAACCCTCATAGCCCGGTTGGCCTGGAAACCCACGGCCTGAGCAACTTAAAAAATGTTTACTGGAATCTGTCCACCCCGGCCCTGTACGAGCAAGCCCTTGGCCGGCAGGAAGGCGTAATGGCCCATCTGGGGCCGCTGGTCGTCCGAACCGGCCAATTTACGGGACGCTCGCCCAACGATAAATTCATTGTCGATGAGCCGTCAAGCCGCGATCAAATCTGGTGGGGCAAAGTCAACCGCCCCATCCCCGCTGACCGCTTTGACGAACTGCACCGCCGCATGGCCTCTTACCTGCAATTGAAGGATGTGTTTGTGCAGGATTGTTGGTGCGGGGCTGATCCGGATTACCGGATGTCGGTGCGTATCATCACCCAATATGCCTGGCACAGCCTGTTTGCCCGCAATATGTTTATTCAGGCCACGCCGGAGGAGCTGGCGGTGCACCAACCGGACTTCGTGGTCATCGATTGTCCCGGCTTTCACGCCTTTCCGGAGTACGATCAAACCAACTCCGATGTCTTCATCCTGGTCAACTTTGCCCAGAAATTAGTCTTGATTGGCGGCACCGAATATGCCGGTGAGATCAAGAAGTCGGTCTTTACGGCGATGAATTATTTCCTGCCGTTTCAGGACGTGATGCCGATGCACTGCTCGGCCAACTATGGCCCCCGCGGCGACACTGCCCTCTTCTTTGGGTTGAGCGGCACCGGCAAAACCACCCTATCGGCCGACGCCTCCCGCACCCTCATTGGCGACGACGAGCACGGCTGGAGCCGCAACGGCGTCTTCAACTTTGAAGGGGGTTGCTATGCCAAAGTGATCCGGCTCTCGGCCGAAGCCGAGCCGGAAATCTACGAGACGACCCGACGCTTTGGCACCATCTTAGAAAACGTTAGCATCGACAGCAGCTCTCGCCGGCTGGACCTTGACGACGCCGGCCTGACCGAAAACACCCGGGCCGCCTATCCGATCTCCCACATTGCCAATGCCACCCGCGACGGTCGGGGCGACCATCCCAAAAATATCATCTTCCTCACCGCCGATGCCTTTGGCGTTCTGCCGCCCATCTCAAAATTGACGCCAGCACAAACCATGTACCATTTTATCTCCGGCTACACCGCTAAAGTGGCCGGTACCGAGCGCGGGGTGACCGAACCCCAGGCCACTTTTAGCGCCTGTTTTGGGGCGCCCTTTATGGCTCAGCATCCCAGTGTTTACGCCGAACTACTGGGCAAGAAGATTGCCGAGCACAAGGTTACCTGCTGGCTGGTCAATACCGGCTGGACGGCCGGCCCCTACGGGGTGGGACACCGCATGAAGATAGCGCACACCCGGGCTATGGTCAATGCCGCCCTCAACAATGAGTTAGATAACGTTGCGTATGTTACCGATCCGGTCTTTGGCGTGCAGGTTCCCAGCAGTTGTCCCGGTGTCCCCGGTGAGGTCCTCATTCCCCGGAACACCTGGACCGATCAGGCCGCCTACGATACCCAGGCCCGGAAATTGGCCCAGATGTTTGTCAACAATTTCAAGGGGTTCGAAGATCAAGTCGCCGCAGACATCAAGGCGGCAGCTCCCCAGGTTGGCTAACAGCCGCAAGGTTTCACCAAACCTGGCGAAAATTTTAAGAGCCTGTCTGAAAAGTCCTGAGAAGCGATTATGTCATTTCGAGCGCAGCGAGAAATCCCTAAAAGTAGCGTTTTACAGTTCGGCTTCAGGGATTTCTCGGCCTTCGGCCTCGAAATGACATGCTTTTCAGACAGGTTCTAAGAGGCTGTCAAAAAATTGACATGCTCAAATCCTGCTGTTTCGCCAGGTCCGTTGGCCAAATAGTTCCCCGGTATTATTTCGAATCCATCTCTTGACTGATGACTGCCAGCCTGATTCAGGTATAATAAATAGGACGGCCCAGTATGACCGGCGCTGGTTGAGTGCCGGTCAATCTATTTGACATTTGCAAAAACGGCAATTATAATATTTTTAGATTAGACTAAAAATATATTTAGCTTAAGTTAATAGATTGACCAGGCACCGTTATGGAGTTGACTATGTTCAAAGGGTGGTTCAAGCGAAACAAACAGACCTACAACGATGAAAACGGACAGTACAAACACGGCAACGATCATCTGATTGAGCTACGCCAGGTTGTCAAAACTTATGAGGGCGCGGCGGGTGTGTTTTTTGCGCTCCGCGGCATTAATCTTAAGGTCAACACCGGCGAGTTTGTCGCCGTTATGGGTAAGTCCGGCAGCGGCAAGTCGACCCTGATTAATATGATCACCGGCATCGACCGGCCGACCTCGGGTGAGGTTTACGTGGGCGATACGGCCGTACACCGGCTCAACGAAAACCAGATTGCCGTTTGGCGGGGTCGCCACATTGGGGTGGTGTTCCAATTCTTCCAACTACTGCCCACCTTAACCCTGGTGGAAAACGTAATGCTGCCGATGGATTTTTGTGATATGTACGCCATGCGTGAGCGGGAAGAGCGGGCAATGGAGCTGCTGGCGCAGGTGGAGCTGACCGGACACGCCTACAAACTCCCCACCGCCATCTCCGGCGGCCAGCAGCAGCGAGCGGCCATTGCCCGCGCCCTGGCCAATGATCCCCCCATTCTGGTGGCCGACGAGCCGACCGGTAATCTTGACTCCGTCACGGCCGCCTCGATCTTGAATTTGTTTGAAAACCTGGTGGCCAACGGCAAAACCATCCTGATGGTCACCCATGACCAGGATTTGGCCCAGGCCGCCACCCGGACGGTGCTGCTGGCTGATGGGAAAATCGTCGATGGCCGGTTGCCGGAGCTGGTGGAGCAGGCGCCGGCGGAGGTGACCCGTGCTTAAACTCAGACCCCGCTGGCGGAAGGTCTGGCGCGACCTGTGGCTCAATAAAAACCGTACTATTGTGGTAGTACTGTCCATTGCCGTGGGCGTTTTTGCCGTGGGCACCATTGCCAGTTCGCAGGTCATTCTTTCGCGTGATTTGCAGGCCACCTACCTGGCCAGTAATCCGGCCCACGCCATGATCATGACCATGGGGTCGTTTGGGGATGATGTCGTTAAAGCGGTTGAAAGGATGCGTGAGGTTGATAAGGCCGAGGCCCGGGGGCGGGTAACGCTGCGGGTCAAAACCGGGCCGGATGATTGGCGCACGCTGTGGTTGACGGCCATCCCCGATTTTAACGACATTAAGATCGACAAGATTTATCCCGAAACCGGTGAGTGGCCGCCGCCGACGCGTGAGTTACTGATCGAGCGATCGGCCCTGGGTTTGCTCAACAATCCCAAAGTTGGCGATACCCTGATCGTCAAAACCCCGGACGGCAAAGAGCGAGAGATGCGGATTGCCGGCCTGGCTCACGACCTGAATGCCCAAATGTATACCTTTGACGGCGCGGTATCCGGCTACGTTACTACCGCCACGATGGAATGGTTAGGCCAACCGCCGCGAGAATACAGTGAATTGAGAATATTGGTTGGCCAGAACCAGGACGACCGGGAGTACATCCAAACAGTGGCCAACCAGGCTCGCGACAAAGTGGAAGCCGCCGGCCCAACGGTCTGGTTCACTTTTATTCCGCAGCCGGGTAAGCACATTTTCCTGGACCCCTTCATTCAGGCCATTTCGGTGATGATGGGGGCGCTGGCCATTATGTCGTTGCTATTGAGCGGCTTTTTGGTGATCAATACCATTGCCGCTCTCATCACCCAGCAAACCCGGCAGATTGGCATGATGAAAGCAGTGGGCGCCAGAACCGGGCAGGTGATGTCGCTTTACCTGGCCACGGTCGTCATTTTTGGCCTGCTGGCGCTGCTGATTTCCGTTCCACTGGGGGTGGTGGGCGCTCACGTTTTCAGCCGCTTCATCGCCAGCTTCCTGAATTTTGACGTTAACAATTATCGCTTACCCCCTGAAGTGCTGCTGACCCAGGTTGCCGTGGGGCTGCTTGTCCCGGTAGCAGCGGCCCTTTATCCAATCATTGCCGGGGTCAGGGTGACAGTTCGGGAGGCAATCAGTGAATATGGTTTGGGTAAAGGGCGTTTTGGTAGCAGTTGGCTGGATCGGCTGCTGCTCAAAATCCAGAACAGCGCCATCTTGCGCCGGCGACTCTCCCGGCCGCTGCTGATTTCCTTACGCAATACCTTCCGGCGTAAAACCCGCCTGGCCTTAACCTTGATTACCCTGATCCTGGGCGGGGCCATCTTCATTACCGTCTTCACCCTGCGCGTCTCCATGCTAACCACCCTGGATAGCTGGCTGGATTATTTCCGCTACGATATCGCCATTCAGTTTGAGCGTGACTATCGCATCGAACGGATTGAGCGTGAAACTCTTAAAGTACCTGGCGTGGTTACTGCCGAAACCTGGGCCTTTTACAACGTTCGCCGGGAGCGCCCGGACGGCAGCCACAGCGAAAACCTGATCCTGTTTGCCCCGCCGGCCGACACCAGCCTGGTCAACCCAACCGTGATCGAAGGCCGCTGGCTGTTGCCGGAGGACGAAAATGCGGTGGTGATCAATACGATTGTGCTCAGAAGCGAGCCTGATTTAAAAGTGGGCGACGAACTCACCCTTAAAATCGAGGGCCGAAAGACGCAGTGGCAGATTGTTGGCCTGTTCACCGGCGGCTTTCCGACCCCGACCATGTTCGCCAATTATCCCTATTATGCTCGCGTGGCCCGCGAACTCAACCGCGGCCAGTGGCTCTTTGCCACTACTGAACAGTCTGATTTGGCCTTCCAAACAGCCGTGGTCCGGGACCTGGAAGATCATTTTGCGCAAATTGGGATGCGTGTTGCGGCTACGGCCAAGGTGACCGAGGAGATGGCCGAGGTCGAAGCCCTCTTTGAGGTTATTGTGGTTCTGCTCTTGATTATGGCTTTTCTGTTAGCCGTGATTGGCGGCTTGGGTTTGATGGGGACGATGAGCATCAACGTGCTGGAGCGAACCCGTGAAATTGGGGTGATGCGGGCCATCGGCGCCTCCAACAAATCAGTCCGGCGCATCTTCATCGTCGAGGGCATCATCATCGGTGTGATTAGCTGGCTGATTGGGACAGCGCTGGCTTTTCCGATTAGCCGGGGACTCAGTAACCTCATCGGCGTCCAATTTTTGAATGCCCCACTCAACTATACCTTTTCCCTTACCGGCGCACTGATCTGGCTGGGGCTGGTCATTGTTCTGGCCGCAGTGGCCAGTTTTCTGCCGGCCTGGAATGCCTCGCGCGTTACCGTGCAGGAGGTGCTGGCCTACGAATAGGCTCAAGTTATGACCGCCGACCGCTGAAATGGGACAACTGAAGCTAGCACCGGTCGGCGGTCATAGGGTATAGCGTTATCGCTGCCAGGAAACTCTAATACGCTTTTCCGCCTCCGCATATTGGAATGACAACTCGCCCTTGTAGGCCCGGGCCAGGGCCTCGCCAATGCGCCGGGCAACGTGAATACCGGTCGTGGTTACCCGCATACCGCCTGACTCGTTCTCAATCGACATAATTCGTTCCAGCGGCCGCTCCGCTTTCTCCCGTCCCTCGGTATTGCGGATGAGATTCAGGATTTCGTCGCGGTGCTCGGCCAGGAATGGGCCGCTGAGTTCAATATGGCCGGCCGGATAACGGTCGGCAATTCGCCGGCAGGCCGGACAGATGGTTTGACCGGCCTGTTCCGGCGCTTTCTCCCACGACCAGCGCCCATCCACATACAGCGCCCCACATTCAGTACAGACAGTTGGTTCCAGCGATTTGTCTCGCTCGCGATAGACATTGTGCAGTTTCTCTTTGATCAGGCGATCTTTTCTACTGTGAGAGCCTTTGTCCATAGCTATGACCTCCTTCTGTCATTCAGTGGCCTCAACTGGCCTGGGACTGTAACCGCCGCGTGACCAGAGCTATCACTTCATCGGCGCTCTCCTCGATCGGCTTGTCGGTAATATCCACCACCCCAAAACCGTTCCGGCGATAATAGGTACGGGTTTCTTCCACCTCCTCGTACAGTTTGACCGGGTCGGTATAATCAGAGTCGCCCATTACACCCAGGCGGCGCTGCCGCTGGCGGCGATGGTCGATCAGTTGCCCCGGTTCGATCAGCACACCAACAATTCGCCGCCGATCCAACCCGGCTAATTGGGGCGGCGGCGGTTGACCCGGCAACAGCGGTATGTTGGCGACTTTCCAACCCCGTACCGCCAGGTACATGCTGAGCGGCGTTTTGCCCGCTCGTGACACCCCCACCAGAATGATCTCCGCTCTGGCCCACCCCTGCGGATTTTTGCCGTCATCGTGAGCCATAGTGAACTCGATGGCCTCAACCCGGTCAAAATAAGCCTGCCGTAACTGGCGGTACAGGCCGGGTTGGCCAACCGGCTCCTGGTGCAGCACGCCGCTCAGGTGGGAAAGCAGCCGGCTAATCGGGTCGATAGCGGTCACGTTTCGCTCACGGGCCAGCCGCACCAGAGTTTGACGCATCTCCGCATCAACCAGCGTATGGACGATGATGCCGCCGGACTCGGCTGCCCGCTCAACCGCCTTCTCAATCTGGACGACTTCCCGCACGTGGGGCACAACGATCACCGGCACCCCAACGCCGGGAAATTGGGCCAGGGCGGTTCGCACCAACTGCTCCCCGCTGGCGCCTACCCCGCCGGAGACAATAAAAATGGGGGGCCTGGTTTGCTGACTGCTAGCTTGGTTATCCATGGCGGTCTCCTGAAAACAGTTGGATGGTTGGTTGGCGGCTCTTCGAACCATCCAACAAACCAACTAACCAACTAACCCTCCTACTCGTTGCGCGTGCCCGGTCGCACATATTGGATCCGTTTGAACGGCTTGACCTGCTGGCCGACGTTGTCTTTTAGAATGTTGCCGGAGATGTGCATGAGGGTATCACCGTAATCAGGGTCGATGCCCATGCTGGCCAGGCAAGGGAAGTGGTGATGGCGCATCCCGGCCTCCTGCTCGGCCTCATCCGCCGACAGGCCGATCAAGCCCTGGGCCACAAAACTGGCGCAGCCGCAGACTGCATCCCGCCGGACCTCGGCGGCGGTGATTTGCCGCGTTTCTGGATCGACCGTTAGCCGCAGTTCAGGCTGACCAAAATAGCGGGCAAACTCAGCGATGAGCGGATCATCATACGCTACCCGCTGCCGGCGAGTCAGGCTATAATCGGTTTCGGTCAGAGAGCAGAGCGGTTTGGGGGTCACACAGGCTACGCCCATCTCCTCCAGCCAGCCGCGCAACTGGCGGGCCAGGCCGCGCGGCAGCCAGGCTTCATTATCAATCGCCGCAATCACCGCCCGCGCCCCGGTCACCCGGGCCACATCGGGCAGCAGTTCGGCTGCGCCTTTGTGTTCGGCAAAGGAGAGAATCAGGTCGGCCGGCGGCAGGGTCTCCGGCACGTAATCTTCTGGATAATCGATGATCGGCGGCAAAATCGCCGGCGGCTGCCATAGCTCGATGGCCCAATCAGCCGGACCATGCGCTTTTACATTGGCCACATGCCGCTGGCCGTACTCGCCGGAGATGATGGCCAGGATGCGCACCCTCACTGCACCAGCTCCTTTTTGGGTAGAAAATCGGCCGCCCTGACAATGAGTTGAGCCGCGGCCTCAAGGCCAAGTCGACCGGTATTGATCACCAGGTCATAGAGCAGCGGATCGGCCCAATCGACCTGGTAGAAACGCTTCAAGTAATCGGCCGAGGTCCGGTCACGTTTGAGCGCGGCCTCGGAGGCGCCCACGAGGTTGTAGTTAGCCCGCTCACACAGACGCTGAACGCGGGCCTCCAGCGGAGCCTCAATCCGCACATGCAGGGCCTCCGGTTGATCTTTGAGAATTGCCTGCCCTCCCCGGCCCACAATCACCACGTTGCCGGCCTGGTAGGCTGTTTGGATGGTTTTTTGGATCAGGGCAATATTCTGAGCTTCATCCAGCAGATTGGCGACGATTTCAACCACCGAGCCGGGCCGATCCTCCGGAATGGTTTCGATCTGGGTAATCTTGCGGGGTGTGCCCAACAACCGATCTAAAAAGCCGCGAACCTCATGCGTATCCTCCGACAGGTCCCAGATTTCGTGTTCGGCCAGACCCATGTCCGCGGCTACTTCAGCCATCAACTCTTTGTCAAAGTAGCGATATCCCAACAACTCGCAAACACGACGGGCAATTTCATCACCGCCGCTACCGTACCTTCTGGATATGGTTACAACTGCCATCGTCCACCTCCGTTACAATCTCTCTAGAACCGGAGCAGTTCTCCGGCCTCGCTAACCGGGGCCGCGAGGTCAGCCCAATCCAAGGATAAACAAGCAATTATACTTTAGCGCCGCACTCGCCGCAGAATTTGGCCCCGGGGCTGAGTTTGGCCCCACATTGGGTACAGTGGGCTTGCGCCTGGATTTTTGCGCCGCATTCTGGACAGAATTTGACATTGGCAGCCAGCGGCGCGTTGCAGTTAGGGCAGGTGGCGCGTACCCCCTCTCGCCAACTTTTTTCCTGCAACATCTCTCGATCTTCTTCGGCTACTTTGGAATGAGCCCACACCTCCTCCACCGTCCGGCTGGACTGGGCTGCCGCCATTTCTACACCCAGGTCCGGGGCGCACTCTTTGCACAGCCCCTTTTTCTGGTTCCAACAGTTCTTGCGGCAAACCCACGAAGAGCAACGCGGGCATTGGATAAAGTCCGGTTTGAGTTCTTGCATGGCCTTGTTAAAGGCTTCGTCGTGGGCTTGCTCCCAGGTAGCCGAACGGGCCCGTTCGCCCAGGTCGGCGGCCTTGCCAAACATGCCGCCAAACAGGCTGCTGGCGGTATCCAGGGCGCTGGAAACCAGTCCCAGGGCCGAGGCTTCAAAACGCGTTCGATAACCGGTGCCGCAACGATCGCAGTAAAATTCGAACTGGAAGCCCTGGTTGGTGCTAAGGTCGGAGTAATTGCGGGTGAATTCAATTTTCTGGCTCATACTTTCTCCTGTTAATGGTTGGGTTAGTTGGTTGAATGACACGATTAAGTAGATTTTTGTTGTATTAACTGCTGTGCTTGACCGCGGTACGTTTATTCACCGCTTGGGTTAGTAGGCAGGTGATCCAGAGCCTTGACGATGAGCCGGGCGGCGGCTTCAAGCTCCAGATTACCGGTGTTGATCACCAAGTGATAAAGCAGCGGATCGGACCAGTCGACCTTATAAAAATGTCTCAAGTAACCGGCCGAGGCCCGGTCGTGCTCGCTAATTCTGGCCTGGGCCAACGCGGCGCTGATCTGTTGCCGGGTTTGCAACCGCTTCACCCGCACTGCTACAGGCGCTTCGATCCGAACGTGAAGAACGTCGGGCTGGTCTTTGAGGACAACCTGTCCCCCCCGGCCTACAATTACCAGATTATCGTGCCGGTAGGCCATCTGAAGAGCAGACTCAACCAGAGCCTGGCTTTGAGCCTTATTCAAGGCAGAGGCGGCCGTAGACTGGCCGCCAAAGAGTTCTTGCTGCCAGATTTCGGCTTGGGCAATGGTGCGAGGGCTGCGCCAACCAACGATCAACTGATCAAAGAGGCTGCGGACGCGATAGTTGTTTTCAGAAAGGTCAACGATCTCACTCTCCGCCAGTCCCATCTTAGCGGCGGTATGGGCCAGCAACAACTTGTCGAAGTAACCATAGGCCAACAGTTCACAAAGCTGTCGGGCAATCTCGTCGCCGCCACTACCGTATTGGCGAGAAATCGTAATGACTGCCATAGTCAAGCTCCTTCAGCCAACTTACCAACGGATGAGGGAGTAGTTACTCTTATTTTACCACATTTTGTCGCAAACCGCGCCGCTGAGCTTCAGCACACAAGGCCCGGGCAATGGCCGCCACCGCCAGCCCATTTGGACAACAGACCGAGTCGGCGGGAGCGTCTGCCAGAATCCAGATAGTCTGGTTAGTTAAAGCTAATTCATCGTTCTTGCGGGCAGCCGCCATCACTTCCCACACTGACAGATCAAATTCGGCCAGCATAACCTCGTCGATATAGCAATTCTGGCAAGCTGTACAATTGTTGATATCTTGGCCGGTGGCAGCCAGGATAATGAAGCGCAGCGCGCCGCGTTCGGCCATATTTGCTCAGGTAGCGTAAAAAATTAATCAATGCCACCCCGCTGCAACACAGTTTGCAAATAAAGTCGATGTTCCGGGGCCAGGGGTAACAGTGATAACTTGCGGACGGTCACATGGGGTTCATAGTGAAGGTGATGAATTTGTGCTCGACCGTTGTGCCAAACCGCAAAGGTAGGTTCAGGCACACCGTAGCGGGGTTGCCCCAGGCTGCCTGGACAGATAATCAGGCGATGGTCAATTTGACGCATCGCCGGCATATGTGGTCCCCCCAATAAAATAACATCGGCCTCAACGTGACCAAAAAGTTCCCGCAAGCGGGCTTGTGGCATAGTGATGAGCATGTGGGTTTCGGTGGTCGAGTCATCGGGCGGCAGGCGGGTCAGATGAAAGCGAACGTTGGCCAGCTCGATGGTGAGTTCGGTGGGCAAAGCCGCCAGGTAAGCCCGGTCCTCGGCAGACAGCACCGAGCGGGTATGGACCAGGGTAGCTTCCACCAACTCATCGCCATCTGGTTCAAAAGAAGAGCGAGTCTCCGGGGCGCCCACCGCCCGGTCGTGTCGGCCGCTGATCAAGTGAGTGGCGCTGGCCCGGACCGCCTCCAGGCAACGTTGGGGGTCCGGGCCATAGCCAACAATATCACCCAGGCCCAGCACCGCCAGAGGCTGCACCTCGGTCTGCTGCAAGGTGATCAACGCCTCCCAATTGGCGTGCAAATCACCAAAGATGACGATGCGGGCCGGTTTGTAAGAAATTTGAATGCGTTGTTTAATGCTCCAACTCCACTACTTTGCGGAACGTAAGATATTCGTAGGCGCTTAGAGCCGCTTTAGCCCCCTCACCTGCGGCAATGAGTACCTGCTCGGCGTAAGCATCAGTTACGTCGCCGGCGGCAAATAAACCCAGGCAACTGGTTCGATTGACATTGTCAATCATCACCCGACCTTTGTTATCCAGATCGACCAGCCCCCTCACCGGGTCGGTATTGGGGATCAGCCCCAGCTCGATGAAAACGCCATCCGTATTGATCTTGACCTCTTTGCCCTCCGGCGACTCTAAGATGATTCGCTCGACAAAACCGTCGCCTTCAAGCGCCTTCACCTGATGTCCCTCCATGACCACCACCTTCATCGGGTCGGCGATAAGGCTCTGGGCCATAGGATCGGTCAAGACAGTTCGAGACGGGGCCACCAAATGGACCGTTTCGGCGACCTGGGCCAATTCAGCCACGGCGCGCACAGCCAACATGCCATCGCCAATCACGATGGTGCGCTTGCCGATGAACTGCGGCGCGTAGCTGATGGCCGAGTAACTCACCCCCCGACCGATAAATTTCTGCTCCCCCGGTACATTTAGATGGCGCACATTTGAACCGGTGGCCAGAATAATGCTCAATGTCTGTAACTCGTCCTCACCTGCAAGTTTTACCAAAAACGTATCATCTTTCTTGGTCACACTTTTGACTGCTTCAAGGCGATGGGCAAAGTCGAGATATTCTAACTCACGCCGAAACTTGTCAACGATATCGGCGCCGCGAATGGTTGTCTGGGTTTCCACCCAGGGCAGCACCATGTGGTAATTGGTTTTACCGCCCAGATCGCTGCTGACCAGGATAACATTCAAGCGTTTGCGGATAGCATAAATAGCGGCAGTTAAACCCGCCGGCCCACCTCCAATGATGATTAAATCGTACATTTTGCCCTCCTGAGGTGCAAATATATCTCAACAAACCATCTAACCACCTAACTGGCTTCACCACCCGGCCTTTACTCTATCGGACACTCGGCAATCAGGCCCTGCTCCATCATCATCCGGCTCAGGTCGTGGGAACGTTGGATCATGCGGGTGGCGTTCTCCAGTAGCTCTTCGTAAGAGAGATCCAGGCGAGCAATACCCTGTTCAATAGCCTTGCGCCCCACCGCGGCGGCCTCATAGGCAAATACCCGCCAGTCATCCATAGTAGGCAGAATATGATCCGGCCCCAACTTGTCGCCGACCTGGTCAGCCAGCGCCTCGGCGGCGGCAAAGCACATCTCGTCGGTGATGGTTGAGGCCCGCACGTCGAGCGCACCCCGGAAAATACCGGGGAAACCCAGCGAGTTGTTGACCTGGTTGGGAAAATCTGACCGGCCGGTAGCCATAATGGCCGCGCCCGCTTCCAGCGCCTCCCAGGGCCAGATTTCCGGCACCGGGTTGGCGCAGGCAAAGATGATGGCATCTTTGGCCATCAATTTAACCCACTCAGGCAGAATGGTGCCCGGACCGGGCTTGGACAGGGCCACCACCACATCGGCGTCTCGCATCGCCTCGGCAATACCGCCCTCTCGCCCCTCGGCATTGGTCATCTGGCACAGCCGCCACTTGTTCACAAATTCAAAGCGCCGTTTGAACAGGTCTTCCCGGTGCTTACCCAGGATACCTTGACTATCGACCATGGTGGCTTTGGCCGGATCGATGCCCCAGGCAAAGGCCAGGCGCGAGCAGGTTACGTTGCTGGCCCCGGAGCCGATGAAAGTGACCCGCACCTCCTCCTTCTTTTTGCCGACGACCTTGAGCGCATTCATCAAGCCGGCCAGCGTTACCGTGGCCGTGCCCTGGGCGTCATCGTGCCAGACCGGGATTTCGGCTTCAGCCCGCAGCGTGTCTAAAATGCGAAAACATTTGGGTTGGGAAATGTCTTCCAGGTTGACCCCGCCAAAAGAAGGCTGCAATAGCAAAACAGTTTCAATGAACTTATCGGGGTCTTTGGTATCCAGGCAAATGGGGAAACCATCGACGCCGCCCAGGTATTTGTAGAGCAGCACTTTGCCTTCCATCACCGGCATGGCCGCTTTGGGGCCAATGTCGCCCAGGCCCAACACTCGGGTGCCGTCGCTGATCACCGCGACGCTGTTCCATTTGTTGGTGTGGTCGTACACTCGTTCGGGGTTGGCCTGAATGTCCCGGCAGGGGGCGGCTACGCCAGGGGTATACCAGATGGCAAAATCATTGATGTCCCGCACACAGCATTTCAGGGCGCTCTCGATCTTGCCGCGGTAGAACGGATGCAACTGCATGGCATCGGCTGAAGGCTTTTTGGCTTTGGCCAATAACTCTTCAACATTGAACTGTTTTTGTTCTTTTAGCATCTTTCACTCCTTTGTGAAGTCTATAAACAGTAAAGCAAACAACCACCATGGAACCTATCGAGTTCGCATGGTTTGTTGTTTGCTTATATTATACTGCTTATTGGCGATTTTGTCCCAATTTTTTGGGATAATTGGGCAGGAATATTTTTGGGGTAGACCATTCCCCCAAATTTTGGAGACGCCTGTGCTCGACTGCTCCCTACACCCGCAGATAAGAGTCGGTATAGATGATATCGTTGTAGAGAATCTGGACCGTCTTGAAGATATCTACCTGTTCGGGATCCGTCATATCGACGTCGTCAGCCGTGAGTTTGTCCATCGCTACCGTTTTGTCATACAGGGTGACCAGTAACTTGCCCAGGCCGGTGCTGTCGTCACGCTCGTTGACAATGCGGATAAACTCTTTGAGTTCTTTATCCAGCGGGTTGGCGATAGCATAATCAACCCCTACCGCCAGCAGCATCACCATGTAGGTACGGTTGATCAGAGGGCGCATCTCGTACGGCACGCCATTGGAGACGTTGGTAACGCCAACATTGGTCATCGGCGGCGGATCGCCGGCCAGTTTGAGAATGCGGATGGCCTCGACGCATTCCGGGCAATACTCCTGGCAGCCGCTCACCGTGAGCACCAGCGGGTCGATGAGCAGATCTTCCATCGGCATATCCAGTTCGATGGCCCGGGGTAATAATTTTTCCAGCGCAATGTTCACCCGCTCCTCGGCGCTGACCGGGATGCCGCTTTTGCCCATGGTCAACGCGATCAATTTGGCATTGTATTTCTTGGCCAGCGGCGGCACTACTTCCAACCGCTCTTCCTCAGCCGAAACCGAGTTAATGATGCACTGGTGTTTGGCTACCTTCAGCCCCTCCTCGATCGCCGCCAGATTGGTTGTGTCGAGGCACAACGGCACGTCCACCACCGCTTGAACCCCCTTGACCAGCCAGGGCATAATCTCGTGCCCGGCTTTTTTCTGGGGGCCAATGTTCAAATCGACGTAAGCTGCGCCGCCTTCAACCTGAGCCACAGCCAGTTCCTGGAAGAACTTGATGTTTTGCTCGGCCAGGGCCTCTTTAACTCGGGGCGAAATAATGTGAATATTTTCACCGATGATTTGCATTGGATTCTCCTTTTAAGAATTAGAAATTAAAAGTTAAAAATTTAAAGTTGGGGAGTAGGAAGTAGGGAGTAGGGAGTAGGGAGTAGGGATTAAGAATTAAAAGTCAGCAACTTAAATTCCACGCTCCACGCTCTTCGCTCCACGTTCTTCGCTCCACGCTATCCCATCAACTCACACCAACACCGTGGCGCCAACCAATTGATCCATCATCTCCGCTACGGCCTGATACACCGGCGACTCATCCCCCAACTCCACCAGGGGACGGCCGCTGAATTCAAACTCCATCAGGGCTTGATCGGCCGGAATAATGCCTAACAACGGCGCGCCGACCGCTTTGGCCGCCGTTTTGAGCGGCGGCGGCATTTCACCGCCGGGCGCCCGATTGACGATGAGGTGCGTGTGGCCGATCTCGATGTTCAACTCGGTCACCAACTCGACCACCCGTTGGGCCGCAACGATACCGCGCTGGCTGGGGTCGGTCACAATGAGCAGATGTTCCACGTTGCGGGTGGTTCGCCGGCTGAGATGCTCTAAACCGGCCTCGTTATCCATCACCACATATGGATACCGGTCGCTCAAGCGATCGATTACCAGGCGCATGGCATTATTGGCCGGGCAATAACAACCCGGTCCTTCCGGCCGGCCCATCGCCAACAGGTCCACATTATCCCCTTCAACAATGATCGAACGGATGTGATAATCAAAGTAATCGTGCTTGGTTAAGCCGCCGACCAACCCGCCGGTCATTACCCCGGCGGTGCTGTCGGTTTGCACCTGGGCCAGCATCTCCTCGCGGATGTGGCCTACCGTGTCCTGATCTACCAGGGGCAACCCCAGTACCAGGTTCAGGTTGCTGCTGGGGTCGGCGTCGATGGCCAGCACCGGGCCTAAGCTGTGTTGAGTCAGGTAGCGGATCACCATCGCACACACGGTGGTTTTGCCGGTGCCGCCTTTGCCGGCGACTGCAATCGTAGTCGTCATGAATTGTTGATCCTCCTGGGGGTCAATTACAAGACCCCGTACATTTGATTCGGGCCAAGCAGTTCCGGGAAACGAACCCGCAATGCCTGGCGAGCTGTATAACACAGGTGGCAGGCATCCACATAACCAGTTTGATGACCCAGTTCATAATCCCGAACCAGGCGGGCAGGACCACCGGCCAACAACGGCCCAACAATCGGATGGCTGGCGGGATCATATGCCGCCACAATTTGCTTAAGGGAACGCTGGAATAGATTACCCATCACCACCCCCTGGCACAGATGCAAATTCCCCAGGGGATCCAGGTGAATGCGGCCAGGCTCGGCTAAATCTTCATAGGGACACTCAGTGAAGGAATCCCAGGGCCGGCGCGGCAGCCCTTCCACCAACATTTCAGCGGCCCGCCCTCGATACATCACTCCGCCGCCGGTCAGCGGTTCGCCCGGTTCAGACTCGCCGGGTTGACGATAACGGGTCGGGGGGTCAATAGAAATCGCAGTGGCCGTGATGAGTCCTAATTGGCGGGCCGCGGCCAGGCCCTGGCGGGCTTCAGGCGTTTCCATGGATTGGCCGTGAAAAAGATCACTGGAAAGTTCAAGCGTATCCAGGCCGGCTTCCACTAGTGGGCGCAGCCATACTTCGGCATCGGCCTGGCTGGTAGCCCAGTAGCCATTACTCACAATCCCAACCCAGAATCCCAACGCCTTGGCCCGAGCGACCGCCTTGAGCAGGATGGGGTAGTAGAGAAAGGCTTCGCCGCCTTCAAAGTAGATTTGACGAATGGTGCCCAGCTCTAACGCCTGCTGGAAAACCTGGTCAAGTTGGGCCAGGGTGAACACACCCGTTTGCCGCGGGCTGCCCCACACAAAGCAATGGTCACACTCATAGTTACATTGGTACGTCAGTAGAATGTGTAAACCGGTCAGGTTCACCAGCCACCTTCCTTTCAGCGCAGCCCCTTCAGAACTATTGCCCGGTTTGAGCTAATCATTGTCGGTCCCTTCCAAGACTCTGACCACCGATGGGAATTGGGCCAGGTCGGTGTGGGGCAGGAACAGCGCCGAGGTAAAGGCATCATAAAACGTATTGTCAGCCGACAGCTCCAGGTAGGTCATCTTGGCCGCGACCTCGGTAATGTGCTGGCGGTACTCCCGATTGAGCAGGGCCAGCAGCGCGCCTTGCAACGAAGTATTGCCCAGAAAGTGGAATCGATCCCAGGGTAAATCAGGCAACAAGCCAATCTGGACCGCTTTTTCAACGTTGATGTACTGCCCAAAAGAACCGCCAATCAACACCCGCTCCACCATAGCCAGGTCGATGCCAATACTCCGGGCCAGCACAGTGAAGCCGGCATAGATGGCCCCTTTGGCCCGCATCAGATTATCGATATCAACCTTGGTGATGACGATGTCCCGTCCATGTTCGGTTTCATCGGCCCAGGCCACCACATACTCCGGGCCGTGCTCACCCTGGCGCACCCGGCTGCCCTTTTTGTGCCACCCCTCCGGGAGGAGCGGCGGCGGGTCAAAGTTCAAGTTACCGGATTTGTCAATCACTTTGGTGATAAACATTTCCGACAACAGGGAAATCAAGCCGGAGCCACACAGACCACGCGGCGGGGTTGGCTGGCCCTGAGCTTCAAGTTTGGGATTGGGGATGACCCGGTAGGAGGGTTCGTAGGTATCGCTGTTGATCCAGACCTCTTCGATGGCCCCAATGGTCGCCCGCATCCCATCCTGCACCCCGGCCCCTTCAAAGGCCGGCCCGGCGGAGCAGGCGCAACTGATCAGCCAATCGCAGTCGCCCAGCACGGTCTCGCCGTTGGTGCCCACGTCCAAAAAGAGGGTGAGGTCCTGGCTGGCGCACATCTGTGAGCCAACCACGCCGGCGGCGATATCGGCCCCCACATAGCTGGCCACCCCAGGTAAACAATCGACGCTGGCCTGGGAGTGAATCTTCAATTCCAACTCCCCGGCCCGCACCACCGGCGGCTGGTTGACCGACGTGACAAAAGGTTCCAACCGGATGGGACTGGGCGATATCCCCAACAAGAGATGAATCATGGTGCTGTTTCCGGCCACGCTCATCTTGTAGATGTGGGTCGGGTCAACCTTGACTCGCCGGGTGGCTCGCTCGACCAGCTCATTGATGGTCTCGACGACCATACTTTGCAGTTCGGCCAGCCCATTATTTTTGCTGGCGTAGATGATCCGCGAGATCACATCCTCACCGCGTTTGATCTGGCCGTTGTACTCGGCCGCTTTGGTCAGCACTTCGCCGGTGAGCAGGTCCACCAGGTATAGGCTGACGGTGGTGGTGCCGATATCGACCGCGGCCCCATACAGCCCTGTAGCAGGCTGAAAGTTAGAGATTTCATCATCCGGCTCGTCGCTATCCGATTTGATCAGATCGATCAAGCGGGGCGGGCCGTTGGGACGATCCCAGCTATCCAACTCTACCACGGCTGTCACGGCCCAATTATGTACTCGTAGGGTCGTACCCAAACAACGCAGGGTTGGCAGGTCAACGGTGAGTCCGGTGATCCCGTGGCCGGTGGCCAAGGCCCGTTTCAGCCGCGACCAGTCATCCGTCTGGTCAGCCATCGTTGGAGGTTCCAGCACTACCGGGAACAGTCGCAACGATTGGTGGCGCATGGGGTCATAGGCAAACGGCAGGATAACTTTGGTGGCGGTCTTGTCGGTGACCAACCGCCGCTCGATCTTTTCCTGCGGTGGGATCGTGATGACCGCATCCCCTTCAACGACCGTCTGGCAAGCCAACGCATAACCGGCCGCCAGATCGTCAGCAGTCAGCCGCACCGTCGAACGACGACGTACCCCCCCCTTACTTTCCCCCCCCTCATAGGGAGGGGCAGGGGGGGTAGCAATGACAGCGCAGCGGCCGCAGCGGCCCTGTCCACCGCAGGGCATATTCAGGTCAAGCCCGGCTTGCCGCGCCACGTCGGACAATAGCGCGCCGGTGGCAGCCTGGGCTGTTTTACCAGAGGGTTCAAAACGGATGGTGTGCGTGGCGATAATTGACCTCCCGACTTGAATAAACGAATTGGCGAATGGCGAATGTCAACCGAGTGGACAGCTTTTATTCATTCGCTATTCGCCATTCGCTATTCGCCATTCGCTATTCCCTATTCCCATTACCCCCATTGGGTCTTCAGGTAATTGGGCAGGTCTACCGCTTCGCGCGGGCCAACGCTGATCTCCCAGCCGGGCAGTTCTTCTTCCAGCTCGCCCATCAACACGGCCACGTGACCGGGAATAATGATCCGTTTATGATTCAACTTCTCGGCAATGCTGCCGTCTTTGACGCTCTTGGCAATCCGTTCGGCGTCGAACTTGCCGGCGGCCCAGGCGGTCAGCACGCTCATGCCCTCGGCGTCGGCCACCAGCAGCCAACCGGGCAGGCCGCTACTCTCGACCTCATTGGCCACAGCGAAGTAGGTGATGGAGAAGTTGGTGGTGACCATCAGGGGGTCATTCGGCTTGGGATTATTGATCTCGTACAGACCGGGCTGCACCTGAATCGGTTTTTGCGGGTCGGTAAAGATGTTGGCGCGCATGACCAGCAGGGGGTAGACGGTGGCCGGGCTAAAGCTGTCGAGCACCACCAGACCGGCATATTTGGCAATTTGCTGGCCGGCCAACACCGGGTCATCCCCGGCAAAGGCCAGGAGCGGATAACCCACGCTACGCTGGTTCTGTTTTAGAGCCAGCCGGCGCAGTTGGGTGAAGAGGGTGAGAGTGCTGCTGTAGCCACGCGCGCCGGGGTCAAGGACAAGGTCCTCCACACCGGTCGCCTTGATCTTCTCGGCCAACTCGCCCAGATCCGCCAGCGTACCACCCTCAATGCGGACGGCCAGCGGTACGTTGTATTGCTTGGCTAATTTGGCCATGGCTTCCCAATTAGCCGGGGTAGCCGCCCACAATAAGGAGCGAGTCCCTTGAGCCGCTTTCAGGCCGGCTTCAGCCACAGCCGGATCTTCGGCCAGGAGAATCAGCGGGAAGGGGCAGGCCGCCTTCACCGCGGCCACGGTGGCGGCAAAATCGCCGCCGGCCGCTTCAACCGCCACGCCATCCAGGGTCAGACCCACGCCGACGTAATCCACAGCGTAGCCGGCGACGGCCTGGGCCACGGCCGCGGCGTCGGCCTGGGTATCTTTAACCCGCACGAACAGGCCGGGCTGATGATAAAAGGTCTTCTCGTGGCGGAAGAGCACGGTTTCATTGCCGACTTCCACTTTGCGGCCATCGGCGGAGAGGGTGATTAAGCGAACAGGGGGCACCGCCGAAGCCTCGAGTTTGACCTTAGCCTCTTCTTCAACGTAAGGACATTGCGCCAATTCAGCCTGTTTCTGGCCGAGCTTCATAGCAAAAGCCAGACAAGTGGGAAAACCGCACTCTTTACAGTTGGCGTGTTTTTTGACCTCGGCATTTTTGCTGCTGGCCGGCAGGAGTTTATAGATTTCAATGCCAGTTAGAGCCATTATGTTACCTCCGATAATTCGTTGGTTGGTTAGTTGGGTAGTAGGATAGTTTGTTGACCACTATAACGATAGTGGATAAACTTACCGTTATGCTTTGACCATCAGCCCTTCAATCATGGCCTGAATCCGTTTGACCGACTCCGGGTGGCGTAAGACGACGACATCGGCGCCCGACTCGATCAGGGTACTGGCCGTCAGGGTCTCCCAATTGATGGCCCGTTCGGCCCAGTCACCCCACTCGCCAGGCACACCGTCGCCGGCGCGGGCCTCTTTGGTCCGCCAGGCTTCTTCGCCGGGCGTTACCAGCATCGGCTGTTGGGTCATGCTGTCCCCTTGCAGGGCCGCCAGGCGCAGCCGTTCCATCACGCTGTAGCCGTATTCAATGCCGTAGCCAAGCGCGCCGGTGGTGGGGTCCATCACGATCCGCTCCATGGGCATGCCCATGTCCTTGATCAGGATATTGAGCTGTTTGGACAGGTTGACATCCATGGGGCAGCGGGCATCGACCAGGTGACCGTGAGCCAGGGCGGCGGCCACGATGGTGCGATAATTCTTATCCTCACACACCCCCAACACCAATCGCTCACCCTTGCCTTCTTCGGCCACCGGCACCAGAATCTCATTGTCGATGTCGGCCTGACCCGGTCCAAAGACAATCAGGGGCAATCCGGTCGCGGCCAGGACCTTGCGGAGAGTCTGGCGGGCATAATCCCCGGTCAGGCCGTCGTGCAGAGTGAAGTTGAGCAAAATGATGTCGGCGCCGGTTGCTTCAGCCGCTTTGGCCCAGGCGGCCACATCGTTGACCGCCTCACCCCAGGCCGCCAACAAGACCGGCGACCAGTCCGTTGGGGGGCGATCTTGTATTTCAACGGCAATGGCCGGCCGGTGAGGGATATCGCCTTCAAAATGGAGGAACGGCAGCGTGGTTTCGCCGCCTACGGTTACGGTTTTGGTCCGAGTCCCGCCATCGGCGCTGGTCGCGCCCAGGGTAATCTCACGAACTTTGCCACTCCACTTTTCTTTGGGAACTTCAATAGCTGGCATTTAAGATAACCTCCAAAAGGTAATGAATGTTGACAAATTGTAAATTAGAAATGAGAATTTAGGAATTTAGAGGTTAGAGATTGGAGATTAGAGATTAGAGATTAGAGATTAAAGATTGGAGATTAGAGATTGGAGATTAACGGGGTTGCTCGAAATCGGGAGATTGACTCTAATCCCTACTTCCTACTTCCTACTTCCTACTTCCTAATCCCAACTTCTTAACTCCTTCATTTTTCTCCTGTTTGCGCCTCAGCCACAAAATCACGCAACACATCTTCAAAGCGTAACACGGCCGCCGGCCAACTCACACCCAGGTCGTGATGCATGAGAAAAAGGGCGCGCCCGCCCTGGTCGAGCATAATCTGGGCCGCCGCCGCGGCCGGAATATCGGGAGGAATTTCGGGAATTTCCGGCCGCATAGCATCAGCCACGGTTAAGCTTGCTCCGTCTTGAACGGCCATCCCCAGCCGGCCATAGGCGATCACTGCTTCGCGGCGACCGAACAGCCCCACGGCGTGGCCGTGCTCATCGAGCACAACCAGCGCCTCAAGCTGGTCACACAACAAAATCCGGACAGCCTGCACCAGTGGCAGGTCGGCCCGGCAGGTGGGAACGCCAATTTGCATCAAGTCTCGCACCAGTTTTAGGGCCATCCAGTCAACTCCGCTTCACTCGCCGGCCATCTCAGTGACCAGATCGCTCAACGACAACACTCCAACCGGCCGATTAGGCGTACGCCCACCCTGAACAATCAGTAACCGGCGGATGCGTTTGTCAAGCATGATCTGGACCGCCACGTTCAAGGGGATGTCGCCGGTAATGGTCACCACATCAGGTTCCATGATTTCTTCGGCCCGGCGATGCTGCCAGTTCCCCTGCATATAGGCCCGGGCCAGGTCGGTCTGGGAAATGACGCCAACCGCCCGGCCGCTATCATCCAGCACGAACAAGGCGTTGATTTTGTACTCGCACAGCCGCCGGGCCACATCGATGAGCGGCTCATCAGCCCAACAGATGATGACGCCCCGATGCATGACATCGCGGGCCAGTTTGGAACTCATTGTGCGGTGTTCCTCCCTAAACCGGACAAGCCGCTTTCGGCCAAATAAGGTCAAACAAACCACGAAGGAACAGGAAGGACACGAAAATTTCTTTAGATTTTTCCTTTGTGTCTCTTCGTGTCCTTTGTGGCTAAACTTTTCTTGCTCAAGGCGCAAGCATTTGACGCGCAAGGTGCTAATCACCCCTTCCCCCATCCTGAGCCAACTCGGATGAGGGAGGGGGGGGTACGGGGTCTAGAACATCATATCCATCGTCAAGGCGGGGTGACCAACCGACTCCAGGTGGACGAGCAGACCATCAACCTCGGTGCAGATGGTTTCATCGGCAATCTTGTCAATCAGGTCTGGGTCGCCTTCCCGCTCGGCCACGGCCTTGAACTCCTCGGCCATGGTCTTCTTGAGCACACTGCTCATCCAGACCACCCGTTTGAAGCCGCCATCGGCCGAGATGAACTTGGGGCTGGTGAGGTAATATTTTCCCACCCCCATCACGCCCGGCGTTTGCAGGCCGCCGCCGGCAATCCCGGCCAGGGTGCTGAAGGTCATGCCGGCCGGGGTCATGCTGGGATCCTCGCGCGAAACCACCATCACCCCGTTAGCTTCGGGAATAACCATCACGATGCACTCAAAGCAGCCGCAGGCGGTCATCGGGTTCTCCATAATCGAGTACATCGACACTTCGGCCACCGCGCCGTGCGAACCCTGCCCGGCATATTCGTTAGTGCCTTCCCAATAGCCCTTGATCTCGTCGATGACGCGACCCTTGGGGATGGGCTGGTTGGGGCCGGTGGGGTTGATCTCAAAGCTGGCCTTGCAGTCGAGCCAGTTGTACGCGCCGCACAGACCCAGGCGTTGGGGCGACACAATACAAACGTGGTCCGGGGCAAAGCTCTGGCAGAGGGTACAGGAGTAGAATTCGGTGACCCGGTCGTCGGTCAGGTCGGCCAGGCGCCGGTTGCGGTAATCGTAGGCGGTCCGAGCTTTCTCCAGCCACTCGGCGTGCAGAGCCGGATCGGTAACGATTTTCACCTGAACTTTATCGACAATGCTACCAAAATCGGCGTGGAAACGAGCATGCAGGATGTCGCCGAAGTGCTTCAGGGTAAAGCCCTTGTCAGCGGCGGCCTTGCTAATCCGAATCCAGGCGATGTCGCGCTGGCCGATGTGCTGGATGCCGGAGGCACCGTTGACAAAGTAGTGAACCTGCCGCTCCAGCACCGGCTCAAAGTCGAGCTGCATCTTGCGGCCGGCCACCTCGATGATAATACCCATATCCATGTAGCCGCCGACATCGATATCGGCAAAGTCAGGGCCAATGACCTCGATTTTGCCGTCTTCCACCTGGTCCATGTCGACCATGCGCAGATACTCAAAGGCGCGTGAATTCTTGCCGCCGAACTCAACCCGCATATCGGCCCGGCGCACCACCTCGCCCTCAAAGGCAGAGCCGTAAGGCACCGGCACCGGCACATCGGCGATCTTGACCTTCACCCCCCGCACTTCGATACATTTCTGGACCAGCTTTTCGGCCCGTTCCATATCGTCCTGGCCAGGAATCTCGTTCCAGGGCATGGAGATGACGTGTTCGTAGGTGGTGATGCCGGTGGGCAGAATCTGGGGAATGACCGTGTCGGCAATGACGGGAAAGCCATAGTTGATGGCCCCGGCCGCGGCGGCATATTTCAGGTCGTCCACTTCACCCAGGGCGATGACAAAAGCAAACACCCGGGCCTTGTTATACAGCAGAATGTCGCGAGCCTGGCCGCCTTTCAAACCGCCAAAGGTCAGGGCCGAGCGGGTGGCAAAGCCCAGGGCGTAGATGGCGCTGATGGTATCGGTGCCAAAGGGCACGATGTAGGTGTCGTAACCCATCTCCACCCCTTCTTCCTGCAATTGGTGAATGATGGAGCGCCCGTTGACGTTACCGCTCAGGAAGGTCAGGATATTGCGCCGCTGTAGTTCCCGCACAATCTTGACGGCCACTTCATTCGATTTGGCTGCGCCGACGATGGCGGCAAAGCCGGGCATCCGGCCGTCGACCAACTGGATACCCCACGAGCGCAACTGGATATCGTCAATGGGACCGTTCAGATGGCCCTCCAGGCCGCCGCCGGCACCATTACCGTTGCCGCTGTAGATAGTCCCGCCGGCTAACTGAAAGCCGGGCATTGGTTCCGGTTGTAAACCGTACACAAAGCGAATCGCTTCGATGGTTTCGGCGGCCAGCAGCGTGGCCATGCCGCTGTCGAGCGTTTCACCCAGGTAGGGCGTCCAGTGCCGGTTGGAGGGGGTAGGGTGCAGCAGCGATCTGGCGATGTCAAGAACTTCTTTGAGCTGGCCGAGTTTTTCCACCTGGATGCCGGTCATGCCCAGGATGGTTGGCAGATAGTAAGCCGTATTGGGAAAGGCCACCGGTGTATCCGGCCCCTTTTCGGCTAACACCTTTTGAAGCATCAATTCAGCTTCGGTAGTCAAGGCATTCGCCCCGCGAATAGCCCGAGTTGCAATATATCGAGACATTTATCGAACCTCCTTCTGATTTGCTAGCCGTAAATGGCCATCTGGCGTTCGGCCAGCGGCAGGGCTTCCAGTTGTAGCATCCGCTCGTCGCCGCTTTGACCAAAGCGGCCGGGATCATACTCCGGCAGCTTGAGCGCAGCCCGCTTCTTGTCGATATGTTCCAGTGTGCGGCGGATCATCTCGTCCGGGTCGGCGATGAACTCCATCTTGCCGCCGTAGAGCTTTTCCCAACCTTCGCTAATGAACTTCAGCACCAAATCGCTGTCGGAGACCTTATCGGGCATACCACCCACCGGCGACGAGCCGCCAAAAATAACGTAAGCGCCCGAACCAACGCAATACGTCCCGATGGACAGGGCTTTCTCGCTCATCCATTCCGGGGCCAGACCAACGGCGGGAATCTGGTCGATGTCGTCGCCCAGGCCGCCGTCTTCGACCATTTGGGTCAGCACGGTCAGGATGCGGGTGTTATCGACGCAGGAACCCATGTGCAAAACCGGCGGAATACCGACCGTCTCGCAGACCTCGCGCAGACCGGGGCCAACTTTGTCCAGGCCGGCCTCGCCGAGCAGCAGGCCCAACTTGGCGCTGGCAATAGCCCCGCAGCCGGTCTCGACCACCAACACATCCTGCTTGAGCAACTCCTGGGTTACGTGAGTGTGCAGGTAATCATGCTGGCTGCGTGGGTTGTTGCAACCGACAATGGCGGCCACGCCGCGAATACGCCCGGACATAATGGCGTCGTTGAGCGGGCGGAAGGAGGCCCGGAAACTGCCGCCCAGCATATAGTTGATATACTCGTGCGAGAAACCGGGGATCAAATCTTCGCGCACATCGGGAATGTGGGTTGTACCTCGGTTCTTGTAATTGTCAATGGCTACTTTCAAAATGTCTTTGGCAATGGTCAAAGCTTTGTGTTCATTGAACTCGATATGGGTAGCCCCTTTGATTTTTACCTTGGGCGAGGTGGTGATGATCTGGGTGTGGAAATTCTGGGCCAATCCAACCAGGGCCTGCATAATACACTGTACATCGACCACCATGGCTTCAACCGCGCCGGTGAGGATGGCTAACTCCTGCTGCAAGAAGTTACCCGCGGCCGGGATGCCCTGGCGCATCAGGATTTCATTGGCCGTGCAGCAGATGCCGGATAGGTTTACCCCTTTGGCCCCGGCGGCCTGAGCGTAGGCGATGACTTCCGGGTCTTGGGAAGCGGCCACAATCATCTCGCTGAGGGTCGGTTCGTGACCGTGGACGACCACGTTGACCATATCATCCTTCAACACGCCCAAATTGGCCTGCCCCAAAATCGGGGCGGGGGTGCCAAAGAGGATATCAGAAATATCGGTGGCGATCAAGCTGCCGCCCCAACCGTCAGACAAGGCGGTGCGCACGGCGTGGTGCAGCAGGTGCTCCAAATCCTGATCGTCGCCGATGTGGGTGCGATGCAAACACTCAACCACCTCCCGGTCAATCCCACGCGGCAAGACCCCTTGCTCTTTCCAAAGTTTCTGTCTTTTTTTCGGGGCCCGGCTTGCCGGCACCACCGCGCCTTTTTGCTGTCCAAACTGGGCAATGTACAAGTCGGCCAGATCATTGGCGATTTCCTCCGGCGATCGGCCTTCGATGGGAATGTTGTATTTGGCGGCCACGGTGCGCAGCTTGGCCACATCCCGGATCATATAGCCTTCGGCCTCGCCGTTGGCCACAGCTTTGAGAGTGAAAGCCATATCCCGGCCGTGGTCAGAGTGGGCCGCCGCGCCGGCGGCAATGGCTCGCACCAGGTTACGGGCCTGAATCGTGTCAATGGTGGCCCCGCAGACGCCGGTCGAGCCGTCTTTAGTCAGCCGGCAGGGGCCCATGCCGCACAGCTTGCAGCACAGCCCGGCCGAGCCGATATTGCAGGGCGGCATGGCGTCGGCCCGGTGAAAAGCCGTGCCGATACCCAGCTCATCCGCCCGGATGAGCATCTGCTGGGCGGCAGGATCAATGGAATGTTCTTGAGCGGTTCGTTGTTGTTTAGCCATCGGATTCCTCCTTAATCTAGTTCCGTTGCCTTAATGACACCCACCCCCGGACAGGACCACAGCGGACGGCCGGTATAGCCGACATTTTGAGCAAAACTGACCCCTTGTCTCCCTTGCTCGTAGGCCATCGTGTGGCGGAAGTATGCCTTTTGTTTGCCATTTGTTTCTGTTGCCGGCGTGGCTGTTTCAGCCGGAACCGGCAACTCGTCCAGATAGCCAGCCTCATCGAGTTTGGCTTTTAATTCTTCCAGACTCACTTTGGCCGGGTCATAAGTGACCTGAACGGTGTGAAAACTGCTGCTGGCGTAAACATCCTCAACGCCAGGCAGGGCCAATAGAATACGTCGTACCTCCAGGACGTGGTGATCGCCGTACATCGCCGGTACGGCAATATCTGTTTTTTCCATATCTATCTCCTTATTTGTCTCCTTTTCTTGCATAAGTTCATGAGCCAGTTCCATCACAGTTTTGGCCTCATAGCGTCGCTGTCCTCCCAGCGTTTTGACCGTAGGCAACTTCCCGGCTTCAGCCCAACGGGTGACTGTACTGGGAGAAACCTCAAAAATTTCAGCCACTTCTGACCGGGTCAGATAACGATGGCCATATACCTCAGGTTTTTTCATACGATGACCCCCTCAAACACTTTGCACACTTTGAGCGTTTTGCGCACTTTGCACGCTACGGACTAATAATAACCTACTCAAGCTGATAGCAGAAGATACAAATGCACTATTTTTACTAGTGCATTTGCATCATTTTCTGGCAGGTTCAGTCAAAAACCTTGAGGTGGAAAGAGGGGGCGCGAACAAATGAGGCCCGGAGAGGAAAAACCAATTACGCTTTTACTCCCGATCAATCAGCCCATGCTCAAAGGCATAAGCCACTGCTTCCAACCGGCTGTGGACCTGGAGTTTATTCAGGATATTTTGGACGTGGTTCCGCACAGTGGCAGAACTGATCGAGAGGGATTTGGCAATATCGTGGGTATTGAGCCCCTGAGCCAGCAGCGCCAACACCTCTCGCTCACGCTCGGTCAACTCTTCGACCAGAGAGCCGGCCGGGGTAAGGGGCCGGGAAGTGACCGTCGCGGCCTGGATACTTTCCGCTTCGACGAGCATTTGCAGAATGAATTTCTCGCGCTGCTTCTTTTTGGTGGCGTCACGAAAAAGGTGAACTACTAACGGGGCTGAATCCTCATTAGCCGCAAAGACAACCAGAATGGTCACGCTGATCCAGCGCATCTGACCGGAGCTGGTCCGAGTCGCCACATCGTAGCTGGTCACGGCTTTGCCGGTGGCCGCTGCGGTTACGGAGATGTAGCATTGGGGACAACAGATCGCCTGGCCGTGGTCATCACAGCCACCCAAAATTTCATAACAGTTCAGTCCCAGCACCTCCTCCGGCGTGTAGCCCAGGATCTCTTCTGCGGCTTCATTCCAATAGACAATCCGCTGCTCTTCATCGACAACAAAGGCGCCGTCGGCGGCGTTGTCAAGGATTTTGAATAAGTTGTCCATTTTCCCCCACGTATTGTCTCATTGGTCGCAGGCGCTAAATGACTTACCTCAGGCTATAAGGAACTTTCATAGCTCCCATCATCGGAGGGCAGTTTTAATTATAGCATGGAGTAACCTTCTGTTTCAATTTTTGAGAGAAATAAGCGGCTGTTGGCCTGTAACTGACAGTTTAGAATAAAGAGAACAACCTTTACGTTGAGAGGGTAGTAGTTGAACCGGTTAAAAGAGAAGATATCAGTACGGCTTCAAATAAGTCAGGCGCGGTAGTTCGTCAGCTGCAACCGTTTGGAAAGTGAAGGTGGTGATGGAGGCCGGCTGAGGATAATTGTCAGCCAGACCCAGTTCGGTCAGGGTCTCTTTTTGGTCGGGCTGCAGCGGTCTCCCTTTGGCCCACAGGATCAAAAAGGCAATCGGATCACCATGGGTTACGGCCAGCACATGTTGGCCGGGATATTCCTGACGCACACTGTTCATGAATTGACGCATCCGGGCTACCAAATCCGCTGGTTGTTCATACTCCGACCCCACACCGGTGTAGATATCCCAGTTGCGAGCGGTCATCTCGCTGAGGGTATAACCATCATACGGCATGTGAACTTCGTCCAATAAGGGCGAAACAGACAGGCTCAAACCCGGATGAACCGCCAGAATAATCTCGGCCGTCTGGCGGGCGCGCAACTGGGGACTGCTAAAAGCCGCGGCCAGGTTCGAACCACGACAAACGGTAGCAACAGCCTGGGCCTGCTGGCGGCCTTGCTCGCTCAAACCAAAACCCGGCAAGCGACCGTAGACGATCTTCTGGGGATTATGAACGTGGCCGTGTCGAACAAAAGAGATGGTAGTTGGCTCTGGCATCAGTTTGATTTAGCCTCGCTCTGCCCAGCCGTTGGGCGACAGTTCCATCCCGCCGACGTAGCGCATGTGGAAATCAGCGTCCTGATCCAGGTCGATTTGCTCGGCCCGGTTGGCCAAGTCGACGCCCAGGGCAAAGCCTTCATCGGTCAGGAACATGGCTGCGCCAAAGCCGGCCCCGTTTGCCGTGGTCTCGACGACTTCTCGCCGCACCGGCGGGATCATACCCAGTCCCAGTACGGCGTCGATATCAATTTGCCCGCCAAAGGAGCCGGTCAGAATGACTCGCTCCAGGTCGGCCGGTTTCAAACCGAGTTGGGCGATCAAAATGTCGATGGCCGCCCGAATGGCCCCCTTGGCCTTTTGCAGTTCCCGCACGTCCCACTGCGACAACTTCAGGCTGCCGTCGGAAGTCAGGCGGAGGAAACGAGTTCCATGAGCATCCAGGCCAATCCGGTGAGCAAAAACAGGAACTTGATCAGCAATCCGCCCGCTCGACTCAATCACCCCGGCCTGGCGCAGTTCGTGCACGATACTCAATAGACCGGAGCCGGTTAAGCCGATGGGAGCTTCATCGGCAATCGTCTTGAAAATAAACTCGTCGCCATCAAGCTGAACTTTGGTTATAGCCCCATCAACGGCCCGGGTGCCGCAGGAGATGTTGACGCCTTCAAAGGCAGGCCCCGCGGCCGTGGAAGCAGTCACAATTCGCCGGCCATCGGTCACCATCACTTCGCCATTGGTGCCCAAATCGATGGCGGCCATCGGGCCGGCGGGCCGGTCAAAGCCAAAATAGGCCAGGCAGGCCAGGGCGTCGGAGCCGACAAAACCGCCAATCATCGGCGGCAGACTAACCCTGGCCCCCTCCGGGAAAATACCACCCATGAGTGAGGTGGCATCCGGGATGGCCGCCTTGCTATAGGGTTGAAAAGGAATAACCGCCAGGGTATGGAGCGGTAGTTTAGCCAGCAGGTGATGCATAGCCACATTGCCGACGATAGTCACCCGTTCGATCCGTTCCCGCACTTTGGGCGATAACTTCAACGCGTCGACGGCCTGGTTGATGGAAGCCAGGGCCAGCTTGTGCAGCCGCTCGGCGTTGATGGGGTCATCGGTCGCCGCGGCCAGGCGGGAGATGACGTCGGCCCCAAAGACGGTTTGCTGATTTAGCCCGCCGCCGCCGGCAGCGACTTCGCCGTTGTCGAGCATCGTCAGAAAGGCGGCCACCGTGGTCGAACCCAGGTCGATGGCCAGGCCCAGCGGCACGTTCTTTTCCCGTTTGTAACGATTGCTGGCGTGGAAGATTTTGTTGGAATAGACGACGATGGGGGCCAACGTCACCCTGGCATCGCCTTCAACCCTGGCCCGGCAGGCCAGCCGATTGCCCACGGCCAACTCACCCTCGGTGAGGTTTTCAAACTCAATGGCATCGGGGGGCGCCACACCGGTTTCAACCAGGATCTTGCACTTGCCGCAGGTACCCCGCCCGGCACAGGGCTGCTCCAGCGGCAGTCCGGTCGCGGCAATGGCCTCGCCGATGATGCTGCCAACGGCGGCTTCAACTGTTGCTACTTTTTCACCATAGATTGCTGTAATTTTGGGCATAATTTCTATTGGTATCCTGAGATTTCTTCTTATTGGGGTGTGGCGGGGTCATCCACCGGCCAATCAACCAGCAGAGCATACCATACCCCCCGAAAATGTTCAAGATTCAGGGATTGGGAGATTGGAGATTAGGAGATTGGGAGATTGTCAGGTGATCGCTCAATCGGTCTATCTCCGGAGGCTCATTGGGCCTGCAAAATTTCTTGCACTTTGTCATAGAAACTTTGCACGTGATCGCGCATAATGGCTTCAGCCCGGTCGGCGTCGCCAGCTTTGATGGCTGCAACCAGGTCGAGATGCTTCTCCACCGCGGCCGGGAGAAAATCCAGGTGCGGTAACACCAGATACCACAGTCGCAACGATAGGCCATAGAATTGATCCAGGGTGCGGGCCATATATTTATTATGGGCGGCTCGGGCCACGGCCTGGTGGAATTTGTGATCCACCTCAAACAGACGGCGGCTATCCGCTGGGGAAATTGTGGCCTGTTCCTGGCGGAGGGCTTCCAGCACAGCAATATCATCGGCTGTGGCTCGCTCGGTGGCCTGGCGGGCGCAGAGCGCCTCCAAGGCCAGGCGCATCTCACTCAGTTGCGCCAGGTCCGACAGGTTGATATCGGCCACGTACAATCCGTGCCGAGCCGTCACTACCACCAACTCATCGAAGGCCAGCAGCTTCAGAGCTTCGCGCACCGCGGTCAGGCTCAAATCCAGTTCCTCAGCCAATTGCGGTTCATTGATCGAAGAACCAGGCGCCAATTGCAGCGTGGTGATCTTCTCCCAGATCAACTCATAAGCTCGTTGGGTGTCAACTCGACTTAGTTGCATAATTGTCTCCTTGGTTGGTTTGTTGGTTGGTTGGCTTGGGAACGCAAGATTTGACAGCCAACCAGCCATCTAACCAACCAGCCACCTACTTCATTAAACGCGGATTGCCCATCGCTTTGGCCCGGATGCGATAAGTGTCTAAACCGTCGCTGATTTCTTCAATAACCACCTGGGGATTATCCGCCCCGGAGCGAAGGGCCGCCCCCAACGCTCGATCCTGGCTCAGCGTGCGGGCGTAAGCCAGGGCATATGCCAGATCCTCAAACTCCTGGCGTTCGTCGCTGGCCTGGACAAAATAACCGATCACATCCAAACCTTCGCGAGACAGGTGCGGATAGACCAGAATCTCCTCGACCACCATCACACTGCCGGCAATCGCCCCGATGGCGTTAGCAACCTGGTGATGTTCCGGCAAAATCAGATCGGTATGGAGGATATTGGCCACCTCTTTTAGAAAGATACTCGCCGGCGCGCCGATGCCGACGATGGGCTGGCGCAAGCGAAAGCTGGTTTCCAGGTGCGGATGAGTCTGGTAAATGCTGTTGTGGAAGAACCAGAGGCCCAGGTCAGCACCGGCCTGGACGCGCTGGTTTAGTTTTTTACCGCTGAGAAACGTAATAATCGCCTGGATGATCATTTCGGTAATCTGCGACCAGACCCGCTGGCTTAACTTAGCCGGCTCGCAGAACAAATAGCGGCTAAAACTGCTCAAGCCATACCCGGCCGCCTCGACATCCCACGGCGTGTAAAGACCGGCCACGTGGATCAGGTCGGTCGGGGTCAAACCGGCCTTGCCAATAATCTCCCGGCGCAGGAGTTCGTCGGCCCCGATTTGACCCTGGTGGAACACGTTCAAATGTTTCACAATCTCCGGCACCGGCTGCGGCCCCTGGCGCAAAAAGCTGACCAGTTTCTTTTCTTTATCCGTTCTCAGTGAATCTTCAGTGGCCGGTTCCCGCAGCAAGAACCAATATTCCAACCAATCGGGGGTAGCCTGCGGCCGCGGCCGCCGCGACAATAGTTTCAATCGATTCTGGACATGCGGATATTGGTGGGCCAGGTAGGCCAGCGGGACTACTCGCTCCGGGCCAATCACCACCTCATTCTCCCGACTCAGGGCAATGTGGCTGTCGCCGCCCAGGGCAATGGAGAGCAGATTGGCCGCTTTGACCGCGGTCTTGTAATCGCTGACGGTCGCTCCCTCCTCACTGACGGCGACCTGACCGGCCTGGATCAAGGCCAGGTCGGTGGTGGTGCCGCCGACATCCACAATCAAAATATCATCCAAATGAGACAGAAACCGTCCACCCATAGCGCTGGCCGCCGGGCCGGAATGGATCGTCTCGACCGGCGTCCGGGCGGCAAACTCATCGCTCATCAGGGTGCCGTCGCCGCGCACCACCATCAGCGGCGCGTCGATCTCTCGTCGCTCCATGGCCCGCCGCACGGCAATCACAAAATCCTGCAACACGGCCAGCAGCGAGGCATTGAGCGCGGCCGTGGTCGCCCGCTCCACCGAGCCGAGTTTGGTTGAAAGCTGGTGGCCCAGCACCACCGGCAAATCGCAAATGCTGGAGATCGCTTTGTAAGCCCGGTTTTCATGCTCCGGGTTGAGCGGGCTGAAATAGCTCGAAACGGCCAGGGCGTCGACCTGCTCCTTGATTTCGGTCACTTTGGCCAACAGGGCCGGCAGGTCGAGCGGCTCTTTTTCCCGGCCGTAGAGGTCATGTCCGCCGGCAAAGTAGTAGTAATGGGGCGTGGCAAACTGCCGGTCCATTTTGAAGGAAGCGATTAACTCCGGGTCGTAGCCGATCAGCAGCAAGGCCACCCGCTTGCCCTTGCCCTCGGCAATGGCATTGGTGGCCAGGGTGGTGGAGATGGAGACCATCTTGATGGCGGCCGGCTCTTCAATATGAATGGCATCAATGACGTTTTCAATGCCAATCGAAAAGTCTCGCTTGGTCGTTAAACTTTTATGGGTGGCCAGGACTCGCCGCGAGTAGTAATCCAGCAGCACGCCGTCGGTATAAGTACCACCCGTATCTATACCTAAGACTAAGCTCTGTTGGGAAATGGTCGGGCCTCCAAGATGCAATCGCACGGAGCAAAGTAGCAAGTAGCAGGTAACAGGTAACAAGGGTATAAGTTTGCTACTTGGCTACATGATTGCTGAGAAAAAACAGTTGCACTATTTAGTGAGGAGACGGACTCAGCCTACGGCACGGCAACGATGAATGAAAATGGGGGTGAGGTAGCGGCCCTCTCCCCCAACCCCTCTCCCAAATTGGGAGAGGGGAGTCGCTCAGCGACGGGGTGAGGGCTATTTTCAAGGGAGTCGGGAGATTTTCCGACTCCCTCCCTACTCCCTACTCCCTACTCCCTACTCCCTACTCCCTACTCCCTACTCCCTACTTCTTACTTCATATTCCCTACCTCAACAAACATCTGCACGTCCAGCTCTTCATCTTTGTGGCGAGCATCGGCCAACTCGCAGATGCGGCGCAGTTCCTTGTACATGGCCTCATCCAGAATCGGCTCGGTCTCGGTTTCCAGGATTTCGATGACCCGCTCGTGGACGCGCTGCTGAAAGTCCTTACTACCGGCCAGTTCCCAGTTTTCCCAGACCTGGCGATCCATCAGCTTGGGCTGCCAGATTTCCGTCTTGAAACGGTTGTAGGTATGGTCGTGGTCCAGATAGTGGCCACCCGGCCCGACCTGATCCATCACGTCCAACGCCTTGGTCGTATCATCGACCGGGATGCCGCGCATGATCCGCTTGACCATGCTAATGATCTCATTCGAGGCGACCATCATTTCGGGCGAACTGGTCAGCCCCTGCTCGATGTAACCCACATCGTGGATCATGTTGCCGCCAACCAGGGCCGCGGTGGCGATATTCATCGTGGCTTCCATCGCTGCCTGCTCGTCAAACACTTTCACATCGGAGCAGCCGGCCGTTTCGTACTCCGGCACGCCCAGCCACTTGGTGATCTCGGTGTAGGCTGCGCTGAGCAGGGCCATCTCCGGCGAGCCATAGCAGTAGACCGCGGTTTTCATATCCATATTCGACATCAGCCCGCCGATGATCAACGGCGCGCCCGGTTTGCGAATCTGGCTGAGGACGATCCCGAACAGGCTCTCGGTGAGGGCCTGGACGGCCGTACCGGCCAGGGTGCAGGGCGCGGTAGCGCCGGCCAACGGGCAAGGGGTGTAGACAAACGGAATCTCATGGTCGGTAGCAAAGAGCAGCTTCTGGACTACTTCCTCAGAGTGGCTCAGCGGCGAAACCGGCTCGATGTAAAGGGAGAAGCAGGGGCCTTTGCGCCACTCGTCTTTGCCGCCCAGCCGGATGTAGGCCATTTCCAACTGGTCGTTCAGTCCTTCCAGGTCCACGGCGGTGATGTTGATGGGCTTGTTCGTTGCTTCCAACATGGCCAGGTACTGCCAGCGGTCGTACGTACCCACGGCGGTATCCTGGGTAATGCCCAGCGACATGTGGAAATCAAGGTTCGGCAGGGCCTGAGCCAGTTTGGCAAAGTTCTTCACGTCCTTGTAGGTGGCCCGCCGGCGCTGGCCGGTATAAGGGTCGATGGTAAAGGGGGTGTCGGAACCGGCCCCAAAATAGATCTGGTTCTTGTAGAGTTCCATCCGGTGCTGGCGGTCGGGGCCGATGACCACCACTTTTTTGGGTAGAGTCGCCCTGGCTTTATCAACCATCCAGGGGGGCATCTTGACCAGGCTGCTGTCGTGGGTGGTATCCTCGATGATAGCCCCCCCGGAGTAGGCCACCTCGACCCCTTCTTTATCGTAAACCCGCACCCCGGTTTCATACAGCACTCGCAAGGCCGAGAAGTAGATCGCCTCGATCTCGTCCTCGGTCAGCACCTGCAATGTCGGGGTGGCGTTGACCAAATAATTGGTTTTTCTCACTTGCATATCAAATCTCCTATCACTTACGCTGACATCATAATGTAAGTTCGTTGGCAGTTGGTTGGCTGGTTGGTTATCACCTGACACCTGCTCCTTGCCACTTGCAACCTGCCACCTGCTACCGAATAAATTGATCCTGGCTAATCTCGCCACCGGGCGGGATGACCACAAAGTCACCGTCGGCCTGGTCCAAGGCCGCGGCCACCTCGATGAGCCGCCGCACATAGGCGTCGGAGCCGAGGATTTCCTCGTACCGGAAGCCCCACCGCTCGCAATATTTGGCCACTTCCTGGGCCTGGGCCCGGTACTTGTCCAGATCCGCCTGGTTGTGAGCAACCATCGCCAGCCGTTCGTAATGCTGGTATTGCTGGTCCATCACCCAGGCGGCATCTTCAGGCCCGTACCGCTCCACATACTCGTGGTACTCTTTGAGCGGATGGCTACCTGACTCCAACCAGCCTTTGCTCAGGTAGTAGGTGCCGGGTACGGCCTCGAACTCCCGGATGTAGGCCTGCCGGGAGCCTAATAGCAGGGCAATACAGTCATCTACGCGGGGAATCAGCAAGGTGTGCTGGCCCGCTTTGATACCGCGCAAGCCGTTGCCGCACAGGCCGTAACCTAACACCACCAGGCTGGGCTGGGCGATGCTGTCGATGGCCTCCTGCAAGGTCCAGGTCATTTTGTCCGGGGCTCGATGCAGCCCGTAATCAAAATAGGTGACCTCGCTGGCCAGGCCGTCGGGAATTAAACCCTCCAGCATACTCTCCATCACTTTACAGGCCAGGATGACCACGGGTAACTTTTCCGGTGACGACATATCAACTCCGTGTTTCCAGTTATCAGTGTTCAGTGTTCAGTGTTCAGTTATCAGTACTCAGTTAACTGATTACTGATTACTGATTACTGATTACTGACTACGCCCCACCCACCAGTTTCTTGCACAACTCGGCCGCGGCGGGGGCATTGGAGCCATAACCATCGGCGCCGATACGCTTGGCGAACTCTTCGTCCACCGGCGCGCCGCCAACGATGATCTTGACGCTGTCGCGCAGCCCGGCCTCTTCGAGAGCTTTGATGGTGTAGCCCATCGCCCGCATGGTGGTGGTCAGCAGGGCCGACATCCCGACGATATCCGGCTTATGTGCTTTAACGGCCTCGACAAACTTTTCCGGTTCAACGTTAAAGCCCAGGTTGATAATCTCAAAGCCGGCCCCTTCGCACATCATGCCAACCAGGTTCTTGCCGATATCGTGCAAGTCGCCTTTGACCGTGCCCAGCACAATCTTGCCCTGTAGTTTAACGCCACTGGCCACCAGATGGGGCCGCAGCACGTCCAGGCCGGCCTGCATGGCCTCAGCCGACATCAACACCTCGGGCACGAACATATCGCCCCGCTTGAAACGGACCCCAACCTCATTCATGCCGACAATCAGGCCGTTCTCCAGAATCTCTTTGGCCGGCAAGCCCTGGTCCAGAGCTTTTTGCACCAACTCAGGCGACTTTTTACTATCTCCCTCCAAAATTACGGTGGAAAGTTGCTCAAATAATGCGCTCATTATCTTTTCTCCTGTTCCATTAGTCAGGCGTTAAGCCTTATCCTTCACCCGCTCTTCGGCTTCTTCCAAAACTTTCTGGATGACCTTTTCGGTCTCCGGTTTGATGGGCGAGGCTTCGTGTGTGGCCAAAATCTCCCGCACCCGCTCGATAGTCCGATCCTTCATGGTCAGCCGGCCCATCATGTCCCAGTCTTCAAAACTGTTGCGGTCGCACAGGTTGGGATACCAGAATTCAGTTTTGTAGTAACGGCGAGTGTGCTCATCCTTCAGGTAGTGACCGTTGGGGCCAACCCGATGAATGGCCTCCACCGCCAGCGTATCTTCATTGACCTCGATGCCGCGGGTGATGCGGCGGCCATAGCCGATAGCCTCATCCATAGCGGCCAGTTGGAAGACCGAGCCGGTCATGGCGCTTTCGGTGTAGCCCACGTCGTGGGTCAGGTCACCGCCGGTGAGGGCGGAGAAGAAGCACGATAGCGAACCCTCAATGATCGCCTGCCCGTCAAAGGTCTTGGAGTCGGTGCAGCCGCCGGTTTGCCATAGCGGTAAACCGGCGTAATGGGCCAGCTCGGTCAGGCCGGCCATCATCAGCGACAGTTCCGGCGCGCCATAGGCCAGGATCATCGAACTCATATCCATCACCGAGTAAACCCCGCCCATAAAGAAGGGCAGTCCCGGCTGCAAGGCCTGAGCAACGGTCAACCCCATCCACGACTCGGCCGCGCCCTGGGTGATGATCCCGGCCGCAGTGACCGGCGCGGTGCCGCCGGCAATGGGACAGGGGGTAAAGATCAGCGGCACCCGATGCTTGGCCGCAAAAATCAGCTTGTCCAGCGCCTCAAAGGTGCTCACCAGCGGCGACAACGGCTCACAGTAATGGACGTAGTTGGGCCGCCGCTCAAAAGCTTCCTGGCCGCCTGCTTCGGTGATAGCGATTTGGTGGATGGCCGCCGAATCGTGCCAGTCGTAAGACCAGGCCACAATGGGCTTGCTGGTGTTGGGGAACATGCCGGCAAATTCATAGAGCGCGCCCAGGTCATAGTGCACGTCGCTCACCGTACCCAGCGACTCGCAGAAGTCGATATTGGGCAGGGCGTCGACTACTTTGGCCACCAGCGGCACATCGCTCTTAACGTAAGGGCGGCGTTCCAGGGTTTCGACATCGATGAAATTGGGACAGGTGGGGCCAGGGCCAAAGTGCGCCCGGCCGGGGCCGATATGAATATTATGTTTGGGGTTGCCGTCACGGGCAAACAGGGTAAAACTGCGCGGGGCCAGCTCCAGCGATTTCCGCACCAGGTACGAGGGGATACGCACCCGCAGGCCATCCACCCAGGCGCCCGCCTTTTTGAGAATGTCACGCGCTTCGTCGTGATGCACATCAAGACCGGTATACTCCAGCAAATGCAGCACACCCCAGAATAACTCTTCTAATTGGTCGTTCGAGAGCATCTGAAAGCGAACTCCCGAATTGACTCGATAATTCGTCCTCATTAAGGAACTCCTTTCTGTTCTTAGTAATCAGTCATCAGTGTTCAGTCATCAGTGTTCAGTCATCAGTGATTAGTAGCTGTTTACTGATAACTGATAACTGATAACTGCTTAACCGTTACGCCGCACCTACAAATTTCTTGGCCAGATCGGCCGCGGCCGCGGCATTGGAGGCGTAGGCGTCGGCCCCAATCTGATCGGCAAAACTCTGCGTGACCGGCGCGCCGCCGATCATGATCTTAACTTTATCGCGCAGCCCGGCCTCTTCCAGCGCCTTGATAGTGTGTTCCATCGTCCGCATGGTCGTGGTCAACAGCGCCGACATCCCCAGAATATCGGGGTTGTACTCTTTCACTTCCTTCACAAAGGTTTCAGGGGCCACGTCCTTACCCAAATCTTTCACTTCAAAACCGGCTCCTTCGCACATCATTCCCACCAGGTTTTTACCAATGTCGTGCAGGTCCCCTTTGACCGTGCCCAACAGGACCTTGCCTTTTAGCGATGAGCCGGCTTCAGCCAGCAGCGGTTTGAGCAAATCCATCCCGCTCTGCATCGCTCGAGCCGAGCGCAGAACTTCCGGCACAAACATATTGCCGGCTTTGAACTCCACACCCACATGGTCCATGCCGGGCATTAGACCGTTATCCAAGATTTCTTGGGCCGACAGGCCCGAATCCAACGCTTGCTTGGTCAATTTGGCGCAATCATCCAGATTGCCGGTAATTACGGCCGTTGAGATTGACGATAAAATCTCGCTCATAGTATTTGTCCTCCTAAGAAAACAGTTAATTGTGAATTTTGAATTGTGAATAGTGAATTATTAATGATTCAAAAAACCTTACAACTGTGCAACTCTGCAACCTTGCAACTCTGCCACCTGCTACAGATATAACCTGATGGTATTATGAAAATGTTCAATATGTTCCCGCATACGCTGCCCGGCCCGGTTGCAATCACCGGCCTCGATGGCCGCCAGGATATCGAGGTGGGCTGCCACGTCAACATCCTCAGCTTCCATGCGATTGAAGGCCAGGTGCCAGATGCGGATCGACAGGTTATAGAATTTCTCAAACTCATCGTACAAAAATTTGTTACCGGTTGCCCGCGCCAGCAGCGAGTGCAGGCGGCGGTCCTGGTCGAGCAGCCACTTTTTATCGCTCTTGTCAGCCGCCTGATACTCGGCCACCAGGCACTTCATCTCCACCAGATCCTCCGGCGTGAAGCGTTGGGCAGCCAGCCTGGCGCACAGTGACTCAATTTCCACCCGCACCTCGTAGATCTGTTGCAAGTCAGTGATAGCAATCTCGGTCACAAACAGACCCCGGCGAGGCACCACTTCAACCAGATTTTGGGTTTCCAGTTGCATCAACGCCTCGCGAATAGGCGTCCGGCCCAGGCCCAATTCCTTCATCAACTGGGTCTCGCGGATCACCGACCCCGGCGGCATCTCCACGGTGATGATCTTTTCTTTGATCAGTTGATAAGCCCTGTCTGCATCGGTGAGCTTCATCTGGCTCCCCTCAAGTTGGGTTGGTTCCCGCCCCCGTTCCAGCTTATTTACCCTCGGCGGCCTTTTGGCGCTGACGATAGGCCTGAATCCAGCGCATTCCATAATCATCTCGACCCATCACCATATCGGCCGCCAGGATGGCCGTATTCACTTCCGGCACCAGCGGATTGGTAATCGGGCAGGTCAGCCCGGCGTAAATAGCCATAGCGATAAAGGCCGAGTTGATATATTTGCGATCGGGCAGCCCAAACGAGATATTGCTGGCGCCCATGGTGATGTTGACCCCGAACTCGTCGACGATCAACCGCAGCGCCTGCAAAGCGATTTTGCCGGCGTTACTGTCGGCGCCCATCGTCAACGCCAGCGGGTCGATGATGACATTCTCCGGGCCAATGCCCAACTTACCGGCCCGCTCGATGATCTTGGCCGCCACCTTCAGCCGGGCCTCCGGCGTTTCCGGGATGCCGTCATCATCCATGCACAGGCCGATCACCGCCGCGCCGTACTCTTGCACCAGCGGCAGCACTGCCGCCAGCGAGCGCTCTTCCCCGTTGACCGAGTTGACCAGCGCCTTACCCTCGTAACTGGACAGAGCCGCAGCCAGCGCCGCCGGGTCGGCCGTGTCGATACAGAGCGGCACGTCGGTCACCGAGCCGACTACCTCCATCAACTGTTTGAGCAAAACCGGCTCATCCGCGCCCGGCACCCCGGCGTTGACGTCCAGAACAGGCGCGCCCGCCGCAACCTGGTCGATGGCGTCCTGGCGCACAATATCGAAGTTGCCCTCCTTGAGCGCGGCCAGCACTTGCTTTCGACCGGTGGGATTGATCCGTTCACCAATGACCACCACCGGATGGTTGCGGCTAATTTCAACAGTTTTAGTTTTTGACGAAACTACAGTTACCAAATCTTTTGCCATATTTCACCTCAATTGAAAAAAATATATTTACCGTATCAGCAAGGGTATCCTACAGACCTTTGCCCCTACATTGACCACTCTTTAATGAGATAAAGCTATTCTCGTTCCCAAACTCAGTTTGGGAACGAGGTTAAACCTCGACCAGATCGAAACGATCGGGCCTGACCGCCCCGGTTAGCGCAATCGGCTCATCGCTGCCGATTATCAATGCGGCGATCAGTTGGCCGGTGATGGGGGCCAGGCAAATGCCGGCGCCCTCGTGGCCGGTGGCCAGATAAAAACCGGGCACGGCCTCCACCGGGCCGATCAACGGCAGGTGATCGGGACTCCAGGGCCGCAGGCCGGCGTAGCTGCGGATCAGCCCAACTTTCGCCAGCGCCGGCAAAAAGCGCACGGCCCGGCGGGCAATGGCCTGGACTACCGCCAGCGACACCGACCGGTCGTAGCCGGTAAACTGGCGGCTACTGCCCAGGAGCAGGCTGCCGCTGGCAGTCAACTCGGCGACCAGCGCCGCCTGCAACCCTTCCTCAGCCGACTGGACCGTAGTAACGTAACCGCCTTCCAATAAGGGATGGCGGATCAAGCCCGGGACCTTCGCCGTCACCAGCACGTGTCCCTTTCGGGGTCGAACTGGCGGCTCCAGGCCAACCAGGCCGGCCACCTGGTTACTCCACACTCCGGCGGCGCAGACCACCCGTTCCGTGGCGATTTCGCCAGCGCGGGTGACCACTCCGCTAACCTGGCCGGCCGGCGTCCGCAGGAGCCGGATTGCGGTAACCTCGGCCTGGTCGTGCAGCGTCAATCCCTGCCGCCGGGCGGCCGCCAGCAGAGCCAGCGTGGCCCGGCGAGCATCCACCTGGGCATCGTCGGGGAAGAAGACGCCTCCGGCTAAATCAGGCGCTAAATTCGGCTCCAGCGCCGGCAGTCCAACCTCATCCACTACCTCCGCCCGGACCCCGGCGGCGCTCATTGCTTCCGCTTTGGCCCGCCCGGCCGCCAGCGCCGCCTCGTTTTCGGCCAGCATCAATGTCCCCGGCCGGGCGTACTCAAAATCATCGGCCAGCGTTTCGGCCAACTGGGTCCACAGCGCGGCGCTGGCCTGGCCCAGGGCTAACTCCGGCCCCGGCGACTTGTCCCACAGCAAAATCAGGCTGTCGCAGGCTCGCGACGTGCCGCTGGCCGGAAAGTGGCGCTCCAGCAGGTGGACCGCCAGCCCGGCAGCGGTCAAATAGTAGGCGCAGGCGGCCCCCACAATCCCGCCGCCGATAATAACCACGTCGGCTCGCTGGCTCATGGGCGGTCTCCCCCGGCTAACTCGCCCAGCAGCACCGGTTTGAGTGGCGGGCGGATGTGAAAGCTGCCGCTCTCGGCCGCCGAACAACCCATCTGCTGGCTGATGAGGCGGCTCAGCAACGGCCCGCAGGTGCGGCCCTGGCAGGGACCCTGGCCCACCCGGAGGTGGGTCTTGAGCGCATCCAAATTGACCGCGCCCTGCTTCACCACGGCCTGCACCTCGGCGGCGGTTACCTCTTCGCACCGACAGATGACCGTATCAGCCGTGATGAGGGCGTTCAAGCCGGGTGGAGGCGCAAACAGGGTGTTGAGCATCGCTCCAAAACGGCGCAAACGTCGCCGTTGGCCGGCCGCTTTGGCCAGCTCGGTTGCCAGGTCGTTGGCTGAGAGGTAACCCAACTGCTGCGCCGCGGCCAGGCCGGCAATTCGACCTTCGACCATGGCCGCGGCCGCGCCACCAACCCCGGCCGACTCGCCGGCCACAAACATGCCGGAACGAGTAGTTTCCTGCCGCTCATCCACCTGGGGCGTCCAACCACCCCGGGCCGGGTCGAACCGGTGTACACAACCGGCCAACTGGGTCAACTCGATGTTGGGCGTAAAGCCAAAACCCACACAAAGCGTGTCGGCATCCAGCGTTTTTTCGCTGCCGGGGATGGGCCGTCCCTGGCGATCCAGCCGGGCTACGACGACGGCGGTAAGTTCCTGGGGGGGGCCCCCCGCCCCCCCCCCCCCCGACGCGTGGGTGTGGTTGATACAGAACACGGCGTGTTACACAAAATGATCTGTGTACGCC
>CAYNLK010000021.1:61847-106790 GCA_964398055.1 uncultured Caldilineaceae bacterium
CCCCTCCCCGGCCCTCCCCTACCAGGGGAGGGAGATTCGTTCAACGCCCGGATGACCGTTTGGCCAAAGCGGTAGGGTATCCCCGCCTGGCGTAAGCCATGCAGGTAATGCCAGCCTTCCGCCAACCGGTCCCAATTATCCCAAACCGCCGCAGCGTGGGCGAGCCACTGGCCAGGTCGAGTTGCCTCCAGTACGGCGACCAGTTCGGTGCCCTGCCGGGCCAACTCATTGGCTACCGGCAACAGCAGCGGCCCGGAGCCAGCGAGCAGAATACGCCGGCCGGGTAGCACGCTATGTTCTTTGGCCAGCACCTGGGCTGCGCCCAGGGTCATTACCCCCGGCAGGGTCCAGCCGGGAAAGGGGATCATCAGCTCGCGCGCCCCGGTCGCGGCGATGATCGCCCCGGCTTCCAGCCAGTCGAGACCAGCGGGGCCGGCCAGGGCCAGGCGCTGGCCTTCGATGCCCCACACCAGCGTTTGCAACCGCAGCTCGATGGGCAGGCCGGGCAGCTTTTGCAGAAGCGCCCGGCCCTGGCGCTCAGTAGCCGATACGGGCGACGCCTCAGTACCTTTGAGATACTGCCCACCGGGCCGGGGGTATTCATCCAACAACGTCACCGACACACCGGCCTGAGCCGCAGCGATGGCCGCAGCCAGTCCGGCCGGGCCGGCGCCGATGATGGCCAGCTCAGTCGTGGCCATAGTTCGTGGCCTCGCCCAACCGGACTTGCATACCGGGCCGGACCGGGGTGAGACAGGCTCGCTGATCGGTCAGGCCATCCACGGTGACCAGGCAATCGAAGCAGACGCCCATCCCGCAGAACAGGCCGCGCGGCTGGCCGTGCGCGGTGATGCGAAAGACTCGCCGGCCGGCGGCCAGTAGGGCCGCGGCAATCGTTTGGCCGTGACGGGCCGGCACTGGCTGCCCGTTCACTTGGATGTTAAAGTACTGGCTGTCGCGATCTGACACGATAGCACACTCTTGAAAACTCTTACTCGTTCCCAAACTCCAGTTTGGGAACGAGACCGTACTCATACACTCTGCTCTTCGGCCCGCTGCACAATCGCTCGAATTTGTTTAGCAACTGCCTCGGGTAACGGCTCCGGTTTGTGTTCGGCCAGGATTTTGGTCACCTTCTCGGCGGCCCGCTCGCCCAGGGTTTGGCCGCCCCTGGCCAGCCAACCGGCGTAATTATCCCGCTCAAAGAGTTCGGGATACCAGCGTTCTCGGAAATGTTTGTAGGTATGGTCACATTCCAGGTAAAAGCCATCCGGGCCAATCTCATCAATCAGGTCCAGGCAGAGCGCCTCGTCGCTCACATCGACGCCTCGCACAAAGTGAGTCAACCAGTTCAAGATTTCGTCGCAAATGACCAGTTGGGCCAATGAGCCAGTCAGACCCGACTCCAGGTAGCCCAAGTCATGGACGATGTGGCCGCCGCCGAGCACGTCGGTCATCAGGGTCAGGGCCGCTTCGGCGGCGGCCTGCTGGTCAACTGCCTTCGACTCGCTGACGCCGGCCAGGGCAAACATGGGCAGGCCCAAATAGTGGCCGTAATCCAGCACCATCGCCCGCTTGTTCGGGTCGGCGTAGGGTTGAACGGTGGTACGCATGTCGAGCATATTGCCGCCCCAACCGGGCATAATGAAAGGCGTCCCCTCTCGCTTGAGTTGGGACATCACCAGCCCCAGCAACACGCCGGTCTGAGCCACCGCCATCGCCCCGGCCGGAGTTACCGGCGCGGTGGCGCCGCCCTGGGTCGAGGGGATGTAAGTGGCGGGCAGCCCCTTCTCGGCCATGTAGAGCAACTTTTGGACCGCTTCCTCGTTATGGACCAGGCCGGTAGTGACGTTGATGTAAGGGGCCACAAAAGGCCGCCGGCGCAGGGCTTCGGGGCCGCCCACCACCGCTTCGGCCATCTCGACCGCGTCCACACAGCCGGAAAACTCTGTAGTAACAAAGATGATTGGCTTGGTGGTGTAGTTGAGCATCACCTCCATCTCGTAGCGGTCCAGCACCGCCTGCTTAACATCGGAGGGCAGGAACATGCACATCACAAAATCGATGTTGGGCAGGGCGTCGGCCACGATCATGCCGTCGATGATGTCTTGCAGCACGGCCGGGCGGCGCTCATTGGTGCGGTGGTCGATAACGTTCAGGCAATCGGAACCGGGGCCAAAGAAGCTGCGGTAGCCCTCGACAGGCATCGCCGGCTGGCCGTGGCGATTGTAGAGGGTGACCCGTTTGGGGGCGGTGCTCAGAGCTTTTTCGACCAGGCCGTTGGGAACGCGCACCCGGTTGCCATCGGTGATGGACGCGCCGGCCTTTTTGAGCAGGTCGAGCGCCTCCTGGCTGTAGACGCGGGCGCCGGTCCGTTCCAGCACTTGCAGGCAGGCATCGTAAAGCTTCTGGCACTGCTGGTCCGACAGGCGCCGGAAATGGGCGCTGCCTAAGGTAGTGTCATTGCTAGAAATATTTGACATGAATGTGATATCCTTTGCGAAATTAGATTAGACTTCCCGAATGTCCATAATTTCGACCACCAGCGGCTTGAGCACCTCCAGCAGTTTTTCTTTGGAGACCTCAGAGACCTTAAGGGTTGCGCCCCAATTGGTGGGGTCTTCGCCCAAGAAAGTGTCAAAGGCCAGGATAAGACCGCCGGCCTTGGTAATGGTCGAGGTAATCTCAGCCATGGAGCCCCTGACATACGGGGCCAGAATCGTTACGCGAATGCCTTTTTCTCGAGCGCCAAAAACTTCCAGAAAGACCCGAAAAATATCGGACTCGGTGATGATGCCGACGATCACATCATCTCGCATTACCGGTAGACTGCCGATTTGGTTTTCAACCATCAGCCGCGCCGCCTCTTCCAGAGGCGTATCCTCGGTGGTGGTGATGACCTTCTTGGTCATGATTTCCTGCACTTTGATCTGGGCCAGTAAATAGCTGATCTCCCATATACTCAGCGAGGTAGCCGTAGACGGTGAGGCGTGAAGCAAATCTTGATAAGTGACGATACCAATCATTTTCCGGTTTTTATCCACCACCGGAAAGCGGCGCACTTTCTCCCGTTCCATCCGTTCCATCGCCTCGGCAATGGAGATGTCTGGAGTGATAGTAATGGGATTATGGGTCATTCGATTACCTACTAACATTACTCTCCCCTTTCTGGCAAGGTTTTGCCCGTAACAGGTTTATGCAATGCGGTCACTATTTACGCTGCCCCGTAAAAGTTTAATGCCGGCCGCGCAGGAAACTGTCACCTCTCACTACAACGCCCTCGGCGTAGCGGGTTGGGCGCAAAGCATTAGCCTCTGGCGCCATCGCTCCGGTCACCAGGTCGGCCACCCGTTTGCCCGCGCCGGGACCCAACATCACCCCGGCCCAGTAACCGCAGTTGAGATAGAAGCCAGGTAGCTCCGGCAGTGGACCGATGAGCGGCTGGTCATCCGGCGTATAGACATATTGCCCGGCGCTGATCTGAATATCCGACTTAGATAGCGTGGCGGCGACATCTTCCCAAAAAGGGAACAGCCTGATCAGTTTTTCCAACACAATGGCTGGAAAATCCCAATCGGTGGGCAGAGTTTCGGCCGGCTCGCTGACCGGCTCGTCCGGGTCGACCCAGGCAATGTAGGCCCCGCCGGTTTCAGGCCGCCAGTAAGCCTCGCTGACCAGGTCGATGTTCAAGGGCGCGTTTTGGGGTATCTGCGGTTTGGGGGCAATGAACACTTTTTGGCGGCGAACCGGCTCCAGCGGCAGCTCGAGGCCGGCCATGCGGCCCACCACCCCGGCAAAGGGACCGGCGGCATTGACCACCGTCCGGGTGGCAATCGCGCCCCGGTTGGTTTCCACGCCGCTGACGCCCTGGGCGTCCCGCAAAATAGCGGTGGCTTTGGTTTGCAGTAAGAAACGGGCGCGGCTGCCTTTGGCAAAGCCCTGCGTGGCTTCGTGGGTAGAGAACCAGCCATCGTTCTGGCGAAAGGTGGCGGCCACGGCCCGGGGCGAGATGTACGGAAAGCAGGCCTGAATCTCGTCGCCGTCCAGAAATTCCGAGTCGGTGACACCCAGGTGGTGATGGGTTGCGACCGCCTGTTTGAGCTGGTCGATCATGGCCGGGTCGTCGGTGACAAACAGGTAGCCATGATGACGTAAGGAGATGTCGTGACCCGGCAGCCCAACCACCTCACTAAAGTTTTCAAGAATCTGGATGCTGGGCTTGACCAGTTCGGCCATAGCCGGTTCGGTAAATTGGGCGCGGAAACATTCGATAGAGTTGGGGGTGGTCAAGGTCGAGAGACCGTCGCGCATTTCAACCAGGACCGTGTCTAAACCGGCCCGAGACAGCCAGAAGGCCGTGGCCACGCCGACCATACCTCCGCCAATCACGACCGCATCGGCAATTTTTGGAAATGTTTCAGCGGTAGGAACAAAGACAGTTCCCATTACAAAGTCTCCTGTGGTTCGTTAGACTTAAACATGGTCGTCGGAGCGGCGGGCTTTGATTTTGTTAACCACCCAACGGTAGAAACCGGCCAGGCCATCCGGGTAGTAGATCATCACCAAGATCATCAGCAGGCCGTAAATCACCAGGTGTAACCCAGGCAGTTGGGTCAGGTTGGAACGAAGATATTCGATAAAGAAAACAAAGGGAAAGGCAACCGCGATGCCGCCCCACAAGCTGCCCCGGCCGCCAATATAGGCAATGGCCAGCACCTCGACCGTTTTGGAAGTAGACATCAACGTTTGGGGAGTTAGGGCGCCAAAGTAATGGGCATAGAACCCACCCAGCCAACCGGCAAAAAAGGCCGACACGGTAAAGTTAAAGACCCGGTACTTGGTTGGATTGATACCGGAAGCGCGGGCGGCGTCGAGATTCTGGCCAATCGCCTTGAAGGCCAGGCCATAGTGAGATTGAGTGATCAGCTTGAGAACGATGTAGATAACCAGCATCATAATCAGGATGATGTAAAAGTAGGGGCGGTTGGCGGCTGTTTCCAGGAACGAGGGCGGATGCATCCCCAGCGGTCCGCGAGTCAGGCCGGTCAGGTTACGGGCCAGCCCCAATAAAGCCAGGCCCACAAACCAGGCCATGATGGCGGCATAAAGACCGCGCAGGCGCAAGGTCAACATCCCCAGCAATAGGCCCAAAACACCAGCCACCACTGCGCCAACCCAGATGCCAATCCAGGGCGATATGCCTGGCTGGACAATCAAAAAGGGCGCTTCGTTAGCCAGAATAGCCGAAGTGTATGCGCCCAGTCCCAAAATAGCGGCAAAACCAAAATTCACCACGTTGATGTAACCGACCGTGAAATCAAAGGCAATCGCCTGAGCCGCCAGAAATGCGCCCATAATCAGCCAGCGAAGCATGTGTTCCTGGTTAAAAGGCGGGATGAAGGGCAAAACGGCGATCACCAACAGCAGGATCAGCCCCAGAGGATTGAAGCCGATGCGCCCCAGTCCGGCCACAATTGTGGTCCAAATTCCAGGCTCTTTGGGTTTAGCTTTGAGGTCATTTGCCGTTGTTGTCATCAATCTTCTCCTGATTTACTGTTCCTGGATACCTCTGACCTCGCTGCCGAAGATGCCCGATGGGGCCAGCAACAGCACCAAGATCATCACAAAGGTAGGCACCACATCTTCCCAGGCAATGCCGATAAATTGTTGGGTAGCCGTTTGGAATAGAGCCACCAGAAAACCGCCGATGATGGCCCCGGCCACATTGCCCAGCCCGACCAGCATGACCACATACCAGGCAAAGTAGAGCGGTTTTAGGCCAACGGTGGGATAAGCTTGAAACAGGAAGAGCAGGCTGGCCCCGGCCATCGCCGCCATAGCCGTGGCCAGGGAAAAGGTCAGGGTATGAATAAAATTCAGGTTAATCCCCACAATCTGGGCGCCGGTTTCATCCTGGGAGACGGCCCGGATAGCCCGGCCAAGCCTGGTTCGTTGCAAGAAAAACCAGAAGATGGCCAGGGTGATAATGGCCAGCCCAAAGGTCACCAGCCGGTCTACCGCCACCCTAGCCCCCAAAATCTCAAGGGGGGCGACATCCCAGTAACGCGGAATCCCCCTAAAATTAGGCCCCAGGGTCAGGGTGGCCCCGTTGGTCATAATAAAAGACAGGCCAACGGTAAGCAGAAAGGTATTCATCACCCAGCCCGATCGGGTTCGATGGCGCAAGGGGGCGAAAACGAGCCTTTCGATCACGGCCCCCATGATCAGTCCAACCAACGCGGCCACTAAAAAGCCAACAAAGGGCGCGAGCATCTCCAGGATCTCATTTGGGTTTTTCCTTAAGTAATTGTTAAAGAAGGTGAAGACAAAGTAACCCACAAAAGTGCCAACCATAAAAGACTCGCCGTGGGCAAAATGGGGAATGTTCATCACCCCCAAAATCAAAGCCAGACCTACGGCCAGCAAGGCCCACATCCCGCCGGTCACGACAGTGTTGATAATCTGAGAAGGCCCACCATAAGAAGTGATCAGTATCACCAGCACCACCGAGATGCCGGCCACAATCCAGGCGGGCAGATTAGCTTTGACTTTGGCTATCAATGAGGTGGTCATGGAGGGGGCTACTTGGATTTGTTCAGCCATAGATTTTCCTCCGTTCAAAGTAACAAGGTGGCAGGGTAGCAGGGTAGAAAAATTATCATGTGCTACTTGCTACCTTGCTAGATACCTAAATAGGCGTTACGCACGTGCTCATTTCGCTTCATCTGGTTACTGGGGCCTTCCAAAGCGATACTACCCTGCTCTAACACGTAGACGCGGTCGGTTATCTCCAGGGTCGCGTTCACGTTCTGTTCAACCAGCAGGATGGTTACCCCGCGTCGTTGCAGTTCCTCCAGGGCATGAAAGACGTCGTACACCAGGTGCGGGGCCAGGCCCAGCGACGGCTCATCGACCAGGAGGAGCTGTGGCTTGGACATCATGCCGCGAGCAATAGCCAACATCTTACGTTCGCCGCCACTCATAGTCCCGGCCAACTGGTTGGTTCTGGCCTTTAACCGGGGAAAGAGGTTGAAGACGAAATCCAGCGTCTCCAGTTGGATGGCCTTTTCCCGAATAGCATATGCCCCTAAGAGTAGATTCTCGCGCACCGACATATTGGTGAAGAGGTTGAGGCTCTCCGAGACGTAACTAACCCCCTTGCGGCTGACGAGATGAGCCGGCAAATGGCCAATCGACTCACCTTTCAGCAAAATTTCGCCATTTTTGGGCTTGAGCAGCCCGGCAATAACCCGTAAGGTGGTGCTTTTTCCGGCGCCGTTTGGCCCAATCAGGGCCACAAACTCACCCTCGGCTACGTTGAGCGAGACGTTCCACAACACTTGTAGAAAGTCATAACCAGCATCAAGATTTTTTACCTCAAGCAACGGCGGATCCCCCTTTCATCAACTGATGATCCCGCTGGAGCGCGGCTACTTCCTCTTCACCCAGATAGGCTTCAATCACCTGTGGGTCTTGCAAAACTTCAGTGGGGGAACCTTCAGCAATTTTTGAACCGTAATGAATCACCACAATCCGATCACAGATACCCATGATCACCCGCATAATGTGCTCGACGGCAATGATGGTCACGCCGGTATCCCTGATCCTTTTGATCAAAGCAATCATATCGTCCAGTTCACCCGGGGTTAAACCAGAAGCCAGCTCATCTAATAACAGGAGTTTAGGAGCGCAAGCCAGCGCCCGGGCCAGGTCCAGACGCTTGAGTTGGACCGCGTTCAAGTGTGACGCCGGGGTATCCTGGGGTAAGGGAAAGTGGACAAAATCCAGCGCCTCTTCCGCCCGTTGTCGGGGTGATCTTTTACGGGTAGCTCGCTGAGCGTCGCCAAAGATGGCTCCCACCATCACGTTCTCTAAAACCGTCAATCGGGGAAAAGGCAAAGGGATCTGAAAAGTCCTGGACAAGCCACTCCGGCACATCACGTCGGCCGGAGCGCCGGTAGTGTTCTTCTCCAGGAAAAAAACCTCACCGGTTGAAGGCGGGTAGGTCCCGGCTATGCTATTGAGAAAAGTCGTTTTACCCGCGCCGTTGGGGCCGATCAGTCCAAGGATCTCGCCCGCTTCCACCTGCATCGAGATACGATTGACCGCCGTCAACCCCCCAAAGTTTTTGGTGACAGATTTTGTTTCAAGAATCATAGCTCACCACCTCTGCGAGGTGGGGTGGTGGGATAAAAGCCCACCACCCTCGCTAGTAGAACCTTACTGCGCCGGTTTCGGTGCCAGTTGCTGGACAGCCCAATCGGGCGGATAGATGACCTTGCCTTCACCATCAAAATATTGTAACACCGGGAAGATGTAGTAACCCTTGCCCACCACCGGATCAGGCGCCGTCTCCATCGTGTACTTGTACTCATTCATCACGATCCCGTCTTTGTACGTCCATTCCCCCGTCCAGACCTTCTCCTTCACAAAGTCGTAGATCGTCTCGCTGGTCAACTCACCCTTTTCCTTGATCACTTCCCGGGCCATCGCAATGAAAAACCGGCTGCCATCATACGCCAGCCCCGCCGCCGACGGACTCGGCTTGAAGCCCCACCGCGCCTCAAACGCCTCGGCAAACGCCTTCCCTTCAGCCGTCGCAAAGCCCGGTATCTGATCCAGGACATAGTTGGACGAACTGCCGGTCAGATTATACCACTCCCCAAACCAGCCCAAGCCATCGGCCACAATCAGGCTCTCAATCCCAACCTCGTCTGCCTGCTTGATGAACGCCGAAAACGTCGGCGCCGCCGTGCTCGTCCCCGCAATCAACGCCGGGTTCAACTCTTTGAATTTGTTCAACAGCGGGTAGAACTCGGTCTGGTCGATGGCAAAGTACTCCTCCGCCACCACCGTCCAGCCCACTTCCTCAAGCTGACCCTTGATCGCCCCGCCAAAACTCCGCCCCCAGTCCGAGTCTTCGCCATAGATCGCCACCGTCTTCTCCGCCGGTGACCACGTCCCCGCCGCAATCGCATCCTCCAACGCCTGCACATACGAGATGCTCAACTTCGCCGGGGTCGGCCAGCCCTTCACCATCCAGTACCCATACTTCTCCGGGTCCGAGGCAAATGTCTCGTTCACGACCTCGGTCGCCCCAAAACCAAAAAAGTGCGGAATCTTGTGCTTGGCCGTCACTTCCATACACGCCACCGCCACCGAGCTGTGCCAGTTCAATACCCCGGCCTCGATGCCATCCTGCACAATCGCCTGCTCATAAGCCTGGGTCGCTTTGGCCGGGTCTGACTGTGAATCGATCCAGACCGGCTCGATCTTGTACTTGCCAATTTGCCAGTTGATCTCATCAAAGGCCATATTGAATGAACCTTTGAACTCGTCCCCCGTCTGCGCCGCCGGCCCACTGAATGGCCCTAACACCCCCAGCTTGAACACCTCCGTCGCTTCTTCCACCGGTGCAGCCGGCGCCTCCATTACCACCGGTTCCTGGCCTTTCGGTGCCAGTTGCTGGACAGCCCAATCGGGCGGATAGATGACCTTGCCTTCACCATCAAAATATTGTAACACCGGGAAGATGTAGTAACCCTTGCCCACCACCGGATCAGGCGCCGTCTCCATCGTGTACTTGTACTCATTCATCACGATCCCGTCTTTGTACGTCCATTCCCCCGTCCAGACCTTCTCCTTCACAAAGTCGTAGATCGTCTCGCTGGTCAACTCACCCTTTTCCTTGATCACTTCCCGGGCCATCGCAATGAAAAACCGGCTGCCATCATACGCCAGCCCCGCCGCCGACGGACTCGGCTTGAAGCCCCACCGCGCCTCAAACGCCTCGGCAAACGCCTTCCCTTCAGCCGTCGCAAAGCCCGGTATCTGATCCAGGACATAGTTGGACGAACTGCCGGTCAGATTATACCACTCCCCAAACCAGCCCAAGCCATCGGCCACAATCAGGCTCTCAATCCCAACCTCGTCTGCCTGCTTGATGAACGCCGAAAACGTCGGCGCCGCCGTGCTCGTCCCCGCAATCAACGCCGGGTTCAACTCTTTGAATTTGTTCAACAGCGGGTAGAACTCGGTCTGGTCGATGGCAAAGTACTCCTCCGCCACCACCGTCCAGCCCACTTCCTCAAGCTGACCCTTGATCGCCCCGCCAAAACTCCGCCCCCAGTCCGAGTCTTCGCCATAGATCGCCACCGTCTTCTCCGCCGGTGACCACGTCCCCGCCGCAATCGCATCCTCCAACGCCTGCACATACGAGATGCTCAACTTCGCCGGGGTCGGCCAGCCCTTCACCATCCAGTACCCATACTTCTCCGGGTCCGAGGCAAATGTCTCGTTCACGACCTCGGTCGCCCCAAAACCAAAAAAGTGCGGAATCTTGTGCTTGGCCGTCACTTCCATACACGCCACCGCCACCGAGCTGTGCCAGTTCAATACCCCGGCCTCGATGCCATCCTGCACAATCGCCTGCTCATAAGCCTGGGTCGCTTTGGCCGGGTCTGACTGTGAATCGATCCAGACCGGCTCGATCTTGTACTTGCCAATTTGCCAGTTGATCTCATCAAAGGCCATATTGAATGAACCTTTGAACTCGTCCCCCGTCTGCGCCGCCGGCCCACTGAATGGCCCTAACACCCCCAGCTTGAACACCTCCGTCGCTTCTTCCACCGGTGCAGCCGGCGCTTCTGCCGCCGGTTGTTCCGCGGCCGGCGCTTCGGCGGCGGGTTGCTGAGCTGCCGGTTGTCCGCCGCAGGCAATTAACCCGCCAAGTAACGCCAACACAATTAACAAAGTCAAGGCTTTAAATTTCACTTTTGTTTCCTCCTTTGGATACTTCACCCACGAAAATGAACATCACTGTTTTGATTTGCCAATAAACCTTACATTTTCAGAGAAAATCTATTGTTTCTGCCTATTTTCACCTCCCTTTATTCATTCAACAATTCCAAATGTCTACCTGCTGGCAGTTGGGCTATTGAGACGCCCATAAGAGTACGGTCACAAAAAAAGGGAGCAACTCTTCAACAGAACGTTGCTCCCTCTCCTCGGAGGGGCACATCATTGTGCCGGCAAAAACGGACGGTCTGGCTTGGCCGGTGGTCAGTGATCAGTGATCAGTGATCAGTGGTCAGTGATCAGTGATCAGTGATCAGTGATCAGGAATTTATCTACTGATTACTGATTACTGTTTACTGACTACTGCCCTCTGACAGCCGGTCTCACAGTTACGGGACAGCGCCGGATTTCTTACCCAGGAGTCTCCCTGAACAAGTCACCGGACTTCATCCAAAGAATCGCATCTAACAAATGGGTACTCCTGGGATACTACCCGCCCGCCTACCACCTCAAGCCGCAGCTTCCAATAACCTGATGAATTGATGGATTCTTTACCCTCCGCCTGCTTTCGACAGGCCAGGGTGTTTTTGCCCAGATATTGAGTTATTAAAAAGTGACCAGCCAACACAAAACCGCCGAATTGGTGGTTCTAATATCCCCTGCCAAATTCGGCGGCTATCGAAATAGTTACCAACCTGGCTATCCGACAGGTTAGCGCCAAAATATTCAATTGGGTTGTGGTCATAAATTGAGAAACAGGAGGTACAGAGGAAGAAGTGAGTTTTAGATACTCCACCTGGCTGCCTCATTACAAGCCTCTCGGCAAAGACAAAACACTTTTAATTCAACACCTGCGTTGAATCTTCGACGCCGAAGAAAAACCGGCTCCCCCCCAAGTCCCTGTAGATTTACTAGCAAATTTGATATATCACGAATATATCACATATGGGTAGGTTTGTCAAATTATCGGTTTGGAATCGGGCTGTTGATCAAATTGTCCAGCTTTTGAGCGGGACTGCTACGCCCAGTGTTGCGCCATCCGCTCCATCTCTTTGAGCACCTCGGCAGGCAGCGGGGCGGGTTGGTGCTGCATCAGGGCCTCGGTCTTTTCGCGCAATCTTTGCTCAAACCGTTTAGCCCCCTGTTCCAGCCACATCTGATTGATACTGCGGTCGAACAAATCGGAATACCAGACATTTTTGAAATTGCTGAAGGTGTGATCCTCGTACAAATAATGTCCGCCCGGGCCAATCCGGTCGATCATCTCCAGGGCCAGGGTCTCATCATTAACCGGCACCCCGCCCATAAACTGATTGACCATGTACAATATTTCGTTGACCAGCACCATAAACGCCGGCGAAGCCAGCGAGCCGTGATCGAGCCAGCTACCGGCGTCGTGAATCAGATTGGCCCCCACCAGGGCGGAACTGAGGCAGGAGAAAGCAACCTCCGCGGCCGCTTGGGCGTCGGGGAACTTGGCGTCGGAACAACCGGCCGTGCCGAAGAAGGGCAGCCGATAATGCTGGGCCATTTGGGCCATGGCCGCGACCATCAGGCTCATCTCCGGAGCGCCATACGAGAAGATGGTACTCTTCATATCCATTACGGTGGCAAACGCGCCGTAGATAAAGGGCGCGCCCGGCCGGGCGATTTGAGCCAGCACCAAACCGCTCAACGACTCTGCGCTGGCTTGCACAATCTCTGCGGCAAAGGTGGCCGGCGCAGTGCTGCCGCCCTGCGGCGCGGGGAAATTGATCAACGGGATGCCATTTTCGGCGCAGTAGAGGATTTTGTCTACCGCGGGGTCGTAGTAGAGCAGCGGCGAAATCGGTTCGGAATAGTGCACGATGGTGGGGGCTTGTTGAAAACGCTCCTGGCTGCCGGCAATCAGCAGCGCCATCTCATAAATATCCCGGACGCTGGCGGCATCCTTACAACAGAACACCAGCGGCTTTTCGGTGTAAGTGAAGACCTGTTTGGCAATCACCCGGTCGGCGATGTCGGGCGGGGCGTCGTCAGCCATGCCAATGGTCATTACCCAACTGTAGTTGGGCAGGGCATCGGCCACCGTGGCGGTAATGCGACAATCATCGCTGACAAAGCGGCGCCGCTGGTCGGTCAGGGGGTCCAGGTAGTCAATGCAATCCAGGCTGGGGCCGAACCAATATTTCGTCCCCTCCAGAAACACCGTTCGCTCGCCCTGGCGGTTACCGAGCACCACCCGGCTGGGGGCTTGCCGAATAGCCTGTTCAACCAACCAGGCCGGCAGGCGCACCCGTTTGCCGTCCACCCGGGCGCCGGCGCCGGCAAGCAACTCCACCGCCCGGGCATGAGTGATTTCCACGCCCGTGCGTTCCAGTAGTTCCAGCGTAGCCTGATGAATCTGCTCGATCTGCTCGGCATTGAGCACCGCCAGCCGCGGCCTGAATTCCAACTTTGGACAAAACATCATTGTCTCCTTTCACGCTAATCCAACGATAACAGTAAAGAAGTCGTTTGACTACATCTGACACCCACACGACCGTCGCACGATCAATTTACCCTTCAGAATGACTTCACGAGTGGGCCGGGTAGGCTCATCAATTCGCTTAAGCAATAGTTCCGTGGCCGTCTGCCCGATTTCGTAAGTGGGTTGTTCAATCACCGTGACCGGCGGTTCAACCATACTGGTCCAGGTTGTCTCATCAAAACTGGCAAAGGCGACCTCGCCCGGCATCGCCAGCTTGCTCTCGCGGATAGCTCTGAACGCCCCCGCCGAAAGCAAAGCATTACTGGTGAAGATTGCGTCCGGCGGCTCAGCTAAGTTCAACAACGCCTGGGTCTGTTGATAACCCTCTACCGCTCGGGCATTGACGTAGTGGATTAGCTCAGGCGCTGGTTTCAGCCCGTGCTCCTTCAAGGCTCGCAGATAGCCTTCGTGCCGTTCCTGGCCGGTGGTGCTGCCCAACCCAAACATCGCCCCTATCCGGCGGTGGCCATCGGCGAGCAGATGAGACACAATCCGGTAAGCCGACTCGACATTATCGAGCAAGACGCTGTCGACTTCAACCTCACGAACCCGCCGGTCAATCACCACCAGGGGAATATCCAGCCTGGCCACCTCAGCAAACGACTCGGCCATTTGGCGGGTCGGCGAGAGAATAACGCCGGCCACATTTTCAGCCCGCATCAGGTCAAGATACATCTTTTCTTTTTTGGGATTTTCGTCGGTATTGCAGAGAAACACGTTCAACTGGTGCTCGTAAGCCACATCCTCCACCGCCCGGCTAACCGCCGTGAAAAAAGGATTTTGAATATCCGACACAATCAGGCCGATGATATTTGATTTTTGGACTCGCAGGCTACGGGCAACCCGATTGGGCCGGTAGTTCAAATCTCTGACGACCGCCAACACCCGCTCCCGAATCTCAGGTCGAACGTGGGGTTTGTCAGCCAAGACGCGTGATACCGTGGCAGTTGACACACCGGCCGTATCGGCAACATCCTTAATACTGGTCATTGAGGGATTGTCTCCTTAGTTAACCACCATCAAGCAAATCAGGAGTTATTGTAAACGATTACATTACAATTGTCAAGCATAACATTTTCCTCAAACTGTGGTATAATGGGTTAAGCTGCGGTCACTGAGCGGTCCGGGGGCGAGGACCAACCTAACAAGAGAAGTCATTACCCTAATTTCCCCTTCCCTTATCCATCTCAACGGGGCGAATTACCCTTAAACAGTAAACGATTACAAAAAATAGCGGGTAAATGCTGCAATTGAGCGGTAGATATTTACATAACTAGCCGCATTTTGATCCAATACCTTAAAATTTTCGGGATTGGCCCGCTAGATACTTGACAAATAAATTGTAATCGATTACAATAGATATGTAATCGATTACAATTTTACGATGCGAAAATTGAATAATTACAGTGAAGTAAAGCGAAAGGAGTGGAACATGCTCGATTTAGAAACTCGTAACATCCAGCTTCACGGCCGAGTCTCTAACAAAACAGCGGCGATCCGTGAGGTTGGCAACCTGTTAGTCAATAGCCGGTATATCAAGCCCGGCTACATTGACAGTATGCTGGCCCGCGAAAAAGTGGCCAACACCTACCTGGGTAGTGGGGTGGCCATCCCCCACGGTTTGCCCAAGGACCGGGAGCTGATCCTGAAAACCGGCATTGCTGTGCTGCAGGTGCCGGACGGAGTTGAGTGGAACCCCGGCGAAACGGTCCACCTGGTCATCGGCATCGCCGCCCGCTCCGACGAGCATCTGGAAGTTTTGGCCAACTTGACCCGGGTTCTGGGCGATGAGGAGCTGATCAGCCAACTATCCGAAACCGATGATCGAAAGAAGATTATCAGCCATCTCACCGGCGCCGCCCAGGCCGAAAAGATCCCGGCAGTCAAAGCCGCCCCCGCACTGGCCGAGTTCGCCAATTATGTCGAAGTGACTGTGCAGGGTCGCCACGGCCTGCACGCCCGCCCGGCTACCAATTTTGTGGAGTTAGCCAAGCAGTTCAAGGCCGACATCCGGGTGCGGTCCAACGGCCAGGTGGCCGACGGCAAAAGCCTGGTTTCGCTGCTGCGGCTGGGGGTGGAAGGCGGGAAAACAATCCGGATTATGGCCGAAGGGCCGGATGAAGATGTCGCCCTGCCACAACTCAAGGCAGCCGTTGAAGCCGGGCTGGGCGATGAAGAGGAAGCCGAACCGGCGGTGGTGATCTCCCACGAGTGGAAGCCAATCGAGGCGACCAAGACCATCCCCGGGGTGTCCGCTTCACCCGGTCTGGCCATCGGGCCGATCCGGCAGTACACCCACCGTAAGATCGTGGTGGAGCGAACAGCCAAAGATCCGGCCGCGGAGCAAAAAAAGTTGCAGCAGGCCCTGGCCACGGCCCAGGCTGAGCTGGAACAGCTTTACTATGAGGTCAAGGAACGCTCCGGCGCGGGGCAAGCGGCCATTTTCCGGGCCCACGCCGAATTTCTGAAGGATGATGACTTGATCGATGAGACCGTCAAGGTAATTAAAGCCGGCCACGGCGCCGGTTGGGCCTGGCAGGAGATCATCCGCGAGCGGGTCGAGGCGATGTCGAAGGTTGAGGACCAGGTGATCGCCGGCCGGGCGGTCGACTTGAATGACGTGGGCAACCGGGTGCTCAAACTGCTGGCCGGCGTGGTTGATGACGAGCCTTTCATTCCCGAGGAGCCGGTCATCCTGGTGGCCGAAGATTTGACCCCCTCAGATACAGCCAGCCTGGATCCGGCCTATATTTTAGGCTTTTGCACCGCCGGCGGCGGTCCAACCTCCCATTCGGCCATTATCGCTCGCTCGTTGAACATTCCGGCGGTGGTCGGCGCCGGACCGGCCGTACTCAACCTGGCCGACGGCCTCGCCAGCATCCTGGATGGCAACCGCGGCAATCTTTATCTTGAGCCGAGTGAAGCTGATCTGGCGTCGGCCAAACAGGCTCAGATTGAACTACAAAAGTTGCGAGACGTTGAATATCGGACCCGTTTTGAGCCGGCTTTGACCACCGATGGCCATCGGGTGGAAGTGGTGGCCAATATCGGCCTGGTGCCCGAAGCCGAACAGGTGGTGAACGCTGGCGGTGAGGGGGTGGGCCTGCTGCGGACCGAGTTCCTCTTCCTGGAGCGCGCCGAGCCGCCGAATGAGGAGGAACAGTACGAAGCTTACTCGGCTATGGTCAAAGCCCTGGGCGGCCTGCCGCTGATCATCCGCACCCTGGACATCGGCGGCGACAAAGAGTTACCCTACCTCAACCTGCCCCGCGAAGAAAACCCTTTCCTGGGGGTGCGCGGCATCCGGCTCTGTTTGGCCAGACCGGAGCTATTTATGCCCCAACTCCGGGCCATCTACCGGGCCTCCCAGCATGGCCCGATCAAAATCATGTTCCCGATGGTCGCCACGGTGGAAGATTTGACCGCGGCCCAGGACTTTGCCGAGCAGGCCCGCCAGGAAGTAGGGGGCGAGCCGCTGGAGACCGGCATGATGATCGAGGTCCCCGCGGCGGTGGTGATGGCCGAGGAGTTAGCCAAAGAGGCCGATTTCTTCTCTGTTGGCACCAACGACCTGACCCAATACGTTCTGGCCATGGACCGGGTCCATCCGATGCTGGCTCGCCGGGCCGATGGGCTGCATCCGGCCGTGCTGCGCATGATCCACCAGACGGTCAAAGCGGCTACGGCTGCCGGCAAATGGGTGGGGGTGTGCGGCGGCGTGGCCGGCGACCCCAAGGGGGCGGTCCTGCTGGTGGGCCTGGGGGTGGCCGAGTTGAGTGTGAGCATCCCCAGCATCGCCGCGGTTAAAGCCAGGTTGCGCGCCGTTTCGCTGGCCGACGCCCAGGAGCTGGCCCGGCAAGCCCTGACCTGCCGGAATGCCGCCGAGGTTCGTAATCTACCCTTCCCATAGAAAGGGGAGTAATCGCTGAACAGTGAACAGTGAACAGTAGTCAGTTAACAGTCGAACTGACAACTGACAACTGACAACTGACAACTGACAACTGACAACTGATAACTGACAACTGATAACTGACAACTGATAACTGATAACTGATAACTGACAACTGACAACTGACAACTGATGACTGATGCTTGTTCACTGTTTTTTAAGGAGGAATGTAAATGAGTCAAACTGTGAGAATTGCGACGGTTACCCTCAACCCAACCATTGACCAGACGGTGTTCATCCCCAACTTTCGGGCAGGCGAGGTCAACCGGGTGGCCCAGACCCAATTCGATCCTGGCGGCAAGGGGGTTAACGTGGCCTGGTTTCTGGCTGACTACGGCTTTCCCATCAGCGTGACCGGTTTTCTGGGCGAGGAAAATGTGCTCTTGTTTGAGCGGCTTTTTACCCAGAAGAAGATCGAAGATCGGTTTGTGAGGATTGAAGGCCGAACGCGTTCCAACATCAAAATCGTGGATGAAGTCAATCAGGCGACGACAGACATCAACTTTCCGGGTCAACCGCCAACCGCCGCAGATATTCAACGGCTATTCCAGATTGTTGAAGAGATGACCGCAGTTTGCCATTGGTTCGTGCTGGCCGGCAGCATTCCGGCCGGGTGTCCCCCGGATATTTATGGCGAGTTGGTCAAGCTGATCAAGAGTCGGGGCCGGGCCGTGGCCCTGGATACCAGCGGTGAAGCCTTGCAGTTGGCCCTGGCCGCCGGACCAAATCTGGTCAAGCCCAACATCGATGAATTACAGGAGCTAGAGGGGCGGCCGCTCCAGACAGAGGCCGAGGTAATCCGGGCAGCCCAAAACTGGTTGACCCAGGGGATGGAAACCGTGGTCGTGTCGATGGGCGCGGCCGGGGCCTTGTTTGTGGAAGCGGACGAGGTAGTTCTGGCCCAACCACCCAAAGTGACGGTCAAGAGCACGGTTGGAGCGGGTGATGCCATGGTCAGCGGCACAGTGGCCGGCAAATGTCAAGGCGCCTCGCTGGCCGAGTGCGCCCGGCTGGCCACGGCTTTTTCGTTGAGCGCCATCTCCCGGGTCGGCGCCGGGCTGCCGGCGCTGGAGGTCATTGAAAACTTTATGGACCAGGTTGTTGTGGTACAAAAACATAATTAATCATTTTTAGGAGGAAAGAAATGGCAAAAATAGTCGCAGTAACCGGATGCCCCACGGGCATCGCCCACACGATGATGGCCGCCGAGGCCCTGAAGAAAACGGCTGCCGCGATGGGGCACCAGCTCAGAGTGGAAACCCAGGGCGCCGAAGGGGTTCGAGATGTGTTAACCGGGGAGGAGATCGAAGCGGCTGATGTGGTCATCGTCAGTTCCGATATTTACATCGATATGAGCCGCTTTGCCGGCAAACCGATGTATGCCGCCTCGACCACCGAAGCCATCCGCTACAGCAAAGCGGTCATCGAAGCGGCCCTGCAAGAGGCGCAGGAGATCGAAGCTCCCCCCGTAGCCGAGCACGCCCCCCCCAAGGTCGAAGCGGCAGGCGAGAAAAAGTTCATTGTGGCCGTCACCTCCTGCCCGACCGGCATTGCCCATACCTTTATGGCCGCGGAGGGGGTCAAGGTTGGGGCCGAGTCGCTGGGCCACGAAGTCAAGGTCGAGACGCAAGGCTCGGTTGGGGCGCAGAATACCCTGACCGAGGAAGAGATCAAGCGGGCTGACCTGGTGATCATTGCCGCCGATACCAAGATCGACAAGAGCCGCTTTGCCGGTAAACCCATCTACGAAACCTCGACCAAAGCAGCCATCCATAACGGGGCCGAGATGGTGAAAAAGGCTTTGGCCGAGGCAACCATCGCCGGGATGGAGAAAAAGGCTGATTTAGGCGCGGAAGTGGAGCAAATCAAGAAGTCCCGCGCCGCCGCTCGGACCGGCCCCTACAGACACTTAATGACTGGCGTCTCTTATATGCTGCCTTTTGTGGTGGCCGGGGGCTTGCTGATTGCCTTAGCCTTTGCCTTTGGCGGCATTTACGTGTACGAAAACACAAATACCTTCGGCTGGGCCCTCTTTCAGATCGGCGCCCCTTCCGCCTTTGCCCTGATGGTGCCCATCCTGGCCGGCTTCATTGCCTACTCCATTGCCGACCGGCCGGGAATTGCACCGGGGATGATTGGGGGGATGCTGGCCGGCAGCATTGGGGCTGGTTTTTTAGGTGGGATTGTGGCCGGGTTCATTGCCGGTTACGGCACGGCCTGGTTTGCCAGGGTCATCAAACTGCCCCGCAACCTGGAAGGTCTCAAACCGATTCTAATCCTCCCCCTGCTCGGCAGCGCCGTAACCGGCCTGTTGATGATCTATGTGGTTGGCGCCCCGGTCAAGATCGTCCTCGATGCCCTGACCGCCTGGCTCAGCGGGATGCAGCAAACCAGCGCCCTGATCCTGGGCTTGATTCTGGGGGCAATGATGGCCTTTGATATGGGCGGACCGATCAACAAGTCAGCCTACGCTTTCTCAGTGGGCTTAATCGACAGCGGACTTTATACGCCGATGGCGGCGGTTATGGCGGCCGGGATGACCCCACCCCTGGGCCTGGCCCTAGCCACGATCCTGTTCAAGAATCGTTTTACCAAGGATGAACGGGAAGCGGGCAAAGCAGCCTGGGTATTAGGCGCCTCTTTCATTACCGAAGGGGCCATCCCTTTCGCCGCCGGTGACCCGTTCCGCGTCATCCCCTCGATCATCGTCGGTTCGGGGGTGGCTGCGGCCATATCGATGGTCTTTGGCTGTGCGCTGCGTGTTCCTCACGGCGGTATCTTCGTCCTGCCTATTCCTAACGCCGTTACGAACCTGGGCATGTATATCGTCGCCATTGTCGCCGGTACGGTGGTTACGGCCGGCATGCTCTATGCCCTCAAAAGACCGTTGACCGAAACGACGCCTGCCAGGGCGGTTGCTGTAGCTGCCGGCGGCAAGTAGGAGCGCCTCGTTCGGGCAAAGTCCGCGTAGCCAGGTTTAAACAATTGGGTGAGGCTCGCCCTTGAGCCTCACCCTCAGCACAAATTGGAGAAAAGAAAAACGATGACTGATTTAAAAAACAAGATACCTGCCGGTGTGGTCACCGGCGATAAAGTAACGGAGCTATTTGCCTATGCCAAGGCCCATCAATTTGCCCTACCCGGCGTGAATGTGACCGGCAGCAACACCGTCAACGCTGCTTTGGAGACAGCCCGGGAAGTCAACTCCCCGCTCATCATTCAGTTTTCCAACGGCGGCGCGGCCTTCTTTGCCGGCAAAGGTCTGAGCAACGAGGGTCAGCGGGCGGCTATTGCCGGGGCCGTGTCTGGCGCGCACCACGTGCATCAGTTGGCCGAATTGTACGGTGTGCGAGTCATTCTGCACACCGACCACGCCGCCCGCAAATTATTACCCTGGGTTGACGGTATGCTCGAGGCCGGCGAAGCGTTTTACAAAGTTCACGGCCAGCCGCTGTTCAGTTCCCACATGATTGACCTTTCAGAAGAGCCGCTGAAACAGAACATCGAGACCTGCCAGCGCTATCTGGAGCGGATGAGCAAAATGGGCATGACCCTGGAGATCGAGCTGGGCGTTACCGGCGGCGAGGAGGATGGGGTCGATCACAGCGGCGTTGAGAGCGCCCGACTTTATACCCAACCGGAAGAAGTGGCCTACGCCTACGAGGAGTTGCTGAAAGTTAGCGACAAGTTTACCATAGCCGCTGCTTTTGGGAACGTCCACGGAGTGTATAAGCCGGGCAACGTCCAGTTGCGGCCGATCATTTTGCACCATTCGCAAAAGTATATTCAGGAAAAATTTGGTACGGGCGAGAAGCCGGTCAACTTTGTGTTCCACGGCGGCTCCGGTTCCAGCGTTGAGGAGATCAGGGAGGCTATCTCCTATGGGGCCATCAAAATGAACATCGACACCGATACGCAGTGGGCCTTTTGGGATGGGGTGAGAAAATATTACCTGGAAAAAGAAGGCTATCTCCAGGCCCAAATCGGCAACCCCGAAGGCGATGACCAGCCCAATAAGAAATATTACGATCCCCGTGTCTGGCTGAGAAAAGGGGAAGAATCTTTCAAGGCCCGGATGAAGCAGGCTTTTGAAGATTTAAACAATGTCAATACGTTAGGTTAAATCAAGCACTAATATTCCAGGTATCATGTAACCCAAAAAAACTGGTCTGAAAATGCAGGCGAGTTAAGAAAATAAGGCTGTTTGAAATTCTGATAGCAAAAGGAGATTTAAGCTATGTCGAAAATTGGGGTAGTGGGGACGGGGTTTGTGGGGGCCACAGCTGCCTATGCCATTGTGATGCGCGGGATTGGCAGCGAATTGGTGCTGGTCGATGTGAATCAGGCCCGGGCGCAGGCCGAGGCCGATGATATTCTGCATGCGGTTCCTTTTGCTCACCCCATCCGGGTGACGGCCGGTGATTACCCGGAGTTGGCCGGTTGCCAGGTGGTCATCATCACTGCCGGCGTGGGTCAAAAACCGGGCGAAACCCGCTTGCAACTACTGGAACGCAATGCGGCTATCTTCAAAAGCGTCGTTCCCGAAGTGCTTGAGTATGCCCCCGAGGCCGTTCTGGTTGTGGCGACTAATCCGGTCGACATTATGACCCATTTAACGGCCCGTTTTGCCGCCGAATACGGCGTACCTTCCACGCGGGTGATCGGCTCAGGGACCACGTTAGACACGGCCCGCTTCAGAGCTTTGCTGAGCAACCATCTGGGGGTGGCTGCAACCAACGTTCACGGCTACGTCATCGGGGAACACGGCGATTCGGAGGTGCTGGCCTGGTCGTTGACCACGGTCGGGGTCATTCCACTAGAGGATTTTTGCCGCACCCAAAATATCGAACTGACCGACGCCATTCGCCAGACTATTGACCAGAAAGTGAGAGGGGCGGCTTACTCGATCATAGCCGGTAAAGGCGCCACCTATTACGGGATTGGCAGCGCCCTGGCCAGAATTGTCGATGCTATTTTGGATGACCAGCGGGCTGTTCTAACCGTGTGCAGCCCTATGCCTCAAGTCGTCGATGTCTCAGACGTTACCCTGGCCCTGCCGCACATTGTGGGCAAGCAGGGCGTGCTGGGCACCTTGCCCCTGCCACTCAGGGGAGCAGAAGAGGCCGCCCTGCAGGCCAGCGCCAGAATCATCAGGACGGCCATCGATGAGATCGAACAAGCGCTTTGACATTATCGATTTTGGTTGAGATGCCGGGTCGTTGTTGTTCCTGACTAACGCCTGCCGACCGTCAAGGGTGGCCATAAATCTCACCGGCGGTCGGCGGCTATTTTTTGGGATGGTCCAGTGATGGATAAGGCACTCTGAACCGTTTCAATGGCAAGATTATTGGCGGGAGGCATTATGGTCAATGCCATCATCATTCTCTTATCGTTTCAACTCATCGGCGAAATCATCATTAGAACATCCTCTATACCCATTCCAGGGCCGGTTGTGGGGATGCTGCTACTATTCATAACCCTGCTCCTGCGTGACTCGCTGGTTTTCAGGATTGAGCCAACAACCCAATATATCCTGCAAAACCTGACCCTATTGTATGTTCCGGCCGCTGTTGGCGTAGTGGTTCATCTCCAACTTGTTCAAAGTGAAGGGGGGCCGATTATCGTTACCCTTGTTGGCGGCGCAATCATTACCATCGCCGTAACCGCCCTGTTGATGAATTTTTTGCTCAGGAAATTTCCCTCGTCATGGCAGGATGGAGCCAGGTAAGTATGCAAGCCTTAACCAACACCTGGGTTTACCTGGCTCAAACGCCGCTGCTGTGGTTAACCATCACTTTAACCGTTTATCAATTAAGCGCTTTGCTTTACCGGCGCCTTAATTCGCCGACCATCCTTAATCCGATCATTACCTCAATTGTGGTTCTGGTCACGCTCCTGCTTGTGACCGGCACACCCTACCAGACTTATTTTGAGGGCGCTCAATTTGTCCATTTTCTGCTTGGCCCGGCAACCGTGGCCCTGGCTGTGCCGCTGTATCGTTACTATAGGAAACTGATGCAGATGTTCGTGCCCGTATCGGGCGCTTTGCTGATCGGATCAGTTACAGGCGCCCTATCAGCCGTGGGAATCGGCTGGTTCTTTCATCTTTCCACCGCCACACTCCTGTCACTGGCCCCAAAATCGATCACCACCCCTATTGCCATGGGCGTGGCCGAGCAGATTGGCGGACTGCCTTCCCTGACAACGGTATTTGTGGTGCTGACCGGGATCATCGGGGCGCTGCTGGGCCGGAAGAGCCTGGATCTGTTGCGCATCCGAGACCACAGCGTCCGCGGCTTTACCCTGGGTCTGTCGGCGCACGGGCTGGGTACGGCGACAGCCTTTCAAGAGGATGAAGAGGCCGGCGCGTTTGCCGGTTTGGCGATGGGCTTGAACGGCGCAGTGACCGCTATCCTGGTTCCGCTGCTCGTCCAACTTGTGGGGTTAAGATAAAGGGTTGGCTCATGTTCAGAACAAGTGCTTATTATGTAGGGGCGCAAGGCCTTGCGCCCCTACCATGCACTTTTATTTAGCATGAGCGAAAGGGTTTATCCGGTCACGGGGTCGGAGGTCCCATGCCATGTAGCCGGCGCTGGCAACAACCAGCTGGGACCTCCGACGATTTCTCAGCGTCCGGTTCTGCGGCTCATCAACCGGCTGAGTCCAGGCTATCGATGGCCTCGCGCACAATCCTGGCGCTGGCGGCCAGCTTGGCCTGCTCCGTCTCCTCCAGCGGCAGGGGGAAGGTGGCCAAAATCCCCTGGCCGCCAACCAGTTGCGGCAGCGACACGGTCACGTCGGTTACCCCGGCAACCTCGGCCACGGGGCTGCAAACGGTCAGAAGCGACTGCCGGTCGTTCACTATCGTATTCACAATCTGGGCCAGGGCGCTGCCAATCCCGTAGAAAGTCGCCCCTTTGCCGGCAATGATCTCCCGGCCGGCAAAACGAACCTGCTGGTCGATCTCGGCCCGGCTCTCCTCGGTCAAGGTTACATGGCGCAGGGCGCAGAACTCTTCCAGCGGAATACTGCCAATCGTCGTCCGTGACCAGGCCAGCACTTCAGAGTCGCCATGCTCGCCGACCACATAGCCGTGGACGTGCTGCGAGTCAACCCCCAACTGCTGGGCCAGCACGGCCCGGAAGCGGGCCGTGTCGAGAGTGGTGCCCGAGCCGACGATCCGGCTGGAAGCCACCCCGAACTCACCGGCGTAGCGGGCGGCCAGGTGGGTCATCACGTCGACCGGGTTAGTGGCAATCACCAGGATAGACTCAGGGGCGTGCTTCAGGATGCTTGGCACCACCTGCCGGAACACGCCGGCGTTGCGGCTCAATAGCTGTAAGCGATTCTCACCCGGGCTGCGGCCCACACCCGCGGCAATGATCACCGCTTTAGCCCCGGCCAAATCTTCATAATCGCCGCCGGTTACCCGCATGGGGTGGGCGAAAGGGACGGCGTGGAGCAGGTCGCTGGCCTCGGCCTGGGCCCGGGCCGGGTCCATATCGACCATCACAATCTGGCTGCCGATACCGCGCATGATCAGCGCGTACGCGGCTGTAGCGCCAACTCGCCCGCTGCCAACAATTCCAACTTTCATAGTTGCCTCCTTGCTTGGCTAAATAACTGTAGGGAGCACAGCCCCCCATCAATAGTATAGGAGTGCTGAAAAATGAGCCGTTCAAGTCATGGGTCGATGGCGCCGGAGCAACAAGCTGGGTATAGCCACTCCGGCCGCAATCCCGCCCACAATGAGAACCGTTTTAAGGCTGTTGACCGCGGCGGTCAGTAGCAAGGTCTCATCCACCGTGGGAGCGTGGGTGGTCAGGGTGAGCAGATCGATCATCGTTCGGAAGGCCAGGTAGCCCGGCACCAGTGGGATCACGCCGGGCACAATGAACACCGGCGCCGGCACGTGCCAATAGTGGCCAAACTTCACGCCCAAAAAGCCCACCGCGGTCGCGCCCAGCAGGGTCGCGGCTTCAATCCCCACCAGCTCAGATTGCACCAACAAGGTGCGCAGCGCGTAGGCCAGCGCGCCGCCCAGGGCGCAACCCACCAGGGCGCGTCTTGGCACGTTGAACAGAACGGCAAAGCCTAAGGCCGCCATACCCGCCCAAAACGTATTTTGCAGGAGCAACCCCCATGATATCATCACGTTCAAAAACTCCTGATTCCGGTAAGCTGCATGGCCAGAATCAAACCCAGGGCAATAGCCAGGATTATCAAGGCCCCGGTGGCGCCGCGAGCCAGCCCGACCACAATGTGCCCCTTGATCAAATCTTCAACTGCATTGATAAAAGGCACACCCGGCACCAGCAGCAAAACCGAGGCCGCCAGGGCCAATTCCGGGTGGGGGCTAAATTGAAACCAGCTCAGCAGACCAACCAGTCCGCCGGCCACAAAGGCGGTGCCGATCACCACCAGCAGCACATTGAAATTTCGGTGAGTCAACTCCTGGCGCACCAGCATAGCTGCCGTCGCCGCGACCAGGGTGACCCCAAAGACCGGCCAATCGCCGCCAAAGAGCCGGCTAAAGGCGGCGCAGGCCAGGCCAACCGCTACCGCCGTTACCCAGCGGTTATAGCCGCGAGGCGTGGCGCTAATGCGTTCCAGTTCGGCCCGCACCTTGAAGCGATCAAACTTGCCCTCTTCGACCCGGTGGGTCAGGTGGCTAATCGCTTCGATCAGGCTCATATTTACGCCGCCCACTCTCACCCGGCGAATTTTGGTCCGAAATTCGTCGCCGCTGATGTGGGTGACGATGATGGCGTTGTAAGAGACCAACACGTTGCCCCAGTCGCAGCCCAGGCCGGTGCCCAGCAGGCGGACGGTTTCTTCCACCCGCTGACTTTCGGCTCCATTTTGCATTAGCAACTGCCCGGCCCGTAAAGCCAGATCGACGATATCGGCCAGCACCTGCCGGTCCAGAGACGGCTTGACGGGCGGGGTGGGGGGTTGCTTGGGCGCGACTGCTTTGGTCTGCTGGGGCTGGACTGCGGTCATTTCAACCTTGCCTTTTACCTGCTCTACCAAACCTCGACCCGCTTGAAAGCTTCAGCATAACTAACGCCAATCTTGGCCCCTTGTTTTCGGTCCAACTCTTTCATCCACTCCAGGCTGGCCTCGCCCTGGGGGAACTGGCTGCGATGCGCCACGGCGGCGGCTACTTTAAGGTCATACAGCGAGGTCACATCGACCACTATTTCCGGGTCGCGGGCGGTTGAGAAGAAGAAGACTCGTTCCAGGCAGCCCAGGCAGGCCCCCGGCTCGTTGAGCTGCTCCGGCCGGTACAAAGGCATTTTGGAGGGCATATAGGCATCCAGGGCGGCCTGGCCGGCGGCGCGGTGATCGGGGTGAATCTGGCCGGTCCAGAAGGGATCAAAGGTCCACAAGGTGTCGGCCTGGGTAATGCGGTAAAGCCGGGCGATCTGGGCGCGCAGCTCCAGACTGGCGACCAATTCGCCATCGTGATGGCCCAGGTTGTAGGTCTGGGCCAGTCCCAGCACTTTCGCCGCGGCTTCCGTTTCGGCCAGGCGGGTCGAGGCCAAAGCCGGCCGGGAAAAATCCCGTTCCTGGGTGCCGATGTCGCCCAGGGTGCAGTTGACCGAAAAGATTTTGACGCCCCGCTGGGCCAGACGGTAAATCGTCCCGGCGCAAATCGTCTCCAGGTCGTCCGGGTGAGCCGCCACCACAATCAAGCGCTGCACCTCGTCAAAGGCTTCAATGCCGGTCAGTTTGTCCATAAATACCTCGCCTAAGATTTCTTTCAACATAACCCAAGTTGTTATCTATTGACCGCCACGTCATTCGTTCGGCTTCGCCTGGGGCACGTCTGGACAACACACTTTGCAGCGAGCGAAGAATCTTTATGTACTTGGCCTGGTTTGGCCGACACCCCTGCAGGTTCTTCGTTGCTACGCTCCTCACACAAGCGTGACTTGTCCGGTGTAGGTGGCAACTCGAGTTATTTTAACAATAATTGACCGCAACCCCAAATTGCAGCCATCCACCGATAAGCAGTACAAGACGGCGATTCAGGGTTACTTGGATACCGGAAACGCCTTATCAGTGACACACCGGTAGTTGCTATAGACGAATGGCACATTCTTATCCATAATGACTACATTGCCCGGTCCATCGCCAAAGATGAAGCTTGTTTGGCGAATCCATCTCTGCTATCGGGATCTTCAAGCCGGTCAATAGGGCTGGTAGAATCTTAGGTAAGCCGGTACTTATGCCCCACGTATGCCTAACTTGGTTATGAAGCCGGGGCTTCAATTACACAAATCTCTAATCTATTGGGCTATGCTTCTGTCGCCGCCATCCAACGCTTCAGATTGTGATTTGAACCAAGAAACGACGGTATCGGGTCTTAATCCAGCCCGGCAGAGGAATTTCGATTAGGCTGCTAAATTGGCCAGGTCAGGTTCCAGATTGTGAGAACTTATGAACCGCTTCAACTGGTTAGAGGTGGGGAAAGCCGGGATGCTCTCCCGGATGGTCACGGCGTAGGCCCCCATAACGTTGCCAAACCGGGCGGCCAGCTCAAACGGAGCGCCGCGGGCCAGAGCCGTCGCCAGGCCGGCTGCAAAGGCATCCCCTGCGCCCGGCGTATCGACCGCCGTTACTTGCACCGGCGGGACGTGGTAACGCTCAGCACGGTCGGCGACGACGGCGCCCTGCTCACCGCAGGTGACCACGACGCGGGGAATGCCAAACCGCTGCTGGCAGGCAGAGGCCAATTCCAGCGGCTCTATGGTTGTGTTGGCGGGCAGGCCCAACAAGGTTCTGGCTTCGCCGGCATTGGGGATAAGAATATCGACATCGGCCAGGGCGTCCGGTTCGAGCGGTTCGGCCGGGGCCGGGGTGAGAATGGTGGCGACACCATGACTTTTGGCCAGGCGGGCGGCCAACAGGGCCGCCGCAATTGGGATCTCGAAAACGGTCAGCATAACCCGGGCCTGGGCCAACAGCGGTTCCGCCGCTTCGATGTCGGCGGCGGTGAGATCGGCATTGGCGCCCATGGCCACGGCAATGGCCGGGACGCCGGCGGCATCGATGACCACAAAACCGACGCCGGTGTGAGTTTTGGCGCTCGGTTTGAGATAGGTGAGATCGACGCCGGCCTCATGCATCCAGCCAATCCCCCTCTCACCGAGTCGATCTTGACCAACGCAGCCGACGAAACTGGTCGGTTGGCCCAAGCGGCTACAGGCAATAGCCATATGGGAGCCTTTGCCGCCGTCCAGGGCTTCCTGGTAATCCCACCCCAAAACGGTTTCATCAGGGCCGGGAATCCGTTGCACCCGCATAAACAGACCCTGGGCGTGGCTGCCCACCACCACAATGCGTGACTTGTGACTCATAGCCATTCGGTTTTGCCTTCGCTAAAGGGGTGGCTGGCTGTGACTGAGTCGACCGTGACCAGGACGTCAGGATGATCTTGCACAAAGGTGACCGGATACTCAACGGTGGTGGGGCCAAAGAGGAGAATACGGATGACGGTCTGTTTCCAGGCTCCGGTAGTGCTGAACAAACGGATACGACCCGCGCTCAAGATGTCGGCCAGACCGATGGTGATGCCCATAGGCGGAATGCAGTGAGAACAGCCGCCGGTGACTCGCTGGCTGAGGGCAATGAGGGTGTCGTCGGCTAAAGAGAGCAGCCGTGTCCGCGAGCGTCGATATTCTTCTGGCGTTACGGTATACCAGGGTGAATGAACGGGTTCGTTAAAGGCAATATGGCCGTGGTAGCCAATGCCGCCGTAGACCGTGTCGACGCCGCCAGCCCGGTTGATGGCCTGGCTAACGGCTTCAAGATCAAAAGGATCAGGGAAATGACGCTGACTGGCCGGTACGTTCAAATCCGGCTCAATCCGCCCGTAAAAATTGCGCAACATATAACCTTTGAGATTAAGCGGGTGGTCCAGGGGCAGCGGCCGGCCCTGCCAATCGAGAAAATCATCCATATGAAAAATGTGGAGATTTTTGAGGCTGAGCCGCTCCCGGTTGACGGTTTCGGTAAAAATTTGATACTGGGCGGTTGGCCCGCAAGGCAAAATCCAGCGGAGTGGTTGGTCAGCCCGGTTAGCCAGCCTGACTTCCTCGAGCAGTGTTTGGGCGAATGCCTGGATAACCTGGTCGGGCGTCGAAACTACGGTGAGCGGAACTTTGGCCTGGGGATGGTGGGCCAATTTAGCCGCGGGAATACGGCACCATTCGTCGAGTTGTATGGGATCGATTTGAGAAGTCATAGAAATTTGCTCCTAAAAAGATAGACCGCCGACCGCCGAAAGGTATTTGACACTGAAACGTGAAACGTAAATTTACGCATCACGCATCACGTTTTACGTTTCGGGGTGACATTTTTCAGCTCAAACTGAACACACCCTAAACAAATTCTAGCCCTTGACCGCGCCTGAGGACAAACCGCTGATCAGATAACGTTGGAAAACCAGGGCGATGAGGATCGGCGGGATGGCAGCGATCACCCCACCGGTAGCCATCATGCCAAAGTCGATGGCGTGGCGGCCGGTGAATTCGGCAATGGCCACCGGGATGGTTTTGGCCTGTGGGCTGGAGGTAAAGATCAAGGCGATCAGAAACTCTTCCCAGGCCAATAGAAAACAGAAGAGCGAGGTGGCCACCAGGCCGGGCAGCGACAACGGCAGGATGATCCGCACAAAGGCGCCCAACCGGGTGCAGCCGTCGGTCATGGCGGCTTCTTCCAATTCGCGGGGGATAGTTTGGAAAAAGCCGCGCATAATCCATACGGCAAAGGGCATGATCAAGGCCGAATAGATGATGATTAAGGCATATAAAGTATCGGTCAGGCCCAGATCCCCCATAATCGCATACAGGGGGACAACCAACATTATCGGCGGCAGCATATAAGATATGAGCAAAACATAGACCAGGTTGGTGTGGCCCGCAAAGCGCATCCGGGCAAAAGAGTAGGCCGCCACACTGCCCACCACTACGCAGATAGCCGTAACCGAACCGGCCACGATGAGACTATTGAGCAGAGCGCGGCGGAAGACAGCCGCCGAGTCGCTGCCGGTGGCATAAATAATCTGGTAATACCGTTCAAAAGTAGGCTGCTGCGGAATCCAGTGGACCGGCACATTCAGGAGTTCGCTTTGGGAGGAGATGCTGGAAATAAACAGCCACAGCGGCGGGGCCAGCACGGCCGCAGCAACGACAAGCGCGGCCACGTAAATAAAAAGCTGGTGCAACCAAGAAGGTTTGGTCATTGCCTCAGTACCCCGCTCAATATTCAGTCTCGCGACTAATCAGCTTGATGTAGATAAAGGCCATAATGGCAATAAAGAAAGTCATCAGATAGGCCAGCGCCGCCCCGCGCCCAAAGCGCAGATAGGAAAAAGCCTCCAGGTAAGTGTAATAGGCAATCACTTTGGTCCCATCGGAAGGGCCGCCGGAGGTCATAATGTAAATAATATCAAACACCTTGAAAGCATCCATAGTCCGGATAACCAGCACAATCGCCAGCGTTGGGCTGAGCAAAGGTATGGTGATGTGCCAGAAGCTATACCAGCGATTGGCCCCATCAACCACTGCGGCTTCATAGAGGCTTGGCGGGATGGTCTGCAAAGCGGCCAAAGTCAACAGGACCACCAGGGGCGTTACCTTCCAGACATCGGCCAGAATGACCATATTCAGCGCCCCAAACGGATGGCTCAGCCAGGCTCGATAGGAGTCAATCAGGCCAAGCTGCCACAGCAGGCTATTCAAAGCGCCATAATTAGCATTCAAGATCCATTTCCACATGATGGCGTCAATGGTAATGGGCAAGGCCCAGGGCACCAGGATGATGGCCCGCAAGATGGCTCTGCCTTTGAAATTTTGGTTCAACAGCAAGGCAACGGCAATGCCGATGACCATCTCGATGGCAATAGACACCACCATAAAATAAGTCGTTCTGGCCACGGAGGCCCAAAAGTAACCATCTTGAAAGATATCAATGTAATTGGCCAAACCCACAAACGGTTGGCCCAAAGCCGGACGTTTGAGATCAATCGTGTGCAGGCTCATCCAGAACGCCCGGACAATGGGCATAAAAATCAAGGCAAAGACGACGATAAAGGCCGGCACAACCAGACCCCAGGCCAACCAGCGCTCTCTGGTCGCATATCCCCAGCGCCGCCGCGCCGGCGGGGCAGAAATGTTAGTTACCTCATCGGCCATAATAGTTGAGTGTCACTCCGAAAAAGCTATGTGGATCACTTACAACGGCGCAAATAATAACATTGCTTTCATAATATCTGAAGTTGTTTCCAGATAAAGGGAGTTGGCTGGGCGGGGGTCAAAGATGTTTCGTCTTTGCCCCCGCCGGGCTTCGATTACCCGATTATGTGGTTATTCAAACCGTTGGCGGGCCTTAAGGACGGCAGTTTCAGCATCGGCCAGCGCTTGCTCGGCGGTTTTATTACCGGTCAAGGCCGCTTGAACTTCGCGCGCTACAATCTCTGAGGTTTCAGAATAGAAGGGGACGATGGGCCGGTTTCGCAGGTATTTATACTGTTCTTTGGAAACCTCAACAAAGTTCTGTTCTTTGGCCACCTCAGGCTGCATTTTTTGCAATTCAGGGTCATCAAAGAGTGAAATCCAGATGGGCAGGGCGTTTTGGGCGTAGCGCAACTGGACATCCTTGCTGGCGAGATACTGGATATAATCCCAGGCTTCTTCGGGATGCTTGGAGTCGGCCATCACTGCCAGGCCCATGCCGCCGTTGATGGTAGCGCTGGGAGGAACCTGCCCCGGCATCAACGTCACAATGGCCTGCCCCGGAATTTGCGACTCAGCCGGATCATTGGCCAGGTTCAGTTGGTAAGTCCAGTTAACGGAGAACAAGGCGTTGCCCTGGGAAAAGGTTCGGCGAACCTCTTCATAGGTCGACTCCAGCGAAGCCGGATTATATAACCCATCATTCATACCATCGACCATATACTGCAACGCCGCCAGCCCCTCCGGGCTGTTGAAAGCCGGGGTATTATCTGGGTTGAAGAATTCGCCCCCAAAAGCAAAGAGATAATAAGCAAAGGCGATGGTCAACCCTTCGTCCTGCTGAAAGTATTCAATAAAGGGATACTTCACTAACCCCTTTTCTTTAGCCGCCATAGCCATCTCGCGCAGCTCTTGCCAGGTTTTGGGGGGCGCATCAAAGCCAGCTTCTTTTAGCATTTCCTGATTGTAATATAGATAAAGAACGTCATTGAGCCAGGGCATACCGTACAACTTGCCCTGATAAGTGACAGCCTCCATCGCCCCGGGCCAGATATCCTGCCTGACTTCCTCGGGAATACGATCGGTCACATCCAAAATGAACTCGGCCGCCGCAAACTCAGCCGGCCAGATGCAGTCCATCAGCACGACGTCGTAGGTGCCGGCCTTGGAGGTTGCCGCAGTGACGATTTTGTCGTGCAGCGCTTCGTAGGCCACAAAATCCAGTTCAACATCGATGTTGGGATTGGCTTGCTCAAACTCGGCGGTAATATTCTCAATATCTCCCTCCTGATAACCTGCTTGCTTCATAAAAAGCGCCCGCATCGTAATCTTTTCGGCGGCCGGTGCGGCTGCTTCTCCCTCGGCCGGGGCAGCCGGCTGCTCTGCCGGCGCGGCCGGCTCAGGGACAACCTGAACGCAACCCACCAGCAAAACCACCGTCATAACGATTAACGTAACAAACCACAATTTCTTCATTTTTCTGCCTCCTTTGGCTACTAAAAATTAAAATTTTTGACGATCATCCCGGCCTTGTTGCCGGAAATGATTTAGAACCGATCCCGGAACAGCCAGTGATAAGTTGATGTCACCTTGATGTTGTCAAGTTACTGGCTCACCGCCAAATCCAGTGGGTAGCGACCATAGGTTTTGGCCGCCTCGACCAGCGCTTCCAGATTCTCGGGCGGGGTGTCGCGCGGCAGTTCGCAGCCCGGGCTTAAAATGAAGCCGCCGTTCACCCCACCGGTACGGATACATTGCCTGGCCGCCTCGCTGACCTGCTCCGGGGTCCCCTGGAGCATAATCCGGGTTGGATCCAGATTCCCCTTGATACATAGCTTATCGCCCAGCACTCGTTTCGCTTCCGCCAGGTCAACCAGCGAGTCCAGGTTGATGATGTCAGCCCCAAGCTGGGCAAACAAAGGCAGCAGAGCCCTGGTATTGCCGCAAGCATGGTATTTAACCCGCGCCCCGGCCTTTTTGAGCGCGGCAATCAGCTCGGCGATATAGGGGAAATTAAATTGTTCGTAATGGCGGGGCGACGTGAGCGAGGCCACCGCGTCGCCGACGCCGATAAATCGAGCGCCGGCCTCGATTTGGGCCAACCCAAATTCCAATTCCAGCTCCAGACTGAAACGCATCAATTGATGCACCAGGGCCGGGTCTTGGATAAGATCGACCATGAAGTAATTGATATTCCGCAACATGGCCGATTCTTGAAAGGGCGCTTCAACCCAGGCGTAGATCACTTCGTCGTCGCCGAGTTCCCGGCGCAGAATCTTAAGCGCCTTGATCTGCTCATGCATCCGGTTATCGCCCAACGGGTCCGGCAACCGCAGGCGCTTTAGATCATCACCGCTTTTGATAAACGGCTCTTCGGTGGTGGCCGGCACCGCGTCTTCTTGCCAAAAGATCGCCGCGCCCACGGTTTCCGCCTCTCTGACCGCGTCTGAACCCAGGGCGACCGCATCGTAGCCAAAGCGGCGGATGGAGGCGAGTTGGGCCTGGGCCATCACTTCCCCGGAACGGCAATAGTCAATGTAAGGCACGCCAAGCAAGCGGGCGGCAAAGGTCATAATGAACGGGCTGACCGGCACTCGATCCGGTTCGCGCAACTCACACACGGCCCGGTAACGCTCGGACGAGGTCATGCTCATGGCTTAGTGCATCTCCGCTTCACAGGTACCGATGCCGCCCCGGTAGAAATTGAACTGCACCTGCGGGTGGTCGGCCAGCAAAGACATGGGCACGGCGCTGTCGGCCAACTTTTTGGAGATCATCAGGGTGGTCAGCCGCAAACCAAAGGGGTTGTCGTGCGTACCGGCGTGCCAGATGGACACTTTTTCCGCCTGCCACGTTTCCACCGGCCCAACGGTCACCGCCTGATCGGGCACATTCTGGACCACGCCGCCGCCGGAGGTCCGGGCATTCTGGATCAGGGTGATCGGGTGCAGCTCAACCACCCGCGTGCCCAACTGCCGATACACCTCCGGTGGGGGTGGCTGGTCGATATACTCCCCGGCCCGTTTGGGCGGGTCGTTAAAGGCCCAATGTTTCACTTCACCCTGGCCGCCTTGCATGACCACGCAGCGAGCCTGGCGCCAGCTATTGATGTAGGCCGTGGGGTCGGCCGCGGGAAAGTGAATGTTTTGCAGCGGCATGCGCAACTCCGGCCGGATGCGGTTGAAGCAGAGGTCCATATCGGCTTTGGCAAAGCTGAGCGGAAAGTCCGGTCCCACCTCTTTACCATCCACCACCCATTCGTCCATACCCCAGAAATGAGCGTGGCGCAGATCGATTTCCAACTCGTTGACCAGGCGCGCTACCAGCGGCAGCTGCTCGGTCGGCCCGATGGGGCCGCAAATACCGGCCGGTTGGTCCGCCGTAGCCTGCCGCCAGGAGGTGATATATTCCAGGGCCTCGGCCAGGTAGAAATCCTCAAGGGTGTCATAAAATTTCACCGTGAAGCCCGGCCGGCTCAAGCCCAGCAAATCTTCGGCGGTGAGCCGGGCGGCCTCATCCAGTATCTCGCGATCGAGGGTGGTGTAATCCCACCATCCCGGGGCAACTTTGCTGATCGGTCTCATTTTTTCCTCCTGTTTTGGGTGTGTTCAAAATGAGTTAGAAATCCACGTTTTTGTGAAACGTGATGAGTAAAACGTAATACGTAATAATTCAGCCCGAAAAACCATTACCTTCACCTGCACTGCGCGCAGGCGCAAGAGTCACGTTTCACGCTTTATCGAGACATTTTTTTCAACCGAAATTGAACTCACTTTATGATTATATGCTTACTACACCTGCCCCTGCACCGACAGCCAATCGCTGGTGTGGCGCAGGGCGGTGGCCACTGCTCCCAAGACCGGGGCATCCAAGCCCAAATCCGATAACACAAGTTCCGGCGGAACCGGCACGACTCCGGCCAAATGTGACCGGATGGGGTCGATGAACAGGTCGGCAAACTCAACCAGATCGCCGCTGATGATGATCCGTTGCGGATCAAGAATACAGGCCAAGTTGGCTACGGCAATCGCCAAATACTCAATGGTTTCTTGAACGACGGCATGGGCTAACGGGTCGCCCCCCCGCGCTGCGGTTAAGACAGCCCGGACGGTCAAGGCGTCAGGATTTTGGGCCAGGAGCGAGGGTTCACCTGCGGCCAACCGCTGCCGGGCCCGGGCCACGATGCCGGTGCTGCCGGCCAGGCTTTCCAGGCAGCCGTAGTTATCATAGCGCCGGCCCAAATACCGTTGATTGGGAATGATATAGCCCACTTCGCCAGCCGCGTCGTGCGCGCCTCGATAGAGCCGGCCATTCAGCACAATGCCCGCCCCAATGCCAGCGCCCAACGAGAGACAGACCAGGTTGGCTATGCCCTGGCCGGCCCCGCGCCAGCTTTCGCCCAGGGCAATCAGGTTGACCTCATTTTCCACAAAAACCGGCAGGTCAAGAGCTTCTTCCAAACGACGCTTGAGCGGCAAATCGCGCCAGCCCAGCACCGGCGCCCAGCTGACAATGCCCTCTTTGAATAACGTCACCGCCGGCGCGCCGACGCCCACGCCGCGCACCGGCGCGCCAAACCGGACCGACGCCTGTTGCAAATCCCGGATCAGGCCGATCAGTTGCCGCACGCCCTCGTCGCCGGGGACGGATGGCGCTGTGCGCCGTTCGAGGATGTCGCCGTTCAGGTCGGCCAGGGCGCCAACCATATTTTCATGCACGTAAACGCCGATGATCAGGCTGGCCCGGTGGTTCAGTTCCAGCAAAACCGGGCGGCGTCCGCCTTTGGAACGGCCGTGGTTACCTTCGATAATGAGGCTGGCTTCGATGAGGGGGTTGACGATGCGGGTAATAGTCGGCGGGCTGAGTTGCAGCAGCCGCGCCAATTCGGAGCGAGAAATCGGCCCTTCATCCCGGATTAACTCCAGGATAGCCGACCGGTTTACCCGGCGCAAGAGAGTCGCATCACCGATATGCTTGAAGGCGTCTTTGCCCAAAATTCAGTCTCCTCAAGCAAAATTTGGCTTGATTACCTGAGTCCGGTGGTCGAGGAGCCAGGTTTGGCGCTTGACAAAGGTTTTTGAGATGGCTTGCCAGTAGACAAATACGAAAATGAGTGGCAGAAATTATGATTTTATGAACGTGTTACTTTCTTTCTGTAAGAAATAACGTATAACAAAACCGTCGATCTGTCAAAAAATTTGTGTGGCGTTATCCTGCGCATAAAAAAACGACGGCAGGGTTAACGATTACATAACCTGTCGCCGGTTTGACTTGAAACCAGTGCCAACCCGAACTGACTTTGCCCAAATCGCGTCGGAGGCGGTCAGGTTTATATGGGTGTGACCAATTTCAGTTGTAGGGGCGTTCGGCGAACGCCCAAATTGGGCCAACTAACCAGGGCGAATGCCATTCGCCCCTACATTAAAACTCATTTTGGTCACACCCAATTTAATAAATGGGCTAATTCGCCCCGTCATAAATACCAGGGCTATGAAACAGCGCCGGGTGAACCCGGCTTTAGCCCGATTCATCGGGCGCGATAAGATAGTCCGGCGACTTTATGGCCGGACGAGCGCCGACGAGAAAGTTCAACCGGGAGTTTCCGAACGTTCTCAGAGTAATTTAATATTTTAACTCCTTGCTTCAGTTGCCTGTCAACCAGGGAAGAACTTTGCAGCCATGATTGCCTTTCAGCCGCAATTTGAGGTAAACTAATGAGGTAAATTCCCGGTTCCGTCAACCGCTCAGGCGCAAACCTGATGTGACCGTTACCAGGTATTACTCAAAGAAAGAGAGGGCATATGGCAGACGAAGTTAGCAATGAGACTGAACAAGCTCCAGCCGAGGAGCAGCTTGAACCGGCCGAAGTTGAGTCCGCTAGCCAGGCGGCCGGGGAGGCAGCCGAGCCAGCAGCGGTAACGTCCGAAACTGAGGCGACCGCCGCGGCAGCAGCCGGCGACGAGTCTGAACCGGCGGAAGCAGAAACTGAGACGCCGCAGGCTGCAGAGCAAGCCGGCGCCGATGAGTCCGCCCCAACTGAAATGGTCACCCAACCCGGCGAACCGGCCGAACTGCTGGCCCTGGCCGAGCAGCAGTTGGCTCGGGGCGCTTACCAACAGGCCCGCCAAAGCTACCAGCAAGCCCACCAGCTTTTTGCCGATCGGGGTGATCAGGCGAGTCAGGCTAACAGCCTGGAGGGTCTGGGCACAGCCTATCTGCAACAGGGTAATTACGAGCAGGCCGAGCAGCAGTACCAGCAGGCTTTGTCAATCCGGCAGGCCCTGGCTGATCAGGCCGGCGTGGTCGATCTACTGCGACAGTTGGGCTTGCTCTATCGCCTGCGGGGCAACGCAGCCCAGGCCCAGCACTATTACCGCCAGGCGGTTGAGCTGGCGGTGGGGGCGGCAGAAACACCATGAACCAGGAGCGACGCCTGACGAAAGCAGATCTGGTCGAATTACCCGATATCGGCCTGATCTACGCCGAGAGTCCCGACCTGGACAGCCCCACGACTCTGCCGCGGGAAATTGTGGCCAACCTGTTTTTCTCCCTGGAAGCGGACGGGCTGCTCTACCTTGAATTTGAGCAAGAAGAAGGTATCATTACCAGTGTCTGGTATCGCGGCAACTATTTCATTACCAAAAAAAGAGGGCGCGACCGGGTAGGCTAAGTACTGCTTTTCATAAGTTCGTAGCCAAATCAAAGGGCTGGAGTCGAGGCTTCAGCCGGGTTTTACGCCATATTTCCGGCTAAAGCCTCGACTCCAATCCGCTATGAATTTACGCAATTCTGTACTAAGCCCGTTCAAAAGTGGCGCGGCCCTGTTTTGTGGTCGGCCCGGTCGACTGGGCCAATCCGCTCCGGCCAGGAGGCAACTGACAATGAACCCATTGGTTGAACTCTGGGAGATGCCTGCATCCGCCGAGATGTATATGATCGCCGGTTGGCGTCAATGGGCCGACGCCGGCTCCGTTTCTTCGGGCCTGCCCCAATATCTCATCCGCCAAACGGAGGCCCAAAAAATCGGCCAGCTTAGCTCTGATGGTTTCTACCTGTTCCAGTTTCCCGGCGGTCATCATTTTTTGCGGCCGGAAATCAAGCTCCAGGCCGGTTACCGCCAGGAGTTCATCGCCAAAAGCAACGAATTTTTTTTTAGCGGCGACGAAAAGAAGGGGTTGATCATCTTCCTGGGCGACGAGCCTCATCTCAACGCCGAGCAGTACATCGAGGCCCTGCTCGATGCCGTGGAAGCGTTGGGCGTGAAACGGGTGGCGGCAGTGGGCGGCGTGTATGGGGCCATGCCCTACGACAAAGAGCGGGAGATTTCCTGCGTCTATAGCCTGCCGGGGTTGAAGCAGGAACTGGCCGATTACGCCGTCAGGCTCTCCGACTATGAAGGCGGCGCCACCATCGGCGCTTACCTGGTGGACCGGGCCGAACCCCGCGAGATCGAGTGCCTCGACTTCTATGCCTTTGTGCCGACCTATGATTTTGCCCAGAGTTCCACCGTTTTTCAGGGTATCCGGCTGGAGGATGACTTCAAAGCCTGGTACGACTTGATGCGCCGGCTCAACTACATGTTCGGCCTCGGCCTGGACCTGACCGATTTGCAACACCAAAGTGAGGAACTGACCGCCTCCATTGCCGCCAAAATCGAGGAACTGGCCCGGCAGATGCCCCAGCTCAAAATCAAAGAGTACCTGGCCGAAGTGGCCAGGGATTTTACCGAACGGCCCTTTATGCCCCTCGATGACGTTTGGGCGCGCGAGTTAGGCGATCTCCTCGATGATATTGATGACCAGGCGGCAGAATCCCCTCGCTGAGTTTGATCAAATAAAATGTCTGATCAATTAACCCAGTTACGCGCCGCCCTGGCCCAAGTGCAAAATGAGTTGATCGAAGCCGAAGCCCGACTGGCCGATCGACTGGCTGAAATCAATGCCTTTGAACTTGAATTTGAGGCTCGGGTGGGCCATTGGCTGGATGAACTGGCCGCCTTAGAGGCCCAAATCCAGCGCTACACCGAGCGTATTCAAATTCTGCGCCAGAAGCAGATTTTTGGCCAGGCTCATATTCCGGTGGAGCAACAATACCGCCGAACCTGGCAGCGACCGCCTGAATCGGCGCCGACCCCGCCGCGGCAACCGCTCGATGCGGCCGGTGAGGCCGAAATCAAACGGCTCTACCGCCAGTTGGCCCGTCGCTTTCACCCGGACTTGAGCATCGACGAAACCGAGCGCGCCCGCCGCACCGAAATCATGACGGCCATCAATCAAGCCTATGCCGCCCGCAGCCTGATCGAATTGACGGCCCTGGCCCGGCAGCCGGAAACTGTCGTTGAGCGTGACTATCCGGCTCAAACCCAGGCCCAATTGATCCAGGCCCTCCAGACTGAGTTAAACCGTGGCCGGCGCCGCTTGCAGGAAATCGAAACTGAACTGCGCAATTTGCGTTACCGGCCCAGCGTGGAGCTAAGCCTGGAAGTCAAGTCGGCCCGGCGGCAGGGCCGGGATGTGCTGGCCGAGTTGGCCGCTGAACTTGAGCAAAAGATCGCCCGCCGGACGGTGGAACGCGACATGCTCAAGGCTCAATTTGACCAGTTAGGGCCGGAATCCGGCTTTATTTCCATCAACCGCTGAGGGGTGGCTAAGTTGGAAAATTCGATGCTAACCAGTGACCAGGCCAGCCAAGAGCGCCTGAGCGCCGATATTCATCTGCTGGGCGATATCTTGGGCCAGGTTATCCGCCGCCAGGCCGGCCTGGAGATCTTTGAGTTGGAAGAAGTGATCCGGGCCTTGGCCAAAGCCCACCGGCGCGATCCGGATGCGGCTATTCTTAGCCGCCTGTCGGAACTGATCGCCGGTTTGAGCCTGGCCCAGGCCGAGCTGATCGCCCGGGCCTTTACCACTTATTTTGAGCTGATCAACCTGGCCGAAGAAAACCATCGCGTCCGCACGCTCCGCCAGCGGGAGCGGGCGGCCTATCCCCAGCCTCTCCCGGAATCGATCACCACCGCGATTGCTACCCTCTGGCAGATGGGCGTCGATGAGTGGGAGATGGCGCAACTGTTGGCCCGGTTGAATATCGAGCTGGTTTTTACCGCCCACCCCACCGAAACCAAACGGCGGACCGTCCTATCCAAGCTGCGCCGCATTGCCCAGGCCCTGTTCGATATGGAAGTGCGCGACCTGCTGCCCCATGAGCGGGAAGATTTGATTGATCACCTCAGGGCCGAAGTCACCTCCCTCTGGCTAACCGACCGCAGCCGTACGGTCAAACCCAGCCCCACCGACGAAGTTCGGACCGGGTTGTACTATTTTGATCACTCGCTCTGGCAGGTAGTACCGCAAATTTACCAAACTTTTGAGCGCGCCCTGGCTCGCTACTATCCCGGTCTCAAGCCGCCGGCTCGCTTTCTGACCTTTGCCTCCTGGATAGGCGGGGATCGCGATGGCAACCCCAATGTTACCACTGCCGTCACTGCCGAAACTTTGCGCCTGCACCGCGGTCTGGCGGTCAACCGTTATCGCCAGGCCGCCCGCGAGCTGGATCGCTCCCTCAGCCTGTCAGAGCGGCTCATCCCGGTTACCGAGGCGCTGCGCCAGGCCCTGACCCCGAAACTGGCCGGCCTGTCAGCCCATCTGGCTTATCTCAAGAATCGGTATCCCACCGAACCTTACCGCTTATATGCGGCCATCCTGGCCCATGATCTGGCCGTGGCCGCCGAGGATAAGCAGATGGTGGCTCGTCTCACCGGCCAATCGACCACCCCGCCAAGCCAGATTCGCACTCAGGCCGACTTGTTGGCGCCGCTTGATCTGCTGGATGATAATCTGCGTCAGGTGGGCGTTGACACGGTGGCCGAGGTGGAGTTGAAACAGTTGCGAATCCAGGCTAACGTTTTTGGCCTGCACGTCGCCCGGCTCGACCTGCGCCAGTACAGCGAGGTGCACACCCAGGCGCTGGCCGAGTTACTGCTTCGCCTCAATTATTCCAATGGCTATGTGGAGCTAACCCCAGCCGAGCAGGCCGACCTGCTGGCCGCTTTGCTCGCTCGCCCGGCGCCCGACCTGAGCCAACTGGCCGGTTTAACGGACCAAAGCCGCGAATGTCTGGCTCTGTTCCAAACCATCGCTCGGGCGATAACGCTGTACGGCCCCGAGCTGATCGGCCCCTACATTATCAGTATGACCCACCAGCCGGTTGACGTGCTGGCCGTGCTGCTGCTGGCCTACTGGCACGGCCTGTGCCTCCGACCTGACGGGCAGCCGGAGCAGTTGGCCATTGCCCCGCTCTTTGAAACTCGACTCGACTTGAACAACGCCGCTCAGACAATGGCGGCGTTGTTTTCTCAACCGGCCTATACCCGCCACCTGGCCGGGCTGGGCCGGCAGCAGTTGGTGATGATCGGCTATTCTGACAGCAACAAAGACGCCGGTTACCTGGCGGCCAAATGGGAATTGTTCCAGGCTCAGGAGGCCCTGGTCGACTGCTGCGCCCGGCATAACGTCACCCTGACCCTTTTTCACGGTCGCGGCGGCACTATTGCTCGCGGCGGCGGGCCGGCCAACCGGGCTATTCAAGCCCAGCCGCCCGGCTCGGTCAACGGCCGGATTCGGATTACCGAGCAGGGTGAAGTGATCGACGAGCGTTACGGCCATCCGGCCATTGCCCGGCGTCACCTGGAGCAGCTCGTGCACGCCGTCCTGCTGGCCAGTGTGCCCACTCGCCTGGCCAAAAGCTCGTTGCCGCCGGCCTGGTCCGCTGCTATGGATGAGTTGGCCGCTAGCGCCTACACGGCCTACCGCGGCCTCATCTACGACACCCCGGCCCTGCTGGACTATTGGCAGCAAGCCACGCCCATCCGCGAGATCAGCCGCCTGCGGATCGGTTCCCGGCCGGCCCGCCGCCAATCCGCCGATATTCTGGCCAGCCTGCGAGCGATTCCCTGGGGCTTTAGCTGGATGCAGAGTCGCCATGTGCTGCCGGGCTGGTACGGCGTTGGCGAGGCCCTGGCCGCCTTCGCTGCCAATCACGCCGACGGGCTGACTCTTCTACAAGAAATGTATCACGATTGGCCTTTTTTCCGCACCATCATCGACAACGTCCAGCTCTCCCTGGGCAAAGCCGATATGGCCATTGCCCGGCGCTATGCCGGCCTGGTCGATGATGAGGCGCTCCGGCAGCAGATTTTCGGCCAGATCGAAACTGCCTTCAATCAAACCTGTCACTGGGTGTTGCGCGTCACCGGCCAGAACGAGCTGCTGGAGAACGCCCCCACCTTGCAGTGGACGGTCCGCCGGCGCAATCCCTATCTGGACCCGCTCAACCTGATCCAGATCGAACTGCTGCACCGGCTGCGGGCTTTGCCGGACCCGGAAAGCCCGGCCGCCGAACCGCTCTGGCAGGCCGTGTTCTTAACCATCAACGGCATCGCCGCCGGGTTGAAGAACACGGGTTAGAGTTGCTGCGGGCGGGCCAAATCTCCCCGGCTTGGGTCAAAAAAGTGACCGGCGCTTCTGAAGCGCCGGTCACTTGGGGCAGGGTGGTTTTTGTTTATTTTCTATCTACTCTCCGGTTCCTCAATTGTTCCCAGGCGTGGCGAATTTTGGTTATCATAAAATTATCAAAACCAAGATGATTTTTTAGAATGATATTGTCACAATAATCCAAAGCCTCGTAAGCCCGGTCTTGCCTCAATAAAGCCTCTACTTTTTCTGTATCGATCGCAATATGGTCATCGTAAAATATCGGTAGCTCTTCAGCTTCACGGGGTTCTAACTCTAATACCCCCCCGCCGTAACTTCGACCACAAACTTCAGCCCAGGCTAACGTTAATGAGTTAAAAAATACAGTCGCCAATAATCGAACATTAATGCCATCTTTTACCCGAACCCGGTGAATTGTGTCAGTTGAGGCTGCTGTGGCTTCATTCACCACTAAAAGAGGGTAACGATGGATTTGGCGAAACAAGAAGGCGTCGGGGATATAAATGGAGGGAACATCATACCATCGTTTTCTTATCCGGCATTTATACCCTCGATGGATGTCTTCTTGTTCGCCAGATTGTAGGTAATCTTTGATTTCTGGCGGCAAAGCCTCATACGCCACGCCGTTTAAATTGAGCAGAAAGGAAGGGTATTGTTTCTTATACTCACCAAAATCTGCCTTGTTAAAACAGGTCGTTTTTAGGGCGGAAGTACGTCCAATGATCGGTACAGTTAAGGATGCGGCCTGAAACTGCGCTTGCTGCGTTTCGGTTAAGATAAAAAAGCTGTTACGCCCGGTCACAATGCCCACATCCACCTCGGCTAACTGCCCCAATGGGATCAGACCGGCCGCATTTTCGGCTTCATCCAGCGCGGCAAAAGTGGTCTCATTCAAAAATAACGAGGTCCATTTCATACCTACTCTGGAATGTTTGGCCGGGGTGTGCGCTACCGTATCGGTCAAACTGTTCAGACGTAGTAATTCTGCCCCATCCTCAAATTCAATGGTATGAATGTCGGAGGTTAGCTGAGATATTTCCCGTTTGCCTTCGGCCAGCAATAGAATTACTTCCTGTTGAATTTCAGGAAAGACCAACTGCCTAAAACCAACAATGACAATATGTTTAAACTGCATAGCCAAACGGTCTCGCAATTCGTGAGCATATTTCACCTGCAACAATTCTGCCGGGACAACCATGGCCAGCCGGCCGCCTTCTTGCAGCAGTTCAATACTCAGTTGAACAAAAGCAGCCCAGGCGTTAGCTAATTTTGTCGGTTTGTAGCCGGCATAGCGCAAGTGGCTGAAGGCCAAGTTACGGCTATCGTCATCAAAATATTGAAATCTGATGAAGGGGGGGTTACCCACGATGAGGTCAAATTTGCCGTTTTGTTTGAGATGGCTATATGCTTCAAAGAAATCCTGGCCGATCCACTCAATTTCTGCGCCGTTCTTTTTGAAATTGGCTGTTTTAGCTTGGGCTTTGTTGAGTTCAGCCGGGATGAGTTCTATGGCGGTTATATTGGGAGATAGAGTGGGTATATTTGCCAAATGTTGGAGAATGGCCAGAACAAAATTCCCATCGCCGCAACTGGGTTCCAGGATACGTTTTGTATCTTGTCTAAGCCCCCAGCCGACCAGGTATTGGGCCAACTCAAGCGGGGTATAGTAGCCCCCTCTCAGTTTGCGACTATCAACGGTTTGTTTATTGGTGGGAAATGATGGTTCCAGATGCTTGAAAAAGCTCATTTGTGCCATAACAGGCATTATACCACACTTGTTGCATCTGAGATATTTTGGAAAAAGTGAGGTCTAATCGTGCGGGGGCAAACCTTTGTAGCGGTTCAGATAATGCGGGTATAGCGTATCTGAAAATCTGTCGATGCGCAGATTAGAGTCTTGAGCCTGATTGGCCGACAGATTTAACATTTGCCAAGCCCAAAAAATCAGGGTAAGCC
>CAYNLK010000022.1:0-106004 GCA_964398055.1 uncultured Caldilineaceae bacterium
TGTCGCCAGTCTGTCGGCTATTCAGTTGTTAATCTAAAATTTGTCAATCAGTTAGGGATTTTTCCTTTGTTTTTAACCCGTTTCTAATCCCCAAATCCCCTAATCCCGGCGAGAACTTGCCTGGAGGACTATACTGTGTCTGGGACTAATGGTTAATCAGCAACTATTAAAATAAGCGGCGAGAAACACGACAGAGAAATGGCGAAGAAATACCAAAAAATCAAGCAAACCCGCCAGAGGAATAATTTTGAAGAAAATAAAGAGTGGCTGCTTCAGGCGGTGGAGCACGCTAATGAGATAATTATAGTAACTCAAGCGGGCTTCATCAAATACTACAACCCCAAAGCGATCCGGCTCACCGGATATTTGTCTCAAGAACTAACCTCCCAACCCATTACTGAGTTTATTCATCCTGATGATCGAGACAGAGTGCTTAAGGATTATTGCGCGCAGCTCAGAGGGGAAGAGACGGCGGGGGTCTATACTTTTAGAATTATTGACAAAGCGGGCCAGGTCAGGTGGGTTGAAAAAATTGGCGTCCAGATAACCTGGGAGGATCAACCGGCCCTCTTGTGTATGGTCGGCGACATCACCTTACACAAACAGGTTGAAGAAGAACTTCACTGTCGCAACCGCGAGTTAGCGCTCCTCAACCGGATCATTGCCGCTTCGGCGGCTACGCCAGGCAAGGATCAGGAGGCTATCCTGGAAGTAGCCTGCCGCGAACTGGCCCTGGCCCTCAACGTACCTCACGCGGTTGCCGCCCTGCTGGATAAAATGAAAACGACAATCACCGTCGTGGCCGAGTATTCGGCCGAGGAGGGCCTGGCGACCTTACACCAGGCCTGGCCGGTTGTTGATGATCCTTTGGGCCAATACCTGCTCAGCCACAAAACGCCGCTGGTCACCGGTGAGGATCTGAACAACCCCCACCTGGATCTCATCCACAACCATCTACGCCAGCGGGGTATTGCCTCATTGCTGCTTGTGCCGTTGGTAATCGAGGGCGAGGTGGTGGGCAGCCTGGGGTTAGCGTCATTGGAACCGCGCCGCTTCTCGACTGAGGAGATCAATTTGACCTGGAGCGTGGCCGATCAATTGGCCGGGGTACTGGTCCGGGTCCGGCTGGAAGAGAAACGCCGCCAACTGGAAGAGCAGTATTACCAGGCCCAAAAAATGGAAGCCGTTGGCCGCTTGACCGCCGGCGTAGCTCACGATTTTAATAACCTCCTGACCGCCATTAATGGCTTTGCCGAGTTGATCCAGGCCCAACTCCGGCCTGATGATCCTGTACAGGAGATGGTGGCCGCGGTCTTGCGCTCAGGCCAGCGAGCCGCCGGCCTGGTACGCCAGTTATTGGCCTTTAGCCGCAAGCAGATTATCCAGCCCCAGGTCTTGAACCTTAATACCATTGTAGCCGAGCTGGACAAAATGTTGCAGCGCATCATCGGTGAAGATATTCATTTGAAAACGGTGCTGGCCTCCGACCTGTGGCCGGTCAATGTAGATCCGGCCCAACTCGAGCAGGTCATTGCTAACCTGGTGGTCAATGCCCGTGATGCGATGCCCGCAGGCGGCCAATTGACTATTGAAACGGCCAATGTGGTCATCGACGATGATTATGTAGAGAGTCATCTGGATACCCAGCCGGGTAACTATGTCTTGCTGGCTATCAGCGATACCGGCTGTGGTATGAGTCCTGAAGTCAAAGCCCATATCTTTGAACCTTTCTTTACCACGAAAGAAAAAGGCCGGGGGACCGGGCTGGGGTTGGCCACGGTCTATGGGATCGTGAAGCAGAGCGGCGGCCATATCTGGGTCTATTCCGAAGAGGGTATTGGCACTACCTTCAAGATTTATCTGCCCGCCGTCGAGGAAAAGGTAACGAGGCCGTCAGCCCTCCAGGAGGCAGGAGCCGAGTTGCCGGTTGGCTCTGAGACAATTCTCCTGGTTGAGGATGATGCAGGGGTGCGGGAACTGCTACGACAGGTGTTGTCCACGCTAGGGTATACCCTGGTGGAAGCCAAGAATGGGCAGGAAGCCTTGCACTTGCTGGCTCACTACCCTGACCCCATCCATCTATTGCTGACTGATGTGGTTATGCCCGGTATCAGCGGCAAAACCCTGGCCGAAGAGGCATCGCGCACCCGGCCTGATTTGAAGACGCTGTTCATATCCGGCTACACCGACGAAGCGATTGTGCAGCATGGCGTCTCGGATGCAGAGACGGCCTTCTTGCAAAAGCCTTTTAGTCTCATGGCCCTGGCGGCTAAGATACGCTCCGTTCTGGATGAAAAATAATTAACCTATCATCAAATAGAAGCAGGAGGTCAATCGAATGTCTACTACCAATGAATTGCAAAGATTGTCGAAAGATAAGATACGAGAAGTAAAATAATGGTTCAATTACAAGATACAAACGGGAAAGAAGCGAAAACAAATGTCAAATAACAGAAATCATCTTGCGCCAGGAGTAAAGGTTTATGAATAAACGTCTGCATATTGCCCACTTTACTAATACCTATCATCCCTTTATTAATGGCGTGGTTCGTTCGGTAAGCGTATTTCGCCAGGCCCTCACCGACTTGGGGCATAACATTTTTATCTTTGCCCAGCACGCGAGTCACTTCGAAGATACCGAACCCTTTATCTTTCGATATCCGGCGATTGAGTTGCCGATCAGTCCACCCTATGCCCTCCCAATCCCGGTCTCTCCCTTTGTCGATAGGTTACTGCCTTCATTGAAGTTGGACGTGATCCATAGTCATCACCCATTTTTGTTAGGCCAGGCTGCCGCCAGAAAGGCCAACCAACTCGATTTGCCGTTGGTCTTCACCTTTCATACTCGCTATGACGAATACAGTCACTACGTGCCGCTCAACCAAACCTTTGTTAAAGGGGTTATCACGGAATGGCTGCGGGACTATTTGCAGCATTGCCAGCACATCATTACGCCGAGTAACAGTATCAAACAAATGTTCACCGATCACGGAGTGATAGACCGGGTAACCACCATCCCTACCGGCATTGACCTGGCGCCTTTCCAGGCAGCTGATGGTCAATCGCTCCGAGAAGAGCGAGGTTGGGGAAAAGACAAAGTGTTGATTTCGGTGGGACGATTGGCGGTCGAGAAGAATTGGTCTACCTTATTAGCGGCGGCGGGTCAGGTCATGAGGCAGCATCGGGAGGTGCGGCTGGTGATTATTGGGGAGGGTGAGGAACATAATGCGTTGCTTCAGCAGGCCCAGGAATTAGGCATCGCTGATAGGGTTGACTTTACCGGCCTGGTCCCCTTTGCCGATATTCCTCGCTACCTGAAAGCAGCCGATTTGTTCTGTTTTGCCTCGGTGACCGAAACCCAAGGCCTGGTTACAATGGAGGCGATGGCGGCGGGTTTACCTGTTGTGGCCGTCAACGCCAATGGAACGCGGGATGAGGTTGAACACGGTCAAGAGGGCTTACTCACCAACAATGATAGCGCCGCTTTGGCTCAGGCTATCCACCAGGTTATTGAGGATGAAACTCTATGGCAACAGTTTAGACAAGCGGCTGGAAAGAAAGCGGAAGCCTTTGATATAAGGCTTCAGACTGAAAAACTGGTCAATGTTTACCATCAAGCGATGGAAGATAAAAAAGCAAAGCTTACGGTGCAGGTGGAATCCTCTGATTTATGATAGACAAGCCGCTTTAGCCCAACAATGAGCTTGATTGAAGGTGAGCCGGAGGAGAAACAAAAAATGATCTCACAACTTATACAACACCGTTGACCTCATTGATCGCATCGTGACCAGTCTGGAATCCCTACCTCCCCAGGATCGGCCCGTCTGCTGGTTTATGGCCGGCGCAGCCTTACTCGACCTTGATGAAGGGGGTCGAAAGGGCGTTGATCTCCCCCGCGTCGCCTCGACTTATTGGCCGCATCGCGCCAATTTTGACCGCATCCGCCAAACCGTCCTGGACTGGCGCATCCTGTGGCCGGGGCCAATGGTTCATCAGCCACCTTTAGGCCTGGCTCGCATAAAGCATGTTAACAGCTGAAAAAAGTAAGCAACCTGTCAATCGACACCTGGTATAACCCCAACATAAACAAAAAAGACGCCCATCACTCCGGTGATCAAGCGTCTACTTGACATAAAATGGGCCGGGTGGGACTCGAACCCACACGGGGTGATAAGCCCCAGCGGATTTTAAGTCCGCAGCGTCTGCCTGTTCCGCCACCGGCCCCTGTTTAAGTGCAGACAGCAGGGGGAATATTACTGCAATTGGCCTCAATAGTCAAGAAGGGCAGTAACCGAGCCGGATTAGCCGGATTTGCGCCTGAAGATAACGAAGTCCCAGACCCACTGTTCCGGGTCGGTGGAGTAAGCCAGCGACACAGTCTCCGACAGGGGGGTACCGTTCTCATCGGCCAGGTAGATATTCCAAACGCCATCGCTGAAGGGTCCCGGCTCAAGTTTTAGATTACCCTGTTTAACATAGTCACAGTCCAAACAGTTGACCACATCCCAGTTCCAGGTACTGAGGCCGCTTTCGACGTGCTGGCCGGATGGAACGTGGTCGCCGATGACCTTGTAACCGCCGATAGGAATATTGCCCTCGCTGACGACTGCCACGTAGATGGTGACGACATGATAGTTGGTTTTTTGAAACATCCGGTTGCCCTGTTCCACCACCGCAAAGGGAAAGGAGGGCGCCGGGGGTGGGGTAGGCGGGGCCAGAGTAGCGGTAGGCAGTTGCGGGAGCGGAGGTGAGGTGGGGGTTGGTTCAAGGGTTGCGGTTGGCATAGGAGTGTCGGTTGCTTCAGGGGTACTGCTGGGAGTTAAGGTTGGAACAGGCGTTGGCAGGGCAGTGGCCTCCAGTACCGGCGTTGGCAAAAAAGAGTCGCCGCTGCTGGCAACCAGCGGCGCCGCCGCGGCTGAGGCGGGCGCATTAGGATCGGCGGTTGGGGTGAAGGTCGGCCGGCGGGTGGGCGTAGGGGCATCAAAGGCGATATTTGGAGCCACGGCAGCGGCGTTATCCGAGCGGGTGTGAATGTAGGTGGCAACCACAATTGACCCCAACAGGAAAACCAGGCCGATGAAGGCAATGGTGGCGATCATATCAATGGTGGCTTGAGACATTCGCCAGAACTGCCAGGTTGGCGGCTTAGCCTTTTTCTGGTTGGGGGTCGATTTTTTGGCGACTGGTTTCTTGGCGGCCGGTTTCTTGACAACCGGGGTAGGCCGAGTAGGTCCGGCTTGTAACAGTCGCCGCAGTTCATTTTCAAGCTGATTGATCTCTACAACCAGGGGATAGGGGGTATTGGGGCCATAATGGGACTGGTATTTTCTTAACTCTTCCAGGCGATACATTTTGGCTTGAATCAATTCATTGACCGACATGTTCCCCACCAATCATTCCAATAACAATTAATTTGATCTTCATACATTATGTATAGTAGCATATCTTGCCTAAAAAGACAACATGGACTGCCGGTCACAGCCTTAAATTTTGGATAATTCCTCTATTTAGTAGGTATTTTGTGCAAAACTACTACATATAGTAGGTTGCCAATTGGGTCGGCCTCGTGCTTTTGGGCAATATTTGCTAATTACCGAATGCTTTTTATCTGCCTGAAATTCGGGACGCGCCTTAGCCTCAAAAGCCTGTTGCATCTGATGTAAGGCCGTGTTATACTTGAGGTATGATCGCGACTGGAGCAGGCAACCAAAATGTAGAACAACTGGCCTTGTTGTTCGCTATTACCCAGACCTTAAGCGGCCGGTTCGACTTTCAGGAACTCATCGAGCGAATTCTGGGGCTGGCCCCTGCCTTGAGGGGTGACTCGGCCAGTATATTGGTGCAGGAAAAGGACCAAACCATCTATTATCGCTCGACCATCCCGGGCTGCGAGGAACTGGTTGGTCCAGCCGGCAGCCACTTTGCTCAACGCCTGCTCAAAGAAGGGCTGGAAGGCTGGGTGATGCGTCACCAGCAAGCCGTAATTATCGATAATACCAGCCAGGACAAGCGCTGGTACCGGGCCTCCTACCTGCCGGAGCTTGAACTGAGTGTGGTTGCTTTGCCGTTTACGCTAAACCGGGTCGAGGCCGGCGGCGTCTACCTGCTTGGGCGGAATGATCCAGGTTACTTCACCGCCGCCGATCTCACCCTCCTGGAAACGGTTATCAGCCAGATTGGGCTGGCCCTGGAAAATGGGCTGCTCGTCAAGAACCAGTCGGAGCGGTCGGTGCAACTGGCCTTGATCAACGAGGTCAGCCAGGCGGCCACGTCGATTCTGAACCTGGACGTGATGCTGAGAACGGTGGTTCAAGCGATTCGGCGCACCTTTGCCTTCTACAGCGTCTCGATCCATTTATACAATCCCGCCACCCAACTGGTCGAATTGCGGGCCAGAGTCACTTCCGACCAGCACGGGCCGGTTACTGATCCTGTACCGGTAACTCACCAACTGCGGGAGGGGCTGGTTGGTTGGGCCGCCGCAACCAAAGAAACGATCCTGGCCAATGACGTAACCCACGAGCCGCGCTATGTAGCCAAAGGTGAAACCAAAGAAGTTCGCTCGGAGTTGTGCGTGCCGATCACCCTGGGGGTCAAGATTATCGGCGTGCTGGCGCTGCAAAGTACCCGGCTGGAAGCGTTCGGCAAACATCACGTCTCGGCGTTGGAGATGTTGGTGGACCAACTGGCCATTGCCATCGAAAATGCTCGGCTTTACGCCGAAATCAACCAGCGGGTGCAGGAGCTAAAATCTCTCAACGAGATCGGCCAGGCCATCAACTCCACCCTGAACCTGCAAGAAACGCTGACCCTCATCACCGACCACACCACCCGGTTGATGAACGTGGCTGCGGCTTCACTGGCCCTGCGTGATGATCAAACTCAGGAGGTCTGGTTTGCGGCGGCTTTTGGGGAAGGTTCGGCGGCCGTTATTGATCTGCGGCTGAAGTTGGGGCAGGGGCTGGCCGGCTGGGTGGCCCAAACCGGCGAACCGGTGATCGTGCCCGATGTGACCAAAGATGCCCGCTTCTTTGCCGAGGTCGATAAGACCAGCGGCTTCAATACCCGCTCGATCCTGAGTGTGCCGCTACAGACCAAAGGCCAAACCATTGGGGCTATTGAAGTAATGAACAAACAGGGCGGCGAGTTCAATCACGAAGATCAAGCCCTATTGCAGGCCCTGGCTGTGTCGGCCGCAACGGCCATTGAAAACTCGCAACTGTACGAAGAAAAAATCAAAACCATCGAACGTCTGGCCGAAGCCGAGCGCCAGAACGCTCACCTCTTCCAGCAGGCCGAGGCCCTGAGAAAATTCAACGAAGATATTATTCAAAATATGACCAATGGGCTGATTGCCATCGACCAGCAGCAACGGATTACCGCCTTTAATCCGGCGGCCGCCAGCATGCTGGGTTGCCAGGCCGAAGCTGTGCTGAATCGCCCCATCCAGGCGGCGATCAGCGGCGCCGAGGAGTTGATCCGGGTCTTTGAACAAACCCTGGCGACCGGCCAGCCGCAGGCCCACCAGGAAGTGTTGGTGCGCCACTGGGATGGCGCGGATCTACCGATCTCGGTTAGCACGGCGCCGCTGGCAACCAGTCCAACCGGCCAGCCGCGCGCCGGCGTGGTAGGGGTGCTGGAAGATTTGAGCGAGCTGAAAGCATTGGAAGCGGAACGGCGGCGGCTGGACCGGTTGGCCGCCCTGGGTGAGATGTCGGCGGTGGTGGCCCACGAAATCCGGAATCCGATGGCCGGCATCGGGGCCGGCATCGAGTATCTCACCCGGCATATCCCCAAAGATTCCCCAGACTACGAAGGCGTAACGATGATCCAGGGCGAGATCAGCCGGGTCAATCGCATTTTAGAGGACATCCTCTTTGTCGCCCGGCCGCTGCGACTCAATCTTTCGCGTGAAAATATTCCTGAAATTATCAACACGGTCATCCAACGCTATCGCCCCACCCTGCGGGAGAGCCAGGTGACGGTTGTCACCAGCTGCCAGGACAACCTGCCCCTGCTCAAAGTTGATCGCCAGCGCCTGGAGCAAGTTTTTGCCAACTTGGTCATCAACGCGGCCCAGGCGATGACCGCAGGCGGCCAACTCAAAATCGAAACGCAAACCGGCCGGGGCAACGGCCGGTCAGAGCCGGAGTTCATCATTGTCTCAGTGGCCGATACCGGTCCGGGCATTCCGCCGGAAGCGCAACGGCGTATTTTTGAACCCTTTTTCACTACCAGAACCAAAGGCACCGGGCTGGGCCTGCCTGTGGCCCGTCAAATCATTGAGGCGCACGGCGGCAGGATTAGCGTTGAAAGTGAGGCCGGCCGGGGGGCCTGCTTCATCATCCAGTTGCCGATGGAGAGGAGTCTGGCTGCATGACCGCGCACATTTTGGTCATCGATGACGAAAAAACACTTCGCCATTTTCTGCGGTTACACCTATTGGAACAGGGTTATCAGGTTAGCGAAGCGGCCGACGGCAAAACCGCCTTGCGGCTGATTAACGAACAACACTTTGACGTTGCCCTGGTTGATCTACGCTTGACCGATATGGGCGGACTGGAGATTGTACGCCATTTGCGGCAGGTTTCGCCCAAAACCAGCGTAATAATCTTGACCGCCTACGCCAGCCTGGACTCGGCCATTGAAGCCTTACGCCAGGGCGCCCACGATTATCTGACTAAACCGTTTGACACGGTTGAACTGCTGGCCAGCGTAGCCGATGGCGTGGCCCGGCAAGCTGTGGGGCCGCGTGCGGAACAACAGCCGGGTGAGGAGTCGCTCCTAACGATCAAGGATCTGAGTCTCAATCGGGCCAATCGCCAGGTAAGCCGCGACGGCGAACCGATCAACCTGACCCCTACGGAATTCGACATTCTGGTTACCCTCATGCTGCAACCGGATACGGCCCTTGATTCGGTTACCCTGATCAAACAAGTCCGCGGCTACGAAGCGACTGAAAGCGACGCCCGGGCCATTGCCAGAGTCCACGTGCACCGCCTGCGACAAAAATTGGAACCCGATCCGGCCAATCCCCGCTATGTGGTCACGGTAGCCGGGGGCAGGTATTTGCTTAGTGGCCAATAAGATCCCCCTTTCCCCCGTAATTGTAACCATCCTGTAACCGCGCCTTAACCTGTTTTATGATATATTAAGGGCATGTTAAAAGCGCAAAATCAGGCTCAACAGATTCTAATCGTCGATGATGAACCGACCCTGGTTTTTTTTCTGAAGCAAGATTTGCACCAGTCGGAACTGGCTTGCCAGGTTGACAACGCCGCGGGTGGCGAAGAGGCGCTGAGCAAACTGACGCTGAACAAATATGATCTCCTCATCACTGATCTGAAGATGCCGGGGATCAATGGTTTGACCCTGATCGAGGTTGCTCGCTCCCTGCAACCTGATATCAGCGTGATCTTAATGACCGCCTTCGGTTCACGCGAAGTGGAAGACAGAGCCAGCCAATTGCAGGTGGATGGTTACTTAACCAAGCCGTTTCCGACGGCCAAACTGCGCGACCTGGCCACCAAATTACTCAAGAAAAAAAAGTTTATGGCCCAGCTACAGTCTGGCTCAGCCAAAACCTAACTCACTCCACAACTTCTAATCCAAGCAGGCAAGGAGGCCCTCATTATGGGCAAAGGCAAAGTACTCTACATCGAAGACAACAAAGATAATATGACCCTGGTCAGACGAGTCCTGGAGGTGGAGGGCTACGAGGTGATTGGGGCTGAAAATGGCGCCGAAGGTTTAGCCAAGGCGAGATCACTGAGGCCGGACCTGATTATTACCGACATCAACCTGCCCGACATCGACGGCTATGAAATTACCGAAACATTGAAAAGAGAAACCAAAACCGCGCACATTCCGGTGATTGCGATGACTGCCAACGTGATGAAAAAGGATCGGGAGCAGGTTCACGAGGTCGGTTGCGATGGTTATATCGCCAAACCCATCGACATTGATGCCCTGCCCGAACAAGTTGAGAACTTTTTGAAAGGAAAATTCTAATGGCCGACAAAACTATCGACTCCCCCGTCACAAATAAAAAAGCAATTGATCCAAAAGAAGCCTATGTGCTGGTAGTGGAGGATAATCTGCAAAACCTGGTTCTGATCGCCCGGTTATTGGCTTTCATTGGGGTTCATCGCTATGAGTGGAAAGCCTCAGGTTGGCAAGTGCTGGAATTTGCCGACACCATGCCCCGCGTTGATCTGGTGCTGATGGATATCCACCTGCCTTATGAAGATGGCTACGACGCCCTGGCCAAATTGCGCGGCGATCCCCGCTTTGCCGACACGCGGGTAGTGGCCGTTACCGCCGATGCCAATCCGGCCTCAATGGAAAAAGCCAAACAGGCCGGCTTCGATGGTTTTCTGGGCAAACCGATCGACCCCGACAAATTCCCCAGCCAGATCATTTCGATTCTGCAAGGCAAACAGGTGTGGGACTTAGGGTATTAACCTTCAACTCGGTTTAACTGCTGCCCCCGGCAGTTTGCGATTGGAGAAACCAAATCAAAGGCAAACAAACTATGGGTACACAAACTGAAGTGCGAGCAGGTGAACCGGAGGTCAAGACGGCGGAACTACGCCAGGCCCTGGAGCGAACTCGGGACCAAGTTCAGCACTATGAGTTGCAACTGACCGTCGGCAATCAACTCCGGCGGTTGGCCTCTACCATTTCTGACCCCCTACTTCTGACGCGACGCCTGGCCAAGATGGTTAAAGACAATTTTCAACTCTACCACGTTGGAATTTATTTGATCAATGAATCGGGCCAGTGGGCAGAATTAGTCGCAACAGCCGGAGCACCCCACCACAAACTCAAACGATCCGACAACCGCTTACCGTTGACCGGGCCATCCATCGCCGCCCGGCTCAGCCGGCAGCGCCGGCCATGCCTGCTTGAACGGGGTCGTCTTGACAACCTCAACGATCCAAAAATTGAACCGCTCCTGCTGCCTAAAGCCCGGGCCGAGCTGAGCCTACCGCTCATCGTCAAAAAACGGTTTATTGGCCTGCTGGATACCCAAACCCAACAAGACGACTATTTTGACCAGGAACGCCTGGCGGCCCTGCCAGCTCTGGCCGACCAGATTGCCTGGGCCATTGACCAGGCTCAACGCCAGGCCAAAATCGCGACCGAACGAGATCACTTGAATTTGCTGTATGAAATGAGCACCGCCCTGAGCGGCGACCTGGACTTTGACTCAATCGCCGCTATGGCCGTGGGCCTGGCCGATCGCCTGGGGGCCGCGTCCGGTGAGCTTCACCTGCTGGATGAGGCCGGCAATCTATACTACAAAAGCTCTTACGCCGAACGAAACCAAATCGATGAGGCCGGCTGGAAACAGCTCGTGCTGCGAACTCTGACCGAAGGGCTGGATGCCTGGGTGATCAAAAACCGCCAATCGGCTCTGGTTTCAGATACTGTCACCGATGAACGCTGGCTCAAAATTGGGCATGCTGACGCGATGCCCGCAGTCCGCTCGGCAATCTGTGCCCCGATTATCGTTGAGCGGAGCAAGTTGAAGGGAGCCATCTCCTACGTTCACCCGCAGCCAAATCATTTCAACAAGCAAGATTTAGCTCTTTTGCAGACCCTGGCTACCCGTATCGCCGGGGCGCTGGAAAATACAACCCTGCTGCAGAATATCCAAAGCAATCTGGCGGAAACTCGCCTGATTCTGGGGGTCAGCCGCCAACTGACCAAGTCGCTCAATTTTAAGGATGTCTATACCGCCCTGGCCAAAGGCATTATGGCCATCGGCGCCGAACGCTGCACCATCTATGCCTGCAAAGACCTTGATGCCAGCAACATTCCCCAATCCAGCCAGGTTGTGTTCATTGAGGATGTTGATTCGACTTACTGCAAGCAAGGCCTGAATGATCGTTTTAGCGTACGCAATTATCCAATCTTTCATAATCTGGCCAGCAGTCAAGAGCCGCTGGTAATTATGGATGTTGACAGTGACGAACGCTTGTCGCTTGAAGAGCGGGAGTTTCTGCAAAGATTTGGGGCGCGCAGTTTGATCATTATTCCACTGGTCGCGCACGGCCGGGTTATTGGCCTGGCTTCAATTGAGTACCGGACGCCCCAAGAGTTTGGCGAGCAAAGCATCACCCTGTATCAAACTTTGTGCAGCCAGGCCACTATTGCCCTGGAAAATGTCCGCCAGGTGGAGCGCACTGCGGCGGCCCTGGCCGGCGCCCAGTCGCTCTATCGGGCCGGTCGAGTGCTAGCCAATACGGCCAACGTTCAAGAAACATTACAAGAAGCGCTGATTGAATTTCTCTATAGTCTCAACCTGGATCAGGGAGCGATCACGTTGCTAACCCCGGATCGCAAATATGGTCAGTTGGCCGCTTACGCGGAAAACTACGAATTGCAGGATGTCGCCAAACTAAGATTCCCAATAGACGAGGAGATACCTTATCAAAAAACCTTGCTTTCCGGCCAACCTTTTGTCAGCGCCGATGCACCCAACGACAGCCGGGTTAAAGGTTTCATTAGTTTCAACCAGGAGACATTCCCCAAATCTCTCCTGGAAGCGCCGCTTATCTTGAAAGGGGAAACCATCGGTTGGATTGGCGCCGACGCCGTCAAAGAATATCGCGATTTCACCGAAGGGGAGGTAGACCTGGCCCGGGCTATGGCCGACCAAGTGACCATTGCCCTGCAAAACCACCAACTGTTAGAGCAAACCCAACGGCGGGTCGATCAATTTAGAGCTGTGGCCGAGGTCGGCGAAGCCATGTCCGGGGTGCTTGAATTGGATGAAGTACTCAATAAAACGGTCAATCTGATTCGAGATCGGTTTGGCTTTTACCATGTCTCGATCTTTCTGGTGGATGAAGCCCGGAGTTGGGCTGTTGTGCGGGCCTCGACCGGCGAAGTGGGCAAGATCTTGGTGGAACGACCCCACCGCCTGGCCGTGGCGGGTCAATCGATTGTGGGTTATGTGACCGGCACAGGCCAGCCCCGGATTGCCCTGGATGTCGGTCAGGATGCGGTTCACTTCAACAATCCGCTTTTACCCGATACTCGTTCCGAGATGGCCCTACCCTTGATTTCTCGCGGCTCGGTGATTGGCGCGCTCGACGTGCAAAGTGTAGAAGCCGGAGCTTTTGAGGCGGAAGACATCAATATGCTCCAGATTATGGCCAACCAACTGGCTGCGGCCATCGAGAATGCCCGTCTCTTTGAGCAAACTCAGCGCCGGCTGGTGGAACAAGCGATGCTCTACAACATTGGCACCAGAGTTAGTTCCACCCTTGATCTGCACGAAGCAGCTAAAAATCTGGTAGCTGAAACCGCCGAGGCCCTGAACGTAGCCAAATGCGGCCTCAGCTTGCTGGCAGACAATGAGATGGTTACCGTCATTAGCGATCAGGTCAAACCTGGCTCGGCTTTCCCAACCAGCCAGGGACGGCGTTTTAAACTGCACGACTCGGCCGTCTGGCCCAAAGTTCTGAAGACCAAACAGGAGTTGGTGGTACACATCGATGAATTGACCGAGGCTCAAAGTCAGGCCGAGTATGGCTATTTGCGGAACTATCATGGCACGGCGATGGCGATTGTACCGGTGCTACTCAGGCACAAAGTCATCGGTTTTCTGGAGCTGTATGACGACCAGCCGGGTCGTCGCTTTAGCCGAGAAAATATCTCGCTGTTAGACTCGATTGCCTTGCAAGCCGCTAACGCTATTCAAAACGGTCAGTTGTTCGAGCAGGCCCAGGCCAGCCAGGCTTTTATGAAATCGATCATTGATGAAATTCCCGACCCGATCTTTATCAAAGATAGAGAGCACAAGTGGGTGGTGGTCAACCGGGCCTTCTGCGACACTCTATTCGACGGAATGCCGGAAGAAGAATTTATTGGCCGGTCGGACTACGAATTCTCGCCCAAAGAGGAGGCCGACTGGTTCTGGGAGCAAGATGAAAAAACCCTTGAAACGGGTGAAATTCAAGAAACCGAAGAACTGCACACCAACCCCGACGGCGACATCCGCATCCTGTACACCCGCAAGATCCCGCTCAGGGTAGGGGGTCAGGATGGCAAACCCGATTATCTGGTGGGCATCATTCACGATATCACCGAGCGGAAGCAGCGCGAAGTCGAAAGAGAACGGTTGATCGAACAGACTCAGCGGAACCTGCAACGAACTCAGGCGCTCTATCGCCTGAGCGACGCGCTGGCCAGCGCCACCGAACCTCAGGCAACCTTTGAAATGGTCCTGCACGAATATTTACGGCTGCTCAACCTGGCCCAAGGCTCCATTATGCTGCTAGACCAGGCCGGTGAATACAACCAGATTGCCGCCCTGTACATCGATGGCCAGGCAGTTGCCGCGGATATCCGCCTGCCAATCAAAGAGGACCTGATCGCCCAACAACTGCAAGCCAATCCTAAACCGATCGTCATCACCGATGGCTACCGGCATCCGTTGCTCAACCCGGAACTAGGCCCGGCCCTAAATGAGGTTATGCTCTTCATCCCGTTGATTATCCAGAGCAAAATGGGCGGTATGATCGTAGCCGGTTCGGCTGAAGCAGGCTACACCTTTGCCGAGAGCGACATTGCTCTGGGCGAAACCATCGCCGACCAGTTAAGTATCTGGCTGGAAAACCGGCAACTGCTGGCCGAAGCCCAATACCGGACCACCCTGTTGCAAACCGCGGCCGAGGTTTCCCGGGCCGCCAGCTCGATTCTGGATGTGGGCGAGCTGATCGAAACTTCGGTGAACCTGATCCGAGATAAATTCAACTTCTACTACGTGGGGCTATTCCTGGTTGATGAGGCGAAAGAATGGGCCGTGCTGCGAGCTGGCACCGGGGAAGCCGGTCGAATTCAATTGGAAAAAGGGCACCGGCTGAAAATCGGCGGCGAATCGATGATTGGCTGGTCGGTGGCGAATCGCCAGGCCCGCATTGCCCTGGATGTTGGGACGGAAGCCGTCCACTTTCAGAATCCCTACCTGCCCGACACTCACTCAGAAATGGCCCTGCCTCTGATCAGCCGGGATGAAGTCATTGGCGCCCTGACCGTGCAAAGTGTGGTCCGCGGGGCTTTTTCGGCTGAAGATATTACGGTGCTGCAAACGATGGCCGATCAATTAGCCAACGCGATCGGCAATGCGCGGCTATACGAAGCCACCGAAACCGCGGCCCGGCGTGAAGCCATTATCCGTGAAATCAGCGGCAAGATCAGGAGCGCCACCACCGTTGACGACATTATGAAAACCACCGTATCAGAGTTAAGCAAAGTGCTTGGCGCGGCCCGCGGCGGCATCACCTTGAGCGTTGACACCAAAGAAAAATCGACCAGTCATAATTCACCTGCGCCGCCCCGGTCCTCGGTTAAATCAGGCGAGGTTACCGTTGAGCTATAAGGAATTCAACTATGGCCAATGAGCTAAAAGAGATGTCGCTACGGCAGATTCGGACCAAACTTAACCAATTGATGACCCTGATGCCGGCCCTCCAGGACAACAATCAACCGACCGGTCAACTCTGGTCAGACATCTGCCAGGAGTTCCAGCTACTCACCCAGGATCTGGAGCATCAGGAAGAGTTGATTGACCAACGGATCGAGCAAGTGGTGACTCTGCACGATATCAGCTCCCGCTTGGGCAGTTACCTGGACCTTGAGGGGCTATTAACCCACCTGGCCGAATACAGCGCCCAATTAATGGCAGCCGACGTCGGGATCATCAGGTTGAGGGGTGAAGGGCAGCCGGATTTAACGATTCGAGCCACCCATTTTGGACCTGCTGCCCAAGCGGTCGCTGAGAGTCAGATGTTGACAGCCGGACAGCAGATTGTGGATCACGTGGCCGCCACCCAACAGGCCGTATTAGCCAATAACTGGCCCAACCACCCCGTGGCCGCGACGCAGCCAAGCCCCACCGGCAACTTGAGCCAGGTTAGCGGAGCAGTTCTGGCTATTCTGGCCGTACCGATTATTCTCCAGCATCAGGTCATTGGCCTGATCGAAGTGCAAAGTCTGGCCAAAACACAAGCCTTTACCGAAAATGATCTCCACCTTCTGTCCTTGTTAGCCGACCACGCCGCCTCGGCAATAAAAAATACCCAATTGTACCAGCAAGCCGAAAACAACTACCGTTTTCTCAAAACGGTGATCGAACACATCCCCGATCCAATTTTTATCAAGGATCAACATCATACCCTGATCGAGATGAACCAGGCTAATGCGGCCATTATCGGCCGCCCAGAGGAAGAACTGCTTGGCAAAAGCGACCACGATTTATTTCCGCCAGAGCTGGCCGAAAAATTCCGCCGCCGCGACGACGAAGCCTTTGCCAGCAAGGAGCTGCTGATAGCTGAAGACAAAACTATTTGGGCTGATGGGCAGGAGCACATCGGCTATACCCGGTTGGTACCAATGCCGGACTCAGCCGGCCAGCCGGCCTATCTGCTGGGCATTACCCACGACGTGACCGAACGCAAGGCCCGCGAAGCTGAACGTGAGCGACTTCTGGCCGAAACCGTTGCTCTTTACCAGGGCAGCCAGGCCATCGCCAGAGCTATTAGCGAACGTCAAATTTTTGAAGCCCTGTTTGAACAGATTCGGCTGCAAAACCCTTGTGAGATAGCGGCGTTTCGCTTTCATTTGGTCAATGATGAGCCAATCTGGGCCGAGTTAATTACCAGTTGGCATAAGCAGAACAGCCCAACCTATCTTGACAAAAATCGGATTTATTTGCCGGAATATGCCCAGGCCAGGCTACTCACTTCGACCGAGCCGATTTTTATTGACGATATCGCCAGTGATAACCGCTTGTCGGCCGCCGAACGGGCCAGCTTTGAGCCAACGTCGGCCCGCTCAACGGCGTTACTGCCGCTGGTGGCAACAGGCTACCGGTTCGGAATGGTCTTGGTTTATTTCACCAGAGCCTTTATCTTTACCGAAATGGTGCAACGACTCTGGTTAGCCTTAATGGACCAAGTGAGCATTAGCCTGCTCAACCTGGAATTCATCCAGAAGTCGGCTTATCGCGCCATACAAATGGACACAGCCGCCGAAGTGGCTCGAGTGGCCAGCTCAATTCTCAAGCTGCAAGAGCTGCTCGATACCGCTGTTGGCCTGATCCGGGATCGTTTTGAACTGTACTATGTCGGCGTCTTCCTGGTCGATGAAGCCAGGGAATGGGCGGTGCTGCGAGCCGGCAGCGGTGAAGCGGGGCGGATTCAGTTGGAAAGAGGGCACCGCCTCAAAATTGGCGGCGAGTCGATGATTGGCTGGGCGGTGGCTAATCGCCAGGCTCGCATTGCCCTGGATGTGGGCAAGGATGCAGTCCATTTTCAAAATCCCTATCTGCCCGAGACTCGTTCCGAAATGGCATTGCCCCTCATTCATCGTAATGAAGTCATTGGCGCTTTGACCATTCAAAGTACCGAACAGGCCGCCTTCAGCCGGGAAGATATTATCTTCTTGCGGACGATGGCCGACCAACTGGCGGTGGCCATTGATAACGCCCGGCTCTTCAGCCAGGTCCAGAAAAGTGAAGCGACCAACCGGGCCTTGCTCGATGCCATCCCCGACCTGATGTTCCGGATCAGTCGAAGCGGCACCTACCTGGATGTGCGGGGTTCGACCGAGGTTAGCACCGTCATCCCTCAAACAGAGTTTATCGGCAAAACTCTGTTTGATGTTTTACCGGTAGAGGTAGCTCAGGAACGTCTCCACTACATTGAAAAAACTCTAAAGACGGGTGAACTGCAAACCTTTGAATATGAACTGACCATTGCGGGTCAGAGGCATTATTTTGAGGCGCGGCTGGCGCCTAGCGGCGCGGATGAAGTCCTCTCCATCATCCGGGATATTACCGAGCGGCGAGAGAGCGAAAAAGTACAGGAAGCCATTTACCGGATTTCAGAAGCAGCCCAGTCCGCGCCCAACCTGCAAGAGCTGTTCAAGACTATCCACGACATCGTCTGTGAACTGACCCATACCGACAACTTCTACATTGCTCTATACGATGACGCCACCGACCTGTTGGACTTTACCTATTTTGTTGACCAGCAGGATGATTTGACGGACCGGAGACCGGGCAAAGGGTTAACGGCCTATGTCTTGAAAACCGGCCAACCTTTGCTGGCCACCCCCCAGGTGTACGCCGACCTGATTAGCCGGGGCGAGGTTGAGCCGCTGGGGCCTCCAGCCGTGGATTGGTTGGGAGTGCCGCTAACAATCGGGCACAAGATTATCGGGGTGTTGGCGGTTCAAACCTATACCGAAGCTGTCCGTTTGAGCGATAGACACAAAGATATTCTTGCCTTTGTTTCGGCGCAGGTAGCGATGGCAATCGAGCGAAAGCGGGCCGAGGAAGCCCTACAGGTCAGCGAGGCCAAGTACCGGGAGCTGGTGGAAAATGCCAACAGCATTATCTTTAGAATGAACATGCGGGGGGAAGTAACCTTTTTCAACGAATTTGCCCAGCGCTTCTTTGGTTACACCGAAGAAGAGATTATGGGCCGGAATGTGGTGGGGACAATTGTGCCTCAAACCGAAAACCTGGCAGCCCTGATTCAGGATATCATTTCTTACCCTGATCAATATGCCGCCAACGAAAACGAAAATATGCGCCGGGATGGGGAGCGAGTCTGGGTGGCCTGGACCAACAAAGCGATTATTGACGAGTCGGGCCAGGTAACCGGTATCTTGTGTGTTGGTAATGACGTCACCGCCCACAAACAGGTCCAGGAAGCCCTGACCAGGCGTGAGCAATATATGGAGGCGCTGGTTGAAATCCAAACCCAATTGCTGGCCTATTATAAGGTAGAGGATTATTACCCCCGCATTCTGGAGATATTGGGCCGGGTTTCGGAGGCCAGCCGCATCTATATTTTTGAGAACGATGATGATACCGCCGGCCAACTACTGATGAGTCAGCGCAGCGAATGGTGCGCCAGTGGCATCAAATCGGAGATCGACAACCCCGCCCGGCAACATCTGCCCTACGCCGAGTCGTTCCCCCGCTGGGCCGAGTTATTGACTCAGGGTAAAATTATCACCGGACCGGTAAGCGAATTTCCGGCCGCGGAGCGGGCCGCCCTGGAATCAAGAGGGGTCCAGTCTATTCTGATCCTGCCGCTGATCGTGAATGGCGAATTCTTTGGCTTTATTGGCTTTGATGACTGTGAGGAAACGGAGCCGTGGGAGCAGGCGGAGATCGATTTACTGCAGATGGCCGCCGCGGCGGTATCTCGCTGGCACGAACGCCGCTTGGCCCGGGAGGAGCTGGCTCGGGAACGCAACCTGCTCCGCACGCTGATTGATAACCTGCCGGACTATATTTACGCCAAAGATAAAGAAGGTCGTTTTCTGCTGGCCAACCAGTCCCTGGCCAGGCTCTACAATGCCACTTCCTACGAAGAACTGCTGGGCAAGACTGATTTTGACTTCTATCCGCCCGAACTGGCCAGCCAGTACGCCGCGGATGAACAGGCCATTATCGCCTCGGGCCAAGCCTTGATTGGTCACGAAGAACCCAATCTGGATCAGACAACCGGAGAACAGGCCTGGACATCCACCACCAAGGTACCGCTGCGAGACAATCAGGGCCGGATCACCGGCCTGGTGGGGGTAAGTCACAACATTACCGCCCGTAAGCGGGCCGAGGCGTCGCTGCAAGAAGCCCTGAGACGGTCGCAGTTGCTCTACAATATCAGTGAAGCCTTAACGGCTATGACCGACCGGCAAGCTGTTCTGGAAACGGTGCTGGGGGAATATCTACTTCTGCTGAAGATCGACCGGGGCCGCGTCACCCTATTCGATCCGGCCAGCGGCTACAATAAAGTCGAGGCTATGTATCTGGACCATCGCGTGGTCAAACCAGATTATGCCATTCCGGCCGCAGAGGATTTACTCGCTGATTACTTGACCAAGAACCCGTTCCCGCTGCTGATTGAAAACGCGCCGTCTCATCCGTTAACCAAGCCGGCGCGCCAGATACCTGGACCTGTTGAAGCCATGTTGCTTATTCCGCTCATCTCCCGCGGTGAGGTTATTGGGGCGATGAGCGCCGAAGCCACCGATCCGAACCACCGTTTTTCCAAGGAAGATATGGATGCCGGCAAGGCCATCGCCGACCAACTCGCCATCTGGCTGGAAAACCGGCAACTGTTTGAGCAAGCGCAACACCGTTCCAATCTACTGGCAACGGGGGCCGAAGTCTCCGGCGCGGCCAGTTCAATTCTGGACCCTGACGCATTGATTACCACTTCGGTTAACCTCATCCGCAACCAGTTCGACTTTTATTATGTGGGCCTTTTCCTGGTGGATGAAGCCAGGAAGTGGGCCGTGCTGCGAGCCGGAACGGGTGAGGCCGGGCGACTCCAGGTTGAAAAGGGGCATCGCCTTGAAATCGGCGGCGAGTCGATGATTGGCTGGGCCGTGGCCAATCGCCGGGCCAGGATTGCCCTGGATGTTGGTAAAGATGCGGTTCACTTCCAGAACCCCTACCTGCCGGATACCCGCTCTGAGATGGCCTTACCGCTGATCAGCCGAGATGAGGTGATTGGCGCGCTTACCGTTCAAAGTATGGTGCAAAACGCTTTTTCCGAAGAGGATATTACCGTTCTTCAGACAATGGCCGACCAACTGGCCAACGCCATTGCCAATGCCCGCTTGTTTGAGCATGTGCGCCAGTCCCAGCAGGCAGCCGAAGCCCTGTTACAGGAAACCCAGGCCCTTCAACAGCTCAGCCAGGCCCTGGCCGGAACGCTGGAGACTGAAGAGATTCTTGACCTGTTCTTCAACGCCTGTACGCAGGATATCGGCTTTGAGTATGTGATGCTCTCGCTGGTCGATCAAGCCAAAAATGAGGTCAAAGCTATGGCCGGGGTAGGCGTTAGCGCCAGCCACGTCAAACGGGCCTGCCACTCCCTGGACAGCACCGACATTATGGCCGATATTGTCAGAACGGGTAAAACGGAAGTGCTCACCGGTTGGGATGAACGCTTTGACCCGGCTCTCTACGAGGATGAAGGGCATGCCGATTGGATCAGGCTCTTTACCCCCATCATCCTGAGACGTGAAAACGTCGGTCTGGTTGAAGCGGGCTTCAACAAGAACAGGCGGGACTACATTAATGACGCCCAGATCAGATTACTGCGAGCCTTCATCGATCAGACTGCCCTGGCTCTGGACAACGCCCACCGGTATGAAGCCAGCCAAAGAGCCGCCCGGCGTGAGGCGTTGATTAAAGAGATTACCACCAAGGTGCGAGCCTCAACCGACCTGGATAAAATTCTGCAAACAACGGTGAAAGAGATTGGTGAGGCTATGGGCGGTAAGCGCGCCTACGTCCAACTGATTTCCCAGGCCAATGGTGAAACCAAAACAGACCAGTGAGTCACCGGCACATAAGGAAAGAAATTATGAACCAGCCTGACAAGTTGCAAGATAAAGAAAACGCCGGCCAGCTCATCCGGCCAACCCAAACGGATCGGCAGCCCGGCTATCAATATGACCAAACCGGTGTCACGGCGGTGACCCCTGAGCAGTTGCCGCCATCGGCCCAATTGATAGCCACAGCCCAGGCCGGGATTATCGCGGTTCAGGATGAACAGCACAAAGGTTTAATTGCACCCATCAAGCTGTATGGTCAAACAATCGGCGTGCTGGGCCTGGAGGCTGAAGCCGAAGGTGAGGGATGGTCCACGGATGAGGTCGGCCTGCTGGAAGAAGTTAGTTCTCAAGTAGCTCTGGCGATTGAGAACGCCCGGCTGTTAGAGCAAACCCAACAGCGCACTCAGGAATTATCCGTTTTGTTCGAAACCAGTCGCCAGCTTTCTGAAACTATCGACATCACCCACATCTATGAAATTGCCGCGACGCAACTGGTCAATTACCTGAATGCTGACGCCTGCACCGTAGCTCTGCTGAATAAGAGCCGAACCCAATTTGAGGAAATCGTCATCAAGCTAAAAAATGGTCACGGGGCAGGCCAAAGTTCCGTTCTTCCGGTTCAACTGAAGCCAAAGGTGGAGGCAGTAGCCGATTGCCCCAGCCTACAACAGATACTGGCGAGGCCAGAGGTAATCGTCGAACAACTGAACTTGCCGGCAAATGACGGCTTGACCGATGGGACCAACGGTGGAGACGCGCCCCATCGCCGGCAATCAGGTTATGGGAAACAGTTGCAGACTGTGGCAACTTTTCCACTATTGGTCAGAAATAACCTGATGGGTGTTTTGCGGGTTATCCACCTGGCTCAGCCGCGTGATTACACCGAAAATGAATTACAGTTGGCCCGGGCAATTATTTCTCAAGCCACAGTGGCTATTGAAAACGCCCAACTTTTTGAGCAGACTGAAAATGCCCTGGCTGAAACCCAAAAGCTATACGAAATTAGCCGTTCTCTGGTTGAAAGTGATAGCTCTGAAGAGATCTTTGAAATCATTCTGGGGAGTGTCAACGCCTATCATATCGACCAGGTCACTATTGCCCTGATTGAGGAAGATCAAAACGGTTATACCAACAAAGTGAGTATTGCCGCCAGTTGGGATCGAGACTCGGTCAGAAGCCTGCCTATGGGCAGTGAAATACCGGCCGAGATGCTCTCGCTGGTGCAGGTATTTGCCCACCCCCCCTTTCAACCCCTGATTTCCGAGAATCTAAGCCGGGCCGATGGGCAAGACAAACGGCTGGATAACTCCTTTCGCCGCTTTATGGTCGAGCAGTTGGGAGCAGACACGCTCTTCTCTGTGCCTCTGCTGCTGGGAACCCAATACAAAGGGGTGCTGCTCATTTCGACCCGCGGACCTCACGCCTATACCAGTCAAGAAGCTCGCATCTATCAAACCCTGGCCGACCAGGCCGTCATTGCCATCGAGCGCCACCGGCTGCTTGAAGCCACTCGCCGCGAGCGCGACCGGGCGGCGCTGCTGTTTGAGTTTGGGCAGCAACTGAGCCAAACTACCACCATCGACGAGGTCAAGCTGGCCGTGCTGGAGTTCACGCCAAAAATTGGGGCCAGCTACGGTGAGATGTACATTACCGACGGCCGAGAGTTTTATTCGATGGCCTCAACCATCCCGGCCCGGCAGAAACTATCACCGGCAACCGCCGAGGAATTGGTCAAAGTTGTCCTCGCCAAAGGCACCGAGGCCAGGGCCTTGAAAGCAAGAAAGACAATCATCAAAAAGATCGATGAGGAAGGTTGGATCATCGACGCCGTTCTGGAAAGCCACCAAATTCAGTCGCTCATTTGCGTCCCCTTCTTTTCCCAACACAGCAATCTGTACGGGACTTTGACCTACTTCCACACCGACAAGAATGCCTTTGACCCTGATCAGGTTCAGATGTTTGAGTCAATGGCCATCCAGACCCTAGCTACCCTGGAAAACAGTTGGTTGTTATTGCAAACGGCCACGGCCCTCAGTGATACCGAACTGCTTTATCGGGCCACCAAGGATTTCAACAGTTGCCAGCACATTGAAGATTTGCTGGCAATTTTGGTAGAAAGTTTCGCCTGGCCCGAGGCCCAACCAGACCAACCTGGCGGGGTCGCCACCAACTTCAACCATATGTCCATTGGACTTATTACCGCCCTGGAAGAAGATGGCGCCCCCAAGACACTGGAACTGGTCGCCAGTTGGAATAGAGCAGATGCCGACCTGAACAGGCCGGTTACCGTGGTCACGCCCAATCTCAAGATTGCCTCGGGTCAATATCCATTTCTCAGGCAGCTAAGTCCCACCAAACCCACCAGCATTAAGGCCGGTCAAGCCGGCGCGGAGCTTTACCTGGCCGAACACATGGGGCAGGCCCGCGCCGCGCTGTCTATTCCCCTCCGGGTTGGTCCCAACTGGCTGGGAGTGCTTTTTGTAGCCAGTTGCACCGACGATTTGGCGATCAAACCCAATGTCAGCAACCAGATTACAACTTTGGCCGGACAGGTGGCCGTGGTTATTCAGAACTTGCAACTGGTTGAAGAAACCCAGCAGAATCTGTTTAACTCGGAGATTCTTTCTCATTTGAGTCAGGAGCTCCTGCTGGCCGACACAACAGAATCGATCTACCAACTCAGCCTCGACGCCATTGCTGCCACCGACCCAAGTCGAGGGGCGGCTATCTTTGCTTACGTGCCAACGGAGCAAGGTGTTCAATTTGAACTGGTGGCCATTTGGGACAACCCCAAGCAAACCTGGCCGGCTATTTTACCGGGCGCCCGTTTTTCGGCCGACGACCTAGGGCTGAAACCGTTACTCAAAACCGGCCAAACGGTTGCCTCCAATAACGTGGCCGAGGACACCGACTTTTCCAATACATTGCGCCAGCTCCTATACCTGATGCAAATCAAGAGTCTGGTGGCCGTTCCGATCTGGTTGAATAAAGAAGTAAACGGTTTCATCCTCATTGGGCACGATACCACAACCGCCTTCTCCGCCGATTCCATCTGGCTTTACGAAAATATTGGCCGGTTGACCTCGGGCGCGCTGGAGAACCGCCGTCTCTTTGAAGAAGCGCGCTATCGAGCCACTCAACTGCAAACAGCCGCCGAAGTGGCTCAGGCAGCGACCAGTCACTTAGATTTGGATACTCTGTTAGCCCAGTCAGTCGATTTGATCCGAGATCGCTTTGATTTCTATCACGTTTCAATCTATCTTGTTGACGACTACCGGAAACACGCCGTGGTTGAAGCCTCGAGCGGTGAGATGGGCCAACAATTGCTGGTCAGGAAGCATAAAGTAAGGGTGGGGGGTAAGAATATTGTCGGAACAGTAACTGCTACAGGCAAAGCCCAGTTGGCTCTGGATATTGGGTTGGAGACAGTTCAGCTTAACAATCCGCTGCTCCCCCACACCCGCTCTGAAATGGCTCTACCGCTGCTGGCGCGCGGTCGAGTTATTGGGGCGCTCGATGTCCATAGTACTAGAGCCAACGCCTTCAGCGAGGCTGATATCACCGTTCTGCAATCTATGGCCAGCCAATTGGCCAACGCGATTGAGGCCGCCCGCTCCTTCCAGCAAGCCAACCAGGCTCTGGAAAATATGGGCAAGCTCCAGGAGCGATACCTGCGTAAGGAATGGGGCGATTTCCTGACCCAACAAAAGGCCAGTCTGGGTTACCGTCTCACTGAAGCCGGCTTCATAACGATTGATGAAACCACCCTCACCTCCAACCCGTACCAGGCCCACCTCGACCGGGCCATCGACACGAAACAGCCGGTTGTTCTGGCCAGGCCAATGACTGTAGCTGAAACAGAACCGGCCGCAAGTGAAGCCAACCGCGCTACGCCCGCCAAAAGCTCAACTCTGGTGGCGCCTTTGACCTTACACGAAAAAGTGGCGATTGGGGCCGTTGATTTTGAGGCTTCAAGTGACGAGGTAGCGGATGAAGATACGCTCAGAATTGTTGAGGCTATTACCGCTCAGGCGGCGCAGGCAATTGAGGCGGTTCGGCTGTTTGAACAGACTCAGGCGGCGCGTGAGGAAGCCGAAACGCTCTACAAGGTGGGCCAGGCCCTGGTGACCGCCGAAAACGAACAGACAATGTTCCATATGGTCTTGCAAAACATGCTGTCGGCGCTGGGGCTAAAACAGGGTGGGATTCTTTTCTTGGAGCAAGATCGCAAATTTGGCCGGCTGGTGGCCCTGTTCAAAGAAGGCCAGCCCGTGGAACCCAATCTGCGCATCCCCATTGCCGGGAATCCCTCGTATCAAAAATTGATCTCCACCAAGCAACCGGTCGCCATTGAAGATTTTGCCAATGATCCGTTGGTGACGCCGGTGCGCCAGATTAACCCAGAACACAAGATTGCCTCGCTGCTGCTGGTGCCAATTATCATGAATGATGAGGTCATTGGGGCGTTGGGGGCCGATGCCGTTGAGCAAAAACACCATTATACTGAGCGAGAGATCAACCTGGCCAGAGCCATTGCCGACCAACTCTCCATCACCCTGCAGAACCGCCGCTTGCTGGAGGAAACCAGACAGCGGGCCATCGAGCTTCAAGAAACGGCCGAACGGCTCCAGGAAATGGATAAGCTCAAGACCCAATTTCTGGCGAATATGAGCCACGAGCTGCGCACGCCGCTCAACTCGATCATTGGTTTTTCGCGGGTCATCCTGAAAGGCATCGATGGCCCCCTGACCGAGCTTCAAAAAACCGATTTGACCTCCATCTATAACAGCGGGCAACATCTGTTGGGTCTCATCAACAATGTGCTTGATCTTTCCAAAATCGAAGCCGGTAAGATGGAACTTAACTTTGAGCCGGTAGAAATTGGACCGGTGATCAAAGGAGTGATGTCGACCGCGCTGGCGCTGGTCAAAGATAAACCGGTCGAATTGGTTCAGGAGCTGCCCGAGAATCTCCCCACCGTGTGGGCCGACGCCACCCGTCTGCGCCAGATTATTCTTAACCTGGTCTCCAACGCCTGCAAATTTACCGAAGAAGGGACGGTTACCGTTCGAGCTACGGCCCAGAAGGAAAAGATCATCATAAGTGTATCCGATACCGGGATCGGCATTCCACCCGAGAATCTGGAACATATTTTTGAGGAGTTCACCCAGGTTGACGCCAGCACTACTCGCAAAGTGGGCGGCACCGGATTGGGCCTGCCCATCAGCCGTCACTTTGTGGAAATGCACCAGGGCCAGATTTGGGTAGACAGTACCTTGGGCCAGGGCTCAACCTTCAGCTTCGCCATTCCGCTCAATCCAACCAATGAAATCCCGGAGCCGCCCGCCGAAATCCCCTCAACCAATGGTCGAGATGGCCAGGGCAAGCGCATTGTGGCTATCGACGATGATCCGGGGGTGATCAATCTGTACAAGAGATTCCTGGAAAAACGGGATTACACCATTATTGGGGTAGAAAATTCCGGCGATGTGGTTGCCCGGGTGCAGGAACAGGCGCCTGCAGCCATTCTCTTAGACATTCTGATGCCCGACAAAGACGGCTGGCAAGTTCTGAAAGAACTCAAACATAACCCGTTGACCAGAGACATTCCGGTGATCATTTGCAGTATCATCAGCGATAAAAATAAGGGCTTTGAACTAGGCGCGGCCGAATATCTGACCAAACCCATTGTGGAAAGCGAATTGGTCAATGCCCTCAAACAGGTCGATGAGCAGCAAAAACGGCAGGTTAAAGTGCTGGTGATCGATGACCAAGCTGACGACATTCTACTAATCCGCCGGATGCTTGAAGCCCACAATTTCCAGATCATTGAAGCAGATAGCGGCAAGATGGGTTTGGAATTTGCCCAGACTCGCCGGCCGGATCTGGTCATCCTTGATCTTACGATGCCGGAAATGGATGGCTTTGCCGTGGTGGATGCGCTCAAAAAGGATGAAAATACCCAAAACCTGCCAATCATCATTGTCAGCGCCAAAGAACCCACCCCGGCAGAACACGAATCTTTGACCGGGCAAGTAGAGGTATTGCTGCACAAGGGTATTTTTACCGAACACGAACTGCTGGAAGTTTTGAACCAAACCCTGGCCCGTATAAAAGCCGAACCCAACCTCTGGTAGCGAACCTTACCAGAGATGAGCAATCGACTGTTGGTTCAGCAAAAAGTGGCTGGCGCTGGTACCCTCAATTCTTTTTTCAGATGGCCGGCCAGGGTCCGAGGAGCAAATCTGTGAAATCCTTCTCCTATAAATGCACCACCTGTAATTACACCGCCGATTATACAAAACTGATTGGCGCTTGCCCCCAGTGCGGTGAAGAATGGCTTGACCTTGTTTATAACCTCAATGAATCAGCTTACACCTGGCAACGTGAACTCCCTTACCGGGAGCGGACGATGTGGCGCTATTTTGAGCTACTCCCAATGCACGAACGGCGCCACATCGTCTCCCTGGGTGAAGGCTGGACCCCTTTACTGCGGGCCGACAATCTCGGCTCGATGCTCGGACGGCGCCACATTTTTGTCAAGGACGAAAGACAAGGGCCAACAGCCTCGTTTAAAGACAGGCAGGCCTCGCTGGCCATTTCGATGTTGAAAGAGGCCGACATCCGCGAGATGGTTGTGGCCTCCACCGGCAATGTGGCCATCTCTTATTCGGCCTATTGCGCCCGCTCCGGGATCAAACTTTGGGCTTTTTTGGACAGTAACGTACCTCACGAAAAGATGCGTGAAGTGGCCTTGTATGGCACCGAAGTGATCAAAGTCTCCAGTACCTATGACCGAACCAAGCAGGTCGCGGCTCAATTTGCCGAACATCGCCAGTTGTTTCTGGACAAAGGGGTCAAAGGAGTCGCCGCCAGAGAAGCAATGAAAACCCTGGCCTTTGAAATCGCCGAACAGTTGGGCCATATGCGGGCCACGGCCTGGGACGCGCCCGACTGGTATATCCAATCGGTTAGCGGGGGGATGGGTCCTATTGGAGTCTGGAAGGGCTTTTATGAGTTGTTCAAAATGGGCCTGATTAACAAAATACCCAAACTGGCTATCATCCAAACGGCCGGCTGCGCGCCGATGGTGAACAGTTTCCACAAGGGTTTGGAAACAAGCGAGATCGTTCAGAATCCCAGCAGTATCATCAACGTGCTGGCCACCGGCAACCCGGGACCGGCCTATCCCTATCTGCGCAAAATAGTCCTCAAACATGGCGGCGCGTTTGTCAAAGTCGATGACCAGGAATCGTTTAAGGCCATGCGGGTTATGGCCCAATTAGAAGGTCTGTCGATGGAGCCGGCCGCAGCCGTGGCTTGCGCCGGCCTAATTAAAATGGTCCAGGAACAGCTCATTGAACATCACGAAACCGTTGTGGTCAACGCTTCCGGCCACACCTTTCCGGTAGAGAAACAAATTCTGGAAACTGAGATTATCAGCAGCCATACCAGAGTCCAGAGTCTGGAACGGCACGTGGTTGAAGTGGATGAAGCCATCGAAAGCGACGCAAGGCAGAAAATGGCCCTGCCAACCCCGTTAGTGACAACGGAGAAACTGCCGCGTGAAGGGTTGGTCACCGCCCTGGAGCGACTCGACGAGCGAGTCCAGAGCATCGCTATCATCGAAGATGAACCGGATGCCCGGCTCTTGTTACGGCGCATTTTGCAATACCAGCGCAAATATAACATTTACGAAGCCGCTGACGGCGCGGCCGGCATTCAATTGGTCCGGGCGCAAAAACCGGATCTGGTGCTATTGGACCTGATGATGCCCGGCATCGATGGTTTCGAGGTTCTGGACATGATGAAAGCCGATGCAGAGCTACAACATATTCCGGTCATTGTGGTCACGGCCAAAGACCTGACGACCCAGGATTACAAACGCCTGGCCGGCCGGATCGAGTCTCTCCTCCAAAAAGGTGAATTCATGGAGGAAGAATTGTTTGAAAGTATCAACGACGTGCTGAGTTAGCCGCAGCGTCGCCGGGAGGTCACCTTGACTGGAACTCACCCAAATCTCACCCCAGTCCCGCTCAGCCACCAGGCCAGCGTGCTCTACATCGATGACGATCCGGTCAATCGTTCTCTGATCAAGCGGTTGTTGAGCAGCTATAATTTCCATGTTTTGGAAGCTGGGAGCGGCCTGGAAGGAATTGCTATCGCCAAGAAAGAGCGGCCCCAGCTTATTTTGATGGATATCAATATGCCGGGATTGGATGGGCACGAAACCACCACCCGCATGCGCAGTATCCCAACCCTGGACAAAATCCCAATTGTGGCCCTGACGGCCCGAACGGCTAAAGGTGAACGGGAATTGGCCCTGGCCGCCGGCTGCGATGGCTACATTACCAAACCCATCGACGTTGACAACTTTCCCCGTCAAGTCATCTCTTATCTCGACGGCTACCGGGACACCATCAGTGGGGCTGAACGGCAACATTTTCTGGGGCAATACAGCCAAAAATTGGTCGAACGGCTGGAAGCAAAGATCATTGAATTGGAACAAGCCAACCAAAAGCTGCACAAAATCGATAAGCTCAAATCAGATTTCATCACCCTGGCCGCGCATGAATTACGCACCCCGATTACGCTCATCTACGGCTATGCTCGTTTGCTGCAATTGACCGCCCTGGAAAACTGCGAGGCCGCCCCGCCGGAAGGCAGTCCGGGCGATCTGGCCGGCCGCATCTTCGATTCGGTTCATCGCCTTAACGAAACCATCAACGATATCCTCAACATCTCGCTGATCGAAGCTAACCAGATGCATCTGGACCGGGAACCGGTCAATCTGGCCCAGGTAATCAATGCGGCCCTCCGGGAATTGAACCGCGCTCAAATAGATCGCCTGTTGACCATTGGGCTTGACCACAGCCTGACCACTCTGCCCAGCATTATTGGCGATCCGCAGCGATTACAACAGGTCTTCTGGAATCTGCTCAGCAATGCCATCAAGTTCACGCCGGATGGCGGCTCAATATCGGTCAAAGGTTCGGTTGTCGCTCCGGGGCAGGCTGAAACTGCACGGCCATCATATACCCGTCCCGCCAGTACAGAATCCAAAGGCGGAATTGTGGTGGCCGTTGCCGATACCGGCGTTGGCATCGATCCGGCCGATCAGGCCGAAATTTTCGACCGATTTTACATTGTCGCCAATACGGCCTACCACACCAGCAGCAAAACTGCCTTCCGGGGGGGAGGTTTGGGGCTAGGCCTGTCGATTGCCCGCGGCATTGTCCAGGCGCACGGCGGCCATATCTGGGTTGAAAGTCCCGGCCACGACTCCTACAGCACCCCCGGTAGCACCTTTTACGTATTTCTACCCTTTAGCGACCCTCATTTCGCCCGATAGCTGCAATGGAATTTTCAAATAACCAACCTCAAGCCAACAATTTGCCGTTGACTCAAGTCAATCAGCTCCTCAGCCAACGGTTCGACTTCATTCTGGCCTCGGCGTCACCCCGCCGCCGCGAGCTATTGACCCATCTGGGGCTGTCATTCAGGGTGGTGCTGCCGGAAAGCGGTACCCAAGTTGACGAGACGCCCCGGCCCGGCGAGACGCCGGGCAAGTTGGTCCAGCGCCTGAGCCAGGCCAAAGCCCGCGCCGTCGCGGCCAGCCTGCCGCTACCCAACCAACCGGATGGGTCTGCCCTTCCCCCGGTGATCATCGCGGCCGATACGGTGGTGGTTTTAGCCGGCCAGATCCTGGGCAAACCGGCCAGCCCGGCCGAAGCGGTCCAAATGCTAAAAACCTTGCGCGATCAACGTTCCCACGATGTTTACAGCGGGGTGACGATTGGCGTGGTCGGCGGCCAGGCGGCCCCGGTTACCGGGAGTACAAAATTCGCGGCCAGCACCGCCGGTCCGGCGTCCGCCAACTCCCGCTTGAAACTGATCACCCGGTTACACCGCAGCCAGGTCTGGATGCGCGCCTACACCGACTCCGAGATCGAGGCGTATGTAGCCAGCGGTGACCCGCTGGATAAAGCCGGCGCGTACGCCATCCAACACCAGTTGTTTGCCCCGGTGGCTCGTTTGGACGGCTGTTTTGCCAGCGTGATGGGCCTGCCGCTTGGCGAGCTGGCAATCGCCCTCAGCCAGGTTGGCGTCTACCTGAGTGATATCGGCCCGCTTTGCCGCGCCTATTCGTCGGGCTGGCCCTGCTGCCAACAACGGCCCGTTGACTGATTTTCCTATCCACTCCACGAGAGCCTCACCATTCGCCCATCATCATCTGGCTGATTTGACAAAAGAAACCGGGCTGGGGTAATTTCCTCTATCCCGCTGAAAATCAGGAGTTCGCCTTGACCCAAACATCACCGGCTATTTCGTCACCAGGCAGAGTGGATGCCTTTTTTGGCCTCAGCCTGCATATCATTGGCGTTGTCTTCTTTGCCCGTTTCATTATCGACATCGGCACCCGGATGCTCTATCCGTTTATCCCGCAAATTTCAGCCGGGCTGGGTTTGACCGTGGTTGGATTTGGTTGGCTGCTCTTTTTTCGCTCCCTGATTGGGATAGCCGGCCCCATCCTCGGCATGTGGTCAGACCGGCACGGCCGGCGGCAGTTGATGACCCTGGCTTTGCTATTGCAGGCGCTCAGCGTGGTTGGGATAGCTTTCTCCTGGCAGGGCTGGAGCGCCATCCCCATCATCCTGTCCGGCCTGAGCGTGGCCGCCTTTGTGCCGGCCCAACAAGCTTACATCAGTGATCGAGTCCCCTACCAGAAGCGCGGCCGGGCCCTGGCTTCCATCGAGTTTGCCTGGTCCTCTTCGGCGGTTGTAGCCTTGCCAATCTTCGGTTGGATGATCGACACGTTGGGTTGGCGGGTTCCCTTTATCAGCTTGAGTCTTTTGAGTTTGATCGGGGCACTGGTGGTCTGGTGGCAACTGCCGCCGGCCGCCAAGCGGCAAACTCAAACCGACTTCGTTGGGGTAGCCAGCCGGACCTTATTGCTCAGAAAAAATGTTCTCTCAGCCGTTGGGGTGGCGTTGCTGGTGTTTGTGGCCGCCTCAGCCTATTTGACGGTGTGGGGCATCTGGTTAACGGCTGAATTTGGTTTTGATCCGGTGGCGCTGGGTCTGGTCGGCACCGGTATCGGCCTGGCCGAACTGGCCGGGGCCGGCCTGGCCAGCCTATTTATTGACCGGATCGGCAAGAAGCGGGGCACCCTGGGCGTCCTGATCATCTTAATGATGGGACTTTTGCTCCTACCGCTGACCCAAAACCTGGCCCCGGCGGCGATTATCGCCTTAATCGGGCTGGGGACGCTGTTTGAATTTACCATCGTGTCGCTCATTCCGCTGTTCTCGGAACAGGCCCCGGAGGCGCGCGGAACGGTTCTGGCGCTGGTATTTTTGGGGGTGAGCATTGGCTCGGCTATCGGCACGCCGGTGGCAACGCTGGCCTGGGACAACTTTGGCCTGGCGACGGCGACCACTATCGCCGCCGGTTGTTTACTCCTGGCCTTTGGCCTAACCTGGAACTTCTTGATCGAAGTTGAGGGGGGTTAAACTATTTTGCGGAGTCGCGGCGATTTCTGAAAACCAGGCGCAGGGGCGTACCCAAGAAACCGTAATTGTCGCGTAGTTGATTTTCCAGATACCGCTCGTAGGTAAAGTGGATCAACTTGTTGTCATTGACAAAAAAAACAAAAGTCGGCGGGTCGACGCTGGCCTGGGTGAGGTAATAGAATTTGAGTTGGTGGCGTTGGCCGCCCTTGGGCGGGTGTTGGGCTACGGCGGCGCGCAGCAACCGGTTCAACTCACTGGTAGGAATCCGGCGGAGGCGCTCTTCTTGCACCCGCAGAGCTAATGGCAAAACCTCCTTAACCCGCTGGCCGGTTTTGGCCGAGATGAACAGGATCGGCACATATTCCAGGAATTTAAGCTGGGCGCGAATGCGTTTGGTGTATTCCGACAGAGTGTGAGCGTCTTTTTCAACGGTGTCCCACTTATTCACCAGAACGACCACGCTTTTGGCCTCGGCCAGAATGTAACCGGCAATGTGGGCGTCCTGGGCCATCACCAATTCATTGGCGTCCAGGAGCAGCAGGCAAACATCGGCCCGGTTGACCGCTTTGAGCGTGCGCAAAAAACTGTGCTTTTCAACCCCCGGTTCGATTTTGCCCCGCCGGCGAATGCCGGCCGTATCAATCAGCACCACCTCCAACCCCGCGTAGACAATCCGGGTATCGATGGCGTCACGCGTCGTGCCGGGCACGTCGGAAACGATAACCCGCTCCTCACCCAGCAGCCTGTTCAACAAGGACGATTTGCCCACGTTGGGCCGCCCCAAAATGGCAATTTTGATCGACTCGTCCTCTTCCTCCTCGCCGGTTTCAGATAGGGGCAGGGACTCAGCCACGGCATCGAGCAGATCGCCGGTGCCGGTGCCGTGCAAGGCTGAGATCGGTATCGGCTCACCCAGACCCAGGGCGTAAAACTCAACCACGGTCTCGCGGCGCTGTTTGTTATCGGCTTTGTTGGCGGCTAACAGAACGGGCTTCTTAGTCCGGCGCAGCAGCTCAGCCACTTCGTAATCAGAGCTGGTCAAGCCGGCCTCGGCATCCACCAGAAAGACGATCACTTCGGCTTCGGCGATGGCAATCTCTACCTGGGCGCGTACTTCGCGGGAAAAAAGTTGGCTCTCGGCGCCGGCTTGAAAACCGGTCGAGTGCCCCTGGTCGGCGGCAGCGGCCAGCGGGTCGAGGTCCAGGCCGCCCGTATCGACCACGATGAAATCGCGGCCGGCCCAGTCGGCCTCGCCGTAGAGCCGGTCACGGGTGGTGCCGGCCAGGTCTTCGACAATGGCTTTGCGCTGTTCAACCAGCCGATTGAAGAGGGTAGATTTACCAACGTTGGGACGACCAACCAGGGCGACAATCGGTTTGGTCACGCTTAAATAGTACCCCCACCGATTTGGGCCAAAAGCCGCCGGTAGCCCTCAACATCCTCGGGCTGCAAATTGAGAATTTCCTGAATGGTTTGCATAGCCTGGTCGCGCAAACCTTTTTCCAACTGCATTTCGCCCAGGGCATCATATTCAGCAATGGCCGCCTGTTTTTGCCCGTTTTCGGCGTAGGCTTTGGCCAATCGCTGGCGGAGGAGGATATTTTCGGGAAAAGTGGCAGTCAGTTCCTTTAACAAATCGAGCAACTTCTCAGAGGCGCCGGCCTGGCGGTACGCGGTCAACAGGGTATCCAGGCTCTTGATGGCCTGATCCATTTTGTGCTGCTTAAAGTAGAGATCAACCAATTGACGCAAAAGCCGTTCATCATTCGGCCTGAGCTTGAGCAGCTCTTCAAATGCCGCCGTAGCCCTGCCCCAATCAAAGCGTTGGTTATAAATATCCCCAATCTGGCTATAGATCTCAACTTTCCACGAGGTCGGATTTTCTAGATTAGCAGTCAACCGCAAAGCTTCATTATATTTTTCAAGCGCCCGGTCGACCTGAGCTAACTGGTAATAAGAGTTGGCCAGGGTCAGGTACTGGTCTATGGCTTCTTCAAAATTGTGATTGGAAATGAACAGGTCGATCAGCTTGGAGCGGACGGTCACATCCATTGGGGCCAAACGCAAAATCTTCTGGTAGATATTAATAGCTTTATCAAGCTGGTTGCGGATGAGATAAACTTTGGCCACGGTCAGGTATTTGGTAATGGCGGCGTCAGGATGATCCATCTTCAGCAAAATGTCGGCCAGACGAACATGCAGGAGCAGGGAAGACGGCACCTTTTGAATAGCCCGCAAACATTCTTCAGAGGCGGTCATCAACAGGTTCCGCTTCATATATTCACCGGTAACGGCCAGCGTCGTAATAACCACTTCTGTTTCCACGGTTTCCAGAAATTCAACCAGGCTCATCAGGCTGCCATTCTCGGCCACGCTGTTCATCCGTTGGCGGGCCTCATAAACCTTGGCTTCCCAATCCGGCTTGGAGAAAAAGGTTTCCAGGGCGGCGATGAAATCATTGACCTTTTTTTCACCACCCCCCACCAGGTAAGTATCGGCCAGAGACTCATAATGTTGCGACAACTCACCGGCGTTGTAGCTATCCACCGTCTTTAGATCAACCAGCTTCACCGCCTCGATGAAATGGCGCAGAGCCGTTTCCAGATCGCCGGTGGTGTAATAGGTTTGGCCCAGAGCAAAGTGAGCCGGTACACAATACTTGTCTGATTGAGCGGCGGCTTTGAGCATTTTGACCGCTTCATCGTACTGGCCCAACTCTTTGGTCAATAGCCCTAAATTGAAGAAGACCGAGGTATTACTAACCCCGGCTTTGACTACCCGGCGATAATTGTTGGCAGCGTTGGCCAGATCAGCCTGGCTTTGCAGGTCGATGGCCTGGATGATCAACATATTCAGTTCATCTCTGGGAATGGTCGCCGTCTGAAAACCGGCCCGACTTTCCTCGTCAAAGACCACGTTAGCCAGTTCGCCCAGGGCATCCTGCTGGGCTAATTGGATCAAACCGCCTCGCAGCGGCGGGCTAACCGGCTCTTCCCACAGGGCGAAAATGTCTTCGTTTTCGTCAGAAACTACCTGGTCAGGATACGGTTCATTGAAATCAGGATAATCAAACAGCTCATCCGCGGCGCCGATCTCAGGTGGAGGAACATCAGCAATTTGATCCGGGTCAATCGGCCGCCCCTCCTCCAGGGCCGCCAGCGCGGTGATAACGCCGGCCTCAGGACCGATCAACTCCTGGGCGGCCTGAATCTGCTGCCGGGCCTGCTCCGAGTCTTGCCGTTGCTGGTAAATGGCGGCCAGGATCAAAAACTGCCGCGCCGCCTGCCGCAGCTCACCCAGGTTAGCCAGGCCCTCAGCCAACTTTTGCTGCGCATCGAGCTGGTTGGGCGCCAACTGGGTGGCGCTGCACCAGGACTCCACGGCCGCATCCAAATCACCCTGGGCAGCCAAAATATTACCAACCCGCAGGTGGCTCTCGGCCGCTTCATCCAGCCGGCCCAGATGCTCCTGAATCTCGGCGGTGTAATGATGGGCCTGGTAATTGCCAGGATCTAGTTTGAGAAGCTGCTGAAAGGCTTTCTGGGCCAAATCAATATTGCCGGCAAACAGGGCTGCCCGACCAAAGCCAATGATAGCATTTTGATCGTTTGGAAATTCAGCCAAAGCAAAACGATAAGCCCTGGCAGCTTCATTCCAGTCGCCCTCGTCGGTAAAGCGCTTGGCATGGGTCATTGCTAATTCAAATTTTTTACGATCACCAGCCACTTTGATGCCTCATTCTGAATCAAAGAGTTGTTAGCTTAATTATCACCCAACAGCATAGCCAAAATACCTTTTTGGGCGTGTAGCCGATTTTCAGCCTGCGGGAAGAGCAGGGATTGCGGCCCGTCGGCCACCTCATCGGTGATCTCTTCGCCGCGATGGGCCGGCAGGCAGTGCATTACTATGGCCGTCGGTTTAGCTTTGGCCACCAGAGCACCATTGATTTGGTAGGGCGGGAAAACTTTCAACCGCTGCTGGGTTTCTTCCTCTTGCCCCATACTGGTCCAAACATCGGTATAGATCACGTCGGCCCCGCTGACCGCTTCAGCCGGATCATTGCTGGTCGTCACCGTAACTCCGCCTTCTTGGGCCGCGCTTTGAATTTCGGCCAGAGACTGTTGGCTCAGCTCATATCCCCGGGGAGTGGCAATACTGAAATGGGCGCCCAATTTGGCCGCGGTGATGCCCAAAGAGTTGGCCACGTTGTTGCCATCACCCACAAAAGTAACCTTCAACCCTTCGATCCGGCCAAAATGCTCCCAGATGGTAAAAATATCGGCCAGGGCCTGGCAGGGATGGCTGTAATCGCTCAACCCATTGATCACCGGCACGGAGCCGTACTCGGCCAGTTGGACAATATGGGCGTGGTCAAACACCCGGGCCATAACCCCATCGACGTAACCGGACATCACCCGGGCAATATCCGGCACCGACTCCCGCTTACCCAGGCCAATTTCAGCCGGAGACAGGTAGATAGCCTCACCGCCCAGTTGCAGCATGCCCACCTCAAAAGAAACCCGGGTGCGCAGCGACGGCTTCTGGAAAATCATGCCCAAAATCTTGCCCTTGAGGATGGGCGCATTGCCGCCGGCCCGAAGCTCGGCTTTGAGTTCTTTGGCTTTGTTCAAAAAGGCCCACAATTCCGCCGCGGAAAAATTGGCGGTGGTTAGAAAGTGTTGCATTGACTGGATCCCCTTTACCATAAAATTGCACGAAAAAGTATACCACAACTAAGATTGGGCCACAACACGAATATGAATTTATCGCCCAAACCCAAACACACCCCCGGCGGGATTGAAACTTGGCTTTTGGCCCGTCTTGTTGTAACATAGGTGGAGTAACCTCAGGAGCAGCCCCGTGACCCGTATTTTCATCAGCTACCGCCGCGACGACAGCGCCGGATACGCCGGCCGCCTGTTCGACCGCCTCAGCGACCGCTTTGGCCGCGACCAGATTTTTATGGATATCGATACCATCGAGCCGGGTCTCGATTTCGTCGAGGTCATCGAGCAGGCTGTTGGTTCATGCGACGTGCTGATTGCCCTGCTGGGCCGCCGCTGGCTGAATGTAGCCGACGCCGCCGGCCAGCGCCGGCTTGACAACCCCGAAGATTTTGTCCGCCTGGAGATCAAGGCCGCCCTGGAGCGGAACATCCGGGTCATTCCGGCCCTGGTCGATGGGGCGGTGATGCCCCGCTCCGCCGACCTGCCGGCCGACCTGGCCCGGCTGGCCCGGCGCAACGCCGTGGAACTGCGCCACAGCCGCTTTCACGCCGACGTGGACCATTTGATCGGCGTGCTGGAAAAAGTTTTCGCCGCGCCTGCTTTTCCTCGTTCCCAAACTGAACGCAAAGCGTGGGAACGAGGAAAAAAAGACTCCCCTCCCCGTGTCGGGGAGGGGTTGGGGGAGGGGTCCCCCCGCCAACCCTTCGAGCCGGAGCTGATCCTCATCCCCGCCGGCGAGTTCCTCATGGGCAGCGACCCTGAAAAGGACAAGAACGCCCAAGATGATGAACAACCCCAACACCGCCTCTATTTGCCCGACTTCTACATCGCCAAAACGCCGGTCACCAACGCCCAATTTGCCGCCTTTGTCAAAGCCAGCGGCTACCGCACCACCGCCGAAGAACAGGGCGAAGGTTGGGCGTGGACCGGGCAAAAGTGGGATACCGTCAAAGGGGCCAACTGGCAGCACCCGCGCGGCCCGCAGAGTGACATTACGGCCAAAAGCGACCACCCGGTGGTGCAGGTCAGTTGGCACGACGCCGTGGCCTACTGCCGCTGGCTGGCCAGGGCGACCGGCCGGCCCTACCGCCTGCCGACCGAGGCCGAGTGGGAAAAGGCCGCCCGCGGCCCTGAGCTTGCCGAAGGGCGCATCTATCCGTGGGGCAACAAATGGGAAACCGGCCGCTGCAACAGTGATGAGGCCGGGGTGGGCGATACCAGCCCGGTAGGGGCTTACCCGAATGGGGCCAGTCCTTACGGAGTGCTGGACATGGCCGGCAACGTCTGGGAATGGTGCGCGACCAAGTGGCAGAAAGCCTATCCTTATGAGGTCAAGGAAGATGAATGGATGGGCGATTATCTTGCCGGAACAGATGGCCGGGTGCTGCGGGGCGGCTCGTGGTTCAATCTGAGCCTCGCCCGCTGCGCTTACCGCTACGGGTTCAGTCCCGGGGGCAGGTTCAGCGTCAGCGGGTTTCGGCTGGTCTCCCCCATTTGAACTGCTGGACCCTTCGGCTACGCTCAGGGCAGGTTCTGATTTTCTGAAATTCTATGCAAGAATTTGTAGGGGCGAGCGGCTGCTCACCCGCCATCCAACATTCAGTAGGGGCGGACGGCTGTCCGCCCGTCCAATCAACAGCAGGTGAGGGTAAGGGCACACAACGTGCGCCCCTACGGCAAGGAATCTTCGAATGGCCACTCTACCCCAGCGCCGTTCTATTCGGCTCAAAGGCTATGATTACAGCCAAGCCGGCGCCTATTTTGTGACCCTTTGTACCTACCAGCAGCATTGTCTGTTTGGAACAGTCTCGGCAGGGGCAGTGCAGTTGAATGACTTTGGCCGGATTGCCCAGGATGAATGGTCAAAATCAGCCGAGATCCGGCAGGAGCTTGAATTGGATGCCTTTGTGGTTATGCCCAATCATTTGCACGGAATTGTGTGGATTATCAATCCGGATGAGCAGGCCACCCAGGTAGGGGCGCACGGCTGTGCGCCCCTACAACACACCAAGCTATGGCGTCCTCCAAAATCACTGGGTTCATTCATCGCCGGCTATAAATCGGCGGCGACTCAACAAATCAACCAACTCCGTCACAGCCAAGGTGTCCCGGTCTGGCAGCGCAACTACTACGAACACATCATCCACAGTGAACGGGCTTTGGCAGCAATTCGGCAGTATATTGTCCAAAATCCACTACGGTGGGAATTGGATCGCTACAATCCGGCGGCAAGAGGTCCAGACCCACAGACAAGAGAGCTTTGGAATTTGTTACAACAAGAGACAAAGTAGGGGCGGACAGCCGTCCGCCCCTACATCTCCAGCGGAATGAAGTTATCCCCATACGCCCCCAGATTCGGACCCAGGGCCGCCTGGTAATCGGGCCGCAGCGCCCATGCTTCGTCGCAGGCGTGGCATTTGAGGCAGCCGGCCGGCGGACAGGCCCGGGTCAGATCGCTGCGCAAGGCCCGGCGCAGGTCCCAGGTGAAGAAGGCTTTGCTGACGCCGGTACTGACCACTTCCCACGGCAGCTTCTCGTCCAAACTCCGCTGGCGCAGGAACTCGTCCTGGCTCAGCCCTTCCGCCTCTAGCGCCCGCTGCCACTCCCGCAGGTTGACCTTTTGCATACGGGCCAGCACCCGGCCTAAGCGCCGGTCGCCGCGGGCCAGCACTCCTTCGACCGCAGCCCAGGCCGGGCTGTCGCTGCGCACGGTCACCCCGTTGGGGTTGAGCCGCTCCTGCAAATAGTGAATCCGGCTTTCCAGCGTTTCCACCGGCAGCATGGCCGCCCATTGAAAGGCAGTGTGGCTCTTGGGCACGTAGGGGGTGGCGTTGATGGCAATGTGGCGCGGGAAAATCTGCCGGGCCGCCAGGGCCATCCGGGCGATGGCCTCCACATCCGCCTCCGTCTCGGTCGGCTGGCCGATCATAAAATACATTTTCAGTTGGGGAAAGTTATATTTGGCCGCCAATTCGACCGCGTGCAAAATCTGAGCGTCGGCCTGGGGCTTGTTGATGACTTTGCGCATGCGCACGCTGCCCGCCTCCGGGGCGATGGTCAGGGTCTGGTTGCCGCTTTCGGCCAGCCCCTGGATGAGCGGCTCGCTGATCGGATCGACCCGCATCGACGAGGCGCTCAGCCGCGCCCCCAGCCGGCGTAGCTCGACGGCAATCTGGTCGATCCAGCTATGGTCGCTGACCGCGGCGCTGACCAGGCCGATCCGGTCGCGATGTTTGAGGGTATGCCGGGCCACGGCCAAAATCGTCTCCAGGTGCATCTCCCGCATGGGGCGGTAGACGTAGCCGGCCATGCAGAAGCGGCAGCCCCGGCCGCAGCCGCGGGCAATCTCGATGAGGGTCCGGTCGCCAAATTCGGTCTGGTCGGCATAGATTTGGGTGGTGGTGGGGATGGTGTCGATATCCTTGATCCAGACCCGCTCGACCGGGCCGTTATCGAGCGCCGGCACGTAGAGACCGTCCAGCTCGGCCAGCCGCCGGTAGGCTTCGGGGCGCGGCGCGGCGCTGATGTCCCACAGCGCCTCGATCAGGGGCGGCACGATGGCTTCGGCCTCGCCAATGGCAAAGGCGTCGAAGATATCGGCCAGCGGGGCCGGGTTGGTGTAGACGGCCGGGCCGCCGGCGATGAGCAGCGGCCAATTTTCGTCCCGTTCTTCAGCGAAAATCGGAAAGCCGGCCCGGCGCAGCAGTTCGATCACGTTGAAGTAATCCATCTCGTAGGAGATGGTGAAGGCCACCGCGGCAAATTCGTCCAGCGAGCGCTGCGACTCCAGCGAAATGACCGGCTCGTCCCGGGCCGGGGCCTGCTGAAAGCCCAAGAAGACCCGCTCGCAGACCACGTCCGGCTCATCGTTGAAGAGGCGATAGAGAATGTGCAGGGCCAGGCTGCTCATGCCGACCCGGTAGCTGTTGGGCCAGACCAGGGCCACCGGGAGCTTACCGCCCCAATCCTTGCCCACCACCCCCTCTTCCTGGTTGATAATTTTTTTAGCCTGATCGAGATAGCGATACTTTTGTTTCATCCACCCTGCAAATTTTTATAGTCAGTTTTATAAAAAATAATTATATCCGATGCCGACAATTTTGTCCACTGCCTGGCCGGCTTAGGGTGCGTCCAGAATTTTAGGTGGGTAAGGTGACCGGCACTTTCACCACGATTTCTGAGCAAAAATTAAGGCGATTTGACTGCAATTCCAAGCCAAGATGAGTTGGAAGTGCCGGTCACCTAGAAAATTGGACAGACCCGCCGGCTTATCGGATTCGATTCTACCTATAGCTCATACGTTCTGTTTGAGCTAACCTTTTTGAGGAGAGTCCTCTATACAATTGGCAATACTGTGCTATTTCAAATTAGGGTTACTGAACATCTCAGACAGGACTTGAGCCTGTAACCTACAGTTTAGAAAGTAGTAGCTCTACTTTAACAACTAGAGAAGGCAAACTCCTAAACCCATCGTCACCCCAAATTAAGGTCACTCCATCCAATTCAACATCCGCTCATTGACGCCGTGATATGCCAGCTTCAGCCCGGCCTGCACCTCCGGCGGTAACAGGGGCCGGGGGTTGCTCCCGTCTGCACCCATCACCCAGATTTCCCAGCGACCGGCGCGATCCGTCAGGAAGGCCAGATGCCGACCATCGGGCGACCAGGCCGGGGCGGCGCTGTTGTATTGGGGGTCGGCCAGGATGGGCGGCTTGGTCAGGCGGCGCCGTTCCCCCGTTTGCAGATCCAACGTATAGACTTCCCAATGGTCGTGCTGCTTGTAAGTGAGCGCCAATTTCTGACCATCCGGCGAAAAAACCGGCCCGGTGTCGCGGCGGTCGGTGGTGAGGAATGAGTTGCTGTTGTCGGTCAGATCGAGCTGGATCAAGCCCCTTTCACCACTGTAGACGACTCGCCAGGGGTTTTGCGGATCCCAGGCCGGGTTGTAACTGTAAGTATCGGCCGGCAGGTCTTCAAATTGACCCGTGGCTACCTGGACCCGGCGCAAACCCCAATGCAAATCTTCCTGCAGAATATAACAGATAACGATCCCATCGACGCTGATCCGGCTTTTGGTGATTTTGGCAATGTTGTCCGGCAGACGGATGCCGTCATCAAAGTCATACTCTTTGCAGATCTCCTCCGGGGCCCGCAAGCCGCCGTGTTGGAAGGCAATAATGATCTGTTGCCCGTCCGGCGACCAGGTCGGCGACTTGGGCTGGAGGATATCGCCCAGGATGGCCCGCTCGCCGCTGCCGTCCAGGTTGAGGGTGTAGAGCGCGCCGATTTCGGCCCCATCCCAGCGTACAAAAGCGACCTGCCGGCCGTCGGGGGACAGGACCGGGTCGATCACGCCGCCGGCCAGACGGCGCAGGTCACTCCCATCAGCCTTGACCACGTACAACTCGCCGCCGCTGCCGGTGGTGAAGAGCAGCCGGCCTGGCAGAGCGGCCGCCGGGATCGGTTTTTTTTCTATCGGCGCCGGCGCAGTAGCCGGTTGGGACAGCGGCGGTTCAACAAAGGGTAACTCAGCCAGCGTCACCCCCAACAAGCGGGTGTAGGCGGGGCCGGCGGAGAGCCAACCGGGATCGCCGTTAGCCAGAACCACTTGTAACCAGTCGCCGGAGGGGGCTAACCCAATGATCGTGAACATATCCCCGGCCTGGGCGCTGCCAATAGCCGGGTAGTCCAGGCCGGGACCCTGGCGGATATTGAGTCCGGCCACAACCACCTCGACCAAAGGCGTTGCCGCAATCGGCGCGGGGGTGGGGGTGAACAACGAAGGTAACAACAATGGCGTCGGCGTGGGGGTAGGCGAGGGGGGCGGAATGGGGGTCGGCTGCACTCTGGCCACCGCGGTTGGCGTTGGCGTTGAACGGGTCTGATCCAGAGGAATGATCGTTGGGGTGGGGCTACCATTACTCAATGAACAGCCAGTTAGCAAGAGCCAAGTCAATGAAATAGTTACGGTTAAGTGTCTTTTATCCATACGGATGTGCTTACTCTCAGGCAGCATACTTGTTCACCGTGTTTCTCATCCACCACGATTCACTACCGGACACTTATTTGGGAACACAGAGTTTCACAGAGATTTCGCCGAGGTTCACAGAGAATTTATTGAGAAAAACGACTTTTTGGGTTAAATCAATACCGTTTTTCAATATCTCAGTGTAGCTCTGTGCCTCCTCTGCGCCCTCCGTGTCACTGATCAGGGGTGGAACATTGTGCCCCTGCTATCCTTACTGATCTACTCATACCTCAGCGCCTCGATAGGCTTGAGCCGGGCAGCGCGAGTGGCCGGATAGACCCCAAAAAAGAGACCGACGGCGGCGGCAAAACCGGTGGCCAGCAGAATCGAGTCCAGCGTCACCACAGTCTGCTCAAAATCGGGGATGGCGGCCGGCAGCCACAGCGAGACCCCATAGCCGAGCGCAATACCGAACAGCCCGCCCAACAGCGACAACGCCATCGCTTCAACCAGGAATTGGAGCAAGATGTCGTGCCGCCGGGCGCCCACCGCTTTACGAATCCCGATTTCCCGGGTCCGTTCAGTCACCGAGACCAGCATAATGTTCATAATGCCAATACCGCCCACCAGCAGCGATACCGCCGCAATCGAACCGAGGAAAGCGGTCAATCCGGCCGTAATGCTGCTGCCAAAGGCCAGCAACTCGGCCTGATTGATCACGGTGAAGTCTTTTTCGTCGGTCAGGCTCAGGCGATGCTGCTCGCGCATCACCTCGTGGATCCGCCCGGAAACCTGGTCCATCTGGCCGGCTTCGGCCACCTGCACGTAAATCGCCGACACAATCAAATTACCCCGGAAGGCGCCGGCGTTGAACAGGCGGGTTTGGGCCGTGGTAATCGGAATGAGCACCTTATTATTCTCGTCGCCAAAGATGCCCCGCTCCTTCTCGGCCAGCACCCCAATCACTTCAAAGGGCGTCCCGTTCAACTTGACCGTTTGGCCCAGGGGATATTCATAGGCTGCAAACAGTTCGCGGGCCACCGCCGCGCCCAAAACGACCACCCGCGCTCGCCGGTCAACGTGAGCCGGCGAGATAAATTCCCCAATTTCCACCGTGATGTTACGCACGGATTGGTACTCCGGCACAATGCCGGTAATGGCGCTGTCCATCTCTTGCTGGCCGCGCGTAACCGTATTGGGTTGGCCGGTATATTCCGGCGCAACGGCCGCGACTCCGGGCACCAGCGCCGGATCGCTAATCGCGGCCGCGTCGCCCAACGTCAGCGGTTCCGGAGCTTTACGGCGGCGGTTGGCCTCACGGCTGGCTGACCCGGCCTGGCCATCCTGAAAGATGTCGAAGTTACCGGGGCTAAGCCACAACACGTTGGTGCCCAAGCTTTGAATGGCCCGGTTGAAATTCTGTTCAAACCCTTTGCCAATGGACAGCAGGGCAATCACCGAGGCGACCCCAATGATCACGCCCAACATCGTTAGAAAAGAGCGCAGTTTGTTGACCATCAAGGCTTGCAAAGCAATGGCGATACTTTCCCAGATATTCATGGGTTATACCCGCTCCTGATCATATGGCAAATCGCTTCCATTCCGTCCGTTGGCCGTGTCGCTCACAATCTGACCATCGACCAGACGCACAATCCGCTGAGTTTGGTCAGCAATGTCCGGCTCATGGGTCACAAAAATGACGGTAAGCCCCTGTTCTTGATTCAAACGCTTAAAAATAGCCATAATCTCTTCGCTGGAGTGGGTGTCGAGATTGCCGGTTGGCTCATCCGCCAGGATGAGGGCCGGCCGGCTGACCAGGGCGCGGGCAATCGCTGCCCGCTGCTGTTGCCCCCCCGACAATTCGTTGGGCTTGTGATGAAGGCGGTCGCCCAGGCCGACCAGCTCCAGCGCCGCAATTGATCTGTTACGCCGGTCACGCTGGCGCACACCGGCATAGATGAGAGGTAACTCGACGTTGTGCAGGGCAGTGGTGCGAGGCAGTAAGTTGAAATTTTGAAAGACAAAACCAATTTGCTGGCCCCGGATTTTAGCCAGCTTATTGTCATCGAGCCGGGCCACCGAGTCGCCGGCCAGGTAATATTCGCCCGCGCTGGGTTGGTCCAGGCAACCCAAAATGTTCATCAGGGTCGATTTGCCTGAACCGGACGGTCCCATAATGGCCAGGAACTCACCCTGTTCAACCTGCAAGGAGACGTCACGCAGGGCATAGAGCTGGAGTTCGCCCATCTGGTAGATTTTGGTTAAGTTTTTGGCCTCAATAACCAGATTATTTGTCACGGCTGCGCCCACACTACAGGTTGGGAGTGGCCTCGGTCCCCGGCTCGCGGCGGATGACGACCTGATCCCCTTCCTCCAAACCGGCTATTACTTCGGACACCGAACCATTGCGGGCGCCCAACTCAATTTGAACCCGGCTCGGGTTACCGGTCTCATCCAACTTCTCTACAAAAACGAACGGCTGGCTGCCGGAGCGATCGATCTGGATGGCCCGGTTTGGCACTACCACCACCGCCTCCCGCTGGCCGGTTTGAATGGTCGCATTGGCGGTCATACCGGAGAGCAACCCCGGCGCGTCGCCGCCAGAATCGAGGGTGATAGTGACCTCGTACATGACAATGGCGTTAGTATCCTTTTTAACGGGGCGAGGTGAAATGTCGGTGACCACTCCCTGGAACTCCTGATTCACAAAGGCATCCAGCCGGATCGCGGCCTCCTGGCCGGGTTTGACCTGGCTAATATCGATTTCATCCACCTCTACCTTCAGCAAGTAGGCCGAAGTGTTGGCGATCACCAACGCCGCCTCGGCCGCATCACTGAGCACCCGTTCACCCGGCTCGATGGCAACTTCCAGGAGGACCCCGCCGGTTGGGGCGACCAGGACAGCCTCGGCCAGGTTACGTTTCTTCTGTTCCAACGCCAGCCGGGCTTTGTCGACCAGGGCCTGGCGGGCGGCGATTTCGGCGGCGCTAGGTTCCTTGAGCAACTCAGCCAGGCTGGCTTCGGCGCCGGCTATGCTGGAGCGGGCTTCGGCGATCTCGGCCGGAGTCGGCTCTTTGACTTTGAGGTTATAATCAGCCAGGGCGATCTCATAGTTCAAAGTGGCCTCTTGCAGCCGGTCGGCCTGGGGCATCGCCCCGATGTCGCCCCGGTAGGCGACCTCGTCATATTCCCACTGGGCTTTTTTTAGGGCAATCTGTTGGCGGCTCAGCTCAGCTTCCGCCCTGGCCACTTCATCCGGGTCCGGCCCGTCGAGCAGTTCGGCCAGCTTGAGCCGGGCGCTGGCCAGTTGGGCCTGGGCTGAGGCGATCTTTTCTACCAGGACCGGCTCAAACAGCTTTTCCAGCTCAGCCTGTTGTTGGGCCAGGTCAATCTCGGCGCTTTTGACCTCAAATTCCAGGTTGACGGTCCTCAAGCGAGCCAGGATAGCGCCGGCGCTGATATATTGGCCCGTTTCAACATAGACCTCCTCCACTACCCCCCCAATTTCAAATTTCAGCTCGACTTCGGCTTTGGGTTCAATCCGCCCGGTCGCCTCAACCGTGTCCAGCAGGGTTTCACGCTCGACCGAGACAATCTCAACCGCAGGATCCTCGGTCAGGGGGGGAACCTGGTTGACCGGCCTGGCAAAGTGATAGCCGGCTACAGTCACCCCGGCTACCACGAGAACAATGAACAAGATAACAAGAGTTCGCCTCATTGTACCAAAATCTCCTTGTTCATCTCCCCTACCCCATCATCCCCCCAAACAACAGGGACGGCAGAGCGGCAAAAGCCAGGGTCAGGGCGGCGTAAATGAGGGTCAGCGCCAGCGACTTGCCACGGCCAAAGCGAGCCACAACCGCCAGACCAACAGCCACCAACAGCAGATGCCACAGCCAGAACAGGTCGAGGCGGGCCAGCAACGGCAGCAGAGGATTCCTGGCATCTTGCATCAGATCACCGGTCGCCACCAGGAACGACAGGCCCGGATAACGAACCCCTTGCTGGGTTAGACCAATGTAGCCGGCCTGAACCAGCAGGCCCGGGGCCAACGGCAGGCGGCTCCAGGCGCTAACCGTGAAGACCGAACCAAAATTCAAGTCATCACCGCCGGCGATGAGGGCGCTGAAGTAAAGAAAGGTCGCTTGCGCCATCAGGCCGACAATGAGCGCGGCTATGCCAAAACCAAGGGTCGATGCCAGCAACACCGGCGTGGAGAGAGAAATGTCCATCGTCGCCCGGGCGGCCTCAGCCTGAGCCGCGGGTAATTCAGCCAGGCTGAGTTCAGCCTGCTGGCGGGCCAACTCCTGGGCAAAGGGCAGGCTGACTACGGTCACTACCGCGAAGGCCAGGATCAGGATGAGCAGGGGTACGGCCCACAGCCACCACTTGGGACGGGCCAGCACCAGCTTGAAAGTTGCCCCAGGCTGATCAATGAGACCAAACAACAAACGCCATAGGGGACGCGGTTCAAGTTTAGGGGTAGAGTCAAATGTAGTTGTCATCCCTTACCTCCACAAAAATCGCTCCTCAGCCCAGTATAATTCAGATCAGCCCGGTTCACATCAGACTTGAGGTGGAGCGACTGTGGGTCTGCAGGCGGATTTGAATGGTTGCCTCTCCGCCTATAGGCCGGTGGTTAATCCAACTACAGCCGGATGATTTTTAGGGAGGAATGAGTTATAATAAACATCAAAGCTGGAGATTGGAGATTAAGAATTGGGGATTAGCGACATATTGATGTCCGGATTCGGGATGCTGCCGAGTCGCTTCAGATGGTCGCTCAGGTTTTTCCGACGGCTGCAATGGAAGTTGACCCTGGCCTACACCCTGTCAACTGTGGTGACCGCCCTCATTTTAGCCGGAATTGGCCTGGCCTTGCTCTGGTACATCAACTTCCGGTCGAACTGGTTACCCGGCCTGATCGCCGACACCTTGATCAAGGGCGTCTCTGTGTTGGGGACTTACCTGGAGCAGACGCCGCCTGATGATGCTGCTCTCAATAGTTGGCTACAAAAGGTGACCCAGGGCGATTTTCTGATCATCCACATCCCCAATGAAGAGACACCCGACAGGTACGATACGATCCCGGCCCAATTCGGCCGGGTTATTATGGTGGCCATTGTGGACGCCCAGGGTACCGTGCTGGCGGTAACCCCCACCAGAGTCAGCGCGCCTGAAGCGGCGCTGTCGCTGCTGCGCCCCTCGCGGCGAGAAACCACCATTTCGTCGGACCACCTCATTGTGCCGGGGGCGCCGCTGCGGCCCCAATTGACAACCGAGTCGGCTGAAATAGTCCAAACGGCCCTGCGCGGCGAAACTAACCCTAAACTGTTATCCAGGCGTGATGCCCAGGGCAACCTGGTGGCCGGTGCGCCCATCTTTTCGAATAGCGGCCAACTGGTTGGCGTCATCTTCGTCAAATTGGCTTTCCCCCTTGAGCAAAGTGAATATCTCCAAAGCGCCCTGAAAAGCCTGATTTTGCCAATTACGTTGGGGATGGTTGTTTCCGGGGCCGTGGCCGGCATTCTATTTGGCTACTTGATTGCCCGCGGTCTCACTCACCGCCTGCGCTTGCTGGCCCACGCAGCCGATGATTGGAGCCAGGGCAACTTTGCCACCCTGACCCACGATACCTCCGGCGACGAGTTGGGCCAACTGGCCCGCCATCTCAACCACATGGCGGTGGAATTGCAGAATATGATCCAAACCCGCCAGGAGCTGGCCACCCTGGAGGAGCGCAACCGGTTGGCCCGCGAGCTGCACGACTCGGTCAAGCAGCAGGTCTTTGCCACGGCGATGCAGGTCGGCGCGGCCCGGGCGTTACTCGACCAAAACCCGCAAGCTTCTAAACAAAATCTGGCCGAGGCCGAACAGTTGGTCCGGCAAGCCCAGCAGGAATTGACCACGCTGATCCGGGAGCTACGCCCGGCCGCGCTCAAGGGCAAAGGGTTGGCTGCGGCCCTGCGCGAATGCGTGGCGGACTGGTCGCGCCAGAGCCACATTCCGGCCGAAGTCCGTATCCGGGGTGAACGTACCTTATCTCTACCCCTGGAGCAAACTCTCTTCCGGGTGGCCCAGGAAGCCCTCACCAACATCACCCGCCACAGTGGGGCCAGTTTGGTGGAGGTCGAACTGGTCTGGCAAGACGATCAGATCAGCCTGAGCATTACCGACGATGGCCGCGGCTTCAATGTTTCCAGCAGAGACGGGAAGGGGCTGGGGCTGCAAAGTATGCGCGAACGGGTGGAAGCGCTGGGCGGGCAATTAGAGGTGCACAGTAAACCCGGCGCCGGTGCCCAGATTATCGCCCGGCTCAAAAGTGGGTGATCCCTGAGAACGAGGGAGAAAAATGACAGAATTAATTACGGTATTGGTAGTCGATGATCACAAGGTAGTTCGCCAGGGAGTGCGGGCTTTTATGGACACCCAACCAGACCTGACCGTAGTTGGCGAGGCCGGCACGGGTGAAGAAGCGGTGGCCCTGGCGGCCGAACATGCCCCGGATGTGGTCATTGTCGATTTGGTCATGCCGGGCATGGATGGGGTTGAGGTGACCCGGCAAGTGAAACAAGTTAGCCCGCGCACCCAGGTGATTGTGTTAACCTCCTACCATCAGGATGAACACATCTTTCCGGCTATCCGGGCCGGGGCATTATCTTACCTGCTCAAAGATGTCGGCCCGGCCGAACTGGCCGATGCGGTCCGCAAGGCTGCCAACGGTGAAGCGGTGCTCCATCCACGGGTGGCCGCCCGGGTGGTGCAAGAGCTGCATGGCGCCCGCCGCCAGGACAGCCCCAACCCCTTTACCGAACTGAGCGACCGGGAATTGGAGGTGCTGCGCCTCATCGCCGACGGCCTGAATAATGCCGACATTGCCGAAACGCTGGTGATCAGCGAGAAAACTGTCAAAAGCCACGTGAGCAACATCCTCAACAAACTCCATCTGGCCGACCGCACCCAGGCCGCAGTCTACGCCTGGCGTGAGGGCGTGGTTCGCCGGGACGACGCGATGTAATGGACCGGCGTCTGGAGCAAACTGGTTTAATAGTGAATTGTGAGTGGTGAATTGCGAATTGTGAATGAGTTATGCAATCACCTTTCGCTCCACCCCTCTGCCCCTCTGCTCCCTTGCTCCCCCGCACCCCTGCCGCTCTGCCCCGCCGTAAAATCCATTGCCTGATTCGCCGTATTGCCTATTAGGTTGTATATTGAGGCAGACCATAACCTACGCTTCATAGGACCCTATTCCTCAATAATATGAATATGGCAAATTTATGGTGGGCTCAACTCCTCCTGGTGTGGTTATTCCTGGTAGGCTGCGCGCCATCCCCGGCCGGTTTGCTGCGTCCTAACGGCATTGTCGTGGCCCCGGACGGCAGTCTCTATGTGATGGACCGCGGCCATAGCCGGGTCGTTCACATGTCGGCCAGCGGCCAGATTATCGACACCTTTGGCCGCCTGGGCCGAGGTCCCGCCGATATTTACGCCGGTTGGGATATCGGCCTCGACTCAGCCGGGAACATCTATATCTGCCACCAGGTTTTTGATATTGAAGGTTCTTACCGGGCGCATGACGGGATTAAAGTCTTCAGCCCTGCTGGCCGGTTCTGGCGAGAGGTAGGCGCTCAGGATTACGTCTACGGCGACGATATCACCACCAATACCCCTTACGGCCTGGCTATAGACGATCAGGATCGAATTTTTGTGGCTGATTTTGAGGCCAACACCGTGCGAGTTTTTGACTCTGAGGGTCGGCAAATAGCCCGTTTTTTTGGCCAGAAGGGCAGCCAACCCGGCCAATTCAATGGGTCGGGGCACCTGGCTTTTGATCGCCAACGCCATTTACTTTACGTCAGCGACGAGTCGAACAGCCGGGTGCAGCAATTCAATCTCACCGAAACGGCCTCTGGCGGGCTTGAAGCAACTTTCCGCCTGAGTTTTGGCTCATACGGCCGGGCGCCTGGCCAGTTGGGTTATCCCCAAGACATTGCCGTTGATGAAAATACAGGCCGGGTTTATGTGGCCGATATGGCCAATCGCCGGATACAGGCATTTGATCCGGAGGGCCAATTTCTGCTCGAATTTTCGCCGCCGGGCGAGTGGCAAGTGATTGGCCTGGACGTTGGCCCCGATGGGGCCATCTATGCCACCGATGCCCTGAATAACGCCATTCTGATTTTTGAGCCAAACGGCCAGTTGCGCAACCGGCTGGAGGGTCGCTGATGAAAATGCGCGTCCCGCTCTTTTTCAAGATTATGGCCCCCTTGATTGCCCTCATTGTCATCACCCTGGGCCTGTCGGGCTACCAAATCTATCGAGAAAGCACCAGGCGCTGGCAAACCGATATGGATACCCGCCTGGAACGGGTCGCCCAGTTGATCGCCCAGACAGTTGACGTTGACAAGTTAGGCTCGATCCGCCAGCCGCTCGACATCGAACGGCCCGAATACCGGGCCGTGGCCCGGCAGCTACAGCAAGCTCTCACCGCCGGCAACCTCAATTGGTTGGGCATCTATTACCGCGACGGGGATCGCCTCTTTTACTGGGTCGATACGGACGATACCGGGGTGGGTTACCCATTTTTTTACGCCACGCCGGCCCATCTGGCGGCTCTGGAGAATGGCCGGCCGCAGCAGGTGGAGTACACCGACGAATTTGGCTCTTACTACGGCTTTGTGGCTCCCATCGTCGCTGCTAAAGCCAACGGCGAGTCAACAGTGCTGGGGCTGGTTGAGGCGCTGGTTTACATCGAAGCCCGAGATTTGCTGCAACGCGATACCCTGACTCGGGTCCTGGGGATTTTGGCGGTGGGCAGCCTGGTCGCCGTTGGGCTGGCCCTGGTCATCAATATCATCCTGTTCAATCGACCGCTGCGCCAGCTACAGCGAGGGGCGTTAACCCTGGCCAAAGGCCAATTTGGACACACCATCAAGCTGCGCTCAGGTGATGAGTGGGGCGACCTGGCCGAGACATTCAATCTGATGTCGACCCAACTGGAAGGCTTATACCAGGAACGGGCTAAACAGGAACGAGTCCAGCGGGAGTTGGAAATTGCCCGCAATGTCCAGCAAGCGCTGTTCCCACCCCAACTGCCCCGGATAGCCGGTCTGGAAATGGCCGCAATTTGCCAGCCTCACCGCGAAACCTCGGGTGATTTCTATGACCTGGTCGAATTAGGCAACGGGCAAGTCGGGGTCGTGGTGGGCGATGTTTCCGGCAAGAGTATTCCGGCGGCGATGTTGATGGTGGCCACGCAGAGTATTATTCGAGCCGAAGCTCACAATTATGCCTCGCCGGCCCAGGTCTTGAATCAAACCAATACCATCCTCCACCACAATATTCCCCGCGGCATGTTCGCTGCGGCCAGTTATGCCCGCTTTGATGCCGCGGCCCAGCAACTGGTCTGGGCCAACGCCGGCCAGGTTTATCCCTTTCTGATCCACCGCCGTTCCGAACCAAGTAGCAAAACGGTTCTCCGTTACCTGGAAACCAGCGGCGACGCCCTGCCGCTGGGTATGCAACCGGCCATGCAGTATATTGACCATCACATCAAGCTGATGGCTGGCGATACGATTCTCTTTTTTACCGACGGGGTGGTAGAAGCGATGAATGGGGATCACCAACTGTACGGTTTTGAGCGGCTGGAGGCGCTGGTGGGCGCATTGGAACGTGATGTGACCCCCGAGGCGCTCATCGAGGCGGTTCTGACCGAGGTGACGACCTTTGCCGGCCCGGCCGAGCAGCACGACGACATCACCCTGGTAGCGATAAAAATCAAAGCCTTGGCGTAGATTGAGTTATTATCCCTCTTTTTTAATTTGATCCAGGGCAAACAGATGGCGGAGGGTTGAGGTGTAGGCTGGGCCATTGCCGTTGGCTGCTTCTTTTTTAAGACGGGTAGTCGGTTCGTGCAGGATTTTGTTGACCAGGCGGTAGCTCATCTTGGCTACCATCTCTCGTTCTCGCTCATCCAAATCGACGCGGCGAAACAGATGCTCCAACTCTTGCTCCCGAAACTGCTCCAGTTGCTGCCGTATCGCCATAATCGTCGGCACCACCCCCAACGAGGTAAACCAATCCATAAAAAGGTGGGTCTCATGCTGCACAATTGCTTCCACCCGGGGAATTTCGGCGGTTCGTTCCTGCACGTTGTTGTCAGCCTCGCTCCGCAAGCTGTCAATGTCCCGCAGGTGCACGTTAGGGATTTCGGTCACCTCGGGGTCTACATCCCGCGGCACGGCAATATCAATGATAAACAAGGGGCGATCCGGCCGCCGTTCCATTGCCGGCGCCAATAATTCCCGGTCCAGAATAATGTGGGGCGCGCCGGTGGCGGTAATGACGATATCGGCCTCAACGATGGCACCCGACAGCTGTTGGAAAGTAATGGCCCGGCCGTGCAGTTCGTCGGCCAATTGGGCGGCATTGTGGTAAGTCCGATTGGCCACCACAATGTTCGACGCGCCTCGCTTCTGCAACGCCCTGGCCGCAATGGCCCCCATCTCGCCGGCCCCAATCAGCAAAACCCGCCGCCGCGACAGATCCCCTAACAACTCGCAGGCCATACTGGCCGCCACCGAGCTGACCGAGGAGGCATTGACGCTGATCGCGGTTTCGGTGCGGACCCGCTTGCCGGTGTGAATGGCGGCTCGAAACAGGGCCGACAAGACTGTGCCAACCGCTCGCTGCCCCTGGGCGGCCTCAAAGGCATCGGTAATTTGACCCAGAATTTGCGGCTCGCCTAACACCATCGAATCCAGGCCGGCGGCGACGTGAAACAGATGGTCAACGGCCGCGTCATTCTGGCGAAAATAGAGGTGGTCGATAAACTGCTCCGGCGCTACATCGCAGGCCCGGCCCAGAAATTTAATCAGTTCCTTTTTGGCTATCTCCGGATTATGCACCAGGGTATAAACCTCCAGGCGATTGCAGGTCGATAGGATTACCCCCTCGGTTATCTCTTCCAGGTGAGCCTGAGGGTGGGTTGAGTCAAAGTGGGTCAACGCAGAACGCAGCATCGTGGGGGTAAAGCTCAATTTTTCTCTAATCTCAACCGGCGCAGTTTTATGACTTAAACCCAACAATAATATTTTCATGATTGCTCTACCTCAACCCAATCCAAAATCATTGCTTCCACTTCCGATCCGGCCCGAAAATCGCCCTGACCGTGGGGTAACACAACCAAACCATTGGCGCCCACCATCGACAGCAGACGGCCGGAACCCTGAAAGCCGGTGCTTGAGGCGACTAGCCGGCCATCCGCCCGGCGAGTCAGATTGACCCGCTGGAACTCGGTCCGGTCCGGTGAGTGCCGAAAGTCGTGAGCCAGGATAGCCGGCTGGCGCGGTCGAAAAGTGTGGGTATGGCCGGCCATCTTGAGCAGCGCCGGCCGCACAAAAACTTCAAAACTGACCAGGGCGCTAACCGGAAAACCGGGCATAGCAAAACAGGGCTTGCCGTCGACCGTGGCAAAAGTGACCGGCTTGCCGGGCTTGGTGTTGACCCGGCCAAAGTGAACGGTGCCCCGTTGAGCCAGGTACGGTTTGACCAGGTCGAGTTGGCCCATCGACACGCCGCCGGAGGTCAGCAACGCATCGGCTTCGGCCAGGCCGCGCTCGATGGTGGCTTCCAGGCTGCCGGCCTTATCCCTGACAATCCCCAGATCGAGCGGTTCAGCCCCGCTCTGGCGCAGCACCCCCATCAGGCTGAAGCGGTTGGCGTCCCGGATCTGGCCGGGGGCGGGGCTTTGGTGTGGCTCCACAATCTCGTCGCCGGTAGACATCACCGCCACTTTGGGCCGCCGGTGGACCAGCACTTCGGTTTGGCCAACCGTGCCCAGCAGGCCCAGCTCCGGCGCGCCCAGAACCGTACCTTTGGGCAGTACCAATTGACCCTGATTGATATCTTGCCCAACCGGCCGGATGTTGGCCCCAGGTTGGATGGAGTGAGCCAAAATATTGACCCGGCCAGCTTGCTCCTCGGTCTGTTCGATCATTACCATGGCATCGGCGCCGGGTGGGATGGGCGCGCCGGTGGTCACCCGCGCCGCCGTACCCGGCTCCACCTGCAGACCGGCCACGTAGCCGGCCATCTGGTCGCCCACAATTTGGCGCCAGCCGGGACCGTCGGCGGCGACAACGGCATAACCATCGACGCTGGCGGCGGCAAAAGGCGGCATCGGCTCAGCCGCAAAAACATCTTCGGCCAACACCAGGCCCAACACCTCGGTAAAGGGCAACTTGATCGCCGGCAGAACCCACACTTCTCGCTGAATGAGGCTCAAGGCTTCGTCGATTGAAATCATGGGATAGGGCGACTCAGGCATGGACAATGGACCCCCAAGAAGATGGATCGGTTATTTTTTGTGGCAAATTCAATGTGATGAGGGTTAGTATACTTAGGTTGAGAAATTTTCCAAACCGGCCAATTTTAGAGACTGCATTATATTGGATTTGCAGAGTTGAGCTATTCTAACGAATGCATCCAGAATTCCAAGCAAGAAAGGTGACCGGCACTTGTGCCATTTTTTCCAAGCCAGGATTAGTTGTAAGTGCCGGTCACCTAAAGATTTGGACAGACCCCATTCTAGCCAGCATATTGCAGCGAGGCGGCCCGAGCGGTCCTCCGGTGGGCGATGACGCTTTCAACCGTATAAATGAGCAAGGCTAACCAGATGAGACTAAAGCCGATCAGTCGAGTCGGGGTAAAGGCTTCCCCATAAAGAAACACCCCTAACAAAAACTGGATCGTCGGGGCCAAATATTGCAAAATGCCAATAGTCGTCAAAGGGATCAAGCGAGCAGCAGCCGCAAACAGGAGCAGCGGTAAGCCGGTAGCCACACCGGTCAGGATGAGGAGCAGGTGGGTGGTCAGATGAGCGTGCCCAAAGGCGCCAATGCCGCTGGCTTCCTGAAACAACAAGAAGCCAAAAGCCGGCAAAAACAGCAGCGCCGTCTCCAGAAACAAACCATCCAGGGCTTTGAGGGGCGCTGTTTTTTTGATCAGTCCATAGAAACCAAAGGTAAAGGCCAGGGTCAGCGCAATCCAGGGCAGCGAGCCGTAAATGAAGGTGAGATAGAGCACCCCAGCTGTGGCCGCGCCCACCGCTACCCATTGCCAGGGTCGCAGTTTCTCGCGCAACAGCACCACACCCAGCAGCACGTAGACCAGCGGGTTGATGAAATATCCCAGGGCCGTCTCAACCACATGGCCGGCGTTGACCGCCCAAACATAAATGAACCAGTTGAAGAACAGGGTAGAACCGGCCGCAAAATAGATGAACAGGACTTTCTTGTTCTTGATCGCTTGCAAGAAGAGCGACCAACGTTGCGTGAACATGAAGATAAACCCGATAAAGAGGAGTGACCAGACCATGCGATGGCCGACAATCTGGATGGCCGGCACCGTTTGCAGCGCCTTCCAATAGAGCGGCAAAAAACCCCAGGCCAGGTAAGCGCCAACTGCATAAAGCAAACCTTTATTCATTGTTCGTGGTGATTCTCCCTTGTTTTTGCTCCCAACCGTAATCCGGTCGGACCAATTCATTCTGGCGCTTTTGCTGAACTTGTCAAACCTGGCCGGTAAAAACAAGAAGTTTTCTCCGGCTCAGCTCCGTGGTATTATTTATTTAGGTACGGTGCTGGTTTTCCAAAGGGAGGAGGTCAAGATGGAAAAAGTAAACCTGGCTCAAAAATTGAGCCTGTTCGAGGAGTCTTGGAGTCCCAAAATTGTGGGAGAATTGAACGACTCATACGTGAAGCTGGCTAAATTGAAGGGCGAGTTCGTTTGGCATCACCATGAGCATGAAGACGAGTTGTTCCTGGTAGTCAAGGGCCGGCTGTTGATCAAGTTCCGCGAGCGAGACATCTGGCTAGAAGAAGGCGAGTTTCTGATTGTGCCCAGGGGCGTCGAGCATCTGCCCGTGGCCGACGAGGAAGTTCACGTGATGCTCTTGGAGCCAAAATCGACCGTGAACACCGGCAACGTGCAAAATGAAAGAACCGTCGCTGCCAACCCGTGGCTGTAACGGCTGCTCTAGCCATAAACGCGAATAAGGACCAAGCGTAGATAGCGCATTTCTCTTTGACCGATGAGTCACTTAACCCGCCTCGATCTGCACCACCCTGGCTCGCCGCAAGCGCCGGATAGCCAGCAGGGCGCTGAACAAGATCAGCCCCCCGCCGAGCCATTGCAGCGGCGTTAAATATTCGGCCAGGAATAAGACCGACCAGATCACCGTTAGAAACGTTTCGAGCGGGTTTAACAGCGCCACCTGACCACTGCCGAGCAACCGGACGCTGCTGACCATCGTCATTTGGGCCAGATAAGTGCCGATCACGGCCATCCAGCCCACGGCCAGCCAGCCGCCCCAGCCAGGGCTAACCCAGGGCGCGCCCTGAACCAGCCAGACCAGCCCAATCGCCGCCGTCATACTGGCGACCAGATACAGGGCGACCGCGAGCGGATCATACGCCCCCAATCGCCACTGAATCGAAAAGAGGTAGACCAGCATAGCGCTAATGGCCCCCAAGACCAGGAGCAGCCCCAGCCAATCGACCTGGCCGCCCGGACCGATCAACAGGTAGACGCCGGCCAGACCTAAGGCCACCCGGATGGAGTTCCGGTAAGTAAACTTCTCACCCATAACGGCTAACACCCCCAAGACCAGCAGCGGATAGAGGGAAAAGGTCATCGACGCGACCGAGGCGCTGAGCCGGGTGAGCGAATAGGAATATAACAGGACGCCCGCGGCATAGCCCAGCCCGCCAATGGAAGCAAACTGGATCAACCGGCGATCAGCCCACAAACGTCGAGGGGCAAAGATGGCAATGGTGCCGCCCAACAGGATGGTCGCCAGCAGATACCTCAACATCAGGAGTTGGGGCGGGTCGATGCCCAGGTTGAGGGCAGTTTTGATGATCGGGGGCATGGAGCTAAAACAAAGGGTGGTGAACAGGGCCAGGCCCCAGCCTGACCAGGCCCGGCGACGAACTGGGAACTCCTGCTGAGCCGAGGTGGCTGAAAGGTCGGTGGCCGCGGTTTTGCCTGGGGTCATGGGCAGGAATTGTCAAACAAGGTCAGCAAGGAATTTAGCCGGGTTGCAGGTCACGGATGTGCGGCAACAGAGCTTCGTGCAGCCGCCCGTTAGAAGCAAATATAAAAGGGGTTTGACCGTCCCACGGCCGGCCGCGCCAATCGGTAAAGCTGCCGCCGGCCTCCTGCGCCAGCAGGACCCCCGCGGCAAAATCCCACAGCTCGTCGCCGGAGCTGATAAAGGCATCGACCGTACCATTGGCCACCAGGGTCAAGCCGAGCGCCGTTGTCCCCAGCAGCCGCAAACTATATTGCAGACCCAGCCGCCGATAGAGTACAGTCATTCGCTCCAGGTCAGCCTCGGCATAGCCGTGATCCAGCAACACAATCGACTTGGCCGGCAGCCGGTTGGCCGAAACTTGAATGGGGCTGCCGTTCCGGTAGGCGCCTTTGCCTTTTTCGGCGTAAAAGTATTCTTTGGTGTAGGGATTGAAAATAACGCCCAGCAGGATGTCAGTCTCCTGCATCAAGGCAATCGAAATGGCAAAAAGCGGCAACCCCCTGGAAAAATTGGTGGTGCCATCGATGGGATCAACCACCCAGAATTTCTGAGATTCTGTCTCAGTCCGGCCGGTTTCTTCGCCCAAAAAAGCATAGGCCGACTTGGTCTGCAAGGTTTCGATAATTGCCTGTTCAGCCCGTTGATCGAATTCGGTGACCAGCCCTTTATCGCCTTTGGTCTCGGCAATGATGTCGGTTTGGAGGGCATTGATGACCAAATTGCCGGCATGTTGGGCCGCTTCAATGGCGATTTTAAGGTCTTCAGAAAATGGCGCAGGCAGGTTCAGCATTGGCATTACCTTTTCCCGTTATATTTGTTCTAAGAAAAGAAACAACGCAGGCTCCCGGCGAGGGCTGCGTTGCCGCGTATCGGATTAAACTGCTGGCTGAGTTGTAAAAAGTGTAAGGCAAGCCCCCGGTAACGGGGCTAATCTACAACAACCAGGCCAGTATAGCATAATCAGGCGGGATTGACAACGATTAGACCAGAAGACGGGTTTTGCAAATATCCTGTCGAGTATTGTTGTATGAGATTAAGATGGCGCAATTCATGATTGTGATATAATATCCAAGAATTCGGAAAAGCCGGCATATGATCTTCCTTGATCAAGGCTTGTAATTATGGCACGGGCGTATATTCTCGGTTTTTTGATCTGTTTGGGAGTCCTGGCTCCCATTGCTGGTCTGGCACACCTCGAAATTATCTCAACCGAAATGGTTGAAGCAACCTGGCCGATCGGCGATGAAGGAGTTGCTATATCCCAGATGGTCTCGCTAACCGGCTCTATCTCTGAGACAATCAGCCCTGAGTTGGAGCCTGAAGACGAGGACGAGCCAGATTTCTTGTTTTATTTCCCCCTGATTCTAAAATCCTTCGACCCCACTCAACCCTGGCACGGGCTTGCTGTCGGCAAAACTGCTTTCCCCAACCCGTCGCCGCCGGGGAGTCCATTGACCTACACCATCCGCTATACGGTCTCCGGTAATGAACCGGCTCCCAGCCTGACCATGGTCGATACAATACCGCCAAGCACTACCTATCAAAGCTGTAGCGGTGGTCTAAATTGCAACGTCATAGATCAGACGGTGATCTGGAACCTGGGTAATCCCGCCCCCTTTGTTAGCGGCGTTGTGACAGTTGTGACAATGGTTGTTCAGGTTGATAGCCAGGCGATCAGTGGGACAATCCTCACCAATACCGTAACCTTGAGCGATACCTCCGGGCTGTCGGTGACCAAGCACATTACCACCCCGGTCAGACAATACGGGATCAATCCTTATATCATCGTTTATGATGACCTGGGCGACTTTATCGAGCCGGCGGGTGGTCATTTTACAGTCTCGGTGAATGACCACCTGCCGAATAGCGACTATAGGCTCTGGTTTGCCCGGCAAGACGGAAACTTCATTAACTCGCTTGAGTTCACCACCGATAGTATGGGTGGTAAATTGCTTACTTTCAATATCTCAGTCCTGACGCCCGCAACCGACCCGCTGCCGCCGGCAGGGACGCCTGATTACCGTATCTACACTACGCTGGCCGCTGATCCAGGCATCCCGATTGCGACCTGTTTGGGCGATCTGCCAACCAACGCGCCTTGTTTTAGTGTGGCCCCTGATAACGCCGTCATCACCGCCCGCAATATCAACGACCCCGGCACTGACCAACAGCAGCAGCCAGTTGAACCGGCCCGCTGGCCGATAAGTTCCTCGATCCCAATCTATCTCTTTGGACACGACGTGAATAGCAGCTACACCATCACCTTTGACGGCCAACCCAGCCCGTCGGCGCCGGGAGTATTGTGGTTTGAAGGCGCGCAAGTCACCCAAATCCCGACCGACTCGCAATTTGGCGCCAATCGCAACGGTTCACCAGCCTTCTACATTGCCACCGGCCACACCCCAGGCGTGACTATGACCATTGCCTCCAATGACGCCGGTTACGAGGTTGCCAGCACTACGGTCGAGTTCAGTCAGGCGGAAATAGATATTTTCGGCGAAACGGCTACCAGTACCCACCCTCAAGGGGATGTTTTGGAGATTTCGTTGAGAAATCTGGCCCCGCGTCAACAGTATCGAATTCTTTTTGATGACGGTGTGTCAGCGCCTGTGATCATCAGAGCAAGCGATGATGGAACCATTACTCTGGGCTATGTAGTACCATACGGTTCTCACATTCCCGGCGACCCGCCCAAACCGGTTGAAATTATTGGCGTTGATTATGGCCGTGGCCCCAATCCCAACAAAATCGCCAGCCGGTTGATCTGGCTCTATACACCTTTGGCCGCTTATATTAATGTGCCACGGCTGTCGGCGCCAATCGGTTCGCCGATTTTCATCCAGATCAGGCGGCACGAAGTTGAGACCGATTATGCTCTTTATCTTCAACAAGGCCCGCCAGCGGCTCCTACTTTCTCACAGCTAATTGACAATGTTCATACCTCGTATAACCCTATGACCGGGCTGGGCGACTATGATCTACCTTACGTTATTCCCCCCTCTCTCAGCGGTGATTATGTGATCCGTTCATTTTTACCCTCCAATCTGACTTCTCCCGTGGCTGAGCACGAACTGCGGCTGATAAGCTCCACCCTCACTTTGGCGGGTGACGCCGGCCGGTGATTGTTAAGCTGCCAAATCTCGCTTTGTTACAGGGCATTAGGACGAAGGATGAGCAGGGTGGGTTAAGCCGGGCTTAATCTACCTGTGGCAGACTATGGGGCAAAGTCTAGTGTTCCTTTGTGGTTTATTTGACCTGATTTGGTCAAAGGTGGCTTGTCCAGGTTAGGAGCAACGTATGAGAGGAAAACGTTTGATGTTCAGAAGCTGGCTCACCCTTAGGCTTGTAGCCGGATTGATCATCCTCGCCGGCTGCCAGACTACCGTCCAAACGACCACAACTCCACCGACCGATTCTCCCACCGCGACGCCGCTGGCCGCGGCCGTGGCCCCGGCCACATCCACCGCTGAATCGGCACCCAATCCACCAACACCTGCCCCCGAGCCGACCCAACCACCCGTGCCAACCCCCACCGCAGCCGAGCTAACGAGTTGCCAGCCCACCCCCCCCGACGCCCTGGGGCCGTTTTACGTCCCCGGCGCGCCGGAACGGTCGAGCGTGGGGCCGGGCCACGTACTGAGCGGAGTGGTTCGTTCGGCCGAGGGCTGCGCGCCCATCCCCGGCGCTCAACTGGAATTCTGGCTGGCCGGTCCCGACGGCCAATACGGCGACGCCTACCGGGCCACAATGACGGCCGATACCGCCGGAGCCTATCGTTTTGAGAGCAACTTTCCACCGCCTTACAGCGGCCGGCCGTCCCATATCCACTTGCGAGTCACCGCGGCCGGGTACCAGCCGCTGGTCACCCAATATTATCCGGCCCAGGGACAGAGCGAAGGCAGTTTCGACCTGGTATTGGTGCCGGCAGCAGAGGCGAGCAACCGATCGACCAGACCGGGGCAAACAGCCAGCAACGTACCGGACCCAACCCTGTTTGAGGTGACCTGGCAGGATCGCTCCATGTTTGAAGCGGGGCTGATCGAAAGTGAGCGGGTTATTCTGGCGGAACTGCCGGGCGCCAGCGTCTACCACATCGAGCTGGAAATTGCCCCGGATTTTGTCGATCTGACCGGCCGGCAAGAAGTGCTGTATACCAACCAGGAAGATGGGCCATTAACGGAGGTTTATTTCCGGCTGTTCCCCAACCTGGCCGGCGGTTCCAGCACAATTACCAACCTGACGGTCAACGGCGCCGCGGTCGAGCCGGGTTATGAGCTGGCCAACAGCGCTATGCGCATCCCGTTGTCGCCGGCACTGGAACCGAATGAGCAGGTCGTTTTAGGGCTGGAATTCAACGTGGAAGTGCCAACCTCTGAGGGCGGCAACTACGGCACGTTTGCTTATCTGGATGACACCCTGGCCCTGGCCCACTTCTATCCGATGATTGCCGTGTACGATGATCGGGGCTGGAACATCGAAATCGCCCCCGGCTTTGGGGATATCATCTACGCCGACAGCAGCTTCTATCTGGCGCGCATCACCGCGCCGGCCAAGCTAATGTTGGCAACATCCGGGCTGGTCATCGAGCGGGTGGAGCAAGACGGGCAGCAGGTCCTGACCGTTGCCGCCGGGCCGGTGCGAGATTTTTACCTGGCTGCCAGCGACCATTACACCGTCACCAGCCAGAGCGTAGGGGAGGTTGCAGTCAACAGCTACGCTCCGGCGGAATTGAGCGCAGGTTCGGCAATGGCCTTGACCCAGGCGGTCCAGGCCCTGCAAAGTTTCAACGAGCGCTTTGGCCCTTACCCCTTTACCGAATTTGATCTGGTCACCACCCCCAACCTGGCCCTGGGGGTGGAATACCCCGGTATCGTGGTCATCCGGGGTGAGTTGTATGGAGCGGACCAGGACAACCGCTTATTAGAGGCGGTGGTGGCCCACGAAGTCGCTCATCAATGGTTCTATAGCGTGGTTGGTAATGACCAGGTCGATGAGCCGTGGGTAGATGAAGCCCTGGCCCAATATGCCACCCTGCTCTACTTTTTGGATGTGTACGGCCCGGCCGGAGCGGACGCTTTTCGAGGCTCGCTGGAGCGGCGCTGGACCCGGGTGGATGGGGTCGAAATCCCGATTGGGTTGCCGGTTCGAGATTACACCGTCCAGGAGTACAGCGCTATTGTCTACGGGCGGGGGCCGCTTTTTCTGGAAACGCTGGCCGAGTCGATGGGCCAGGAAAGCTTTGCAGCCTTCCTGCAAGAGTATTACCGGCGTCACCAATGGGGTATCGCTACCACCGCCAGCTTCAAAGATTTGGCTGAGGCCCATTGCAGTTGCGACCTGACGCCTCTCTTTGAGGCGTGGGTATATGACACTCCGGCGCCTTGATCTGCCGTGCTATTCAGCCGACCGAGCCATTAGAGTTTATTGGAAATAAGAATAGCTGACGGATTTTCACAGACCGCGAAGCGCACAGATTATGTCAAAAAATTAAAGAAAAATCCGTGAAACACTGCACCTGCGGGCAGTGCAGGTGTCTGTGTTAATCCGTGAGCCATATCAAACTTGCCAGGCCATCAATCTTATTTCCAATAATGTTTATTGAGTTACAACAGTTGAGAGGTCAGCCGGGGAGCTGACCTCTTTTTTGTGGGATGTTGTCAGGGCCAAATAGATATGCTAAAATTGAGGCCAGGAGGAGTGTTGATTTATGAGCAGTAAACTTCCCCAAAAATATCAAGAAGTCGTTAAAGCCATCATTCCCTTTACCCCGGAACAGTCATCCAGCCAGATGGCTTTGATCGGGGTTGACCCGGCGCTGCCCTGCTTCCTGTGCGGCCAACCGGCCCGGGCCGCGCTCATCGCGCCGGCCCCCCAATACACCTCAGGGATAGCAACCGCCTGGTTGACCTTCCCCATCTGCTCCGGCTGTGAACGGCGGCAGGTGCAGCGACAATCCGCTGAGTCAGACTAAGAACTTGCTGATACCAGACAAAGGAGAGCCATCATGACCTATTTTCTGCTTCAGACCCATTCCGGTTGGCGTTGGATTGTGCTCATTCTACTGGTGATTACCGTCATCAAAACGCTGGTGGGTTGGTTAGGTAAACAAAAGTGGAGCGCGGCCGACACCCGCCTGTTCCTGTTCAGCCGGGTTGCTCTTTACATCCAGGTTATCGTCGGGCTAATTCTCTATATTTTGCTCCAGTATTGGCAGAATATGCGTTTTACCGGCGAGCACGTGATTGTGGCCCTTGTAGCTGTGGGCGCGCTCGAGTTTGGCGCCGCTCGAGCCAAGAAATCAAGCGGCAGCAAAATGTATCTGTTTGCCTTTATCGGCAGCGCCGTGGCGTTACTCTTAATTTATGTGGGCCTACTGGCGGTTGGAGGGATATTTACGTAGGAGGCAACAACATTCAACCTTCGACTTTTTGCGCCCAGACCAAGTCATAAATGTTCTGCCAGAGCTGAAATTTGACCCCCTGGAGCCGAAAGTCGGTCAGGATTTGCTCCAGTTTTTCTCTGGACCAGCTTTTGCCGGGCATCAAATGGGCTTCCCAGCCGATACGGTTGGTAAAGAGGAGCCAGCCCGAGTTGGGTTGGGCCGGCGAAGCGGGCTGCAAAACCCGGATCAACTCGGCCAGGCCCTGGTGCGGATCAGGCAGGAACTCCAGCGCCTCCAGGCAGGTGACCAGCGGGACACTATTGCTGGCAAAAGGCAGGACCATCGCGTCGGCCTGGAGCAGACTCACCCGCTGGTGGTCGGAGTCAAGCTCTCGACGAGCTACATCGAGCATTTTTGAGGCCCGATCGAGACCAATCACTCGTCCCCGGTAACCGGGCTGGCCAAATAAAGTTAGCGGCACGCGACCGGTACCGGTGGCGACATCCAGAACCAGGGCGTCGGGCTGGCGGACAAGTCGCTGGGCCAGGGGCAGTCCCAGGGTTAACGCCTCCATCTCAGGGTCGAATTCTTTGATTTTGTTGTAACGTTCGGCCGTCCAATCGTACAGCCGCGCCACCAACGGCGCGCCCAGGTAAGCGCCTTCGGCAATGATGAGCTGCCAGTACAGGAGCAGACCGATGATGACCAGAGTGACTATAAGTAAAATCCAGATCATCTGCCAGTTGATCTTCCCGTTTTTAACTGATTATGCCACAGAGTAAATTTTTCAGAAAAGTTCTTAGCGATGTCTGAACCGGGTAATTATATCCTCTTATTACATTTGCCGGCCGATGAACGTCTCACCATCGGCAAGCTGGGTACATTTGTCTTTCCGGCCGGCTGGTATGCCTATGTTGGCAGCGCTTTTGGCGCAGGCGGCCTGGTTGGACGGCTCAAGCACCATCTGCAACCGGTCGAAAAACCGCACTGGCATATCGATTACCTTCGCCAGGCGGCCCAGGTGGAAGAAATCTGGCTGTCGCCCGGCTCGGAACGCCGCGAGCAGGAATGGGTCGATTTGATGTTGGCCATCCCTGGCGCCATGATCCTGGTGGAGGGCTTTGGCGCGTCTGATTCGGTCAAAGAGAGTCACCTGATCTATTTCGACGTGCGTCCCTTGCTGGAAGATTTTACCGTTGGGGTGCGCGCCCGCTTTCCCAAGAGCCAAATTCTGCGTGCTTATGCGACGAACGCGATGAATGGCGAGTGAGGGAATGGCGAATAGCGAATCAGCGAAGAGCGAATGGTGAATGGCGAACCCGCAGGGCATGTGTAGTGAATGGCGAATGACAGATGGGGATTAGCGCACATAGAACAGTTTACCGGGCTTGATGAAGCCGGCTGTGAGGCTGAGGCAATGATATTGGGGCAAAAGGGCGCGGCGGGCTTGGCTCTATTGGCAGAGTTGTTGAACCGGCCGGAGGCGGACATGCGTTTCTGGGCGGTGCGGGGACTGTGGAGCAACGGTTCAGCGGAAGCGGTGACGTTGCTCCTGGAAACGCTCCATGACCCTGAGGAGATGGTCCGCAGCGGGGCGGCGCTGGCCCTGGGAGAATTGCGAGCGGAGGCTGCGGTAACCGGGCTGGCTGACCTGCTTACTACCAACCCGTCAGCCTGCGGCAGCCACGCCACCGACGCTCTGGCCAAGATCGGACCAGCCGCCGCGCCGCGCCTGATCGAGGCGATGCAACATGAGGCGACCTGGGTACGGGTGCGGGCGGCCAAGGCGCTGCTGCCCATCGAGAGTAAAGCCGCCATCCCGGCGCTGTTCAAGGCCCTGGAGGATGACAGCTATGTAGTCCGTGAATATGCGGCTGAGGGGCTGATCCGGCTGGGCGTTGGGCAGATGGTCTATTTTCAGGTCTAGTCGATTCATCCGCCCAGGTAGAGCCGAGCCAAAAATATCCCAACCATTACGATGCCCGAGGTCACTCTGGCAGCAATCCCGGCCAGCGAGCCGGCGACATAACCCTTGGTTGCTTTCACTGCTCGCTCCCAATCCCCTTCCTGCCGCCACTCGACCCACAGAATGCCGCCCACCATCCCGAACAGGCCGGCAAAACAACCCAGGATGGGCGTGCCGATCAGGCTGATCACCAGACCCAGGACCAGACCCAGAACCGCCCCAATGAAGATAGCCAGGCAGGAGGCGCCCCCCATCCTGGCCCCCACGTGGCCGGCCACCACGTCGATGATGAGGCCAAGTAACATAAAAAAGGTCAGCAAGCCAAACGTAATCCAACCCAACTGCGCCCAGTCCGACATCAGGCCGTAAAAAATAGCGGCAGCCCAGATAATCAGCGTACCGGGTATCGGCGGCACTACGGTAAAAATCAGGCCAATCATCATTACGAATAGAGTGACGAATAAAAGAAATCCCTGTGAAAATAGCTCCCAACCGCCCATCAGCCTGACCTCCTCAGCTTGAGACCAACCATTTGCCTGTTCAAGATACCACAAATCAGGCAAGCTGACGAATAGGGTGGGCCGAATTAGGATTTTGTGTAACTATATCGTCAGGAGGATGTAGGTGAAAAATCTTGACTATTTTGTAACGCAATTGATGAACAACGCTGGCACGATTCGCAGTCTGGTTCAGAATATCGGCGACGAACAGGCCCGCTGGAAACCGCAGCCGGCAAGCTGGTCCATTCTGGAAGTCATCAACCACCTCTACGATGAAGAGCGGGAGGATTTTCGCCAGCGCCTGGATTACCTGCTCCACCGGCCCAGCGAGCCGTTTCCGGCCATCGATCCCCAGGGTTGGGTTACAAGCCGTCAATACAACCAGCGCGATTTGGCTACCTCGCTGGACAACTTTCTCCAGGAGCGCCAGCAGTCACTCATATGGTTGCAGGGTCTAACCAAGCCCAATTGGCCCGAGCTTTATGACCGCCCGCCCCTGGGGTTCGTGTCGGCCGGGGATATGCTGGCGGCCTGGCTGGCTCACGACTTGCTGCACCTGCGCCAGATCATCGAGCTGCACTGGGCTTACCTGGCCCAGCAGGCCCGGCCGATTGCCCTGGATTATGCCGGCGGCTGGTAGGCAGAGATGGGGGCCAATTGGAGCAAATCTTCGGGCAAATCAAGGTCAAAAGCGAGGGTAGCCGAATGATAGATAACCGGCTCAACGCCGGCAGCCCGAACCGCCTGCTGGTGAGCCTTAAAACTGCCCGGTCCAAAGGCAAATTCGATCAAATCAGGCGGCCGCAGCAATAAGGCATTTGTGCCGTCAAGCCGGCGGCAAGGAGCAATCACCGCCGCCGGCGCGGTTTGAGCGAGGTTGAGCAGGTTCACCAAATCCGTTGGCTGCAAGCGGGGCAGGTCAGCCGGCAGGATCAAAATCGATTGGCCGCCATGCATCATCACCCAGGTTGAGGCTTGCATCAGGGCCTGGTTCAAATTGTTGCCCGACTCTACCAAAGCCCAGGCCCCCGCCTGCTTGGCCAACCGGCGCACGGCTGCGTCCCGCGAGATAACTACCACTTCCGCTACCTGGCGGGCCAGGCCAATGGTGCGCTGCAACAGCCCCCGGCTCAACTGAATCCGCTCTGCCGGCGATAGCACCGCAGCCAGCCGGCTTTTGGCTTGCGCCAACGGTTTGGCCGGAATAATGACAAACATGGCCGTTACTTGTTGAAAATCGCCTGCACCGGTCGACCATCCCATTGGGACGGCACAGGCATATTGAGGGCCTGCAAAATTGTGGCGGCGGTGTCGTAGATCATGATCGGATCGGTCAAGGTGATCCCGGCCGGCGCCCCCGGCCCCACCGCCAACCAGGGCACGCGCACCTCCTCCGGCGACGCGCCGCCATGGGCCGTGCCAACCCCACCGTGGTCAGATGTAATAATGAGCAGCGTTGTATCCAGATAGTGACCGGCTGCCAGGGCAGCCACTACCTGGCCCACAATGGCGTCGGTCTGGCTGATGGTGAGCAATTGATTGGGCGACATCCAGCCGCTGGCGTGGCCGGCCGAATCAACATCGGGCAGGTGGACGAAGAGAATATCCGGCAAACCGGCCTCAATGACCCCCAGGGTCTTATTGAGCACCTGGGTATCCAAGAAGCCGGCGTAAATGTAATTATCAACCGAGCCGGGCAAAACCAGGTGATCCAACTTCGGTTTGCCAACCACCATCGCCGTAGTGCGACCGTAATCGCGCGCCACGGTAAACAAGGTGGGACCGTTGATTTTGCCGGCCTCGAGAACGTACTCATTCCAATCGATGCCGTGCTTCTCCGGAGTCATCCCCCCCAACATCGAGGCGTGATTCACCAATGTCACGCTGGGTAGGACGGCCTGAGCGGCCGGGTGGTAGGCTCCCCTGGCCCGCAGGCCGTCGAGGGTTGGGGTGTCGGCCAGGTCCAGGGCATCTGGGCGCAAGCCATCGATGCTGATGAGCACGACATGGACGATACTGCCGGTATTGCTGGCCAGAACGGCCGGGGGAGGCGATGGAAGCGGATCACCCGGCGCTGGCGTGGCCGAGGCCCGGGGTTTACGAGTCCGGGTGGGGGCAAAAGTTGGAGTGAGGGTGGGTGTATGAGTCGGGGGATATTCCGAAATGACCAACGTGGCGGTGGCAGTCGGCTCGATTGGGGCGGCTGCGGTTGGCAACGCCAGCAACCCATCCGCGGCCTGGTTGGGAGCAGGGGTTGAATTACCCGCCGTTGGCGGAGCCGATAAAACCGGTGCCCCGTCGCAACCGGCCAGGGTGAACAGGACAAAAAAAAGAAGAATAAACGTGAAATAACGCAAGAATATTTTTGACACAAGCATTCGGAACAGTCAGGCCGGGGATAAAAACTAAGTTAAGCTTAATTCAAGTTCGATTTGACCACAGCGGATCAAATCGCCGTTCTTGAAAGGGACCAACTTATGGGGCGCTAGCCTGGCCCCATTGACAAACGTGCCATTCGTGCTGCCCAAGTCTTCCACATACCACTGCTGATCCTTATAGAGCAGTTGACAATGTTGCCGGGAGACGCCGGCCTGACTCCCGCCGTAAGGCCCCAGATCGATATCAGGGACGCTGCCTTTGTAAGCCCGGCCGATGGTCAACTCTGGCCGCCGGGCCGGCACAATCTCCCGCCCGCTGGCCACCACTTTCAGCCGAATCTTGGGCTGATCCCGTTCATGGAGCTCAACCAGCGAGGTCGTGTCGCCGGACGGTTGGGCCAGGGCTGAACTGCGCAGTCGCTCACGGGCTTCGAGCAAAGCCTGCGAAAACTCGGTCATGGTTTGGTAGCGGCTCTTTGGATTCTTGGCTAAAGCCCGATCAAGGATCGGCACAAAAATATTGGGGACGTTTGGATTGGCCTGGAGCAACGGCACAGGAGGGTCGGTGAGGCGGGCCATGAGAAAATCGAAGGCGGTTTCACCCTGAAAAGGTAGCCGCCCGGTCAGCAGCTCATACAGCACAATCCCCAGAGAGTAAATGTCCACCCGGGCATCGATAGAACTTTCTTGAATTTGCTCAGGGGCGGCATAGGCCATTGTCCCCAAAACCTGACCCGGCATGGTCAAATTAGGCCGGGCGGCATGCTCCATTTTAGCCAGGCCAAAATCGGCCAACAGGGGCCAGTCATCCTGAGGCAACAAAATATTGGCCGGCTTGATATCGCGGTGAATAACGCCCCGCTCGTGGGCAAAGGCCAGGGCCTGGGAAACAGGAATGACCACGCTGAGAGCCTGCTCCCAGGTGAAAGGTTGGCCGGACTCGAGTCGATCCTTCAGGGAGCCGCCCGGAACATACTCCATCACAATATAGGCCCAGCCAGCCTCTTCGCCGTAGCTGTAGATCGTTAAAATATTGCGATGGCGCAGAGCGGCAATGGCCCTGGCTTCCTGCCGAAAACGAGCCAGTAAGACCTCTTCGGTTCCGTCCACTGCCTGCACCGGCACTACTTTGATCGCCACCCAGCGAGACAGCGTTTCGTCAAAACCCTTATAAATACTGGCCATACCGCCAGTACCGACCAGTTCCTCCAGCTTATAACCACCAAAATGCTGGCCGGTTAGATCGTCGGCAGGCTTACCCCGTGAGTCGACCATTGAGTCTGCTCCATTCCCCATTCCTATCAGCGCAAGTAGAACTAAACTTTGTCCAATTATAACACGACCACCCCGACAAAACAAAGTAAGAGCAGCTTAAACTGGCGAACCATTTGTCTTATCGAGCCGAGAGAGGCCAGGTTCTAAAGAAAAACCACTCACCGTAGGCCACGTCGGCCCGGTTGGCCGGGATGCCTAACTTGGTAATATCGGTGCGAGAGAGAGCATACAAACAACCGCCGGTGGGATCTTCCTTGGCCCTGATGACGCGCCGGGCCAATTTAATAAACTCATCGTTGGGCTGCATGTGATACCGATATCCAAAAAAACCATTCGAAACCACATAATAGGTATCCCCATAGCCCTGGTGCAATAAGCGATTCTTGGCCACCCAACCGACCATGTAAGCCGCCTCTTTATCTCCAGGCGACTCGCCCTGCATAATTCGGGCCAAATCCAGGACCATCTCTGCCGGTGGGCGAACCGGCCACCAGTTCGGCAAAGGTATACCGGGCAGCGAGGTTGGCCGGGGAGTGTAGATGCGGGTGGGGATCATCCCAACGGCAACGTTGGTGCCGGTGGGCGTGGGCACCACCGGTTGAGCCGGGGTGGGGGTCCAGGTGGGCGGTAAGACAAAGCCGGGGGTAGCGGTTGGCGGCGCAATGAAAGAATAGAGGGCTGGCAGCTCCCGGTTGGCCCGCACCGAAGTCAACAGGAAAACCATCATCCAGACAAAAACGATGAAACCAACCAGGGCGATCAGGAGAATTATCTGTTCGGGACCGAATTGCTTTTTAGGCACCGATAATTCCCAACCGAATTCCGTTTAACCGAACCGGGTCAAACCAGGCGACCGGCCGGTCAAACCACAGACCGGCCGGCGTTAGCTTGAAATAAGCGCAGGCCGACTCAAAATCATCGCTTCCGAGGCAATAGGCGCAGGGAGATGGACCAAAACGAGCCAACCGTTCCAGCAACCAGGGCTGACCGGCTAACGGCGCCGCCAGGACTATCGGCGTATTTTCAAAATAGGCCAGCCTGGCGGCGAAGGCCGGCTCCTGGTGTGGAATCGGCTCAGGCCAGCCATAGACTTTCCGGAACATGCTGATTGCCGCCGGCAGACTCTCGACACCCAAGACAACAATAGCAACTCCCGTCAAAGGGCTGCCGGCCACGCTGGTTGACGATTGTACCCGCCATTCACGCGGGGTAATATCCTTGATGATAAAGGGCAGCATCGCGCCCGCCCCCTTATCGTCCAGAAAAGCCAACTCCCATTCGACCAGGACCCCATCGGGTCGGCGGCGCTGGTAATAGAACGGCCCGCTCACAGGAATACCCAAACCGGCCACCCGGGCCGCCTCGGCAGCCACGTCAGCAACCTGCACCGCCCAGGCGCACGGGCCGCCGTTACCAACAATGTGCTCACCCCAAAAGGTCGTCTCTTTTTGACCCGGTTGTAACGTTGAGATCAACTCGATATAGGAGCCATCCCTGAAGCCAAGCAGAGCCATATGGGTTACCTGGTTGGAGTGAGGGCCTCCATAATCGGTGACCAGCCCCACCCCGGCAAAGGAACGCTCCAGAGCAGCCAACTCGGCTCCGGCGATGGTCACGTGATCGATTTCTAAGGTCACCGGCGTAGCAGCTTGGTTCGTTCGACTCATTGACGGGCAACTCGACAATGTTACTCGGCCTAACCGGCAATCGTCAGCCCGCTAATGGCAGGGCGGTTGACCACACGGCGGTGGGCAAGGTGGCTGGGCGCACGGCGGCGGCGAAACCGGCGGTGAAACCGAGCCAGGATAGGGAAATCGTGACGGCGGCGCAAACGGCGGCAGCGGGATGATCAAGGCCGAGATGCGGATGCGGTCTTCCGGCAATATGATAACGCTGCCGTCCTCCAAACGGACGGCTTCGCCGCTCTTCAAGGTCAAACGTTCATCGGCCCTGATCCCATTCACCTGGGCCAGATATTCCACTTTGATATGGCAAACCTCAGCGATAGCCGCCATCGTATCTCCCATCCTCACCTGGTAGGCGTTTGGACCGCGTCCGTAGCTTTGGGGGATGAACAACGCCTGATTCTGGAAAACGTAGCCGGGCGGGTGCAAATCGTTGGCCAGATTGATGAAGCGAGGATCTACCCCAAATTTGTGGGCAATACTGGCCAGGGTCTCGTCGGGTTGCACCCGGTAACAGAAGCCATAGGTGGCTCCGGGGGGGATGTTTATCACCGGAATATCGGCCAGCGGCACCGGGGTATTGGTTGGCGGTGGTGATGGCGTTGCCGTCGGCGTCCAGGTGGGCAATGGCGTCGGGGTAATCACTTCAATGGTGGGCGTAGGGGTGAGAGTACCGGGCAAAAAGGTGGCGGTCGGCGTGGGTGACGGGGTAAAGGTTGGCGTGGGTTGGCCGGGTGCTAATGTCGACGTAGGGGTAAAGGTCGAGGTAGGTTCACCGCCGGCCGGTCCCACCGTGATCTGGCCGGGCTGACTGGTCACCGGAATTTCGACCGGATTACCGTCGGTAAACTTCACCAACTGAGCCAGGGTAAAGTTTTGGACGCTGCTACCGGTGGCAACGGCCTGAATGGTAATACTGGCCAGAAGACCGCTCCCGCTTACGGGCGGCGTTGAACCGAGTTGGGTGATGGCGTAGAAGATATCGCCGGTCGTGTTGTCGGCCTCATTGTCAACCACAAAATCGGTCGCCAGAAAATCGCCAGGTTGAATCTGAACCCTATCCTGGCCGGGATCGGCATCGACCACCTGGAGGATAGTGGGATCAAAGGTCAACTGGATGTCAACCGCATACAGGTCAGTTACGTTATCAACTCGAATTTCAATGACCGTAATGTCACCCACATTCAGTTGCAGGGTCGATGGCTGCACCCGAATAATAGTATCGGTTTGCGCCGCCGCAACTGAAGTGGGCGGCTGGAAGGCTGAGACCGCAATCTCACCGGCCGCGGCGTCCTCGGCAGGACGGTTGAGGGTACAACCAGTCAGCCAGGCGGCCACCAGAACAACGATGACCAAACCGTAAGGCAAATTCCACCTGTTCATAGGGTCTCTCCTCAGGTTGGCAAAGAACAATACGAACGTTACATCTACTTATGAAAGTTGAAGCTACTAAAATAATAACTTATGTCTACTCTTTCTGTCAAGTAGATGCACCGACTACGGTGTGCAAGGTAAAGGTTGTCAGGCACTTGTAAGCTGTGCTACAATGTCGAGGTCTGTACAGAAAAACAACTTGGCTATGAAGGAGAAGATGAAATGCCTCAAGATGCTGCCAAATTAGATCTAAGTGAAAAAGGCAAGGGGCCGGATGGTCAGCCCATCTCCCTCGATCGAAGATTATTCATGCAATTTTTGGCCTACGGGGCTTGCCGGCAGACGGTTGTGCTGATCAAAGCGCTGGAAGCGGCCGGCCTGGAGGGGGTACTCTATGCGGACATCAACGATCCACAGGGGGTGGGGCTGTTGACCTTTCACGAGAATCCGGACTATTTTGTGACCGGGCTACGGGAATTCCTCAATCAGCCCCCGTTTTCCGAGCTGACGCCCAAGCCGGAGTACACGATGCTGGGCCGGACCTACGCCCTGGGCTATGAGCCGGATCTGGAAGATACCCTCATCAATCGCCCTCGCCGCAAAGTGCTCGACCCGGAGTGGGCCTGGGCCATCTGGTATCCGCTGCGGCGGGTCAAGTCGTTTGAAACCCTGCCGGAAAAAGAGCAGCAGATTGTCTTGAGAGAGCACGGGGGCATCGGTTTCACCTTTGGCCGGGCCGGCTACGCCACCGACATCCGCCTGGCCTGTTTCGGCATCGACAAGAACGACAATGATTTTGTAGTGGGCATATTAGCCCACGAGCTATACCCGGCCTCAGCCGTGGTCCAGGCAATGCGCAAAACCAAGCAAACCTCCCAATACCTGGAAAGTCTGGGGCCATTTTTCATCGGGAAGGCCATCTGGCAGAGTAAGGTTTAAATGTCAGCTCTTTAGGATTACATATTGACATAAACCTTATAGCTCTAATAGCGCCTGCCGAATACGCGCCAGCGCCTGTTGGATATTCTCTATCGAATTCGCGTAGCTCAGGCGCAGGTAACCCTCGCCATAGCGACCGAAGCTGGCACCACTCAGCGTGGCCACGCCGGCTGTATCCAGCAGATAAGTAGCTAACTCCTGGGATGATATGCCGGTTCCCTGAATATTGGGGAAGACGTAGAAGGCCCCGGCCGGGTTAGCGCAGCGAAAACCCGGCAACTGGTTCAACCCGTTGACAATCACCTCACGTCGCTTTCTAAAAGCCTGGACCATTTCGTTAACCGCATCATGCGGCCCTTCCAGCGCGGCAATGCCGGCCTGCTGGGTGAAGGCCGCGGTGCAGGAATTGGAGTTGACCATTAGTTTGGTGATCTGTTCGGCCAACGCCGCCGGCATCACCCCATACCCCAGCCGCCAGCCGGTCATGGTGTAGGTCTTGGAAAAACCATCGAGCAGGATAGTGTAGGGCTGCATACCCGGTAATGAGATCGGGCTAACGTGTTCGCCCGTATAGAGGATCTGATTATAGACTTCGTCGCTCAGGACCATAATGTTGCGCTCGCAGGCAACTTCAGCCACTACTGCCACATCCTGCCGAGTCAGCACGCCGCCGGTGGGATTTTGGGGCGAATTCAGGATAATCAGGCGGGTGCGGGGCGAGATCAAGCTAAGGAACTCGGCGGCATTGAAGCGAAAATCATCTTCTTCGCGCAACGGCAGAGCGACCGGTTTGGCGCCTACGAAGTTGATCATCGAGTGGTAGATCGGAAAGCCCGGATCGGGGTAGAGCGCCTCATCGCCGGGACCCAGCAGGGCCAGAATGGCAAAGAACATAATCGGCTTGGCGCCGGGGGTAACCACCACCTGCGCCGGTTCAACCTCGATATTGCGACTGCGGCTGATGTGGCGGGCAATCGCCTGGCGCAGGGCGGCGATCCCGGCAGCCGGAGTATAATGTGTTTGACCACCCCGCAGTGCCTCGACGCCGGCTTCGACAATGTGAGCCGGGGTGGCAAAGTCCGGTTCGCCAATTTCCAGATGAATGATATCACGGCCCTGCGCTTCCAGGGCTTTGGCCCGCGCCAATACTTCAAACGCCGTCTCGGAGCCCAGGCGATTCATTCGTTCAGCCAGTTGCATAGTTTTCTCCTTATGTAGATATGGATAGCCAGAAAAGCTATTTGCAGTCATTTGGAGCGGGGATTGGAAGATTACGGGATGAAAATAAGGCAAAAATCCCCTAATCCCCCAATCCCCGCCAAAATTTTTCTAGAGGATTATATATTCGATTCTCGCCCATCCTGAGCACAGTCGAAGGATGGGCGAGGGGGGTCAAACCGCTCAGGCTAATCCAAGATTTTAAGGAGTTCTTCGTACTCCTCGTCTTTCATGGTGAAATAATTTTCCCGGGTGGGGAAAGCTTTGGTGCTGACTTCCTGCACATATTGCCTGAGGCCATCGAGGATGACTTTGCCGGCCTCGCCAAAAACCTTGGCCATGCGGGGTTTGAACTTGGGGTACAGGCCAAACATGTCGTGATAGATCAACAATTGGCCGTGGGCGTCGGTGCCGGAACCCAGGCTGATGATAAAACAGTTCTCAGCCCGTTCGGTGATGAGCTTGCAAATGCGGTCCGGCACCATTTCCAGAAGAATAGCGAACGCCCCCGCTTCTTCCAGCGCCTTGGCGTCGTCGATGATTTTTTTGGCCTGCCAGGCGCTTTTCCCCTGGACGCGAAAACCGCCCTGGGCGCTGACGCTTTGCGGCGTGAGGCCCAAATGGCCCATCGCCGGGATGCCCGCCCTGACAATCCCGGCCAGCCGGTCAGCCATCTCGACGCCGCCTTCCAGCTTGATGGCGTCGCAACCGGCTTCGGCCATAAAGCGACCGGCGTTGCGAATGGCGCTTTCCACGCTGGGTTGGTAAGTCATGTAGGGCATATCGCCGATCAACCAGACATTCGGCGCACCTCGCCGCACGGCCTGGGCATGGCGGATCATATCCTCCATGGTCACGGGCAAGGTGCTGGTATAGCCGAGCATGGTCATCCCCAGGCTGTCACCGACCAGGATCATATCGATCCCGGCTTCATCTTGAAAACAGGCTGTGGGGTAGTCGTAGCAGGTCAACATGGTGATGGGTTGGTCGTTGGTGACCTTATCAAAGAGATCGGGTAAAGTTACCTTCTTACGGTCAGACATTTATAACCTCCATTGACTTAGATACCTTCCATCTTATCGCTATTTACCAATTTCGTAAAATCTCACCAGGTGGAGCCAGCGACCTTGGCTTGAATAATAGGCATTATACCGATTTAAATCTTTTGTAGTTTGACCATATAATTCAGAGTAGAATTCTTTTTTAAGGGGAACTCGATGACGATAAAAAAAGTTGCAATTGTAACAGCCGCGGGCCGCGGCATGGGCGCGGCGATAGCCAAAGAATTGGCGGCTGCTGGCTACGAACTGGCTCTTATGTCACCCTCAGGGGCAGCGGAGGAGTTGGCCCAATCACTCGGCGGTCTGGGGCTGACGGGTTCGGTTACCAATCCGGCCGATTTACAGAGGCTGGTCGATCAAACTATGCAGCAGTATGGGCGAATTGACGCCGTGGTCAACCATACCGGCCATCCACCCAAGGGCAACCTGCTGGCGATTCCCGACGAAGATTGGCACACAGGTTTGGATCTGGTGATGTTGAATGTGGTCCGGATGGCCCGTTTAGTCACGCCCATTATGCAAGCGCAGGGCGGCGGGGCCATCGTCAACATTTCCACCTTTGCCGTATTCGAGCCGGAAGCCACCTTTCCCGTCTCGGCGACTATGCGGGCCGCTCTGGCCGGTTTCACCAAGCTTTACGCCGACCAATACGCCGCCGATAATATCCGCATGAACAATGTCTTACCCGGTTTTGTTGATAGTTTGCCGGAAGTCGAAGAACGGCGTCACCGCATCCCGATGGGGCGCTATGGCACCGTCGCCGAAATTGCCCAAACCGTCCGCTTTCTGCTGTCAGCCGAGGCTGGTTATATCACCGGGCAGAATATTCGCGTCGACGGCGGCTTGACCCGGTCGGTCTAGATACCCTCACCGACTTTAGACCAGTTTAGAATACTGGTAAACAGCCAGGGCCATACCCAAATCCTCCTCAGCCGTCCACAATTTGTCTTACCAAAGCTGGAAGTTTTAGTGTGCGGTCAACATAGACCAGGAACGGACCTAAGTCAAGCAGTCGTCATTTGGCTGCCGGTCCAATGGGCACCGGCCCCAGCCGGCGGTAGTTGAGGGCCACCAGGGTCAAGTCGATGATATCGACCTTTCCATCGGCGTTGAGGTCGGCCAGCGAGTCGCTCTGGCCGTAGCGGTTACCTACCAGGGCCAGATCGAAAATATCGATCCTCTGGTCGGCGGTAACGTCGCCGGCCGGCAGCGTGGTGACGCCCAGATCGGTTTGGGCCAAATTCGCCTGGCCGGCCAGGTAACCTGGCTGTTGAGCCCGGAGACATTGATAGCGGTGGGTGGCGGGCAATACAATTTCAAAAGCGCCGTCGGCGGCCGTAACCGCCACCGGAGCGCCGAAACTGGCCGCCTCGCAAGCAGACTCGCTCAACTGGAGCAAGGTCCCCCCGTGATCCGTCCGGCCCTGTAGCAGGATGGTCCCGGCGATGGTCACGGTTTCGTCCCCTGTCAGCCGTTGCAGCGCAGCCGTCGGGTCGATCCGGGGGATTACTCGACCATTTCGACCATCGGTAACCAGTTTGCCGGTTTTTTTGAGGACGGTTTCAATCTCCGTTGGGGTCAGCTCGGGCCGGGCCTCCAGCAGCAGCGCGGCCACACCGGTAGCATAAGCGGTCGACATGGAGGTGCCGGATTGGATGCTTTGCCCGCCGCCCAAACGGGTCGAGGTCACCTGTACGCCCGGAGCCAGCAGGGCGAGCGCCGAACTGCTGTTGCTGGAACAGGTGATTTGGTCGGTCGCGGTGGTGGTATCGACACAGGTCGGCCAGGTGAACGAGCCGATAGCGGTGTTGTAGACGTTCCCCACCGCCAGCACGCCCGACACGCAGGCCGGAGCCATAAGCTGGTTCGTCAGGCCGCGATTACCGGCCGCAGCAAAGATGGTGATGCCGGCCTGCCGGGCCGCGGCCACGGCTGTGGTATAAAGCCGGGTATTGGCGTCAGTCTCATCACAAACACCTTCATAACTGCCCCCACCCAGGCTCAAGTTCATCACTTTAACGTTTAAACCAGCCTGATTGGCCACCACCCAATCGATCCCGGCAATCACATCGGAGGTGTAGCCGGTTCCGCTGCGGCTCAACACCCGCACGGCGACCAGCCCGACCCCTGGGGCTAGGCCGGGCGGACTGGTTTGACCCCGGCTGGCAATAATCCCGGCCACGTGGCTGCCGTGGCCATTCTCATCCTGAGCCGACTCGCTTTCGACGGTCCGGCCCGGAGGACAAGCCCCGTCGCGATCAAAACAATGTTGGACAATGACCCGCTCGGCCAAATCAACGTGGGCGGTATCGACCCCACTATCGAGGATAGCCACATTCACCCCGGCGCCGGTGAAAATCAGCCCCAACCCGGTAGTTGCATAATCGTAAAGCAGAGCTGGCTCGGCACTTTGGGCGGTGACGGGCAAATCGAGGTCAACTGCGACCACGTCCGGGTTAGCCAACAGAGTCTCCAGACCCTCAACCGTCACCTCACCGACCAGGCCGGGCAGAGTCTCATAGCGGTGAATAACCGTGAAATCCTCTGCCGCTAACTCCTGCAAAATATCGTCCTGAGTTTGGGCGATTTGGTCAGCCTGAGCCGCCGCCCGCAGCCCAACCAGCGGCGGCTGCAGCGCCACCACCACCCGCGCCGCTCCATCCTCCGCCAGAGCCGCCGCCAGATCAGGCGGCGGCAGCGGAGTTTGAGCCTGCACCGGCCGGGAAACTGGATCGAACACGCCCCCAACTGCCAGCACCAGCAGGCATAGCCAGCCAAGCGCCTTCTTCATCGCTGCAACTCCCGCCGGGCGACCTCATTGTCAGGATCGAGCGTCAAGACCCGTTGAAAACAGATCGTCCGCTCCATCTCCTGCTGAGCCACTAACCCCTTGCCTAACCAGGCCTCGACGTTGCCAGGATCCAGCTCAATGGCCTGGCTAAACAGCTCGTAAGCGCCGGGCATATTGCCCTGCTCCAATAGCCGGTTAGCCTGCCGGGTGAGCAGACCGGCCGATTTGGCAACGGAATCGGCCTGGTCGGGTCGAGGACGGGCTGAAACTGAGATCGGCTCTAGCGGGACCGGCTCGGCCTGCCGCAGCCGAAGCCTGACCAACCAGACGCCCAGCCCGACCAAAATGATCAGCAAGCCGAGGCTAAGCCACCACCCCCGGGCCGGCCCGGTTGAGATTGCTGATGCAGATGAGACGGTGGAAGTAAAATCATCACTCAATTGGAAATCCTCGGCCACCACCGGCACGGGTTGGGATGCCGACGAAACCAACTGAACGTTGCTCACTTCAACTGTAAATGGGCCATCACCCAATATTTCAAAAACAACGGTGGCCAGAACACCCTGGCCAGAGATTGGGGCAGCCGGCCGGAGCAGGGTAAAAACAAATTCAATGACGCCGGCGGCGGGGTCAACTCGATTGGTGGCCACAAAGCGGTCGTCAAAGGCCAGGAGAGGGCCGGGCGCAATCTGCACGCCTGCCAGGCGGGGGTTATCATCCCGCACCCGCAGTTGCGCGGGATCATAGCGGAGCTGGAGTTCGGCGCCGTACAGGTCGGCCACATCGGCCAGCTCGACGTTGACTACCAGCAGTTTTTCATCCTGAAGCGGCACATTTTGCAAGTAGAGACGGGTGGGACCTTCGGCTTGCACCGGCCGAACAGCCAGGAACAATGACAGGATCAGCCAAAGCAAGGTGATGATTTTGACGGTGAAGGTCATACTTGGCGCCTTGTTCAAAGAGGTGACCGGCCCTTATAAAGTGCCGGTCACCAAAAGGGTCGGTCACCTGGGTAAGATTATTGCCAGGTCACCAGCGGCCCCTGCTGCTGGTAATTGCTGGCGGCCAGGGCCAGATCGAAGATGTCAACCCGGCCGTCGGCGTTGAGGTCGGCCAGCGGGTCAACGCCCCGATATTTGGTAGCGATATAGGCCAGATCGAGAATGTTGATGACATCATCGCCGTTGATATCACCGGCTAACAAAGTCACCACTCCCAACCCGGCGGCTTGGGCGGCGTCCAACGGCCCGGTTTGCGCCGAGAGATACCCCGGAAATTCAAAGGTCAGCGCGCCGCCGGCCGCAATCGAGAAAGAGCCGTCGGACGCGGTCAGAGTTTGAGCGCCGGTGGAACTGGTTACCACAATGCCGCCGTGATCGGTTCGGCCTTGCAGCGCCACCTGCCCTGAGATAACCGCACAGTCGCCCAAGACTTCAATAGTACCATTTTGGGGCGTAAAGTCAATAACCTGACCCATATTGTCCACCAGGATGACATTCTCCAGGTTAATCGCGGCAACGCCAACCGCCTGGGGCTGCCAATCAAGGCCGATGATGTTGGCGTCGCCGTCGATGCGCTGGCCGCCAAACAAGGTCGCCGCAAATACCACCCGTCCAGCCGCAACATCGACGCTATTTTGGGCAATGAAGCCGCCGGCAAAGGCGTTGCCCACCCGCACCTGCACCCCTTCGCGGGCCGGGTCGGCGTCGATGATTTGGACCACTGCCGGATTATAGGTGAGTTCCAGTTGGAGGGCCGATAGGCCCTCGACATTCTCGATGTTGACCTCACTTGAGCCGGGCTGGTCGCACAGGGTCAGGGTTGGCGGTTCCACTTTGAGTACGGCCCCATCCGGTTCGACCGTGGGCGTTGGGGTGGGCGTGTTGGTGGGAGTTGGGGTAGGCGTTTGTGGTGTGGTCGTTGGCATTGGGGTAGGGGTGAAGGTGGGCGTCGGTGTGACCTCAGCGCCATCAACCCGCACCGTGGCCGAGGCCATACAGGGCAGGAAGCGTTGGCCGGTTGGGTCGGCGGCGGTAAAATTGAACTCGTAGAGGCCCGGCAAGCCGGTATTCCGGTAGACGCCGTCGTATTCACCCGCCCGGTCAACCAGCCCGAAGCCAGTAGATGCCTGAGCAGCCACCGGCTGGCGGGTAATCTGGGCAGTCACGTTGGCTCCAACCAGCGGCGTGCCCCGCTGATCGGCCAGCCTGACCGTCACATTGATCGTGTCGCCCACGTTGTAAAACTCCCGGTCAAAGATAACGCCGGTGATCTGGCAGGCCGGCAGTTCGCAGGCAATCCGGTCGGCCACCTCGGCGCGCAAATCGGGCAGCCGGTTGTAGAGATTATCGCCGGGTGAGCTGGTCCAACTGACATCTCGCCCTCCGGCAATCACCGAAACATTGCTCAAGCGGTTGTAATCGGCCGTACTGAACGGGTCGATGCCTTTTTGGGCCAGCTTCCAGGCCATCAACTCGACCGCGCTGGTCAGCATCTCCGGGCTGGGTTCGGCGATGGTCAGGCGGGGATCATCGCAATTGCCGTAGCAGCCCAAAAAGCCAATAGCCATTGAGCCAAGATTGCGGCCATCGTGAATCCCAACCACATCATCACCGCCGGCCCGGCCCTCGTAAATCATGCCGTTGGGGTCGATCAGGAAATTGTAACCGACATCACCCCACCGCAGAATATTGGCATGATAGTTCCAAACCGAACGGACCCAGCCGGCCCAATCTTGATACGGGCCAACGGTGTTGGGCGTTTCGGCCTGGTGAATGACGATATGGGTAACCGACCGGTAGACCGGGGGGCGGCGGGGGCTGGACTGCCCATCGGGGCAGCCCCAACCGGTACGGCTCACAACCGGGGGCTTGGTTACCGGGCAGACGTTGGCAGTTGAGCTAATCCCGGCCATCTGGCCGGCAATTTCGCCGTCGGTTGGCCCCTGGCTGGTATCACTGAAGGCCAGGAAAAGCCGCTCCAGCCGCGGCGACAGGCCCGGCGCGGCGCTGTGCAGGGTCACTCGAAATTGCAGGGCGGCCTGGTCGCTGCCCACCCAGATCAAGTTACCGCTGTGCAGATTGTCGCGGACCGGATAATACGCCTCCGGATTGGCCAGCCAGTCGCTCCAGGAAGCGCCGCCGTCAAGGCTCAGGCGAGTTTCCAGAACCAGTTCCGTGTCCGCCGGAACGTCGCTGCCCCAGAGCGGCACAATGTCGGTGGTGAAAGGTAGGGGTGAATGGATCACTCCAGAGGTGTAACTGCCTTCAACGTGATCGACCGGCAGGGTGAGGCCGGCTGCCGTCGCCGCCAAACCTTCGACCTGGCCGTTATCGGCAAAATAAGCGGCCTCCAGAGTCATCTCGTGAGATTGGATGGCAACGGACGTGATTTGGCTCACCCCGGCCAAAGTGGGTTGCTCAGACGAGCCGGCCGCCAGGCTATCGGCCTGAGTCAAAGCCGTTACACCCACCCCCAGAGTTAAGATGAACAGGCCACTGATCAGCCATTTCTTGGAATAAGTAGATAATAGTTTCTGCATCATCCAACTCCCTGTGTCGTATTAAGGATGTTTCAGAATTTATATTCGGCCAAACGTACTGTGTGTTGCGTATTGCGTGTTACGTACTCCTTAATTGGGAAACGAATAGGTGGCCGGCCCCTGCCGTTGATAATTGCCGGCCACCGTTACCAGATCAAAAATATTGACCACGCCATCGGCATTCAAGTCGGCCTGGCCGTCGTTACTCTGAAAATTACTGGCAACGTAGGCCAGGTCGAGGATGTTGACCACGTTATCGCCGTTGATGTCACCGGCTAACAAGGGGATGGCGCCCAGGTCGATCGAGGCCATCTGGCCGGCCTCACCCTGCGTCGTTGCCAAACTCGATGAAAGATTGGCCCGGGCCGACAGGAAGCCGGGAAACTCAAAGTTAATCATCTCACTGGTCGGGATACCGAACGAGCCATCCGGCAGGCTGAACGTTTGTTGGCCGGCGCCATTGGTAACCACTACGCCGCCGTGATCGGCCCGCTGTTGTAGCGCCACCGTGCCAAAGGCGCAACTGCTGACAAAATTGACTTCAACCATACCATTTTGGACCTGGAACGGCAGCGGTTGGCCGGCCCCGTCGCGTAAGACCACCCGGGCCAAGACAACAGAGGTAATGCCCACTCGCTGCGGCCGCCAGTCGATGGCAATCAAGTTGCGCGCCCCGTCGATGGTTTGGCCGCCGACAAGATTGGCTGCAAACACAATCCGCCCGTTGTCGGTATCAACGCTATTCTGAGTAATGGCGGCGGTGCTGAAAATGGGGTCATATCGAACCTGAACGCCGCGTTGGCTGCGGTCGGCGTCGATGACCTGGATGACGGTGGGATCGTAAGTGATTTCCAATTCCATCGCGGCCAGACGGGCCACCTGGGCCACATTGATAGTGGTGACGTCACGCAAACTGCACAGAGTCGTCTGCAAGGTTTCCGGCACAACCTGCACCACCGTGTCCAGGGGTTCGGGAGTGGGGGTAAAGGTGGGCGTGGCGGTGGGGGTCGGCGAGGGGGTAGCGGTGGGGGTGAAAGTGGGCGTGGGCGTCGCCGCTTCAACCCGCACAGTCGCTTCAGCATAACAAGGCAGGAAACGGCTGCCGGTTGGATCGGCGACGGTGAAGCTGAAGACGTAATCGCCGGGCAATTCTGTCTGACTGTAGGCGCCGTCATACGTGCCGGATCGATCGATCAAATCAATCGAGTCGAACTCGATTTGCTGGGCGGCCAGCGGCTGGCGGTTGACCTCCACCGCGACATTAGCCCCCACCAAAGGGGCGCCCAGATTATCGGCCACAGTGACGGTGACCCGGATCGTGTCGCCGGTAAGGTAGGTGTCCCGGTCAAAACTAACATCGGTCACCTGGCAGGCCTGGATCACCGGCGGGGTTGGGGTTGTGGTGGGCGAGGGCACGGGAGTTGACGAGGGTGGGTAGCCGTGCGCCGCGGTCCGCTCCGCCCCGGCCAGGGAGACCAGGCATGCCGCCAATACGAATATGGCGCTGATGAGCCATCTGAAACGGGTAGACAACAATTTATTCATGCTTTAACCCTCTGATAATAGGTAATTTGGACCTTCAAGGTCTGACCAACCGCTGCCGTAAGGCACAATCAGGCCAAAACCGGAACCGGCCCTGGCCTGATTGAAGTCAGCCAAGCGACTCACGGGCGGTTAGAACGGAAAAGGGCCGCCGGGCGGCGTTCCAGCGGTCGGGCCGCTGGCGCCGAAATTTTTGGCAACCAACACCAAATCCATAATGTCAACCAGACCGTTGGGCGTATGGCCGGGACCGGTAAAATCGGCCGCCCTGGAAATGGCATTCGGGCCAACCGGGCCAAAGAGGTTGACCATCAACTGAATGTCGAGAATGTTGATCTTATTGTCATCGTTGAGATCACCGGCCAGCATAAAGACCGAAGAGGAGTCGGTGGGTTGATTGAACGTAGTTTCGACATCGAGATACCCGAGCCGGCTCACCTTGACCGTATAGGGAGGGCCGGCTACGCCGTTGTAGGCGCAGTAGCCCAACGGATCGACCCCGCCGCCATCGCAATTGTACAGGCCGTTGATCTTGACATCGGTATAAATGAAGCTGGGCACAGCCGGCTCAATCAGGCCGCTATTCTTGCCGCCCTCCAGCCCAATCTGGAATTTGAACAGATTGAAAGGCTCAACTTGAATAGCGCCAAGGGTATTAGGGATGGGGGGGCCGGCCACGCCGCCGTTATCAACGACCAGCGAAGAGACGCCATCCAGGCAAACCGTGGCCACATCACCCACCGAGGAGGCCGGGTCGCTGCGCCAGACGATTTCAAGCAGGCTGCCGCTACCCCCAATCGAGAGGGTCGGATCGAGATAGGCCACATTCACCTTAAAAGAGGCGTCGCCGCCGCAGCCCAGGCCGCCGCCGCCGGGGGTGACGCTAAAGAAATAGTCTACCCCTCTGGTGCCCGGCAGCAGCGCGCCCGGCCTGACCAATTGCGGCGAGATAATGTTCGAGTCGTAGGCGATGGCCAGAGTAAAGCCGGAAATTTGCTGCGCGCCGTCGATGTTGAGCTTTTGCACCACCGTACCGTTATTTCTGGCCACCAACGCCCAGGCCGGATTCCAGAGGAAGGCCGTAAAATCAACCACCTGCGCCTCGACGTCCGGTTCCTCGGTGACCTCCGGCTCCTGGGCCGTGGCCGGAACAACGGTCAAGCCGGCTATGATCAACAAAAATAACCCAAGATAGACCAGTTTAAGGAAATTTTTTAGCTTCATTGGTTCACCCTCCTGTTGAGTCAACGATATGTCTACTTCAGTCCATAGGTTCATAGGTTCATCATAACAGCTTGGCGTGGGCGTCTCAACAGTAGCAATGCGGAAAGATATTAAGCAATAGCCTCGATTCCGGTTTAAGTGCTAACACGGATGGCAGGATCTTCGAATCGTGAAGAAAAAAGCGGCTTGACGGGAAAGCTCAGTTGGCGTAAGATGGGAGTAGGGTTTGAAACGTGAAACGTAAGGCGTGAATCAGATTAAAGATAATTTCCAATGTCCGTCTTGCGTGGGGCGTATTTCGTATCAAAACCCTTGCGCAATACGCCCCACGCAGTTCGTTTCACCATTGATCTGAACAATGCTCAACTAAGCAGGTTCTTGGACTATGTCACCGATTCGGGTGCTTATCGCCGAAGATCAAAAGATATTGCGCGACACCTATTTGCACACTTTAGAGGAAGCGCCGAACATCAGTGTGGTCGGCAGTGTGGCGGATGGCGAGGCGGCTGTGGCCGAGGCCAGACAGCTCCAACCGCAGGTAGTCCTGCTCGACATCCAGATGCCCAGGCTAAACGGCATCGAGGCAGCCAAGCAAATTCGAGAATTTCTCCCTGAAGTTGGGGTGGTGATCCTGTCTCATTACAGCCAGCGCCAATATGCCGAGGCTTTTCTGCGGGATGGCACCGCCGGGAAGGCTTATCTCCTCAAGACTACGCTGAACGACCCGGCCGAATTGATTCGAGCCATCGAGGTGGTGACCGAACGAGGGGCCATCCTGGCGCCGGAGATTCAGGATGAACTGCTCCACCTGGCCTCGACGTCGCCCCAGGCCCAACTCAACAGCCTGACCAACCGGGAGCAGGAGGTGCTGCGGCTGATGGCCGAAGGGTATACCAACATCAGCATCGCTCACAAACTGTCGATCAGCGAGCGGACGGTAGAAAGCCACGTCAACAATATTTTTGCCAAGCTGGACCTGACCTCTGAAGCGGCCCGCAATCCCCGGGTGATGGCGGTTTTGACCTTTCTCCAGGCGGGGCAGTAGCAAGGAGAAGTTGAGATGCCGATTGCCACTCTCATCATTGCGGCCCTGGTTATTTTGTTTGGTTTCCGGTTGGTGACTATCGCCCTCCGCAGCGCCTTGAGCGGCAATATTTTGGTGCGGCAGGGGACGCGGCGGGAGTGGCAACCGGCCCCAACTCGCAATGACGCCTGGAAAGCGGCCGCCCGTGACGGCGTGATGGGTCTCTTGCTGATCGTGCTGGGCGTTGTGCTGATTGTGTAGGGCTTTGCCCAATCAAGCCGGGCGTGTTATCATCCCACCTTACGTAAAATGTAAAGTGCAAAATCTGTTCGTCTGACGATGTATCCAACCAACCAATTATCGAACCAACCAACCTCCTCCCAGTCGCAACTATCCCTCCAACCGGCGACCCCAACCGATATCGAACTGATCCTTGAATTCAGCCGCCGTCTCAATGAAGAAGACCCAACCTTTACCGGCGGCTTTCATTTTGATGAGACCGCGGTGCAGGCGGCGCTGACCCAACTGCTGGCCGAGCCGGGGCTGGGGCGGGTCTGGCTCATCTCTGTAGGCGGCGCGATCGTGGGGTATGTGGTGTTGACCTTCGGCTTCAGCCTGGAGTCCCACGGCCGGGATGCCCTGATCGACGAAATATATATTACCGCCGACTTCCGGGGACAGGGGGTCGGCCGGCAGGTCATCCGGCAAGTGGAAGTCGAAGCTCGCCGATTGGGGGCGCACAAACTTTATCTGGAGGTCGAGCGACCCAATAGCCGCGCCCAGACCTTCTATCGCCGGGTAGGTTTCATCGATCACGACCGGTACTTGATGAGTAAGCTGCTGCCTGGGCAATCGACCTATGACTGAACCTGTTTGGAAAAAATATCTGACCGATTGGAATGAAGGGCTGGGCGTGGTCTATGAACGCTTTGTCCTCAATGATTATCTTGACCGGCTGGTTGACCGGTACGGGGTGAGGACCATACTAGAAGCGCCCATCTACGGCATGGCCGGGGTCAGCGGGATTAACTCCGTTCGCCTGGCCGAACGAGGCTGCACCGTCACTCTACTGGACGATAACCACGAGCGACTCGACGGCGTGATGAACATCTGGAAGCGGCTCGATTTGCCGGTCATTCTGGCCTACCACCAGGATTTCAGCAAACTCCCCTTTGCCGACAACACCTTTGATCTGGCCTGGGAGTGGGCCGGCCTGTGGTACCTGCCCAACGCCGAGGCGCTGCTTAAGGAATTAGTTCGGGTGTCGCGCCACTTGGTCTTTGTGGCCATGCCGAACAACATTCAGGTGGGTTATCTGCTGCGCAAATATATTATCGACCGGGATTTCTTTCCGACGGTGGCAGAAAAGTGGGTGCAAATGGGCCGGATCAAGAAAACTCTCGCCGCCGCCGGCGTCCAATTCATCGATGAAGGCGTGCTGGATGTCCCGCCGTGGCCGGACACGGTCATGCCCGCGGCCGAAGTCCTCAAGCGGCTGGGAGTCAAAAGCAAAAAACTCAATCAGCAATTCACCGGCGAGGGCTGGAGTTGGAGCACCATGGCCTACTACCTGGGCGAGCAGCCCGACCTGCGCGAGCGGGTGATGAAATACGCCTGGCTCGACCGTGCGGCTCTGCCGTGGCAGGTGAAGGCGGTGTGGGCGCATCACCGGTATGTGTTGGGCGAAGTAGCAGGTAGCAGGTAGAGGAGGATACCTTGACCACCCTCATCACCGGCGCAGCCGGCTTCATCGGCAGCCATCTCACAGAGTCACTACTAAAACGGGGCGAGCAAGTCATCGCCATCGACAACTTCAACGACTACTATAGTCCAGCCCGCAAACGGGCCAATGTTGCCTCTTTTCAAAATCATCCTCAACTTCAACTATACGAAGAGGATATTTGCAACGATGAGGCCATCCGGCGCATCTTTGCCGAGCATCGGCCCAAAGCAGTCGCCCACCTGGGCGCTTACGGCGGCGTGCGTTACTCGATTGGCCGGGCCAGGCTCTACACCGATGTCAATCTGGTCGGCACGGTCAATCTGCTAGAGGCGGCGCGGCTAAACGGTACGGAGATTTTCGTCTTTGCCTCGACCTCCTCGGTCTACGGCCAGACCACCCAGTTGCCGTTCATCGAGACCGATCCCTGTAACCATCCCCTGGCCCCCTACCCGGCCAGCAAAAAAGCGGCTGAGGTCATGGGCTATACCTATTACAACCTGCACCAATTGAACTTTACCGCCCTGCGCTTCTTCAGCGTCTACGGCCCGCGCGGCCGGCCGGATATGATGCCCTTTATGGTCACCGACCGGATAGTCAAAAGTGAAGAGATCACCCTATATGACGCCGGCCAAATGAAACGGGACTGGACTTACGTCGATGACATTGTCAGCGGCATTATGGCCGCGTTGGAGCGCCCGTTGGGCTATGAGATCATCAATCTGGGTCGGGGCGAGCCGGTGCTGATGGCCGATTTTGTCGAGATCATCGAGCAGTTGGCGGGCCGGAAAGCGATCCTGTCAACCCCGCCGGCCCCGGCCAGCGAACCGAAGATCACCTTTGCCAATATCGACAAGGCCCGCCGGCTGCTGGATTATAATCCGCAGACCCCGGTCCAGGCCGGGCTGGAAAAGCTGTGGCAGTGGTACCAGCAGGAGGTAGCAGAGCAGCCGTGATCCTTGTTCCACATTCTATGGCTCAAGAAGTGAATAGCGCCAATGGATAGCCGGCCGCTGGCCCACTGGCTCCGCACTCAATACCGGCGCCACAACGACTTTGTGCTGCTCTTGATCCTGTTTGTGATCTTCAGGATGCTGGCTCTGGCCGCGTTCCGGCCTGGCGGCCTGGTGCTGGATTTCTCTGACTTCTACTGGTATCGCGCCTTTGCCGAGTTGACGCGCCAGGGCTATTACCCTTACGATAATCTGTGGACCACCTACCCGCCCCTTTTTCCGGTGGTGATGATTGCCGTTTACCAACTGAGCGCCCTGCTCCCACCCTGGGAATTTCCCAACCTCTGGTTCACCCTACTCCTGGGCGGTTTCTTTCTGCTCTTTGAAATCGGTAACTTTATCTTGCTCTACCTGCTGGCCCTAAAACTCTATCCCACCGAACTGGCGAACAGTGAATTAACCGGCCAACAGACCGGTGAGGCTAACAATTCGCTTCACGCTTCACGCTCTCCGCTTCACGTTCCCCGCTCCTCGCTCCCCGCCCTGCGGCCAGCCTGGATTTACGCCGCCCTGTTTGTGCCCGTCTACACCTTGACCGGCTGGTTTGAGAGCTACCCGCTCTTCTTCTTTTTGCTCAGCCTGTACCTGCTGCTGCAAAATCGACCTTACCTCAGCGCCTTCTTCACCGGCATTGGCTTCATGATCAAACTCATCCCCCTGATTTTGCTGCCGGTCGGGATTCAGCAATTATCAAAGAGAAATTATCAATTATCAATTTCCAGGTCCGGCCTCTCCTTTGCCAAACTCTCAAAAACACCGGCTCAGGACTCAGACTCAGACTCTATAATTCACAATTCACAATTCATAATTCACCATTCATCATTCATCATTCCTTTTCACCTGCCCCGCATCGCCCTTTATCTGGCTATTTTTCTGATCACCGTTATCATCATTGCCCTGCCCTTTTACCGAATGAACCCCAATCTCATTTTCGGGTCGCAGCAAATCACCGCGGCCCGGCAGCCCTGGGAGACGGTCTGGGCGCTGGTTGACGGCAACTACGATTACGGCGTCATCCCGCTCGACATGCGCAACCTGGCCTGGCAGTCGGGCGAAGCACTGCCGACCCGCATCCCCTGGCTGCTGGTCACGGCTGGTTTTGGGCTGATCTACGCCTTCTTTTACACCCGGCCGTTGAACTGGCGCCAACCTGGCCAGGCTATCCCATTTGTCGGCTTCACCTTGTGCCTGTTTATGCTCTGGTCCAAAGGGTACAGCCCGCAATGGCTGGGCTGGCCGCTCTTCTTCATTGCCCTGCTCTTACCCAATATTCGGGGCGTCACCTATGCGGCTATTCTCAGCCTGGCCAACATCATCGAGGCCAATTTCTATTTTATTATGTTCCCCCAAGAGCAGTGGCTGCTGGCCGTGACCGTGCTGACTCGTACCTTTCTACTGATTGTGTTGGCCGTTGAGTTCCTGTGGTTGATCTGGCCGCAGATGGTTACCCCCCGCGTCCAGAAGGTCCGCGGCTGGACTTTGGCTATCTTTGTGGCGGGACTGCTGCTGGCCGCAGTTCCGGCCGGCCTGAGCCTGGGCCAAAGCTACTTTGAGCTGCGCCTGCAGCAGAGTCCTTACGCCGCCACCATCACCCGCTTGCAGGGCGAGCAGGTTAAAGGCAACCTGCTGCTCAACAGCCACACCGTCTATGACTGGTTTTATCCCTACCTGCGCCACGATTACCAATTATATATGCTCGACGATTACGCTCCTCCCGGCCAGTCGGTTCAAGCCCGCACCGTGGCTCTGTTGGATGACCTGGCCACCCAAACCGACGTCCTCTGGATTTACGACGCCGACGCCTCAGTCACCACTCCGGCCGAGGCAGCCCTGGCTGCCTGGTTGGGTGAGCTTCCGCCGGCTCACCTGCAAGATATCGACCAGGGCCGACTTTATTTGTATATTTTCAAGTAGAGTGATCCCCGCGCCTATGACGCCAATCCCACTCACCGATGTCGAAAAAATTCGCCGCTTACCCTGGTTGATCGCCGCCGACACTTTGAACACCGGCTTTTTCTTGTTGACCTTCACCGGCTCAGTCTTTATCCTATTCCTGAATGAACTGGGCTTGAACAAAAGCCAGATCGGTTTTTTACTCTCGTTGGTGCCATTCTGCGGCATTATCGCTCCTTTCATTGCGCCTTACCTGGCCCGTTGGGGCTACAAACGGGTTTATGTCACTTTCTGGGGTTTGCGTAGCTTCGTCTTCGCCCTGATCCTCTTCACCCCGCTGATCCTGGCTCAATATGGGCCGGTCTCTGCCTTTTATTGGGTGGCTGCGATCATCTTTAGCTTTGCTATGTGCCGGGCCATTGCCGAAACCGGCGGTTATCCCTGGCGCAAGGAAGCGGTGCCGGACTCGATCCGGGGCAAATTCAGCGCCGTTAACAGCATGAGCACCACCGTTGCCGCCATCATCGTCATTGCCGGGGCCAGCCTGGTCATCGACGCCGGGACCGGCCTGGGCCGCTTTATGCTGCTCATGAGCGTGGGAATTATCTTGGGCCTGGCCTCGGTCTGGAGCTATGCCCGGGTGCCCGGCGGCGCGCCGATCAAGCACGATAGCCCGGCCTCGACGCACGCCCGCGCCCTCAAAGGCGCTCTGCTCGACCGGAGCTTTGTGCGCTTTCTCCTGGTCCTGGGGCTGGCCACGGTTGGAGGCACGTCCGTTATCTCCTTTGTGCCGTTGTATATGACCGAGCAGGTCGGCCTGAGCGAAGGCAACGTGGTGCTGCTCAGTATCGGCACTTATATTGGAGCCTTGTTGACTTCCTACTGGTGGGGTTGGCTGGCGGACCGCTACGGCAGCCAGCCGGTCATGCAATTCAGCCTCTATTTTATGATCATCCTGCCCATCGCCTGGTTCCTCATGCCCAAGCGCAGCCCGCTCAGCCTGCCGCTTGGGCTGACCATTGCCCTTTTGGCCGGGGTGGCCACGCTGGCCTGGCAGATAAGCTGGTTACGGTATCTCTACGTCAACGCGGTGCCCCCCCGCCGTGAGGCGCCCTACCTGGCCGTTTACTATGCCTGGTTTGGCTTTGCCAGCGGCTTCGGGCCATTACTGGCCGGTCAGATGATCGCCCTCTCGCGCCGGCTGTCCGTAACCGTGGGATCACTCAGCCTTGACCCCTACACGCCCCTGTTTGGGTTGAGCGTCATCTTGCTTATCGCCGCCGTCTTCACCGTGGCCAAGCTGCCCAGCGCTGACGCCACCACCTTCAGACGATTGGCCGGCATGTTTCTACGGGGCAATCCCATTCGGGCTTTGAACTCGCTGATCCAGTACAATTTCTCCGGCAGCGAGATGACCCGCGTCACCACAACCGAACGGATGGGCGATGCCCAAAATCTCCTGAGCACCCAGGAACTCATCGAAGCCCTTAACGATCCCAGTTTTAACGTGCGCTATGAAGCCATCCACTCGATCGGCCGGCTGCCGCCGGAACCGGAACTGGTCGAAGCGCTGCTGGCCGCCTTGCAGGCCGGTCAATCGGAACTCAGCTTTGTGATTATCCAGGCCCTCGGCCGGCTGGGCGACCGCCAGGCGATCCAGCCGCTGCGCCAGCTGCTAGACTCTGATTATCATCTATTGGCCGCCCACAGCGCCCGGGCGCTGGCTCGCCTGGGTGATACGGCCAGTATTCCCTGCTTGCTGGCTAAATTCAGAAGCGAGTCGAACGACATCTTGCGGATAGCGTACGTTTCTGCGTTGGGCAGCCTGGGCTGTACGGAAGCCCTGGCCGAGATCTTTGAGCTGCTGCGCCAGACCCCCGGCGAAGCGCAGCGGGGCGAGATCGGCCTGGCTCTGGCTCGCCTTGCCGGGGACGAACAGTATTACATGCAGCACTGGCGCTCGTTACGGGCCAACCCTAATACTGCCACCGCCCAGGCCCTGCTGGCGTTGGCTAAAAAAGCCAAACATCTCAAGCTGGATACCTGCGCCAACCTGGCCGAACAGGCCGCCAACTATTATGCCCAGGGTGATCCCCAGCAAGGAACAGCCTTGCTCAGCGAATTGATCGACCAATTCTGCCTGGAGACGCTTGACAAAACGCGAGTTTATATCTTATATGAATGCGCCCGGCGCATCGCTGAGTTTGGTCACTCCCGGCCGGAATTTGTGCTGCTGGCCTTGCACACCTTGAATCTGACCCTGCAAGAATTCGATGCCTCGCTGGCCAAGCTGACCCATGACTATCATCACTTAAAACCGGCCGTCACTGATCAATGAGGTTGTCCTCAGGACTCGTTTTGACATCACTATGGTATAAACATATAATATGATGTAATAACTCTGCTTTCAAGAGGTGTGATGTATGCATCGCCTGCAAATATCGCTGACCCAAAACCAATACGAGTTCCTTAAATCAGAAGCGTTCGTTTCGGGCCAAAGTATGGCCGCCATTTTGCGGGAGTTCCTGGACGACATCATTCAGCGCCGGCAGCAAGAAATCCTTGAAAAAGATCCTATCTGGCAAGTCATCGGTGTGGCCCAGGAGGTAACCGGGCCAACCGATATCAGTACCACGGTAGACCACTATCTCTACGGCCAATCACTCGAGGCGGTCGGTATCTCTGAACCACTGCCCAAAGTGGCCGAGGAAGCCGATGAGTACGCTCCTGATTGACACCAGCGCCCTGCACGCCCTGCATTACGCCCGCGATGACAACCACGCTCAAGCCGTGGCTTATTTCAAGTTGCTGGCCGGGCGGATCAAGCCGATTCTGACCGAGTGGGTGTTTGTGGAGACGATGAATTTGACCAAAGCCCGCCTGGGACCGGCCTATGCCATTGCTTTTGGTCGCCAGTTGCAGGCCAGCCGGGCTTTTTATCCCCTCATGTTAACCGACGTGGACAAGCAGACCACCTGGGCGATTTTTGAACAGCATCACGACAAGCCGTGGAGCTACGTCGACTGCTCCCTCTTGGCCGTGGCCCGCCGGCTGGAGATCAGGCGCGTCTTTGCCTTCGATCATCATTTTGAGCAGATGGGGTTGGAGGTAGTCCCTTGACTTCTCCCCGCTCCCCGCTCCTCGCTCCCCGTTCTACGCTCTACGCGGCCTTGTTCCTCTTCCTTTTTGCTGTCTATCTGCTCACCTACACCCCCCGGATCAACTCCAGCGACGGCCTGGCTATGTTCGCCACCGCCGAAAGTATCGTCCGCCGCGCCGCCCTCGACATCGAACAGATTCGCTGGCTGGGCTTGCAGCAGGGCACTTACGGGCTGGATGGCCTGCTCTACTCCCGCAAAGGCATCGGCGTACCAATCGGCCTGCTGCCGCTAATCTGGCTGGGTCTGATTACGCCCTGGTTTGGCCTGGTCAGCGCCAGCTTGCTCTTCAACGCCATTGTGACCGCCCTGACAGGGGTCCTGCTGCTGGTATACCTGCTTGAATTAGGCTTTGCTCAGCGCACCGGCCTGGTCGTTGCCGTCACCTTTGGCCTGGCCACCCTGGCCTGGCCCTATGCCAAATCCCTGTTCAGCGATCCTTTTTCCGGGCTACTGCTGCTGGCCGCCGCCTATTTCTTGTTCAAGTTCCAGCATAGTTCAAAAATCAGCAAAAATGCAACACAACAAGGAGATGCAGGCGAAAAAAACCTCTCCCCCGCCCCCCTGCTCCTCCGCCCCTCTGCATTGACCTACCCCTTCCTGGCCGGTCTCTGCCTGGGCTGGAATGTCGCCACCCGTTACGCCGAGGCCCTGTTTGTACCTATCTTTGGCCTGTTGCTGCTATATTATTTATTTATGACACTTGCCCCGGAACGAAGTGAACGGGTTTACGATTTACGATTAAAAATTCACAATTCGCAATTCACTATTAACCATTCACAATTCATTGCTCCTCTCCTCGCTTTCCTGGCCCCCCTCCTCCTCGTCGGCTTTGGATTGATAGCCTTCAACCTCTCCCGTTACGGCGACCCACTCAACACCGGCTACCTGCCCAACGAGACGTTTAGCGCCATCTGGTGGCAGGGCATCGCCGGGCAGTTGCTCAGCCCGGGCCGGGGATTGCTGCTGTACAGCCCCATCTTCCTTCTCAGTCTGGTCGGCATCCCGGCATTTTTGCGCCGTTGCCGCCCTGAAGCCATCCTGGCCCTGGCGATCATCCTGATCCACCTGCTGCTCTACGGCAAATGGTTCATGTGGCACGGCGGCTTTGCCTGGGGCCCTCGCTTCATGATCCCCACCCTTCCCTTTTGGGCGCTCCTCCTGGCCCCGGTCACTGAACGAGCTTTCCCATCTACCTCTTCTTCTACCTATCCCCCTTCATCCTTTCTGTGGCGTTTGGCCTACCTGACTCTGGCGGTTCTCAGCCTGATCCCGCAACTATTGATGGTCAGCATCGACTTCTCCCCCTTTCAGGGTTACCTGCTCGACACCGGGCTGCCCCTGTTCGACCCCCGCACCTTTTTTGATCCCGCCTTTTCGCCGTTGCTGCATGGCTGGCGCTTCATCGCCGCTCACAGCCTTGACCTGGCCTGGGCCTGGCAGGGTCAGTTCAACGGTTGGTTGCTGGGGCTGCTGTTGGTCAATCTTGGTCTGAGCGGCCTCTACCTGTGGCAAGCCAGCCGCTCAGCCGGTCGCCCGGCCGAAGCGGCCGCGGCGCAGCGCACCGGCCGGCTGGCCCTGATCTCCACCCTGATGACCTTGACCTTTCTGCTCAGCTACACCCCCACCTTGCCGGAGAGGTCGCTGCAAGATATGGTGGCCGCTCTCAATGAAGTTGTCCGCCCCAGCGATGCGATCATCCTCAACGACCCGGACATCACCCTGCCCCTGGCCGAACTGTCCAAGAGCCGGGCGCCGGTGTTAGGCTTGAATAACGGTGGTTTTCCGCTGCCGGAGGACATCGCTCGCCGCCTGGAGGAAACTATGGCCGCCCATACCCAGATTTGGTGGTTGCCCAACTGGCTGCCGCCCGAGCAGAGCGCTGTCGAGCAGATTTTGCTGGCAAGCGGCTTCCGCGCCCGAGACGAGAATTATGACGGGCGGCGATTGGTTCTGTTCGCCCTGCCCCAGGCGTTGCCAGAGCAGGTCGTTGAGGCCACCTTTGACAGATCGATCACCCTGCTTACCGCGGCCTGGCTGCCTGCGGCAACGGCGGGCGCGGCCCTGCCGGTCGAGCTAACCTGGCAGGCGCAAGCGCCTGTTGACCAGGACTATCACATTTTTGTCCATCTATTGAATTCAACGGGGCAAATTGTCGCCCAGGCCGATGGCCAGCCGGCCCTTTGGACGCAGCCCACCTCCACCTGGCCGGTCGGCCAGCAGATTGTGGACCGCCACGGCTTGTGGCTGGCCCCCACGACCCCCCCAGGCGCTTATCACCTGTTGGTCGGGCTGTACCGTCCGGCCGATGGCAGCCGTTTAACCCTGCCCGACGGCAACAACTCAGTCGAGTTTAGCCTAACCATCGAATAGAATCATTATCGTCGCCAAAATTCACCGAATTCTTGGGTTTTGTAATTCCCAAATAACTGATACAATTACAGTAAATCAGCTCTGCAAACCCAAATATGACTCAAACCCAGCCTGTGCTCTTAAAAAAATTATCGAACAACTCCCCAACCGGCCACGAATTTGAGCTGGCCTGGTCAGAACACGATCTGGCTGACTTAAACAAGCAGTTTGAATCGGCCAGCGCCGCCGAGATTTTGGCCTGGGCCTGGCAAACCTTTCAGCCCTACATCGCCGTCAGTTCCTCATTTCAAACTCAAAGCGTGCCTCTGCTGCATCTGATCTCGCAAATTTGTCCGGAGATGTTGGTTATTTTCCTGGATACCGGCTTTCATTTCCCGGAAACGTTGGCCTTTCGCGATGAACTCCAAGCCCGCTTTCAACTAAATTTGGTTGTAGTGCGGCCAACGATTGAAAAGAAACAACTGGTCGCCCGTTATGGCGAGGGTCTCTACCGCCGCGACCCCGATTTATGCTGCTACATCAACAAAGTTGAACCGATGGAAAGAGTTTTGGCCGGCCTGTATGCCTGGGTAAGCGGGCTTCGCCGCGACCAAAATGGACTTCGCCAAAACCTGCCCATCCTGGAACTGGAGCCAACCGGCCTGTTAAAAATCCATCCGCTGCTGAATTGGACCAAGTCGCAGCTCTGGGCGTATATCGACCAGTATGAATTACCACTGCACCCATTATTTGAAAAGGGATATCCCAGCATCGGTTGCGCGCCCTGCACCCGCCCGGTCCTTTCCGGCGAAGACGACCGGGCCGGGCGTTGGGCTGGTCAAACCAAGACGGAGTGTGGACTGCACTTTAATTTGCCGAAAGATAAGGAGGAAGAGCATGTTCAAGCCGCAACGTAACGACAACGTAATTCTGGTGACCGGCGGGGCCGGTTACATTGGCTCTCAACTCATCCGAGACCTGGCCACCGACCCTCGTTTTGCCGGCCGTACCATTCGTATTTACGACAACCTGCAGCGCCAACGTTTTGCCGCTTTGATGGATTTACCGGCCGAGGGCCGCTATGAATTTATCGAGGGGGATATTCTGGACCGCCTCAACCTGGAGCGGGCCATGCAGGGGGTTAGCACGGTCATCCACCTGGCCGCCATTGTGCGGACGCCCCTGAGCTTTGACCATCCCGAATGGACCGAACAGGTGAACCACTGGGGCACCGCCAGCGTGGTCGAAGCCGCGCTGGGAAGCGGGGCGTCGCAGTTGCTTTACACCAGTTCCGCCAGCGTTTATGGACCGGGCGGACCATTTAAGGAGACAGATGTTTGCCGGCCGATTGGTCCTTATGCGATTTCCAAGCGCAAAGGCGAAGATGAGATTCTACGCGGGGGTAAGCGGGGTCTGTTGGTCGCCATCGTGCGTTTGGGCACCACCTTTGGCAACGCGCCGGGAATGCGTTTTGACGGGGTAGCCAATCGCCTCGCCTTTCTGTGCGGGGTGGCCCGGCCGCTGGTCATTCACGGCAGCGGGGAACAACTGCGGCCGCTGATTCACGTCGCCGACGCCTCACGGGCCATGCGATTGTGTCTGCTCGATGCCAGGGCTGAAGGCCAGATTATCAATGCGGTGACGATGAATCCCTCCATCAATCAGGTCGCCCAGGCTTTGCAAGGGCTTGTGTCCCACACCTCAATTCGCTACACCGACCAGGATATCCTGACCGAGCTTAGTTTTGAGGTCGACTCGACCAAATTGATGGAATTAGGTTTTCAACCCGAATTTAGTCTTGAAGACGGTCTTAAGCAGATGTTGTCTCGCTGGCAGGGCTTCCGCCCGGCCTTAAGTAGGTCGGTCAGGCCGTGGGAGCTAGATATGGCCTAACAGAAGATGCCGGTTGAGCTGTTCAAGCGGTTGACAGGCTGGCGATCATCTGCTTGATTTTGGTCTGGGTTTGCTCGATCTCGGTTTGCAGCCGGGCGATGGCTTGATCGATTTCGGCCAACTCCGCTTCACTTTGGCTCAACTGCTGCACGTAACGCCCGCGCAGTTTGCCTTCCTCGCCGGAGTTGGATAGAACGGCCATATTTTTCTGGGTCTGTTCCTGAGCTTTGTAAATCCTGTCCCGGTGCTGTTCCTGGCTCTGGATATCCCGCTGGCAACGGCCAATCAAGGCCCAGGCGTCCAGCAACTCCTTGAGCTTGGCATAGGTCGTCTTATCCAAGAATTTCCCATCAAAGTAGGTTTGTAAACTCTGGTAAGAGAGATCCTCCAATTTCAGCCGGTGGCTGCGCAAATAGCGTTCCTGAACGGTAAATTCGGTAACCGTCCCCGGCCGTGTCTCAACTTTGTAACGATAGGTCTCCAACGTTTTTTCGAGCGGCTCCGGGGTGTCAAAGATGGTGTAGGGCCGGTTGAGGTTGTATTCAAGCAGGACGGTCTTGGACTGGGCCGTGCGATTGTCTAGTCGATAGGTGATACGGCGCAGGTCATATTGCTGCTGAAGCAGAAAACCATCTTTGAGCTGCAGGGAGTGCAGTTGGCTCTCCGTTTTGATCTCCTCCTGCACCTTGATCCCCAATTCAACCGCATATGAGATCACCGCCTCGGCCTGGTCAACGGTGAAGGGCAAAACCGCTTCCCCCACATATTCACCGTTCTCCAGCACCGTCACCGGGCCGCGTTCCAGGGTCAAACCGGTGCTGTTCTTGAAGCGGATGGTTGCCACCGGATGGGTTGGCATTTTAGCGCCGTTATAAATCAAATCCTTTTTGGGGCTGAGGCGGCTGCTGACAATCGGCACCATGGCCGACTGCCCCCGACCCACGCTGACCGGCCCGCTGACGTTGTACTGGAATAACTCGCCCAGGGCCTGGCCAGTGGCGGCGCTCTGGACGGTGCCGGCCATAGCTTCGGCCAGAGCCGCGCCGGTCGCCCGCCGAGCATGGAAGGGCGCGGGCGCCGCCGGGGCGACATCAGCCATAGCCCGGTACACGGCCGGTTCGGCCTCGGCTAGCGCCGCCTCAAACATAATTGGCGCCGCCGCCACCCGCTCCTCCTCTTTGACCACCGGCCGTTTGGGCGTATGCGGGGTATACAGATCGTACATAAACGAGATGGGCATCCCGGCGGTGAGCGAGAGCGAAATGTCGGTTAGATCTTCTTCCAACTGGTTATCGAAGATACCCCAGCCTTGCAGCAGGGCGCGCTCGCTGGAGCCGTCGACCACCAGCCGGTAGCTGACCCGCCAGGTGGGCGCCGGGGCAATGTAACTGACCTCCAGGTCGTGTTCGCCCGGACTGAGGCGGATGGTGATGGAGCGATGGGTTTCCTGGCCTACCTCGGTCTGCAAAAAGAAACGCAAGTCGGCCGCGGCTGTCTCATCGAGTAATTCAATCCCTTCCAGCCGGTTCAGCGGCGTCACGACCACCGTTTGGTTTGCCGACTGCAAAAGTGAAACAAGAGCTTGCTCTACCGGTTTCTCATCGACTTCGTCCAGGCCGAGCAGCGTCCCGGTGACATTGCTGCCGTCGCTGACCAGCAGTTGGACCTGGCGTCCCCGCAGACTTTGCAGCAAGTCGCGCAGGCTGCGGCTGTCGCTCAGGCTGATCGAGCAGCCGGCCAGCCGTTCCTCCCTGGTTTGGGGCGTGTCATAATCCACGCCCCGCACGGCGCCGCCGCCGTGATCGAGTACAGTCAAGCTTTTCAACAGATCGTCCATCTCTTCGCGGCGAAAGGTTAACTTGATCCCTTCGCCGGAAATTGAACCACGGCGTTGAAAATAGCCAACGCCGTGTTTGTAAAGGGTCATGTGAACGATAGGAAGATGACTCATGAGTGCCTCGATTTTGGTGAATAGATAGTTGGCTAGGTGGACCCAACCAGCCAGCCAACCAACACCTAGCCCAATAACCTCGCCCGAACAGCCGCAGTAATTTCATCCACCGAAGCCATCACCAACAACCCTTCGGCCGGTTGTGGTTCAAGCACGGTCACATCCCAACTGCGCAGGGTGGTGATACTTTGGGCCACCCGGGGATGGTTGTACAAAGCCTGATTCATCGACGGGGCGACAATCACCGGCCAACCGGCCCCAATGGCCTCGGCGACCAACGAGTGGGCCAGGGTGTCGGCAATGCCCTGGCTGATTTTATTGAGGGTGTTAAAGGTGGCGGGCGCCACCAGGGTGAGTCCGGGCTGGCGTTCATTAACCATCACCGGATCAAAGTAACTATCGATCAGGGTGTGCCCCTGCTGGTCAACCAGGTTGTAGGGGCTAATTACATTGGGAGCATTGTTAGTGAGGATAGTGTACACAGGCAAGTCAAATTGGGTCAGCGCCGCCAGCAAGTCGGGCACGATGCGGGCCGAACTGGCCCCGGACACGACCAGGTAGATAGCCTTCAACTCAGCCATTGAGCCAGACCTCCGGAAATGGTTAATTTTGCAGAACTACCAAAACTGACTTGGCCGCCTGGTAACCCAGGTTATACTGTTTTTCGCCTATCTGCAACATGAGCGGCCCATCAAAAGGGGCGCAAGCCAGCAACTCGACATCGGTGCCGGGGTAGATGCCCATCTCCCCCAGGTAGCGCAGCAGGTCAGGGTCATGATCATCCACCTCCACCACCACCAGCCTATCGCCGGCCTGCATGTCCACCAGCCGGCCGCTATCGGGCTGCTGGACCGAACCGGTGCGAGAAGGGATCGGGGCGCCATGCGGGTCAAAAGCAGGATCACCCAGAGCCGCGGCCATCCGCTCTTCCAGGTCTTCGCTAATAACGTGCTCCAACTTTTCCGCCTCCTCGTGGACGCGGTCCCAGGGCACGCCCAGGGCTTCGGCCAGGTACAGCTCGATCAGGCGATGATGACGCACCACTTCCAGGGCCAGTTTCTCACCCGCTGGCGTAAATTTGACCCCTTGATAAGGCTCGTAATTCAACAAATTAAGCTCGGCCAGCTTTTTGCACATGTTGGTCACGGAAGCCGGAGCCACCCCCATCGTTTCGGCCAGGGCCGACGTGGTCACCGGGCCGCCCAACTCAAGGAGCTTGTAGATGGCTTTTAGATAATCTTCCATGGCCTGGCTGATAAGTGTTCGATCCACCGACCTACCCCGTTTACGTGAATTTTCTTACCAAATTCTACATCACGATGGCTGAAAGTACAAGCACTCTAATAAACATCAACCAGCGGGCGGCCCGTTGCTCAGCAATTTAGCCGTGACTTATTTTTCAGAGATGGTGATCGGTTCACCCATAACCGGGGCCGGCTGCCGCCGGAGCACATCGAGGAGGGCGATGAAAGTGGCGGGAATTTCCCGTAATTTTGACCAGCCAATCGAGCGGGGATGATACGCCTGCAGATCAGCGCTCACCCCGACCGCTTCCAGCCCCAGATTGCGGCAAATGAACAAGGCCCGGGGCAGGTGAAAAGCCTGGGTCACCAAAATGGCCGACTCCAGTTGAAAAATGGCCCTGGCCCGGTAACAAGTGTCATACGTGCGCCGGCCGGCGTAATCCAACTGAATATCTTCGGCCGGAACGCCCCGGCTCACGGCGTAGGCCATCATCCGCCCCGGCTCATTGTAATCCACAAAACGATTATCGCCGCTCAGGAGCAGTTTTTGCACTTTGCCGGCCCGGTACAACTGCACAGCCGTCTCCACCCGGTCTTGCAGCATAACGCTCAGGCGACCATCGGGATAAACCCTGGCCCCAAACACAATCGCCACCCGCGCCGGTGCAACCGCGTCGGCCGGGTAGATGAAGCGGCTGTAATAACGGTCGAGCCAGCCCGGCCACAGCCCAACGATGGCGATCAACCCTAAACCCACCCCAAGACCAATCCAGAGTGCTCTGTTACGAGGCCACATATTTACATTACCATCCCCAAAAATTTTGAGTAAGGTCGTTTGGCCGAACGCCCCTACAAAATAAAGAATCAACGCTACCTTAGATGTAGCTCAGTTTATGCCTGTTCAAAGGCTAAAGCTGGTTGCCTGGCTAACGCCTTCCCCACAGTTCCGCCGCTGGCAACCGGCTACTCGCTCCGGGTGAGCGGCACAAAGCGCACACCGCCCCAATTGTAACGGAGAATTTCCTCGCCCCGGCGCTCCAACACCCACAGACTCTGGTAGCCGCCCGGCGGACCAATTGGAATGACCATCTTGCCGCCATCGGCCAGTTGGTTGACCAGTGGCTGGGGCACGTGGTCGGGAGCCGCGGTGACGATAATCGCCTCGAACGGGGCATACTCCTCCCACCCCCAGTAACCATCGGCCTGTTTAGCCACTATTTGATGGTATCCCAACTGCTCAAAGGTTGTCTGAGCACGCTCGGCCAGTTCCGGGACGATCTCGATGGTGTAGACCTGGTCGGTCAGCTCGGCCAGGATGGCCGCCTGGTAACCCGAACCGGTGCCGATCTCCAACACCCGCTCGCCCGGTTGGAGGTCGATCAGATCGGTCATCAAAGCGACGATGTACGGTTGCGAGATGGTCTGGCCGTAACCGATGGGCAGCGGGTGGTCATTGTAGGCCATCTCCCGCACGTCAGCCGGCACAAATTCGTGGCGGGGCACGCTCCGCATCGCTGCCAGCACGGCCGGGTCGGCCACATCCCGGGCTTGAATCTGGTGTCTGACCATCGCCTCACGCGGCGCGGCATAAGGATCGACCGGGGTAGCGATAGGGGCCGTTTCAGCCCGGCTAACATCGGTGGCTGCGGCCGCGTTGGCAATAATCGCCGTAGCCATTGGCGCGGCCGGTCCAGGCGACGCCGCCGGGGCGCACGCCGTCGCCAGCCCCAGCAGCAGCGCCGCCAGCAGCCATCTCCAATTTCTCATCATCCATCCGGCCATCGGACAATCCTTTCCGGGGTGGAGCGGGGAGGGTGGAGTGTGATGCGAAAGATTCTACATTTCACGCTTTACGCTTTACGCTTTACGTTTCACACTACTCCTGCCCTGCCGCTCAATTTGAATTCACCTATGTGATTATACCGGATTTTGGAGTGGGCGGCCAAAATTTTGCTCCTTTGTCCGCCCCCGCCTTTCGAGTATAATGGGTGGGTAAGCATAAATGGGAGTTCAAAAAAGTGATCGGCGACCCGGAGATTTCTTCCTTTCAACTCGATAGGATCAGCCTCAGCTACCGCGAATGGCCGGGCCAACAGGGACCGGTGATTTGCCTGCCCAGTTTAACCGGTCACAAGGGCGCTTTTAACACTCTGGCCGAGGCGCTGGCGCCAGCCTTTCACCTGGTAGCGCTAGACCTGCGCGGCCGGGGCGACAGCGATAAACCGGCCCAAGGGTATGGCTACGCTTACCATGCCGGGGATATTCTCCAATTTGCCGATGGCCGCGGCTTTGACTCCTTCGTCGTCCTGGGCCATTCCTTTGGGGCCTCGGTGGCCGTTTACCTGGCCTCTATTCGACCGGAGCGGGCGCGTGCCGTCATCTTGCTCGACGGCGGGGCCGACCCAAAACAAGAGGTCTTGGAGGCTATGCGGCCGCTGGTGCGTCACCTCAACACGGTCTATCCTTCGATGGAAGCTTATCTGGAGCGGATGGGTCGCCTGCCTTTTTACCAGCCCTGGTCGGCCACCCTGGAACGATATTTGCGCGAGGATGTCGAGACCCTGGCCGATGGCCGGGTCCGGCCTAAGGCTTCCGGCCAGGCCATCGAAGCGGAGCTAAACGCGGGGGCCTATTACAGCATGTGCCTGCACTTTCCGGCGCTAACCTGCCCGGTGCTATTCATTCGTCCCCGGCAGGGCTTGCTCGGCGAGGAGGCCCACATTTTTACCGAACGGGAAGCATCCGCGGTGGTGGCCTGGATTGCCAACTGCTGGCGGGTGGATTTGCCCGGGGTGAACCACTACACCATGCTGCTCCACGACCATCCCCCGGTAATACCACCGATCCGAGCCTTTTTGGGCGAAGTTTTACGAGACAAGGCCGGGTAATTGACCGGCGCAATGAACTTCTAAAAACCGATCGTTACCCGACAAAACCACGTGTAGGGGCGACCCCTTGTGGTCGCCCTATGGGGCAGACACAAGGTCTGCCCCTACACAGGGTGGAATGTCGGGTAATGAATGCGGCCATTACAATCTCAAAATCTTCATTGGGTAGCAATGAATTCCTGGCAAATTCTTGTTCATACGAAAAGCCTTTTCTTGTATACCAATCAGAAGAAAAAACCTCTAAATATTCACAAATGTTGTCAACGGCTGAAAAGTGTACCAAATTCAGCGGTTGAAAAGTGTACCACT